>NZ_JAQQDU010000026.1:0-97246 GCF_046027825.1 Paraburkholderia sediminicola
CTAAAGAGCTGTTCGGACCGCTGCAGCCTTTCCTCGGTATTGATGTTGGCCGAAACTCAACGCAATGTTTTCTTCACAATGAGGCCTTCGGACCTCTGCCGGCCAGTTTGAGACGTTCGACACAGTCACCTGGATCATCGACAATCGGCGGACGAAGGCCAGATAACGACCATCGTCGAGTTAAATAATCCAGATGCACAAGACCTGTGAGCGGTCAACCGGTCGCTTGCAGGCTTGCCATTCGATTCGTGCCATAGAAGGGAACCATGACCGCTACAAAGACTATCCGAATGTTGACCCGCTACAAAGCTTGGGCCAATGAACTTGTCTTCTCGATGGTGATGGGTCTGCCGTACGAAGAGGCTGTCCGGCAACGGACGACGCGCTTCGGAAACATGGTACACACGCTCAATCACGTCTACGTCATAGACTCCGTGTTTCAGGCGCACATTCAAGGACGCAAGCATGGCTATACAGCCCGCAATACATCTGATCACCCGCCCCTGGATGAACTGTGGGATGTGGTCCGGGCGCTCGACGAGTGGTACGTCGGCTTCGCTAACGGGATGTCGCCCGAAGATCTCGATCGATCAATTCACTTCAATTTTATCGGCGGTGGCGAGGGCGTCATGACATGCAACGAAATGATTCTGCACGTCGTGAATCACGGCACCTATCACCGCGGGTTTGTCGGCGACATGATGTACCAGGCGGGGGTCACGCCATTGGCAACCGATCTTCCGGTGTTCCTGCGTGACGTTCCACAGGAATTCGATTAGCCTGGGATTTTTCGCCAGTTTGCAGGCGCCGTCCTGACCAACCGGCGCGTTGAGCCTGCATCGAGCACCAGGCAATAGGTCGATCGATTGACACCCGTATTCAAGTGGTCGTCTTTTAGAAACTTGTTGCCGTTCAAGCTTCCTTGATGTCGGCGAAGCACTGCTGCGGTTGATTCACGAACGTCTGCTTACGTTCGAGCCGATGGTCCCTTGAGGGTCGACTTGTGCCTGACGCGGGCTGACTTCCCGCACAGCCTTATCCAATGCGCATGGATACGCGTTCGGCGAAAAGCAGCCGGTAGATAATTGCTCCGACCTCGGCGACAATGCGACGTTAAATGCGATCGGCTAACTATGGAGTTCGTTCATGGATCGTCGGACTAAAGCAGTAATCGGAACAGCATTGACGGTCTGCGTGATATGCATTGTCATAGGTTTCTACTACTTCAAGTGGCAGGGCGTTGACACGTCAGTTGTCAACGATCCGGACTACCCTTCTGCGGGAGGTGCGCGCTGAAGACGCTCGTTGCCAAACCGTCGAATTGATAGCGCGGGCGCGTCGATGCTTGGCGGATGTTTGCGGGATCTTTCGCAAATTCCGTTTGCCCCGTTGGTTGCTGTCGCACCAAATGGCAGCGTGTTCATGAGGGCCACGACAGCTGCTCTCAGAGGGTTGGTTCGCAAGGACTGCAAGATAACCGAACGACCGCATTCGGATGCAAACGAAGGTTCCGGTCGGGTCTCAACATATCGTTTCGCATCGGGAAGCGCGCGTTATTGTTGACTAACCTCCGCCGTGACCACAATCATGACCATGGTGCCCTTGGCATTCATGCGCTGATGTCCCATTACTTCCTGTGTAAGTCGAGAATGCCGCCGTTGGGTGTACTTGTGCTCTGTTTGCAGCGATCATCGAAGCGATCTCTTTGCGCAAACTGTTGTAGTCACCGGCCCATCCTCGTTGCTGACGGGCAGCCTCGTAGGCTTCCTCGCTAACAAACATCGCAATCGCGTAGTACTCGAAGCGAACGCTTAAGCCATGCCGCGTCAAAGTATCGACGATCTGGCCGGCGGTGTAGGACTCGCCCGTTTCAATCCCGTGGTCACTTCTTAGAAGATACAAGAGCTGGCGTAGATAGCTCCTGATTGCTCGGCGACGAAGAAAACGGGTCAGCATTTCACCACCCACGGTTATCGAGAGGCAGATAAAGAATAGCGCACTTCACGACTCGCTCGATACAACTGTAGATTGTTTCTTTGGACGGCTGGTTACGGGTGTTTCAATCGACCGTTTGCCGTCGAACCGGGTCGACTGCTGCACCTCATGGCGTAACGTGCCATACGCCATCTTGGCGACCAACAAGGGCAAGGCAGGTTCATGGCAGAGATACACATTGTTTTTGGTCCGCAAGGCGCGGGTAAGTCCTCTTACGCGCGTACGCTCGCGACAGCATCCGAGGGCACCCGTTTCTCGATTGACGAGTGGATGGCCCAGTTATACGGTCCGGACCTTCCAGACCCGATTAATTTAGGCTGGATCATGGAGCGGGTACAGCGCTGAGAGCGTCAAATCTGGCGAACCGCTGAGCAAATCGCGAAAAATGGGGGAAGCGTCGTTTTGGATCTCGGTTTCATGAAAGCGAGAAATCGCTCGGTGTTTGCTGAACAAGCCAGAGACGCTGGCATTTCGAGCAAGCTTCACTACGTCACCGCACCACATGACATACGCCGCAGTCGGGTTATGGCAAGGAACGCCGAAAAGGGCGAGACGTTTTCATTTGAGGTTTCGCCTGCCATGTTTGATTTTATGGAAGCAGAATTCGAAGCTCCTACGAAACTCGAACTAGCATCGGCTACTGTGTTTAACTCTCACATTCTGGCCTCGTGACGTCCGCAGAACCGTTTCGAACAGTTATGGTGTTGAACACTCGACGCAGAAGAGGCCGCAGCGGCCGAACGCGAGCTTCGCGAACCGTTCTCCAATGCGACGATGCGCGGGCCCATCCGGATGGAGTTGATCGGGCAGCGGCAGATCGGCGAAATCCCGTTGACCGTAGAGGTCCAGTCAGCGCGGGTGTCTCGCATGGCTCGAGCAGTGAAGGGGTCGAGTAAAGCGCTACCCCCGAAGCCGAGATTAACGAGCTCCACGTTGCCGAGGGCTGCGACACGGCCATCGCCAACTGAGGATCCGCGCACTGCGCGCGAGCCCGGGCGGGCAGGCGATGCGGCATCACCCCTCGGTCGGTTTGTTCGACTTCGAGGGCACCGCGCAAAAGCTCAGGGGTAATGGGTGTGTGGCGACCCAGATGTGCTGGTCGTTCGTCATGTGATCGATAGCAAGTTGAGAACAGGAATCTTACCAGGTTGCTGTGTTGTTGGCGCCAGACCGTATATCAAGCAATTCCCGGCATTCCGAGGCTAGGGTTTTCTACCGATTTCTCACGCCCCGACCACACTCGCGTGCAGGTGTGCCGCCGGCACACCTGCACGCAAAATTGAACGCTTCTTATGCGCCCATGCACAAAGCCAGGAACCTGATCCGGCTTAGAACACCTTCACCGGCACGTTCGCCACCAGCCGATACTCCATGTTGTTGCCGTCGGAGTAATAGCGCGAGGCGTTGTGCCACATCGCGATGAACGTGACCTTAGTGTCCTTGAAGCGGCCGCTTTGCAGCGTATAGCTCGGAATGAAACCGAACTCGTGATGGTCGCCATGCACTGGTTCACCGTTCTTCCAGTACAGGTTGTGCAGCGGCGCAGACGCCGAAGCATTGTCCGCGGCACCCGCCGACGCATCCGCGCCCCAGCCGTACTCGTCCCACAACATCGCCTTGAGCCCCGGCACGCCGGCGTATTTGCCGTCGAACGTGTAGCGCAGTTGCAGCGACTGCTCATGCGGCGCGTTGTAGTCGACGTCCATCGAGTTGCTCAGGTAGATACCGTTGGTCTCGTTGACGTAGTCGAAGAACTGGTCGCCGAGCACCTGCTGGTAGCCGAGCAGCAGCGCATGCGGGCCGTGCTGCGCGGAGACCGACAGGCTGTACGCGTTGCTGTTGATATGCCCCTGGCGCGATGCGCCGGTGTCATGCGTCGAGTAGATATTCGCGAGGCCGCTCCACTTGATGGTGGTCGGGGCGCCGAACGACTGCGCTACTGAGCCGTAGTACTGACGCCAGACGTCGTCCGCCTGGTCGACATACAGCGCCATTTCGCCGTTCTTCGCGTAGTGCCACGTGCCGCCGACGTAGGTCAGTCGGTCGATACGCGTGCCGCCATACGAGGTGGTCAGGTTGGTCAGGTTCGTGTGACCGCGTGCGTCGACCTTGGTGAAACTGCCGGCCTCCAGCGTCGTATGCGCCAGATCGTTGCTCACCATCGAGACGCCGAGGAAAGTCGGTGGCAGTGCGCGGTTGTCGTGCGGTTCGATGAACGGGTTGGTGACGGTTTGCAGACCGTACTTCACGACCGTTTCCGAAATACGGCCCTTGATGTCAACCATGCCCGGGTAAGCCCAGGCGAGTTGTCGCGAGCCGCCGCCGTCCTTGCCGACGTGCACCATGTTGCCGGCGCCATTGCCGCCGTCAAGCTTGAGTGCGGCGAACAGTGACGCATCCACGCCGAAGCCGACCAGGCCTTGCGTGAAGCCTGATTCGTAGTTGGCTTGCGCGCCCTGAATCCAGGCGTGACGATAGATCGAGGTGGGCGCCTGGAAGTAGTCAGAGTAGTTGCGGAACTGCAGGTTGAGATGGCTATCGGCGATAAAACCCTTGCTCGCCGCCTGGCTCGACTGCGGGGTGGACGGCGTGACCGTCTGGTCAGCTTCCGCGTTGACGACGGCATTGGTGGTGTCGGGCTGATCGTTACGCACCTGACCGCCCTGGTCCGCTCTGCGCTTGCCGGCTGCGTTGGATTGCGCAGTTTGCGAGGCGGACGAAGCTTGCGATCGTTGTGTAGGAGAAGAAAACGTTTGCGCGAGTGTTTGAGTTTTTGTCGTATCGGAGGTGGACTCCAACACGAAGTCATCGGCATAGGCACTCGCACCGATGGTCAGCGCGGGCAGGGTGAATGCGCAGTAGAAGAAGGTGGCGGTGCTATTTTTTTTTGACCGGTTTTTTGTTCGGCTATCTTTCATGTAGTACGTCTCTGTTATTTTGGTAAGTCTTTGGCCGGCGGTTAGCCAGTCCATGCTTATCGTTCGTCCCGCTGATGGCAGGGCGAACGAATTCAACGGCGCGACGGCCCGCCGCGCCGGGGAATACAGTTCTAAATTGCCAGACTGTTCTCTTTAGCGACGTCCCAAGGGGACGTGCTATGAGGCCTCGCTTACGCGAATGCACGCTACGCGTGTGGCGCTCGCGCCATGCGTGACAGGCTGTGGAATCTCACTGGCGCAGGCCTCGATCGCATCCGGGCAGCGCGTGCGAAATGCGCAACCGGAGGGCGGGCTGAGCGGCGAGGCAATCTCGCCGCGCAACAGCAGATGACGGCGCGCACGTTCAACCACCGGATCGGGCACCGGCACCGCCGACAGCAACGCACGCGTATAGGGATGACGCGGCGTGCCATACACGTCGCGCTTGTCGCCGAACTCCATCACACGTCCCAGATACATCACCAGCACGCGGTGGCTAATTGCCTTAACGACCGCGAGGTCGTGCGCGACGAACAGCAGCGACAGCGACAACTCGCGCTGCAGATCGCGCAACAGGTTGACGATTTGCGCCTGGATCGAGACGTCGAGCGCCGACACCGGTTCATCGCAGATCACCAGTTGCGGTTCGCCGATCAACGCGCGTGCAATGCCGACGCGCTGACACTGGCCACCGGAGAACTCATGCGGATAGCGGCGCAGATGCTGGGCATTGAGGCCGACGCGTTCGAGCATCGTCAGAACGCGCCGCTGCACGTCGGCGCGGGCAATGTCCTGGCCATGCGTGAGCAAGGGTTCGGCGACGATCTGTTCGATCGTCATGCGCGGATCGAGCGAGGCCAGTGGGTCCTGGAAAATCATCTGCACGTCGCGACGCAAACGCGAGGTATCGCGGTGGGCGCCCGTCAGCACGGTTTCGTTGTCGAGCCAGCGCACGCTGCCGCTCGCCACGGGCGCAAGCCCAATGATTGCGCGCGCCAAGGTGGACTTGCCGCAACCCGATTCGCCGACAAGCCCCACGGTTTCGCCGCGCCGCACGCTGAACGACACGCCGTCCACCGCGCGCAGTGTCGCTTTACCAGACCACGGAAAGCCACCGCGCGGCACGCCGAATTGAACCTTGAGATTGTCGACGGACAACAGCGTTGCCGGACTTTGGCCTTGGCTTGCAATGGAAGTGGACTTCATGCGTGTTGTACCTCCATGATTTCCCGCACCGGCCGATGGCAAGCACGCAACGCATCAGCGGCCGTAGGTGACGCCGTGAGCACCGGCCGCGACTCGCGGCATCGATCGCTGCAATACACGCAGCGCGGCGCGAATGCGCAACCTTCGCCGACTTCGCCAGGCAACGGCGGATTGCCGGGGATGGTTTGCAGCGGACGATCATCGTCGTCGGTCAGGCGCGGCAGCGCATTCAGCAGGCCGATCGTGTACGGATGCGTCGGCGCGGCGAACAACGTGGCGGCGTTTGCCTGCTCGACGGTTTGACCGGCATACATCACCATCACGTCGTCGCACAAGCCGGCCACCACGCCCATGTCGTGCGTGATCAGAATGATCGCGGTGCCGCGTTCGTGGTTCAGTTCGCGTAGCAACTCGATGATTTGTGCCTGTACGGTCACGTCGAGCGCGGTGGTCGGCTCGTCGGCGATCAGGATTTCCGGCTCGGAGAGCAGGGCCATCGCGATCATCACGCGTTGCCGCATGCCGCCGGAGAACTCGTGCGGATACATGTTGATGCGCCGCGCGGCGTCGGGAATACGCACCGTTTCCAGTGTTTCGATGGCGCGGCGGCGCGCTTCGCGGCGCGACATCTTGCGATGCAGTTGCAGCGTCTCCGTCATCTGCCGTTCGATCGTCAGGAATGGGTTGAGCGAGGTCATCGGGTCCTGGAAGATCATGCCGATGCGGTCGCCGCGAATCCTGTTCAGCTCGGCTTCGTTCATCGTCAGCAGGTTCTCGCCGCGGTAGGTCGCGGCGCCTGAGACCTTGCCGTTGCCGGCCAGCAGGCCCAGCAGCGCCATCACCGTCTGGCTTTTGCCCGAGCCCGATTCGCCGACAATGCCGAGCGTGCGGCCCGCTTCGAGCGAAAACGACACGCGTTGCACGGCGTCGACGGGTGCGCCTTCGCGGCGCGTGAAACGCACGCTCAGGTCTTTGACTTCGAGTAGCGGCATGTCAGCGGTCCTTCGGATCGAATGCGTCGCGCAGGCCGTCGCCGACGAAATTCACGCAATACAGGGTGACGCACAGCATCACCGCCGGGCACAGCAGCAGCCACGGCATCGATTCGAGCTTCTGCGCGCCGTCCTGAATCAGCACGCCCCAGCTCGTCATCGGTTCCTGCACGCCGAGGCCGAGGAACGACAGCACCGATTCCGTCAGTACGATGTTGGGCACCGTCACGCTGGCATACACCACCACCACACCGAGCAGATTCGGCACGATGTGGCGCGCGATGATCGAACGTGAGCTCACGCCGATGGCGCGGGCGGCGTCGATGAACTCACGCGAACGCAGCGACAGCGTCTGGCCGCGTACCACGCGCGCCATGTCGAGCCACGAGAATGCGCTGATCGTCAGCACGACCAGATAGAACGCCCGGCCGAACATCGTCATCATCAGGATGGCGATCAGCATGTAGGGGATCGCGTACATCATGTCGACGATGCGCATCATCACCGCATCGACGCGTCCGCCCAGGTAGCCGGCGGTGGTGCCGTACGCCACACCGATCAGCCCCGACACGAGCGTGCCGAGCAGACCCACTTCCAGCGACACGCGTCCGCCTTGCAGCGTGCGTGCGAGCAGATCGCGGCCGAGTTCGTCGGTGCCGAACCAGTGCATGTTTTGCAGCGTCGGCGCCAGGCTGATGGCGCTCCAGTCGCTATCGATCGGATTGTTCGGCAGGAACCACGGACCGGCCACGCACGCAATCACGATCAGCAGCAAGACGACGAAGCCGGAAAACGCCGCGCGATTGCGCACGAAGCGCAGCGCGGCGGTGGCGAGCGGTCCGCGCGAACGCGGCGCCTTCGCAATGGCCGCGAGCGGATCGAGCGCCGCGACGGTCGATTGAATTGAGCGGGGCATGGATCAGTACCGGATGCGCGGATCGAGCCAGGCATACGCCAGATCGACCAGCAGATTGAACAGGACGGCGACCGCGGTGGTCAGCACGACGAGGCCCAGCACGAGGGTGTAGTCGCGGTTGATCGCCCCGTTGACGACCAGTTGGCCTAGACCGGGCAGCGCGAACACCGATTCGGTGACCACGGCGGCGGTGATCGACGAAATGCAAATCGAGCCGAGCAGCGACACCACCGGCATCAGCGCGGGCTTCATCGCATGGCGCAAGACGATCGTGCGGCCCGGCAGCCCCTTGGCGCGTGCCGTGCGGATGAAGTTACCCGACAGCACTTCGATCATGCTGCCGCGCATCACGCGCGCGATCCCGGCGACGTTGATGATGACGAGCAGCACGATCGGCAGCACGCGATAGCGCCACTCGCCTTCGCCCCAGCCGCCGGCCGGCAGCCAGCCTTGTCCTTCGGAAGTCTTCAGCAGGATCGCGAAGATCCACACCAGCACCGGACCCAGCACGAACGGCGGCACCACGTTACCGATATTGCCGAGCACCATGACCAGGTGATCGATGAAACGATCGCGCCGCACGGCGGCCAGCGTGCCGAGTGTGACGCCGATCACGACCGCGATCGGCACCGATACGCCGCCTACGCCAAGACTCACCGGCAATGCTTTCCACACCAGATCGTTGACCGACCAGTCGGCATAGCGGAACGACGGACCGAGGTCGCCGTGCAGCAGCGAGCCGAGGTAGTGGAGGCACTGCAGCCACAGCGGTTCGTCGAGGTGATACTTGGCGTTAAGGTTCGCGAGCACGGCCGCCGACAGGTGTTTCTCCGTGTCGAACGGCCCGCCGGGGGTGAGGTGCAGCAGCAGATAGCACGCGGTGATCACGGCGAGAATCGTCGGGATCGCCCAGAGCGTGCGGCGCAGCGCATAGGCCAGCATGACGGTGCTCCCGCTTAGTGCTTGATCAGATACATGTCTTGCGTGGCGCGCTGGTCGACGTAATTGGTCGACGTGTAGCCGCCCACATACGACTTGACCAGCCGGTCCGCCGAGTACTGGAAGAGCGGTACCAGCGGGTAGTCGTTCATCGCCAGATCGTGCGCCTGCGTGAGCAAGGCGGTGCGCTTCGCGTCGTCGAGCTGCTGGTTGCCTTCATCGACCAGCTTGTCGACTTGCGGGTTGCAGTAGCGCTGGTCGTTCTGCACGCTGTTGCAGCGGATCAGATCGAAAAACGAGTTGGCGTCGTTGTAGTCGACAAACCAGCCGTCGCGCGAGGCCTGCACCTTGCCGTCGTGGCGTTGCTTGAAGAGGACCTTTTGTTCGACGTTTTCGAGCTTCGCGGTTACGCCAAGCTTGGTGCGCCATTCCGACGTGGCAAACAGCGCGACCTTCTTGTGCAGGTCGTTGGTGTTGTAGGTGAGCGTGAACGTCAGCGGCTTCGCGTCCGAATAGCCCGCGGCTTTCAGCAGGTTGCGCGCGTAGTCGACGCGTTTGGCCATCGGCCAGCTTGCCCAGTCAGGCGTGAAGACGTTCGCGCCTTCCGTGCCCTTGGCGATCAGGCCGTACATCGGCACCTCGCCGTCGGCCGTGAGACGCTTGGTCAGCAGGTCGCGGTCCAGCACCATCGCCAGCGCCTGGCGCACGCGTTTGTCCTTGAATGCGGGGTCTTCGTTGTTCAGGCTGTAGTAGTAAGTGGCGATCTGCAGGCCGGTTTTCAGCTCGGAGCCGAATTGCTTGCTGACCTGCGTGTAGATGCCCGACGGAATCGAGTACGTGTAGTCGAACTGGCCGGCCTGATACATGCGCATCGCCGTTTCGTCGTTTTCGATCGGCAGATAGGTCACTTTCGTGATCACGACCTTGCTGGCATTCCAGTACGTGCTGCTTTTGGTTGCCACGAGGCGATTGCCCGGCTGCCAGTCGGTCAGCACATACGGGCCGTTACCGACGAAGTTGCCCGGCCGGGTCCAGTCGCCGCCGAATTTGGTAACGGTTGCGCGGTTGACCGGTGCCATGGCCGGCATGGCGGTCAGTTGCGGGAAGAAGGCGGCGGGCACTTCGGTGGTGACTTCGAGCGTGTACGGATCGATGGCGCGCGCGGCGAGGCTCGTCAGTGGCGCGTTGCCGGAGAGAATCGCCTTGGCGTTCTTCACGAATTCGACCAGCACCGTGTAGTTCGATCCTGTCTTCGGATCGAGCACGCGTTGCCATGCATAGATGAAGTCAGCGGCCGTGACCGGCTGGCCATTGCTCCAGCGCGCGTCGTGGCGCAGCTTGAAAACCCACGTATCCGGCCCGGTGCGCGTCCACGATTGCGCGACGCCTGGCACGACCGCGCCGGCCGCGTCGATGCGCGTCAGGCCTTCGAACATGTCGAGCGAGATCGTGTCGCCGGTCCAGGACTCGATATGCGCGGGGTCGAGCGATTCGGTTTCGGCCGGCACCTGGCGGGTCATCTCCTGGCTGGCAGCGAGCGTGACACCTGCGGGTACGTTGACGGCGAAGGCCGAGGGCTGAAACGTAAGGACGAGCGCGGTCAGCGCCGTCGCGTAGACGAGCGGTTTTTTCATCGGTTGAGATCGCCGGAAAGGTCGAAAGAAGAGCGCGCTGGCGCCAGGGCGCCCGGTTATCCGCGTTGCGCGGGCCGGGGCGGCCCTTGTTGCTCGTGTGGGTTACGCGACATGCAGGATTCCTTACATTTGGTAATGCAGGCAAACCCTGGTCGGATCAACCGGAAAAGGTGCCTGCTTTTTAAAACAGTCTCGGGGTCCCCACCCAGACGACCACCGTCTCGATACGAGCGGTATTCGCCCAGCTATGAGGCACCGTCGATTCGTAATGCGCGCTGTCTCCCGCGTGCAGTACGAACGTCTTGCCTTCCAGCGTCAACGACACTTCGCCGCTGATCACATACATAAACTCTTCACCGGCATGTGTGGTGACTTCCGAGCGTTTTTGCCCGGGCGGCATCCTCACGAGGATCGCTTCGAGCTGACGGCCGCCCGTCAGATTGGTCAACCGTGCAAACAGATTGGCCGAGTCCGCAAAACCGAAAAACTTCAACTGATCGCCGCGGCACATCGAGCGTTCTTCGCTTGGTGTGTCGACGAAATACTGCACCGTCACCCCGAGTGCGTTGGCAATCCCGGCCAACGAAGTAATGGACGGTGATGCCAGACCGCGTTCGACTTGCGACAAAAACGGTTTGGAAATCCCCGCCGCTGTTGCCGTGTCATCGAGCGTGCGCTTAAGCCGTTGGCGCAGCGCGCGGATCTTGCTCCCAAGTTCGAGTGCCGGGTTGTTCTTTTGAATTGTCGTGACCATAGCAGGAGGAAATTAGCCCGTCAAAATTTGTTTGATATAAGTAAATATGGTTTGATTGCGGTCCAGGCCGGGGTGGCGGGCCGTTCAGCGTCCGGTCGTGCAAGGGACCACATTTTCGAGACAACGCTCTATGTTGCCAGAACCGAAATTCGCACCCGCCGTTTTGACCGGTAATCGACGAGAAACTCGAAGCGGATGCGGTAAAGACTGCAGTGCGCATAAAGGTGCCAGTGTTGATGCGGATTGAGTGTCGGGGACGTTAAAGGCCTGACATCAAAGACTATTTTCAATCAAAAGCGACTTTACGGCGAAGCGATCTGGCGTGTAAGAACAGGTAATTGGCGTGGTATCAGTGAATTCCCTGAGTGACGAACCGTGCTTATATTTGCAGAATCGGGCCCGCTTGGCGGTTGGGCGCACGTGTTCGTATCACACGCGACGCTGGCCGCTGTTTTTCAATCCGCGCGCAGCGATCCTGCGCGGCGGAGCATTGTCCGGCACGTTCCATCCGAACGCTGGCCGGCATGAGGACATGACTATCACTGCTGATTTTTCCTGCTGCGGGCTTCGCGCCCGCCGCCTGGCCCGGCCGCCATCTGCCGCTCGCCGGGTAGTCGGACGCCGGCCATCCGGCCCCCGAATCGCCGGCCGCCGGAAGGCCGGCCCCCGGACCCCCGTTTTCCGAGATGCTTTATCATTGAGCCTGTTCCGCCTGCCGGAACCCGAGCCCGATGTAGCGCAGCGTCCCTCCAGAGGGCTTCCTGCGGGGCGCATCGCGTGGCGGGCCTCTATCCCATCCCCTGGTTTTTCTGCTGGTATTGGCGCCTCAGTTTGCAACCTGGTTTGCAGATGAGCGCGCAACTCAGTTTCCAGATGTACGTGTAGATGAACACGCCATTGACCATGCGCAGGCATAGGCCGATGCGTGCGCCGCGCATGGTCCGCTGAGCGTTTTTCCAGATCCAGTTTTTTGCGCCGCGTGGCCAGCCCACGCGCCGCCGTAACCGTAAGAACACGAGGTACATGATGAATTCGTCCAATCCCCCTGGCGCACCGGTCTCGCAGACCCGTTCGTTCTCGACGGTCTTTCTGATCGAGATGTGGGAGCGCTTTGGTTACTACGGGATGGCCGCGTTGCTGGTCCTGTTCATGATCGACAAGCTGAACTTCACCGACAGCCACGCCACCCTCACGTGGGGGGCGTTCACGGCGCTGGTGTACGCATCGCCGTCGATCGGCGGCTGGATCGGCGACAAGATTCTCGGCGCGCGCCGCACGATGATCTTCGGCGCCTGCGTGCTGGCGGCCGGTTATTTCATGCTGGCGCTGCCCAACGAGCAATTGAGCTACATGTACGCGTCGCTCGGCGTGATCGTGGTGGGCAACGGGCTGTTCAAGGCGAATGCCGCGAATCTCGTGCGGCGTATCTATGAAGGCGACGACGCGCGCATCGACAGCGCATTCACGATCTATTACATGGCGGTCAATATCGGCTCGACAGCGTCGATGCTCGCAACGCCGTGGATCAAGGACCATTGGGGCTGGCACACGGCATTTGCGGTCTGCTGCGCGGGCATGCTGCTGTCGGTGCTGAACTACTTCATCATGTTCCGCACGCTCGCGCATATCGGCTCCACGCCGGACGCCGAACCGATTCGCTGGAAGCGCGTCGGCGCGGTCGCGCTGGGCGGTATTGCGCTCGGCACGGTAACGATGTTCGTGCTGCAACACAAGGCGATTGCCGTGGCCTGCGTGTACACGGCGGGCGTCGCGATTCTGGCGATTTTCGGCTACATGCTGATGAAGTGCGAACGCGCGGAGCGCTCGGGTCTCGTTGCCGCGCTGATCCTGACCGCGCAGGTGATTCTGTTTTTCGTGTTCTATGTGCAGATGTCGACGTCGCTCACGCTGTTCGCGCTGCGCAACGTCGACCCGCGTTTCATTCTGTTCGGCCAGACGTGGTTTACGTGGAGCGCCGCGCAGTTCCAGGCGCTCAATCCGATCTGGATCATGTTGCTGAGCCCGGTGCTCGCGCTGCTCTATACGAAGCTCTCGAAGAGCGGCAAGGACGTGCCGGTGGCGGTCAAGTACGCGTTCGGCTTCGCGGTGGTGGCGGCCGGCTTCTTCGTGTATGCGGCGAGCGGCAACTACGCGGTGAACGGGCGCGTGTCGTCGTGGTTCATGGTGGGCGGCTACGGCCTGTATTCGCTCGGCGAATTGCTGGTGAGCGGGCTCGGTCTCGCGATGATCGCGCGCTACGTGCCGGCGCGGATGAGCGGCTTCATGATGGGTGCTTACTTTGTCGCAACCGGCGTGTCGCAGTATCTGGGCAGCGTGGTAGCGAACTTCGCGCAGATGCCGGCGGGCGATATGGATCCGCTCGAATCGCTGCCGCTCTACACCAAGCTGTTTACGGGCCTGGGCTGGCTCGCGGCCGTGGGCGCGCTGGTTGCCGTGCTGCTGTTGCCGCTGATGCGCAAGCTCTCGCGCGAACATCAGCGTTGCAGCGACGAAGCGCGTGAGAACGCGCGGCAAACTGCTGCATTGAGCGGCGCGGTGGCGGAGTAATCTGCTGCGACGTGTAAAGCGGCGCCCACACGCTGCTCACGCGGCGCGTACCGCAGGAAAGTAAGCGCAGTTCGCACGGGAGCACTGGCCGGCCGCAAGAAAGTACGCGCCGGCTGTTCGACACCATGCGTCTGCTACGCTCCGCAACACAATAAAAATGGCGCGCCCCCGTATGACAGGGGCGCGCCATTTTGCGTTTTATGCGCTGCGCTGCGCTGCGCTGCGCTGCGCCGCGCTTGCTCGCGCGTCAGCGTACCTGCTCCGCGCCTTTACTCCGGCATTTTCCGGAACGACACCGCAATCCGGTTCCAGCCGTTGATCGCAACGATCAACAAGGTCAGGTCGGCGATCTCCTGTTCTGAGAAGTGCGGCTTCACCGCTTCCCACACTGCATCCGGTACACGCGTTTGCGCGACCAGCGTGACCGATTCGGTCCATTCGAGCGCCGCGCGCTCGCGCTCGGTGAAAAACGGTGCTTCGCGCCACGCCGCCACCGTCGCCAGACGCCGCTCGGTTTCGCCGTGCTTGCGGGCGTCCGCCACGTGCATATCGAGGCAGAACGCGCAGCCGTTCAACTGCGACGCGCGAATTCGCACCAGTTCCGCCAACTGCTTGTCGATCGTGCTTTTGCCGATGGTTTCTTCGAGCGCGATCATCGCGCGGGTGCCGCTCGGGCTGGCCTTGTAGAAGTCGAGACGGGATTGCATGAGCTGTTCCTTGTCGTGAATGTCCGGTAAATGTCTGGTAAGTGTCCGCTCCGATGGCGGCGACGGCGGTAAGCTTACGGTTGGCATTGGTCTTTCGGAATAACCATTTTCTGGATATTTTAGGTAACCACTCGGATGGAAATCCATATCGCGGTCGAAGGGCGTCACGATCTGTCCGGACAGATCTACCGGCAGTTGCGTGCCGGCATTCTCGAAGGGCGCCTCGCCGGCGGCACGCGCTTGCCATCCACGCGCGATCTCGCCACGCAACTGGGCGTTTCGCGCAAAACGACACTTGATGTGTTCGAACGGTTGCTCTCTGAAGGCTATCTGAGCACCCGCGCCGGTTCGGGCACCTTCGTCGCCGACGGCCTCGAGCGTCTGCCGGTGGAGCGCTCGTCGCATGCACTGGCCGCCGAGTCGGCGCGCGAGCGGGCCAAGGCAAAGCCGAAAGCCGCGGCGCGCGCCCAGCCACTGTGGGAGCAGATGCCCGAGATCTTGCCGTTGCCACGGCCCACGGTGGCCTCGCCGCACGATTTCATGGGCGGCGCGACCGACAAATCGCGGTTCCCCTTCGACGTCTGGCGCCGCTGCGTGAACCACGCATTGCGTGTGCAATCGCGCGGTCCCGGCACGTATCGCGACGCAGCCGGCGAGCAGGAATTGCGCCTCGCGATTTCGCGCTACCTGGCGTTCAACCGGGCGGTCGCGAGCAACTGGGACGACGTGATCGTCACGCAAGGCGCCCAGAACGCGCTCGATCTGATCGCGCGCATCACATTGCGGCCCGGCGAAATCGCGGCGCTCGAAGACCCCGGCTATCCGCCGGCCCGGGCATGCTTCACGGCCACGGGTGCCCGCGTGGTGCCGGTGCCGGTGGACGCAGAAGGCCTGATCGTGAGCAAGCTGCCGGACAAGGCACGGCTCGTCTACGTGACGCCCTCGCATCAGTTCCCGCTCGGCATGCCGATGAGTCTGGAGCGGCGCGTCGAGCTGCTCGAATGGGCGCAAAAACGCGGCGCCGTGATCATCGAGGACGATTACGACTGCGAGTACCGCTTCGAAGGCCGGCCGATGGAGCCGCTGAAAAGTCTCGACCGCGCCGGTCTCGTCGCCTACGTGGGCACGTTTTCGAAGACGATTTTTCCGGAACTACGGGTCGGCTATGTGGTGCCGCCAGCCTCGCTCCATGGTCCGCTCCTCAAGGCCCGGCAGATCGCCGACTGCCACGGCTGCACGCTCACCCAAACCGCGCTCGCGACCTTCATGCTCAATGGCGACTTCGCCAAGCATCTGCGGCGCATGCACAAGACCTATGCGGCGCGCCGCGCGATGCTGCTGAAGCATCTGCAGGGCAATCTCGCGCCGTGGTTCGAACCGATCGTGCCGACCGCCGGCATTCACATGGCCTCACATCTGAACGCGCCGTTGACCGAGGAGAGGCTGGTGAGCGCCGCGCGAGAAGCATCGATCGGTCTGTATGGACTCGCGCCGTTTTATCAGCGCGTCAAACCGCAGCCCGGCTTGATGTTTGGCTACGGCAGCATCGCCGTCGAACATATCGACGCGGCACTCACGAAGCTCGCCGATATTCTGCCGCGCCTCGCGCAGTGACGACCTGAAGCGCGCGAATATTACTTAAGCCTGTCTAACGCCATACAAATCAGTGTCACAAAGCAGCCGTACCCTTGCGCCTCTGTAATTGTTTGTAATGCAACGCCGGCCCGGATGGACCGGCACGACAACACAACAAACCGGAGGGCAGTAGGGATGCGAGTGACGTTTATGGCAGCAAAGAGGATGCGCAGGCTTCGCGCGGTCGGCGCCCTGGTTGGATTGGGTGTGGCGAGCGCGATCGGCATCACGGCGTGCAGCAGCAGCGACATTGACACAGCGCAGTCGCAGCCGCAGGTGGCGAACGGCACGAAGGCGACGCTCGCGTTGCTGGAAACCACCGACATCCACACCAATCTCCTCAGCTACGACTACTACAAGCTGGCCGAAGACAAGTCGCTCGGTCTGGAGCGCACGGCCACGCTGATCGCGGCGGCGCGCAAGGAATTCCCGAACACGATGTTGCTCGACGACGGTGACACGATCCAGGGCACCGCGCTCGCCGACTACCAGGCGCAGGTTGCGCCGATCGATTGCAAAACGACGCTCGGCGTCTACAAGGTGATGAACCTGCTGAAGTACGACGCGGGCACGATCGGCAATCACGAATTCAACTACGGTTTGCCGTTCCTCGCGCAAGTAACCGGCAGCGCGTTCGACGTGCCGAACATGAGCCCGGTGGCGTCGCAACCGGCGTGCGCGGGGCCGAACTTTCCGCTGGTGCTCTCCAACGTGCTCGGCGCGAAGTCGCAGCAGCCGATTTTCAAGCCGTACACGATTCTCGAGCGCACGCTGACGGCTACCACGCCAGACGGCAAGACCGTCAGCGCACCCGTGAAAATCGGCGTGATTGGCTTTACGCCGCCCGCGATCATGGCGTGGGACAAGCGCTGGCTGGACGGCAACGTCTACACGCAGGGGCTGGTGGAAAGCGCGTCGAAGTACGTGCCGGAAATGAAGGCGAAGGGCGCGCAGATCATCGTCGCCATGTCGCATGGGGGGCTCGACAATTCGACCTATTCGCCGTCGATGGAAAACGGCAGCTACTATCTTTCGAAGGTGCCCGGCATCGACGCGATGCTGATCGGCCACTCGCACCAGGTATTCCCCGACAAGAACAGCACCGTCACGCAATTCAGTCTGCCGGGCGTCGACAAGGTGAAAGGCACCGTCAACGGCGTGCCGACCGTGATGGCGAATTTCTGGGGCAAGCATCTCGGCGTGATCAAACTCGCGCTGAACTACACGAACGGCACGTGGACGGTGGACCGCAATTCGAGCACAGCGGAAGCACGCTCGATCCAGAATACGGATAACAGCTACGTGGCGGTCGATCCGGCGATCTCGCAGGCGATCGCGGCCGAACACAGCGCCACCATCAATTATGTGAAAACGCCGATCGGCACGACCGATTTCCGCATGACCACCTACTTCGCCGACGTGGGCGACGTCTCGGCCATCGAGATCGTCAACCAGGCGCAGGCGGCCTACGTGCAGGACTACATCAGCGCGAATCTGCCGCAATATGCGGGCATTCCGGTGTTGTCGGTGAGCGCGCCGTTCAAGAGCGGCTTTGGCGGTGGCAACGATTTCACGGATGTCTCACAGGGCAACGTCGCGATCAATAACGCCGCCGACCTCTACCTGTACCCGAACACGATCTACGCGGTGAAGGTGACGGGCGCCGATCTGAAGGCCTGGCTCGAAACCGCGGCGAAGCGTTTCAACAAGATCGATCCGGCCAACACGGCGGCGCAGGCGCTGGTCAGCACCTATCCCGGCTATAACTTCGACATGATCACGTCGAAGGACTTCAGCTACGAAATCGACGTGACGCAGGCAGTCGGCAGCCGGATCCGCAACCTGACCTATCGGGGCGCGGCGATCTCGGATACGCAGTCGTTTATCGTCGCGACCAACAACTATCGCGCGAGCGGCGGTGGCAACTTCCCAGGGCTGGACGGCAGCAAGACGATTTACGCGTCGCCCGATGCGAGCCGCGACGTCCTGATCGCCTACATCAAGAAGGTGCAAGCCATCAAGGCGGCGAGCAACGGCAGCGATCGTAGCTGGCGCTTCACGAAAGTGGCGACGGCCGGGCAGGTGACGTTCAAGGCGGCGCCGAACCTGGTGGCGCTCGCGCAAACCTACGGCGTCACCAACGTCACCCAGCTCCAGACCGAAGACGGCAGCGGCAAGGGGCTCGCGGTCTACTCGGTGAACCTCAACCAATGACGGCGCGCTTCACTTTGAAGCCGGCGGCCGTGGCGGTGACCGTCGCAGTGGCTGTCGCCCTCGCTGCCGGTACGCTCGCCACGGTCGCGGCCACGCGCGTGGCGACGCCCGTCTCCAACGTGCAGATCGACGATTGGCGGATGCAGGGCACGGCCACGCACGCGGCGTGGCCAATGTGGCGGCTGCGCCTCGCCGCGGCGTTTGGCAATGCGGTGGCGCGCGAGGCTCTCGCCGACGTGCTGGTGAACTCGGCGCAACTCGACGAGCGGCGCGAAGGCGTCGACTTGTACCGTCAACTTGCGCTCGACGGTGTGCCGGGTGCGCAGGCCACGCTCGGACATCTGCTGCTGCGCGGACTGCCCGGCATCGAGTCGGATTATGCGGAAAGCCGCCGCTGGTTGAACGTAGCCGCATTTCATGATCCCCAGGCCGCGTACGATCTGTCGACGCTTTATCGCAATGGTTACGGCGTCGTGCGTGATCCAGCCATGGCGATTCACTGGCTGGAACAGGCGGCGCAAGCGGGCGTGCCGCTCGCGCAATTCCAGCTCGCCAACGAGTACCGCTTCGGCATGACGCTGCCGCATGACGACACGTTGGCGCTGCAATGGCTGACGCGCGCGGCCAATGCGGAGTTACCCGAAGCCAATCTGGCGCTGGCGATCGCCTATCGCAACGGCGAACTTGGCATGGCGCGCGACGAAGACGAGTACTGGGCTCATGTAAAGGAGAGCGAGCACGATCTGAAGCACGTCAGCCGGCCGTGATCGCGCGTTGAAACGGCCTGCGATTTTCTGTCGCAGAGCAACGTTAGCCGCCCCCTGCAGAGACTTTCGCTGCAGGGGGCGTGTTTTTTCCGCCGCGTGAATCGGCATGGCTGACGTGTCGGTGAGACGCGTCCGGGCCATCGAGTCGCCATCCGCAGGGCATCGCCCTGCACCGAAAGTGCCTCTATTCATGCATCGAAATGGCTTGTAACGCACGTTACGTGTTGGTGTTACGGACCAGACCGACGCACGCCGACGCACGTTTACCCGCTAAAACAAGGATCAAAATGTGTTGCGCAGTCTGCGCCACGCAACAAACCTTCGCTGTTATACACAAAAGAGTCGCGCAAATCGTATTAGCGCTTGTAGAATCCGGCGTTGAAGCGTGCACATACCGTGTGCGCTTCGTGCAAATCACTGACCACTACAGGTAGGAGAAACATGCCGACTTCCGCAAAAAAGGTGGCCAAGAAGGCTGCTGCCCCGGTACCGACCAAGAAGGTTGCTGCAAAGAAAGTTGTTCCTGCGAAGAAGGCCGTCGCAGCTAAGAAGGTCGCCGTGAAGGCTTCCAGCGCTCCGTCGCCGATCAAGGACACCTTCACGAAGGCCTCGCTGGCTGCACACGTCGCTGAACGCGCCGCTGTGGAACCGAAGACTGCCAAGGCTGTGCTGGCCGCGCTCGAAGACACGATCCTCGGCGCTGTGCACAAGAAGGGCGCTGGCGAATTCACGCTGTCGGGTCTTCTGAAGATCGTCGTGCAAGCTGTGCCGGCGAAGAAGAAGCGCTTCGGCAAAGACCCGTTCTCGGGCGAAGAGCGTTGGTTCCCGGCCAAGCCGGCTAGCGTGCGCATCAAGGCACGTCCGCTGAAGAAGCTGAAAGACGCAGCAGCAGGCTGATCGCGCTTCATGCGTTACGGCGGTTTTTGAGTAAAGGTTTTAACGGTGCGTTGTTCGCCATCGGCTTTCAACCGTCCGCTTTTAACCGTCGTTAACGTTTGAGCTGACCCGCAGTGCGAGTTGTCCGAATCCCCGAGGATGCGAATCCGCGGGGATTTTTTTATGCGCGTCTGCTGGGGTTTGGCGAACTCGCCGCCGCCCGCCGCGGTGCCCCGATGCACCGTACTAGCGCATCATGGGCCGCCGCAGTACGATGGCAACGAGGCCATGCCGGTCGGGATGCGCTCTTAGCGTGCATGCACCGTGTTTTGCACGCAAAAAGCTCAATGGCATAGCGCTTGCTTGAACGTTTGTCGAACACCGAATGCGCAGCGCATTCGCCTTCTATCCGACAACAAGAGCGGGGCGTGACATGCGATGCTATGACGAGATGCGTCATTATGACGATTCCGTGCGGCCACACTACGCGCGCTTTGAGCGGTGGCTGGTGAAGCAGGGCAATGAGGCGATCGCACGCAAGCGTGCGGAAGCCGACCTGCTGTTTCGCCGGGTCGGTATCACCTTCGCGGTGAACGGCGATTTGTCCGGCACCGAGCGGCTGATTCCTTTCGACCTGATTCCGCGCATCATTCCGCGCAGCGAATGGCAGACGCTGGAGGCCGGATTGCGCCAGCGGGTGCAGGCGCTCAATCTGTTTATCCACGACGTCTATCACGATCGCAACATCGTGCGCGCCGGCATTGTGCCGGCCGAACAGGTCTATACCAACGCGCAATACCGGCCTGAAATGCAGGGCGTCAACGTGCCGCTTGGTGTTTACGCGCATATCGCCGGGGTCGACGTGGTGCGCGCGGGTGACGAGGGCGAGTTCTACGTGCTCGAAGACAACCTGCGGGTGCCGTCGGGCGTGTCCTATATGCTCGAAAACCGCAAGATGATGATGCGGCTTTTCCCCGAACTGTTCGTGCAGAACCGCATTGCGCCGGTCGCGCATTATCCCGATCTGCTGCTCGACACCCTGCGCTCGGTGGCGCCTGAAGGTGTAGACGATCCGGTCGTGGTGGTGCTCACGCCGGGCATGTACAACTCTGCCTATTTCGAGCACACCTTCCTCGCGCAGCAGATGGGTGTCGAACTGGTGGAGGGCAAGGATCTGTTCGTCGACGACAACTACGTGTTCATGCGCACCACGCAGGGGCCGAAGCGCGTCGACGTGATCTACCGCCGCGTCGACGACGACTTTCTCGATCCGCTCGCCTTCCGCAACGATTCGGCGCTGGGCGTGCCGGGTCTGTTGACCGCGTATCGCGCCGGACGCGTAGCGCTCGCGAACGCCATGGGCACCGGCATCGCCGACGACAAATCGATCTATCCGTACGTGCCGGAAATGATCGAGTTTTACCTCGGCGAGAAGCCGATCCTCAACAACGTGCCCACGTTCCAGTGCCGCAAGCCTGACGATCTTGCGTACACGCTCGCGCATCTGCCGGAGCTGGTCGTGAAGGAGGTGCACGGCGCGGGCGGCTACGGGATGCTGGTGGGGCCGGCGTCGACGAAGGCCGAAATCGAGTCGTTCCGCGAGCGCCTGATTGCGCGGCCCGCGGGGTATATCGCGCAGCCCACGCTCGCGCTCTCCGCGTGTCCGACCTTTGTCGAAGCGGGCATCGCGCCGCGCCATATCGATTTGCGCCCCTTCGTGCTGTCCGGCAAGAGCGTGACGATGTGCGCGGGCGGTCTCACGCGCGTGGCGTTGCAGGAGGGCTCGCTCGTCGTCAATTCGTCGCAGGGAGGCGGGACCAAAGATACGTGGATGGTCGACTGACGCGGTTGCCAATGCGGTTGCGCCTGTAACAGCTCATGTGGCAGCTCATGTGGCAATTCACGCAGCAACGCCTGTCGCCCTACAGGCAACCGCGGCCGCAACCTAACGCGCCGGCAGATGCGTCAAACCGCCGCCGGCGCACACGGATAACCCGCGCGAGCCTTTTACTTCTGCAAAGGTCTCGCGTCATCAGATACGGAACGCCGTCATGCTAAGCCGAACCGCCGATCACCTCTTCTGGATGGCCCGCTACATGGAGCGCGCGGAGAACACCGCCCGCATGCTTGACATCAACCTGAAGGCCTTGCTGTTGCCGCAGACGCCCGAACAGGAGGCGCGCGCGCAACGCTCGGTGCTGCGCATTTCCGAACTCGAATCCGCGTTCGCGCAGCGCTACGATGAACCGACCCGCGAACACGTGCTCGATTTCATGGTGGCCGATGCGACCAATCCGTCGAGCATTCACTCGTGTTTGCAGGCCGCGCGCGAAAACGCCCGCGCCGTGCGCGGCACCTTGACGACCGAATGGTGGGAAACCATCAACGACACCTGGCTTGAGTTCAACGAACGCGCTTCGTCCGACCAGACGTCGAGCAACCCAGGCGCGCTATTCGAGTGGGTGAAGTTCCGCTCGCACCTGTCACGCGGCGTGACGATCGGCACGGCGTTGCAGGACGACGCGTTCTTCTTCACGCAGCTTGGCACCTTCCTCGAACGCGCCGACAACACCGCGCGGATTCTCGACGTGCGTTTTGCCGACGTCGAACCGAATTCACGCGATGCCGCGCGCCAGCTCGAAGACTTCTACTACTGGACTTCGATTCTCAGTTCGGTGTCGGCGCTGGAGATTTATCGCAAGGTGTACCGCGATGTCGTCACGCCGGCGCGAGTGGTCGAATTGATGATCCTGAACCAGCAGATGCCGCGTTCGCTGCTCGCTTCGCTCGAAGGTGTCTGCACGAATCTGGCGATGCTGCGCACGCCGGGCTCAAACCAGTGCGAGCGGTTTGCCGGCAAGCTGCGCGCCGAACTGGTGTATTCCGACATCCGGCAGATTTTCGAAGCCGGCCTGCACGCCTATCTGACGCAGTTCCTTGCTCGCGTATTCGAGCTTGGCAATCTGGTTGCGCGTACCTATCTGATGTTGCCAGTCGCCTGACGGAGTTTTTCTATGTACCTGACGATCCGCCACGACACGTCCTATCGTTACGAAGCGACTGTCCATTATTCGATCCAGCAACTGCGTCTGACGCCGGCTAGCGGCGCCTCGCAGGTGGTGCGGCGCTGGAGCATCGATGCGCCCGGCAAGCTCGACGCGACCTTCGACGCCTACGGCAATGTGCTGCATACGCTCGTGATCAACAAGCCGCATGGCGAGATCCGTCTGCATGTAGCGGGCGAAGTCGACACGCTCCCGTTAAACGACGGCCGCTTACCCGACGCCGTCGGCCCGATTCCGCTCGAGCATTTCACCTGCTCGACGCGTCTCACCGAGGCCGACGCGGCGATCCGCGAGTTGGCCGGATCGGTGCCGAGCCTTGCGAGCTCGAGCGATCTGATCGCATTGTCCGAACAGATCCTGCAGCGCGTGAAGTACAACCCCGGCATCACCGAAGTCACCAGCACGGCCGCCCAGGCGCTCGCGCTCGGCAACGGCGTGTGCCAGGACCATGCGCATCTGATGCTGGCCTGCTGCCGCGCGCGCGGCATTCCGGCGCGTTACGTGAGCGGCTACATCGAACCCGGCGATGTCGAGCACGGCGCGAGCCACGCATGGGTCGACGTGTGGCTCGACGGCAAGGGCTGGATTTCCGTCGACGTCACGCACGCCGCGTTTGCCAGCGAGATCTACTGCCGGCTCGCTGTGGCGCGCGACTACGAAGCCGCCGCGCCGGTGCGCGGGCGGCGTATCGGCGGGCTGGAAGAGCAGTTGAAGGTGTCCGTCACGGTCAGCGGGCAGCTTTCGCAGTAGCGGCCGCTGGAGGCGGCCAAATGGGTTGTCAGGGCCGCCTTGAGGGGCGTATTGCAGGGTGGCTTGCCGGCAGCCATGGCAAGGGTTTGAATGAGCGTCAGCCCGCATAGCTATTCAGATCAGGCCCGCGTGCGCCGTAATACGGAGAAAGGCGCATGCGGGCCGCATTACAATAGCGCTGTTCTGTCGTTTTTTTGCGGGTACCTTTTCTTATGACTTACTGTGTAGCGATGTCCGTCGACGACGGTCTCGTGTTCCTGTCGGACACGCGCACCAACGCGGGCGTTGACCACATCAGCACCGCGCGCAAGATGTCGGTGTTCGAGCTGCCGGGTGAGCGCATGCTGGTGCTGCTGGGCGCCGGCAATCTGTCGCTCACGCAAGCGGTGCTGCACGAGCTGTCCGAGCCCGCTGATCCCTCGCAGCCCACGCTCTGGAGCGCCCCCACCATGGCCGACGCGGCACGCGTGATCGGCCGCGCGGTGCGCTGCGTGCATCAGCGCGAAGCCGAGGCGTTGCAGGAATTCGGCGTCGACTTCAATTGCAGCTTCATTCTCGGCGGCCAGATCGCGGGCAACCGGCCGCGCCTGTTCATGATCTACTCGGCGGGGAATTTCATCGAAGCGTCGGCTGTGAACCCGTATTTCCAGATCGGCGAGGCCAAGTACGGCAAGCCGATCATCGATCGCGTGCTGACGCCGTCCACGCCGCTCGATGAAGCGGCCAAGTGCGCGCTGATTTCGATGGATTCGACGCTGCGTTCGAATCTGTCAGTCGGGCTGCCGTTGGATCTGCTGGTGTATGAGAAAGATTCGCTGCACGTCACGCGCTTCGTCTCGATCGATCACGACAATGCGTACTTCGAGATGATTCACCGCACGTGGGGCGAGCGGCTGCGTCAGGTGTTCGGCGAGATTCCCGATCCTGACTGGCAGGATTCACCCAATGTGCCGCTGCTGCAGCGCGAGCGTGCGCTGGTGCTGCATCGCGCGCCGGTGGGGGCAGACGGCGTGGAGCATGAGCTCGATGCGAAGCCGGCGCAGACGTTGGCGCAGGCGGAGAAGGGCAAGGCCCAGCGGCGCTAGGCAGTTCAGCGTGGCTCCCGTGGGTCGGGAGCATGACATCAAGGTCGTCACGAGCCTGTTAAGGGCTTGCTGGCGGCCTTTTTTTAACTCACCTGCTGGGAATGATCACGATGGACGCGCAGTGCGCGCCTGGCTGTCCGTCTATTCGCGGCGTGATTTGCAGGTGCCAGGATTAGCCGCGTACGCGAGAACCCGCAGACGAAAAAAAACCAGCCACAGGCTTATCGCCCGTGGCTGGTCTTCAACTGCGTGTTGCTACAGCAGTCCGTCAAATTCGATTAGAACTTGTGGCGGATGCCCAGGCTAACCATTTCTTGCTGGTTGGAAGCCGAGTTGTAGCCGTACGAACCGATCGATGCGCCAGCTGCGCCCACCGTGGTTGCCGACGTACGTTGTTCGCCGCTTGCATGTTGCCATGCGCCGACCAGGTAGATGTCCGTGCGCTTCGACAGGTTGTAGTCGCCGCCCAGGGAAACCTGGTTATACGTTGCGCTCGTGTCGCCCGTACCCTTCGTGTAGACGTAGCCCACGCCCACCAGCATAGCCGGGGTGACCTGGTAGCCAAGGTACACGCCGCCGACGTTGTACTTCTCGGTCGAACCGAAGCCCGACAGGCCGTCCGGCTTGTATTGCGCGTTGCTGTAGCGCAGGTTGACCGTGAACGGGCCGGTCACGTATTGCGCCGCGACCTGAGCGATACCGATCGACTTGGCTGTTGCGTAGAAGCTGTTGACCTGGCCGTCGAACGTACCGTCCGACGTGCTGCCGTTCCAGCCTTCCGTCGCCGGCGTGCCAGCCGTGCGGCTAGCCAGCGTGTTGCCGTTGTCAGCACGGAAGTAGCCTGCAGCTACGCTGAACGGACCCGTTGCGTACGTTGCAGCGCCCGACCACGTTTGGCCCGAACCCGTCGAACCAGCCACGCCGCCGAATGCGTACATGCCTTCGAACTGGAAGCCGCTCCACACCGGCGAGGTGTACTTGACGGCGCTGTTCGTGCGCGAGGAGTTGTCGTTGTTGTCGACGTCGCCCGGCGTTGCGAAGGTGGAACCGAAGTAGTTGTCACCCGTCAGCGGCTGAACCAGGTCGACCACCGGATCGTACTGACGACCCAGCGTGAACGTGCCCCACTGATCGCCCGTCAGGCCGACGTAGGCTTGACGACCGAACATGCGGCCGCCCTGACCCAGCTTACCGGAGTTCACGTCGAAGCCGTTTTCCAACTGGAAGATTGCCTTCAGGCCACCGCCGAGGTCTTCCGTGCCCTTCAGGCCGAAACGATCGCCCTGCAGGTTGCCGGCGTACATGCCGATCAGATTCGAATTCTTACCAGCCGAATTTTGCGTGTTGTGAACGTACTGGACCGACTCATCGATCAGGCCGTACAGGGTAACGCTGCTTTGAGCATGTGCTACGCCGGTGACGCCCAGGAGCGCCAGCGAGAGGGTAGACAGGGCGATTCGTTTCATCCATTTCTCCACGCAGATGATTAGTTTGTTGTTGCGGAAAGGAGAATAGCTCACTGCCTCAACCGGCAAGAACTGGAAAAAAAAGACTGTCTCCAAAAACCGACAAAAGATGCAAACCCTTGTATTTAAAGCCCGTTAACGATTATTGCTATTTTCGCAATATTGATTCGTTGACCGTGCATTATTGTTGTTTTGTTAACAGTGAAGGCGTCGGCACCTTCAATTTAGACACTTGTTTGAATGGAGGTTGTAAGGTAGTTGTCTAGATGTTCTTGCCGTTTTGAAGCGTCCATATAAAAGCAGAGCCGCGTTTCGCTTGACGGGCGCGCTAGACAGGAATTGTGCGTTGTGAGCGGGTGGTACCCGCTTCAGCTTTCGCTCGCGACGGTCGTTATCGTCCGCCGTTA
Source organism: Paraburkholderia sediminicola (assembly GCF_046027825.1). Taxonomy (GTDB): domain Bacteria; phylum Pseudomonadota; class Gammaproteobacteria; order Burkholderiales; family Burkholderiaceae; genus Paraburkholderia; species Paraburkholderia sediminicola_D. The sequence goes on from NZ_JAQQDU010000026.1 coordinate 26,895, forward strand.
CGGCGCGCCACAGCAGCGACCGCTAGCCCGGCCGCCGCAGCAACCAGCACCGAGGTCCATGGATGCCGTCTGACGTAGCGATCGGCCGCGACGGCCTGGCGGCGCGCTTCGACCAGGGTGACAGCGGCGGCGCGCGTCGCCTGTGCTTCGGCAATGACGACGGTGCGGCCGATCTTGACCGCAGTCGCCCGCGCTGAAGTCTTCTCTCGCCCTTGCTCTCGCGGCAAAGCCGACGCCGGAGCGGTCGCGGCAAGCGTCGCGGCCTCAGCCGCTTCGGCAGCAGGCACCAACCCGGCAGCAGCCGATGTGCGATCTTCCACGCGAGGTACCGCATGGGCCGATACCGTCGATGCCGCCAGCACCGAAGCGAGCTTGGCGCGGCTGCCGGGCGGCGACTCTTCCTGCATGCCCCATCCGCCGCGCGGATCGTGCATGCGCCCGCGCGCGGCCGAAAACTCCGCGCCGAGCAGGAGCACCGCAGCCGAGAAGTACAGCCACATTAGCAGCACGGCCAGCGATCCGGCCGCGCCGAACGAACTCGCCATCCCGGCGTGCGCGATATACAGCGCGAACAGCTTCTTGCCCGCTGAGAACAGCACGGCTGCGACGACGCCGCCGACGAACGCATCGCGCCACCGCACCGTGGCGTCCGGCAGAAACTTCAGCAGGCCGGCAAAGGCGAACGCCAGCACCAGCAAGCCGACGCCGAGTTGCAGCAGATTGCCGATCACCACATACGGCGAGTCGCCCCACAGCCACTTGCCGATGAACGTGATGACCGTATCGAGCACGAGTGAGACGATCAGCAGGAAAGCGACGCCGAGCACCAGGCCGAACGAAATCAGGCGTACGCGTACCAGCGCGATCACGCTCGACGAGCGCCGCCCCGTATACGGCCACACCAGGTTGAGTGCGCTATTGAGCGACGAGAAGGTGGCCGAGGCGCCGATCGCCAGCATCGAGAATGAAATGATGGCCGCGATACCACCGGCGCTGCCGCTGTGATGGGCGTTCTCGACGATGGTTTGCACGCCCGCGGCGGCCTGGTCGCCGAGCAGGCCGTGAATGTGCGTGAACAGTTGGCCGCGCGCGGCAGCGTCGCCGAAGAACCAGCCGGCCACGGCGATCACCATGACCAGCGTGGGCGCGAGCGAGAATGCCGCATAGAAGGCGATGCTGGCGGCCATGGCCGCGCAGCGGTCCTCGCCAAACTGTTTGAAAGCGCCGATTGCCCAATTGGCCTGCTTGCGGGCCACCAACTGGAGGTTCTCGGCGGAAAGCGTGTCGCTGTCCATGGTCGTTTTTCTCAATGGGATACTCGCGCCGCGTGCGTGCCGTTGAGGGGGCCCGAGGTGGCCTTGATGCAGCCCGCGCATCGACGCCTTTCGCAAACCTTGTGCCTGTCACTATAACAAGCGACAAGCGACAAGCGACAAGCGCTGCAGGCGTGCGCCTGCAATACGCCGCAAGCAGGTGTGCCGTTAGAATGCCGATGGACCTTCACACTTTTATCACCATGCACTCGCACGAACTCGTCAAGCAACTGGACGTCATTCCAGCAGAACAATTGAGCGCGCATTTGCCGGCGCATGTCGTCGAGCACTTGCCGGCCCAGGGCGTGACCGTGTTCGCTGTTAGCGACGACGCGTCGGATACCGCCGAATTCAGCGCGCGCTATGGCTTCGGCCTGGAAGACTGCGCCAACACGATTGTGATCCGCTACAAGAAGGAGGGCGCCGAGCATTACGCGGCGCTGGTCTCGCTGGGCTCGCTGCGTCTGGACATCAATGGCGCGGTGAAGGCGGCGCTGGGCGCGCAGCGTCTTTCGTTCGCCAAACGGGAGGCCGCCGTGGAGCATAGCGGGATGGAGTTCGGCGGAATTACGGCCTTCGGCTTGCCGGAGGACTGGCGCATTCTCGTCGACGCCGCGGTCATGGAGCGTGCTCAGATCGTGATGGGCGCGGGGGTGCGGGCGGCCAAGTTGCTGTTGGCGCCCGAGGTGCTGCAGCAGTGGCCGCGCTGCGAAGTCGCCTCGCTTGCGCTGCCGGCCGAGTGAAGGTTTGGGGGCTGCCACCCCGGCAAGCAGCGCCAATCAAGCTCCGTCCCATAGGCCAACACACGAAGGCATCAAACAAACGCTGAAGTTTTCCACCGCTCAGCCGTTATTCCGAAGATTGACCTGAACAGTTACGGTGCCGCGCCCGCGCGGCGCCGACTATAAGTACAAAGGAATCCGGAGATGGAACGCTTTCGCCTGAAAGTGCGGCTTTGGCTCGCGCTAGCGGTAATGTGTATGGGAATTCTGGCGATCGGCCTGTGGGGTGCGTTCAAAACGCGCGACACGATGATCGCCGACCGTCAGGCCGAGCTGAAAAGCGTAGTGAGCGTGGCCTACAGCGTGCTGGATCGCTATAACGGCCTCGCCGCGGCCGGCACGATGCCGCTCGCCGACGCGCAACGCACGGCCATGGCCGACCTGCGCGCGATGCGCTACGACGGCGCCGGCGGCTACCTCGTGATCGAGGACGCGCATGCGAAAGTGCTGATGCACGGCGTGCGGGCCGATCTCGAAGGCAAGGACATGAGCGGCTTCACAGACCCGAAGGGCCGCCACGTGTTCAAGGACGGTTCGGATCTCGCCGAGCGCGACGGCGAAGGCTTCATCCACCTGCAGTTCCTGAAGCCGGGCTCCGATCAGATGGCGCCGAAGATCAACTACGTGCGGCTCTACAAGCCGTGGGACTGGACGATCGTCACCGGTGTGTTCACCGACGATATCGACGCCGCGTTCTATACCACGCTCGTGCAGTACGTCGGCGCGGCGCTGATTCTGTGTCTGGTGGTCGGGCTTGTGATCGGCGTGATCCTGCGCAGCATCTTGCGGCAACTCGGCGGCGAACCGGCTTACGCGGCGCAGATCGCTTCACGTATCGCCGATGGCGACCTCGATGTGGTCGTCGAGACGAAAGCCGGCGACAACGTCAGCCTGCTCGCCGCGATGCAGCGCATGCAGCATCGACTCGCGCAAGCGATCACGCAGATTCGCAGTGGCGCCACGCTGATTTCGACAGTGTCCAACGAGATCGCCGCCGGCAACGCGGACCTGTCGCGCCGCACGGAACAGCAGGCGACCGCGCTTGGCGAAACCGCGTCCAGCATGGAGCAGATCACCGCGACCGTGAAGCAGAACGCCGACAATGCCAAGCAGGCCAGTCAACTGGCGCACAACGCCTCGGAGACGGCGGCGCGCGGCGGTGAAGTGGTGGGCCAGGTGGTCGAGACGATGCGTGGCATCTCGCAGTCGTCACATCGGATCGGCGACATCATCGGTGTGATCGAGGGGATCGCATTTCAGACCAACATTCTTGCCTTGAACGCGGCGGTTGAAGCGGCGCGCGCCGGTGAGGAAGGGCGCGGCTTCGCGGTGGTGGCGGGCGAAGTGCGCAGCCTCGCGCAGCGCAGCGCGGCGGCGGCCAAGGAGATCAAGACGCTGATCGAAGAGTCGGCCGCGCAGATCGAAGGCGGCTCGCAGTACGTGGGCCGGGCCGGTGAAACGATGCAGGAAGTGGTGCACGCGGTGCGCCGCGTGACCGACATCATGGGCGAGATCAGCGCGGCGTCGGTTGAGCAAAGCTCGGGCATCGAACAGGTCAACATCGCTGTGGCAAGCATGGATCAAACGACCCAGCAGAACGCTGCGTTGGTGGAAGAAGCCAGCGCGTCCGCCGATGTGTTGAAAGCCCAGACCGGGCAACTGTCGGCTGCGATTGCCGTGTTCACGCTGCCGGAAGGGGCGTGAAAAGCATGGCGGGACACGAGGCGCCAGACAAAATGAATGTCGTGACCAAGGGGCGGCGCAGTGGCCAGGCAGGATTGCAGAACGGGTGAATTTTACAGCGGTGCGGTCAATGTGACGGGTGAGGCGGGGAAAGCGGTGACCGTGACGCGGGTGACGCCGCCAGATGGCGGTGTCACGCAGCCGGTTGCGTGACTGCGGGACCGTTTCACCCTTTGACCGTTTGACTGCGGGACAGCGCGCTAACCGGCGCGCTTGCTCAGATCATCAGACGCGAGACCTTGGTGCCTTCGAGCGATACACCGGCCATCAGTCCGCCGTTCGTCAGTACAAAAGCTTCGACCGGGCTGGTGGCGGTCGAGGTATCGACCGCGCCGTTCGCGCCGACCTTCAGCACGGCGACCGTTGCATCGGCACCTGCTGCCCACCCCTGGCTGTGGAGGAAGGTGTCGAGTGCGTCTTGCGTCATGAACAGAAACACGAGCGCTTTGGACTGCGCGCCGATCTGCAAACCAAACGATCCCGCGACGGTGCTGTAATAGCCCGCCGTGCGTCCGGCCACGCGCAACGCGCCTTCGCCGTATTGCCCACCGACCCAGAAACCCGCAGAAATCACCGACGGGAACACCAGCACGCCGCGCGCTTTGTCGACCAGTTCACGCGAGCCGGTAACGTTCGCGTAGAGACGCGACAGGGTGGAATCGACCCCGGCGTTGATCGAGTCACGCTTGCCGGCGTTCGCCGAAGGCGACGCGCCCGAGGATGGCGACGTGGTCGTGCAGCCGGCGAGGCCGAAACCGGCCGTAGCCAAAGCTGCGCCGGTGGTCATGATGAAATGTCGTCTGCGCATGATCGTTCTCCTTGTGCGTGATGGAGGTTGCATTTCCTATTTGAACAGTGAGTGCCGTGACACCGGCAGCTCCCATGCCGGCAGCCCGTACGCCTCCTAACCAGCATTTAGCGTGCCTGACGCCACGGCTCGTGTGTCAGACAGTCGTGATGCGCGGACGTTCGCACAAGGGGCACGGCGTTTGACACCGCACCCCCAATCTCTAAGCCGCCGGGCGGATATTCTGATTGTGGCTGAACAGGTTGTGCGGGTCGTAACGATTCTTGACGGCGACGAGGCGCTCATAGTTCGGCCCGTACGCATCGGCCACCCGGCCGCCTTCCTCCTGCGTCATGAAGTTGACGTACACGCTGCCTAGCGCGAATGGTGCGGCTGCGGCAAAGAACGCGCGGGCCCAGGCAACGCAGCGCTCGTCGTCGTTCGCGTCGTCCCAACGGCCGTGCACGTTCATCGCGTACAGCGCGTCGCGGCTCGAATAGGCTGTGGCGTCGACCGGCACCCGACACGTCTGCCCGCCGATCTGCCCGAGAAAGATCTCGCATTGCGGCGACGGCAGCGTGCCGATCGCATCGAGCAGGGCATCGATGAGGCCGTCCGATATCTTGTCGAGGTTGTGCGACTTCCAGTAGTTACGAGCGCCCGGCGCGAGCAGCGGATCGAACGCCTGTTGCCACATGGCGTACGGCATCGGCCCAAGATGTTCGCCGACGGGTGTGCCGAAGCCGCGCACAACCTCCACGACGGATGGACCGTTTTCGACGGGGCCGGAGTAGCACATCGCGAACACGATCACCGGCTTGCCGTGCGCCTCGGGCGGCAGAAACGGCAACGGGGGCGCAAGCCGTACCACGGGCCACACGCTCAGTTCCTCCGGCATCTGTTCCACCGCCGTACGGTACTGGAGCAGGGCGCTCTTTGCCTGGTCGAACGGCAGCACAACCAGGCCACCGTACACGAGCGGCCCGACCGGATGCAGCGCGAACTCGAAGCGCGTCACGACACCGAAATTGCCACCGCCACCGCGAATCGCCCAGAACAGATCTTCATGGGAGTCGGCGCTGGCGTGCAGAAGTTCTCCGTCGGCAGTGACCACGTCCGCTGAAATCAGATTGTCGACGGTCATGCCGTATCTGCGGCTCAGCCAGCCGAACCCACCACCGAGCGTCAGACCCGCCACGCCGGTGGTCGAGTTGATGCCGAGCGGGGTGGCGAGCCCGAACGCTTGCGCTTCGTGGTCGAAATCACCGAGCGTAGCGCCAGGCTCGACATACGCGCGCCGCGCTGCCGGATCGATCTGTACCGATTTCATCGGTGACAGGTCGATCACGAGGCCGTCGTCGCACAGCGCGGTGCCGGCGATGTTGTGGCCGCCGCCGCGTACCGCCAGCGGCAGATCGTTGTCGCGCGCGAACGCTACGCCACGGCGCACGTCGGCCACGCCGGCGCAACGCAGGATCATCGCCGGATGCCGGTCGATCATCGCATTCCAGATGCTGCGGGCCTGATCGAAACCCGCGTCGCCGGGCAGCAGAAGCTGGCCTCGGGTCGCGGTTTTTAGTTCGTCGATGGCGCTACTGGACACACTAACCATGGCACACCTCCAGACACAGTGGAAGACGATCTCAGAACACTATTCAGCTGAACAAAGTAAATGAAGACGCATGAAGAGGTTCAATTTGCGTCCATCCAGTAAACGGGGCTGTCTCCGTAAGTCAAACGAAGGTAAACCCGCACCTGCAACCGATGCCGCGCGAAAGCTCGTGCAGCACGTGTCTGCGAGTCATGGCGGGAGTGATGACCCTCGGCGACGCAGTGGATGGTGGGAACGCTTCGGAAAAAGCGGCGCGAAGAAGTGAGGAGTGTGCGCTGGGATGGTGGCTGCGCGGCGACACTTTTGCAGCCGAAAGCGGGTATTTTTGTTTGCGAGCCGTGCAGAAGTGTCGGTTTACATGCCGATTTGCACGGAGGACTATGCTCGTTTCGACTCGTTCACAACCTATCGCGGAGGAAGTGTCATGTCCATGCAAGCTCTCGTTCTCAAGCAGCACGGTGGCCCGCTCGAACTCACGGAACTGCCGCGCCCCGAGCAGGCGCGCGGTGAGGTGCTGGTGCGCATCGGCGCGAGCGGCCTGAATCCGCTCGATACCAAGATCCGCGCCGGCGCCGCCGGGCACGCGAAACATCCGTTGCCGGCGGTGTTGGGCATCGACATGGCGGGCGTCGTCGAGGTGGTGGGCGACGGTGTCGGCAGGTTCAAGGCGGGCGATCGGGTATACGGAATGACGGGCGGCGTGGGCGGCCTGCAAGGCTCGCTGGCGCAATATGTATCGGTCGATGCCGACCTGCTGGCCTTGATGCCGTCAAATCTCTCGATGCGTGAAGCCGCCGCGCTGCCGCTTGCTTTCATCACGTCGTATTCGGGCATTGTCGATCGCGCGCATTTGCAGGCAGGGCAAACGGTGCTCGTCCATGGCGGGGCGGGCGGGGTTGGATATGTCTCCGTGCAGTTGGCGCTCGCACTCGGTGCGAAAGTTTTTACGACAGTTAGCGAGCGCGACCGCAGCGTGGTGGAGGCGTTGGGTGCTACGCCAATCGATTACCGGGCCCAGGCGGTTGAGCAATATGTCCAGTCGGCGACGGACGGCGCGGGTTTCGATCTGGTCGTCGATACGGTCGGCGGGGCGACGCTCGACGCATCGTTTGCCGCCGTAAGGCATTTCGGTCACGTGGTCAGCGCGCTCGGGTGGGGCACGCATGCGCTGGCGCCGCTGTCGTTTCGCGAAGCCAGTTACTCGGGCGTGTTCACGCTGCATGCATTGCTTTCCGGCGAAGGCCGCGCGCATCACGGCGAGATGCTGCGCGTGGCGGCGCAACTCGCCGAAGAAAACAGGCTCGCGCCCCGCCTCGACGCACGGCCCTTTGATCTGAGCACCGCGCAGCTTGCTTATGACGCACTGACCGACGGCAGCGCGCGGGGCAAGGTCGTGGTCGAGGTGAATTGAGCGGAACGCCGAACGCAGCGTTGCTGCGCTCCTTGGGATTAGCCCTTCACGAGGCCGCCGTCCACAATCAGATTCTGACCGGTGACCGCGCGCGCCCACGGCGACAGAAAGAACAGCACGGCGTCGGCGAACTCTTCAGGCGTCGTGACGCGCCGCACCGGTGTCGAGTTTGCGATCAGGTCGAAAACGAATTCTGGAGTGGCCGCGCTCGCATCCGTGGTGCGTAACAGGCCACCCGACACCATGTTTACTGTGATGCCATCTGGCCCGAGATCGTGAGCAGCGGTGCGCGTTAGCGACAACAGTGCCGCTTTGGCCGCCGTGTAGTCGTGATAGGGCACTACGGGGTTCTGAAACAGATTGGTGCCGACGTTGACGATGCGGCCGAACCCGCGCGAGCGCATGCCCGCAGGGGCCGCTTGTATCGTATTGAGCGCGCCCTTGAGCGAACCGTCCAACTGCTGCTGGAACCGCGTCCAGTCAATGACGTCGATTTTCGGGCGGGCGTCGCCGTCGAACTGAAAGTCGGCCAGCGCGTTGTTGACCACCGTCACGACGGGCTGCCCGGTTTGTGCGTGTGCCGTTTCGAACAGACGCGCGACGGCCGCAGCATCGGTCACGTCCGCCTGGATCGGCAGGACACGGTCGCCGAGTTCGTCTCTCAGCGCCTGTGCCTGTGTTTCGCTCTTACGATAATTCACCACGACGCCCGCACCTTCGCGCACCAGTGCACGCGTGATCGCGGCGCCGAGTCCGCGGGCGCCGCCCGTTACCAACACCCATTGTTGGGATAAAAGCATCTTTTTTCCTGTTATCGATGAAGTTGTGATTTTTCTATTGTCGCCTGATTCAGCTTTCTCGCTCGCTCAGTGAGGTAGCGCACGGATAACGACGGCGCTGATGCAGGCGGGGCGATGTGCGCAACGGAGTGCACCTCGACAGGTCCAGTAGCCGGTGTGATGTCTTCGCACTGTCTGTGTGATCGCCCTCACTCCCGCTTTTTCAAATGCTATTTCGTGTCCGGACAAACACGTACACGAAGCGTTGGTTCGCGCCACGGTCTACTCCCTTGCTCGAAAACCACTCCCTGTGAGTGACAGGTTCGCCTGCGGCTGCCCGATTCATCTGACGAAGAGATTCGAGCTTCAATTATAAAAAATGATTTGGACTGCGTATCTAAGTGTGGAAATCCGGACGCATTTTAATAAACGGTAATTAACAATCTTTGACAGTCGGACAGCGCAATTAATTGGAAACAGGTCGGCACTATCGCATTGCGTGGGCTAGCGCACGGTCACCGGATCGCGCTCCGCATAACTTCAACGTCCATCAGGCCCTGCTGTGCTCTTTTCAAGGCTTTGTTCGCGCACAGCCAGTTGTTTCTCCCGGATCACGTCAAATCGGATCGGGATTATCTGCGGGAGAGAAGTCGATTGCCGTGCGGTTTTCGCGTGGTGCGCGACAACGTCGATCGTGTTTTGAAGGGTCTTTTTTTACAGCGAACAGCAGCTTACTCGTTATCTGGATCTGTTTTCAGAATATATGGTTAGGAGAATGAAATGAAAAAGCAAAACGGGGACACGCGGACGTTGGGGACAAGTAAAGCGGTATTGGCGGTTGCTGTGAGTCTTTATGCGGCAATGGCGGGCGCTCAAACGAGTCCGGCGGCACCTGCGGCGCCGTTGGCAAGTTCGACGAAGCTGATGGTCACGCAAACATTGCCGGGCGATTGTCCGCTATTCGACGCGCTTGGCTGTAAGCAGGAGGACGGTGGATCGCGGGCGTCCGGCGGAGGTGGCGTCGCAGCGGCTGCGGGTCTGGGGTCGACATCGCCTTCGGGTTCACAGAGCAGCAACGGCAGCGGGACTTCGTCGGCTGGGCTGGGCGCTAACGGTGGTGCGGGCGGATCGACATCGGATGCCGCGGGACTCGGTGCTGGGGGGGCGGGGAGTGGCAGTGGGGGGAAGGGTGGGTCGGGTAGTGGTGGGTCGGGTAGTGGTGGGTCGGGTAGTGGTGGGGCGGGCGGTGGTGGGACGGGTAGTGGCGGGACAGGCAGTGGTGGAACAGGCAGTGGTGGAACAGGCAGTGGTGGGACGGGTAGTGGTGGAACAGGCGGCGATGGTAACGGCGGTGGTAACGGTGGGCACCACGGCGGCGACGGAGGCCACGGCCATGGCGACGGCGGTCATGGTGACGGCGGTCATGGTGACGGCGGTCATGGCGATGGTGGTCATGGCGACGGTGGCCACGGTGACGGTGGTCATGGTGATGGTGGCCATGGCGACGGTGGTCACGGCGATGGCGGTCATGGCGACGGTGGTCATGGCGATGGCGGCCATGGCGACGGCGGTCATGGCGACGGCGGTCATGGAGATGGTGGTCATGGCGATGGCGGCCATGGCGATGGCGGCCATGGTGACGGTGGCCATGGCGATGGCGGCCATGGTGACGGTGGTCATGGAGATGGCGGTCATGGCGACGGCGGCCATGGTGACGGCGGTCATGGAGATGGCGGTCATGGTGACGGTGGTCATGGCGATGGCGGCCATGGCGACGGCGGCCACGGCGATGGTGGCCATGGTGACGGCGGCCATGGAGATGGAGGTCACGGCGACGGCGGCCATGGAGATGGAGGTCACGGCGACGGCGGTCATGGTGACGGCGGTCATGGAGATGGTGGTCATGGTGACGGTGGTCATGGCGATGGCGGTCATGGAGATGGTGGTCATGGTGACGGTGGTCATGGCGATGGCGGTCATGGTGACGGTGGTCATGGCGATGGCGGTCATGGTGACGGTGGCCATGGCGACGGCGGCCACGGCGATGGTGGCCATGGTGACGGCGGCCATGGAGATGGAGGTCACGGCGACGGCGGTCATGGTGACGGCGGTCATGGAGATGGCGGTCATGGCGACGGCGGCCATGGAGATGGAGGCCATGGTGACGGCGGTCACGGCGACGGTGGCCATGGAGATGGCGGCCACGGTGCTGGCGGTCATGGCGACGGCGGCCACGGCAATGGCGGCAAAGGCAGCAGCGGCCAAGGCCAAGGCCAAGGCCAAGGCCAAGGCCAAGGCCAAGGCCAAGGCCATGGCAGCGGCTCCGGCGGCAGCGGTGGCAATGGAGGCGGCTACGGCGGCCACGGCCATTGACGCAGCGAACTCTCCTCAGCGCGCGGCGGCCGGCAAACGGCCTCCCGCGCTGATATCCCGTCCCGCATCACACGAGCGGACAGCCGAACATCCGCTCACCCTCACATCCGCACCTATCGGATTCGCACGTCGACGAACAGCTCACAGTGAATGTCCCGGATGGACCGGCCACTCGCGAAGGTGCTGCACGATCGCATCTTCGCCCTAACGCACAGCGTGCCGTCCGTGTTTAAATGCCGAGGCCTCGCTCGCCGATGTCAAGCGCTAACGCTACGGCCCGGCGGGCATACCGCAACGGTCCATTCACAACGGAGTTCGCGTTGAATAACAAACAGGCCCCGCTGCCGCAAGCGCCATTGCGAATTGCGGCTGCGCAAGCGCAACCGGTTTCAGGCGACGTAACGGCAAACATTGCCAGAACGGTCGAACTAACCCACCTCGCCGCCGACCGCGGCGCGAAACTGGTGGTCTTTCCCGAGAAATTCCTAAGCGGCTATGAGCCCGATCTGATTGCCGGCGACCCCGCTAAATACGCCTTCGACGAACACGATGCGCGGCTCGCGCCGATTCGTGACGTCTGCCGTCAGCGTGAGATCGCCGTGATCGTCGGAGCGGCAACGCATGGCGCAGGCGGCGTGCGCGGCCTCCATATTTCTTCGCTGGTGTTCAACCGTTCCGGCGAACTGATCGAGCCGTATCACAAGCAGCATCTCTACAGCAGCGAGACGAAGATTTATCAGCCGGGCAAGCAAGGCTGCATGCTGGAGATCGACGGCTGGCGCCTCGCACTCGGCGTGTGCTACGACTCCGGTTTTCCGGAGCACGCGCGCCGCGCCGCGATGAATGGCGCACACGCGTATCTGGTGAGCGCGCTCTTCAGCCAGAAGACGGGCTATCACCAGTCACGCATCTGGTTTCCCGCGCGTGCTTTCGACAACACCCTGTATGTGCTGCTGTCGAATCACGTCGGCACCACAGGTGGTTGGGAAACGTGCGGCGCGAGCGCGATCTGGGGTCCGTACGGCGACGTCGTGGAGGAGGCCAGCCGCGAGCGGGAGGAGGTGATTACCGCGCTACTCGATCCAGCCGTGCTCGCCGATGTTCGTGAACGCGAGACGGTGCTTGCGGACTTCAAGGCGCATGCCGATGAGACGTCGGGTGGTTACGTCGTACACCGTCTGGATTAACCGCACGCGCGGCTGCTTACTTCAACGCAGCGGGCCGCACCACGCCCACCGTATCGCGGCGCGGGGCGGGCACGGCCCACAGCAGCGCAACCATGCCCGCGATCAGGAGTGCGGCGATGACGGCAAAGCCCGCGTAGATGCTGCCGGTTTCGGCCTTCAGCATCCCGACCAGCGAAGGGCTCACCGCGCCGCCGATCGCACCGATCGCGGTAATCGTCGCGATACCGGCTGCAGCGGCGCCGCCGTCCAGATAGGCGGTGGGGATCGTCCAGAAGATACTCAGCGTCGCGTAGATGCAGATCGACGCGACCACCAGCAGGGCAACGGTGAACGGAACGCTATGCGCGGCAAGCGGTAGCAGCAGAAAACTCCCGGCCACTGCGAAGCCGCAACCCGCCACATGCCAGCGCCGTTCGGCGTGACGATCCGAACTGCGCCCGATCGCCACGATACCGATTGCGGTGCAAACCGAAATCGCGCCGCTGAGCCAGCCGATATTGCCGATCTGTTGCACGCCGACGTGCCGCAACAGCGTCGGAATCCAGAAGCCGACCGCATTGAGTCCCATAAACACGCAGAAATAGATCGCCGACAGCAGATAGATCCGTGGGTTGCGCAATACATCGGCGAGGCACGCGGGCGGCGCGTGGTGTGCGCCGCGCTGTTTTCTATCCGCTTCAAGTGCCGCGGTGACGTGGGCCTTTTCCTCGTCGCTCAGCCATTTTGCATGCGCCGGACGATCGTCCAGATAGAGCATCGCCATGACACCGAGCACAATGGCCGGTACGCCTTCGACCAGAAACAGCCACTGCCAGCCGTGCAAGCCGAGCATGTCGTGGAAATGGACCATGATCCAACCCGACAGGGGCCCACCGATGATGCCCGCCAACGGCACGGCCATGATGAACAGACTCGTGATGCGCCCGCGTTGACGATCGGGAAACCAGTAGGTGAGGTACAGAATGATGCCGGGAAAAAAGCCGGCTTCTGCGGCACCCAGCAGAAAACGCAGCAGATACAGCATGCTCGCGCTCTTGACGAACATCAGCAGCACGGTCAAAGCACCCCACAGCACCATAATCCGCAGGAGCGTCTTGCGTACGCCGATGCGCTCCAGCAGCAGATTGCTCGGCAACTCGAACACCAGATAGCCGACGAAGAACATCCCTGCCGCGAAGCCGAACACGGCATCGTCGAGCTTCAGATCTTGCAGGAACTGCAGCTTTGCAAAACCGATGTTGACGCGGTCGATGAAGTTGACCACGTAGCAGATGAACAGAAACGGCACGATACGCCGCGCGATCTTGCGATAGATCGCATCATCGGGCGTAAAGGCTGACGAGCGCTGCATGGTGTCTCCTGGCGGCCCGGCACGTTGCGCCGGGCGCATATGATGTTTTTGTGAGGCGTTGAGTCGGGCTCGGCTTGCGACTCTAATAAAGAGTCCGCTGGAGACTCTATTCGAGGCCGCATTCGCGCCTTTACCGCCAACCGCCGTGTACTACCACTCGCCGAAAAAGACCCCCCAGTCCTTGTGCGTGTTGGTCTTGCTTTCGACAGTCGGGTTATCGATCGTGACGCGCTGTTTCAACGAGCCGTACCAGTCGGCGAGCTTTGCATGCATTTGCGCGCGGATGACGGCGTAACTCGCGTCGGCGCCGAGATCGACGTATTCGTCCGGATCGTTCGCCAGATCAAAGAGTTGCGGACGGTAGCCCTGCCAGTGTATGTATTTCCAGCGCATATCGCGCACCATCCAACCGCGGCATTCGTCGGGTTTACGTTCCAGTGCGAGACGCGCGCCGCGGAAACTGTAGTCGAGTTCGGAGACCACGTAATCACGCCAGCCTTCCGCACGGTCCGCTTCACCACGCGTGAGCGCCAGAACCGAGTGTCCTTCGATACGCTCTTCATAGGCCGGCAGGCCGAGCGCGTCGAGCACCGTCGGCACCACATCGATACCCGACACGAAGCGCGTTTCGGCGCTGCCGCGGGTGGCGTCGGCACGCGTCGACGGATCGTAGACGATCATCGGCACCCGCTGCACGGTGTCGTAGAACAGTTCCTTTTCGCCGAGCCAATGATCGCCGAGGAAGTCGCCGTGGTCGGCGGTGAACACGATCAGGGTGTCTTGCCAGCGGCCGAGCCGTTCGAGCGTGTCCCACAGTTGACCAAGCTGGTCGTCGATCTGCTGGATCAGGCCTTGATAAACCGGCCGCACGGTGTTCGACACTTCTTCACGCGCGAAATTAACGCTTTCTTCATGCGTGTGATACGCGGCCACAACCGGATGCGCATTGTCGAGTTCGGCGGGCTTGCGCGCGAGCGGCAGGCATTGATCGAGCGAATAGAGATTGTGATAAGGACGTGGCGCGACATAGGGCCAATGCGGTTTTACGTACGACAAATGCAATGCCCACGGCGTGTCGCCTTGCTGCTCGATATAGCGGATCGCCTGATTCGTCATGTAAGCCGTTTCGGAATGCGGCTCGGCCACACGCGCCGGCCAGCGTACGTTGCGCATTTTCCAGCCGGAATGCACTGCGCCGCTGTCATCTTCCACACTGATAGCAAAGTCGCTCCACGGTTTGTCGCTGACGTAGCCGTGTTCGCGCAAAAAGGCCGGGTAGCCACTCTCCTTGCCAGGTTCGTGGTGACCGTCATAGCGGTCGAGTTCGTCGAACGAACCGGTCGAGAGGCGCTGCCCGAGCGGACTTTGACGCGCGATGTCGAGCCGCTGCATGCCGTTGCTGTCGGCCATCACGTGCGTTTTGCCGGCCAGCGCGAGCGAGCGGCCATTCAGGCGCAGGTATTCGCCAAGCGTCATTTCGCCGATCGAGAGCGGCACGCGGTTCCAGTTGGCGCCGTGACTGCTCATCGTGCGGCCGGTGTAATACGACATACGCGAGGGACCGCACACGCCGGAACTGACGAAGGCATTGTCGAAACGCACGCCGCGCGCGGCTAACGTGTCGATATGACGGGTTTGCAGGTAGGGATGTCCGTAGCAGCCGAGATGATCGCGGCGAAGCTGGTCGCACATGATAAAGAGAACGTTGCGGGTGTCCGCCATCTATAAGCACCGTCTGCGGCCTTGCGGCCTGAAGTAGGAGAAACCGGGGAGATGCTTCGATGCTAGAAACGAACCGGACGATTGACCTAATCAAATAAATGTGCGATTGCACAATGAGCCGGGGCCGGGACGGGGACCGATGCGGCCAAAGCGCGTCATAATGGCCGCCAGCCCCTTTTTAGACGTACGCTCACTGTGCCTGCGACCGACCCTCAATCGATACCTGTGCTGAAGCATCCCGAGCACATCGACGAATTTCTGCTCTACAGGCTTCACAACCTGGCGCGTCTGGCGACTCAGGGTGTCGGTCTGATGTTCCGGCGGGAACTCGGCATTAGCCGGCGCGACTGGCGCATTCTCGCGTTCGTCGGCAGGCACCCGGACGCGAGTTTGACCCAGCTCTCCGAATCGGCCGCGCTCGACATGGTGGTGGCGAGCCGCTGCGTCGCCAATATGGTGAAGAAGGGTTTGATTGCGAAAACGCGCTTGCCGGAGAACAAGCGGGTGACTGTGCTCGCGCTTACCGAAGCCGGCCGTATCGCCTATGAGCGGGCACGCGTAAGCGGGCAACGCTATAACACCGAGTTCGCGGCCTGCCTGAGCGATGAGGAAGCGGTTTTACTCGACGGTTTGCTCAAGCGGATGGAGCAACAAGCCGCGCAACTGACGCAACGCGAGATTGCCAGAAGCGGGCCCATTCCGATACTCAGCGAGGACGTTGAATAGGTCCCTACGCGCATTCACGTCGGCCAGAACATGCCCACGGCCGCCAACCCCATTGCGGCAGTGGCGAGCCAGCCGACCCAGCGTAACCAGCCGGTCACCGCAAACTGACCCATGACCTTGGGGCTGGCCGACATCACCATTACCAAGATCATGATCGGCACGGCCGCGACGCCGTTGATCACCGCGCTCCAATACAGCGCTTTGATCGGATCGAGTCGCATGAACGTGAGCGCAATGCCGCCGAGAATCGCTACCGCGATTACGCCATAGAACTGCTTCGCCAGATTCACCTGCAACGCCAGGCTGTTACGCCATTTCATCGTGCCTGCGGCCGCGTAGGCAGCCGAACCCGCCAGCACCGGCAACGCCAGCAAACCCGTTCCGATGATGCCGAGACTGAACAGCGCAAACGCCAGATTGCCGGCGATCGGCTTGAGGGCACTGGCGGCGTCGGCGGTGGTTTTTACTTCGATGTGGTGGGCGTGCAATGTGGCGGCGGCGGTGAGCATGATGAAAAACGCCACGCTGTTCGAAACAGCCATGCCGACCCACGTATCGATGTTAATTCGCTTCAGTTGGGAGGAGGCTTGCATCGGCGCACGCAATAGCGCTTGGTCGGCCGGTTTCGAGCGGATTTCCTCGACTTCCTGCGATGCCTGCCAGAAGAATAGATATGGGCTGATCGTCGTCCCAAGCACTGCGACCACGGTGGTCAGATAGTCGCTGGAGAATTGGATCGGCGGTTTCACGATACTCAGGCCGACGGCTTTCCAATCGATCGGAATCACGAAAATGATGGCGACGTAGGCGAACAACGCAAGCGTCAGCCATTTCAGCATGCTCGCGTAGCGTTCATACGGAATGAACATCTGCATCAGCAGGGACGCGGTGCCCAGCAACGCGACGTAGAGCTGAACCGGCCCGCCGATCACCAGTCTGGCGGCGGCGCCCATTGCCGCAAGGTCGGCTGCGATATTGATCGTGTTGGCCGCGAGCAGAAGCAGTACCGCGAGATACAGAAGCGGAGCGGGGTAGTGGCGGCGTAGATTGGTTGCGAGGCCGCGACCCGTCACCCGTCCCATGCGCGCACTGACCAGCTGTATCGCGACCATCAGCGGGTAGGTGAACAGCAACGTCCATAACAGTCCGAAGCCAAATTGCGCGCCGGCCTGCGAATAGGTGGCGATGCCGCTCGGGTCGTCGTCCGCGGCGCCGGTAATCAGGCCGGGACCTAGCCGTTTCATCCAGGAGCGTTCGGCGATGTCTTCAACGACAACTTCCGGTTCCAGGTTTTCAGTGGTCATCGTATCCGCCTGTATGGGGAAACCGTGTTGAGTCGCGTGTTGAGTCGTATAGGGATCGGGTGTGCGAACGCCGTTGGAGGGATACGCGTCGTTCTCAACCGGGTAGCATTCTCTGTGCCACTGGTCTCGCCGCTCAATTTCCATTGACTCGGCGAGTGTTTGCCTTGGTGAACGGCGGCATGCAACATGTCATCCGCTACAATGGCGCGCACTACCCACCTGGAGACTCGCTTTGAAATCTATCGTTGCTTTGGTCGCCGCGGCTGTTCTTTCTTCGACGGCGATGGCTGCTTCTACCATTGAAAAACTGCCTTCCGGCGTGATCGTTGAGCATCTCAGCCCGGGCACGGGCGCCCAGCCGGCCGCTGACGACGTCGTGAAAGTCAACTATCGCGGCACACTCGCCAATGGCACCGAGTTCGATAGTTCGGCGAAACATGGCGGCCCGGCAACCTTCCCGCTCAATCGCGTGATTCCGTGCTGGACACAAGGCGTGCAAAAGATGAAGGTCGGTGAGAAGGCCAAGCTGACCTGCCCGGCGGCGACGGCCTATGGCGAGCGCGGCGTCGGCCCGATTCCGCCGAATAGCGACCTGACGTTTGAAGTCGAGCTCGTTGGTATTGTCAAGTAATACGGTGCGAAATGCGCTGAGACTGAACCCCGCTCCGGAGACTGCAGCGGGGTTTTTCTTTTCCGGGGCAGGACAGCGGTTTACTGAACGCTATCCGTGATGACGCGCCAGAAGCGTCTTTGTCAAAGCGCCATCCGGCGAGCTTGCCGTATGTCCGATAGCCTGGTTTTTCTAAAAGAAGAGAAGTTCTGGACTTGCACTCTCTCTCCATTGCCAGACCATGAAAATAACAAACCTGAAAATTCAGCATCTGGTTGTCGCCGCGTTATTCGGCAGCGCAACTCACGCCGTATGGGCCGCGGGGTTCGATCTGCCGGATTCGCTGCCGAATATGGTCGGTGGCGGATTCGGCTCCACGACCGATTACGCAGGCGGTAAAGATCGCATGGTGGGTGTCGTGCCAGGCCTGCGCTATGTGACCAGTGGCGGACATCTGCTTGAATGGTATGGACCTTATGCGCAATTCGACTTCGGTGGTGTGACCGGATTCCAATGGGGCCCCGCCGTCGCGCTGCGATTGGGGCGCAGCCATGTCGACGACCCGGTCGTCTCGCAGATTCACGAGGTCGACACGACCGTCGAGGGGGGCGGCTATGTCGGCTACGAATATGACCACGCCGGCAGCTTTCCCTATCGCCTGCGCGGTACCGTCACAGTCTTGACGAATGCCGGCAGCGTTTATACCGGCGCACGCGTTTCGGTCAACGGCAGTGCCTGGGCGCCGGTGTCGCCCCGCATCTTTCTCGGGGCAGGGCTGGGTGCCGGCTGGGTCAGCCAGGGCTTCAATCAAACCTACTTCGGCGTGACCGCGGAAGATGCCGGGCGCAGTGGTCTGCCCGCATTCAGTCCGTCTGGCGGTCTGGAACAGATCACCAGTTGGGGCGCCGCGATCTACCAGTTCAACAAGAACTGGTTCGGCGGCGCGATGATCTACTACCAGAGATTAACGGGCTCGGCTGCCGACAGTCCGATCGTCACGCAGCGCGGGACGCGCAATCAGATTACGTATGGTGTCGGTGTGGCGTATGCTTTTCGCTGAGCGCGGGCGGCGTCTTTTTTAAAGTTCCGCCGTACTCAGTCGTTTACTTTCTACGCGTGCGCTGGCGCTGCAACACGCGCTTTGCGCATTCCGGAAGATCTGGCCGTCATTCGTTGCGCGTCGGGAGCGCCTGTCATGAACATCGACTTTCATTACGGTGTGGTCTATATCGTCGCCCGCATTGGCGGCATGACGGCCAGCGATGCACTCACCGTGGCGCATGCCTGCCAGTATGTCGACGACGCGACCACTTCAGGAATACTGCGTTTTTCGGGCGGCGAGACTTTCGAGCGCTTTGCCACCGCGCACAAGCTATTCGACTATACCAACACGGAAAACGACCAGAACCGGCTGGTGTGGGCGCCATTTCATTTTCTGCCCGCGGGCGTTGGGGAGACGCTCGACGATAAGGCGGTGTGCCGGGCGGATAGCGCCGTTGCTCGCGAGGTGGTTCGCCGCGCGATCCGGCAGCGGGGCACCGACACGGCGTTGTACCGCCTGGGTGTGACGCTTCACACGTACGTCGATACGTGGGCCCACCAGGGTTTCGCCGGTATCGAAAGCCGGACGAACCGTGTCCATATGCTGGAGGCGGAAGATTGCACGCGAGAAGGCTGGTTCGCCCACCTTACCCGCGCCACGCGGCATCTGGTCCAGCACATCGAGGAAGATGTACTGACGCTTGCGCTGCCCGTCGGCCACGGTGCCGCCTTGCACTATCCCGACCAGCCGTGGGCGAAGTGGCATTACGTCGACGGCAGAAATGTGCGCGTGAACAGACACAATCTGCCGGAATTCATGCAGGCGGCCGAGATGACTTGTCGCGCGGTGCGCGCTTACGTCGCGGGGCGGGAAGATTTCGAATACCAGCCTGGTCTGCCGGAAGATGTAAAAGCCGCGCTCACAAAGCTTCTCGACACCAATCGGAACCTTGACGACAACAAGCGCCTGCAGACCATTTGCGAAATGGTGAAAACCGGTGCCATTCCTGGCCTGGAAGAATCGATTCCGGACTATGTACCCAAGGGGCTCGGCTCCTGGAAATACAACGCCACCGGTTTGCGGTCCGACGACGACAGCGGGGACCGCCCCCAGTGGAGCGATGTCTTTGAGAAAAGTGACTACCGGCGCTTTCACGACGCCGTCAAAGAGCACCGTTTCGTGGTGACGCAGGAAATTCTGCCGGCGCGCGGACTACGGATCGCGTAAAGAAGCCGGGCTATTCCGCCCTCACTTGCTGACGTTGCGCGGCCCGTTCTTCCGCCTGTTTCTTCGCAATATGTCTTCCCACCAGGCAGCCGCCCACCGCGCCCACTACTGCGTGGTGCCCGGCATAGTGGCCGGCGACTCCGCCAACAACTGCGCCTTTCATGCAACCGGCCGCATTTGCCGTGCCCGCTGCGGCGGAGCTCAGTACGACCGCCGCGAGGGCGGCCTTGATAAAACCCGCTTTCATCTGAAAGTACCGTGCTATTAAGTTATTCGGAAGTGACGTTTCTGCGCGCCATTTCAATAGCCGCGCCAGTGGCCGCGGTCATGCCATTCGTGCTCGCGCCATTGCTCGCGGCGCCATTCCTGTTCACGCCACTCGCGCCCGCGCCAACCGTTGTAGCCACCATAGGCCACCGCGACCGGCGCCGGACCGTAGACGACCGGTCGTGCGAGATAGACCGGAGGAGGCGGCGCATAGACGCCGACCGGAATACCGATTCCGACAGCCACATCCACGTGCGCAGATGCCACTGACGATGCCGCCAGAAATGCCAGACCCAGTGCCGCGCCAACGATCTTCTTGTTCATTTCCCTTCTCCTTCCACATTCAGGTGCGATGCATCCGGTTGCTACCGGTTTGCCACTGCTTTGTTTCTGACTACGGTTCGGAGTGTAGAAGGGCGATCCGGACACAGGTGAAACAGCGCTGCGAGATTGGTAACGTGGGATTACCAGCTAAAAAAAAGAGCAGCGACCCTTTGAATCTCCGGATGCTTGCCTATAGTAGAAGCAACTATTGCCGCATTGCACAGCGGCCGGTCTCTTTTGATGTGGGTGACGGGGAAACAGAAATGACGCCATCGAACGCTGCGATCTATCAGGCCCAAGCTTGTACGCCGGATTCATTACGAACGCTTGCCGGCTATCTCGAACTGGCGCTCGATGAAGGAGAAAGCGTGGTTCTGATGCGGATCGGCACGCAGGTGCGCAGTGTGTACGTCGGCAATCCCTCCGGCGCTCTGGAGGATTTAACGGATCACGGCGTCGTGGCCGCTTTTCAGGCCGACGAGATGCTGGCATTGACACAGTTGGGACTCAATCGGATAACCGCCGACGATCAACAGTACCGGTTCATGCGCAGCGTGAGGTATATCGCTGACCGCCAGGTTGTCGTTTTTACTCCGGCTTGAGCGGACAACCAGTAAACGAAAAGACTAAAGAATACGGCTATCGAGTAGTGGACTCGAACGGTTCGTACTCCACGGGATGTGTTCCCGAGTAGACTTGGTGTCTTTATAGCCACATAGATCTGCCTTTCTCGCGTTATTCATGGCATAGTTCGATCGATTACCACATAAGGAGCAATCAAATGCCCACGTTAGAGCAAATCCAAGCAAAGCTTAAGAAGCTCCAGGCGCAAGCTGACGTCCTTATTGCCAGGAAAGCACAAGCCGCGGTCGACCAGATCCGGGAGTTGATGCTCAAGCACGGCCTGACTACTGCGGATATCGAAGCAAAGGCAAAAGCGAGGCGCGCCGCGCACGCCTTGAATGGGCGTGCTGCAAGTGGCAAGGTAAAAGCCACTGGCGCAGGCAAGTCGATTCCGAAGTACCGCGACAATAAAACTGGCGCGACCTGGACAGGCCACGGGCGTGCGCCGGCCTGGATTGCCGCCGTGAAAGACCGGACTCAATTCCTGATTGAAGGTGCAAGCGAACTGACGTCCGCAGCGAAGGCAGTCGTCACTCACGCCAAAAGCGCAAGCAAAGGTCAGCCTAAAGGCGCGCAGCCGCCCAAGTACCTCAATCCGAAAACCGGCGCCACCTGGAGTGGGCGCGGTCCGGCACCGGCATGGCTTGCAACGGTCAAAGACCGCACCAAATTTCTGATCGATAGCGCCGCGACAACCGGCACTGTCGCTGCCAAGAAAGTCGTGACGGCGAAAAATGCAGTAGCGTCCAAACCGGCTGCGAAGAAGGGCACGGCGGCGACTAAAAAAGCAGCGGCAAAGAAAAACGCTGCCAAACCGGCGGCGAAGAAAGCCACTGCAAAGAAGGCTGCCGTGAAGAAAACCGCCACGGCAAAGAAAGCGCCGGGTCGCAAGGCCGGCGCGACGAGCGCTGCCGCAGCGCCGCAAACCTCAACGGTGCAAGCCGGCGCGTGAGTGCAACGGAGTCGCGAAGTAGATGACTAGTACGTTCGACTCACCCCAGCAGGAAGACCATGTCGTCCTGCTGGACGCCGTTCCTCATCCGGCCGCCGACGCCGCCGAACCCTTCATCGTCGCCAGCGACCGCCGGGTGATTCTGGCTTATCCGATTGCTGAGTCCGACTTCGAGCGGTTCGGACCATTCGATTCCGACGACGATCCCTGTTGCACGGTGCTCTTTCCGGACGCCGTGTTTCATCGGCTGGGGCCGCCTGGCGATGCCGATCTCGAGATCCATCCACTCGCGTCGCAAGGACTCAGTGGGTACTCGGTTCACGAAGTGATGGATTCGTCGCTGGCCGCCGAGATTTCGGCCGTCACTTCGCCCGGGTCCGCACAGCGCCATTTTGTCATCACGTTCCAAGGCTCGACGTTCGAATGCGTGGCGTCGGACTATACGGTGATCGGCGTGTATGGCGCAGGTGAGATCGCCAGCCGGGAAGCATTCGCACTGGTTCGTTAGTCTTGCGAGCGGTCAGTGCCGTGTTGGTGTAGCCGCTTCTTTCCAGTCCTGTTCCATTGCCCCAACGCTCGCTTGTGCAGCGTTGCGGGCGATCCATTGCTATCGCTGCACAACGCGACGCTGTTTCCTTTCAATAAGATTTCTCTTGGCCATTTCGAACATATGCCTAATGATTTTTTTGGCTTTTAATTTTGAAACATGTTAAAAAGCTTTCCGTCATCGTATATTGACATGAAGTCTTCACGCAGTGCGGGCAGACTGGCGTCAACGAATGGCGTGCGGTAGCGATTGAAGCAACGTTATCGAAATTACATATAAATATATTACGAGGCATCGAACGCTCGATTGAAGCGAACCTGAGTTCAGGCGCGCGTCACGGAGAGCAGGCAGGTATCACGTCGAGTGATGCATGTTTTTCGGTGCAGAAGCGGTCGTCGCGGATCGGATTTGCCGGCGCAAAGGCAAATCGCATGGGCCTGATCCCCGGTAGTACGGCCGCAAGGCGTCCGCAAGCGCGGGCGCGGTATCGGTACGCATTTGCTTTGTGCAAGTGCATGCGAATACGCCATGCCCATCGAAAAACTCCTTGTTCCGCTACCGGCGGGCCTGAAAGTCTACGTTGAACGTCACGTATTCGATCCGGCCTTCGAGAGTGTCATTCTGATCAACGGCGCGCTGGCCACCACGGCGTCGTTCGGACAGACAATCAAATACCTCGGTGAACGCTATAACCCAATTTGTTTCGATTTACCTTACGCGGGTCAATCGAAAGCGCATAACGTGTGCGACTTCGTCCTTACAAAAGACGATGAAGTCGACATTCTGCTGCATCTAATAGGCTTATTCGAGCCGAGCTTCCTGTTGTCGGTGTCGTGGGGCGGGGTGGCGTCGCTGCTTGCGCTCTCGCGGGCGCGCACCAGCGTGAGGCGCGCGGTGATTGCGTCATTCTCGCCGCGGCTCAACGCGGCGATGACCGCGTACGTGACCGCGGCACGCGATCACATCGCCGCCGGCGAAAATCTGAAGGCCGCGCAACTGCTCAACGATACCGTTGGCCAGCATCTGCCGCGCATCATGAAGCTCTACAACTATCGCTACCTCTCTACGCTGCCGCGCGATGAGCAGGAGCAGGTGGCGTTTCACGTCGACCAGATTCTGGCCATTCGTCCAGAGGACTATCTGCACGAGTTCCGCAACATCGAGTGCGGTTTGAAATTCCTCAACGGTGAGCTCGACGACTACACCACGCCTGAGGACGCCCGCTCGCTCAGCGCGCATCTGAAGCGCGCCGAGTTTCTCACGATCGAGCAGGCCGGGCATTTCCTCGATCTCGAAGGCCGGGCCGCGTTGCGCCAGGTCAAGACGGCGATTTTCGATTACTTCGGCGCCGCGCCGGTGCAGGCGGCCGGCCGTGCGCTCGACGGTTTCGATGCGTTCGCCGCCCGTTCGCTCATCATGCCGGTGCCGCAACCCGCCATTGCAAACGTCGCGAACGTCGCGTTGCAGGCCACCGCCGATCACTCGTTCCAACAGGTCGAACTACCGTGAATATCGCTCAGAGCATCGCCATTGTCGTACCGTGGGCACTGTGGCTGCTGTATTGGGTCGCAACGGCGAACCGCGTCAAGGAGACCGCGCGCAAAGAGGCGTCGCTGTCGCGCACGTTGCAGTCGATTCCGTTGATAGGTGGTGGCGCACTGATCGTGCTGCCGGACTTCAACACGGCGGCGTTGTCCTTCGATCCGCATGCGATCGGGCCGCTGCAGCTTGCCGGCTTCGCCGTGCTACTGGCCGGCCTGGCGTTTTCCGTGTGGGCGAGGCTGCATCTCGGCACCAACTGGAGCGTGTCGGTCACGCTGAAGGAAGGGCATGAACTGGTGCGCAGCGGGCCTTATGGAGTGGTTCGTCATCCGATCTATACCGGCTGCCTGCTGGCGCTTCTGGGGGCCGTGCTGATCGGCGCGCAATGGCGTGGCGTGGCGGGGCTATTGCTGATTTTCGCGTCGCTGGCTTACAAAGTGCGGGTCGAAGAGAGCTGGTTGACCGGTTACTTCGGCCGCGCGTATTCGCAGTATCGTCGCGACGTCGCCGCGCTGATTCCCGGTCTTTTCTGAGCCGCGCGCATGACGAGAGTCATCATCACCGCGATCGGCTCGGCGGGCGACGTGCATCCTTTGCTCGGCATCGGCGCGGCCTTGGCTGCGCGCGGCCACGAGATCGTCTTCTGCACGCATCCGCCGTTCGCGGAGGCTGCCACGCGCCAGGGCTTCGCGTTCGTGCCGATCGGCACCGCCGCCGACTATGAAGCGGCGATGGCGAACCCGGCGCT
Organism: Paraburkholderia sediminicola; assembly: GCF_046027825.1. Lineage (GTDB taxonomy): Bacteria > Pseudomonadota > Gammaproteobacteria > Burkholderiales > Burkholderiaceae > Paraburkholderia > Paraburkholderia sediminicola_D. The sequence goes on from NZ_JAQQDU010000026.1 coordinate 51,868, forward strand.
ATGGCATCCGCGTACGTCGTTCCGGACCTTGTGGGCGGTGATTGCACCGACTCTGCGTCCGCATTTCGACGCGCTGACTGCGCTGATCGACAACGATACCGTGATGGTCGGCACGTTGTGGGCCTTCTCCGCCCGGTTGATGCAGGAGTTGTACCGCGTGCCGTTCGTGTCGGTGCAGGTGTCGCCGTCGACCCTGCTCTCCGCGTATGCGCCGCCGACGCATCCGCGGCTGACCATTCCGCGTGGCTTACCGCTGGCGATAAAAGCGGCGCTGCTGCGGCTGATCGAGCGGCAGGCGCTCGACAAGGTCTGTGGCCCCGCGTTGAATGCGGTGCGTGCGGAACTGGCGCTCGCACCGGTGCGTCGCATTTTCGGCAAGTGGCTGCATTCGACCGACGGCGTGCTGTGTCTCTTTCCGGAATGGTTCGCGCAGCCTCAGCCGGATTGGCCGGCGCCGCGCTGTGTCAGCGGTTTTCCGCTGTTCAACGATACGGGCGCGCACGCGTCTGATCCACAACTCGAGGCTTTTCTCGCCGCCGGCGAGCGGCCCGTGGTGTTCACAGCGGGTTCGACCTTGATCGATCAGGATCGTTATACGAATGCGGTGAGCGCGGCGTTGATGGAAAGTGGGCTGCGCGGCATTCTTTTGACGCCGGATGCGCCTCCAGCCGGCACAGCCGCCGCTCAGGCGGGTGCGCGTGCAGATGCGCAGGACGTGCTGCTCAAGCGGCGTTACGTGCCGCTGCAGAAGCTGTTGCCGCGTTGCCGCGCGCTGGTGCATCACGGCGGCATCGGCACGGCCGCGCTGGCGTACGCCGCCGGTATTCCGCAAGTGGTGACGCCATTCGCGCACGATCAGTTCGATAACGCGCAGCGTGTCGTCGTGAGCGGTTGTGGTGTTCGGCTCGATAGCCCACTGAAGCCGCAGGCGCTCGCGCGCGCATTGAAGCAAGTGCTCGGCAGTCCCTCAATCGCGACGCAGTGCGGGCGCATGCACGACCGGCTCGCGTCGTCGCCGGATGGATGCGAGGCGGCGGCACGCTATATCGAAGGTCTCATGCGAACCGGTGTGCGCACGCAAACCGTCGACCGCACGCTTTCGCTGGCATTAGCCGGCAGCGGACATAGTCTATGAGCGCCGCGTCGGCTCACGAGGCGCAGAGCGTCAGTCCTGGCGACGAGCGTGGCGTACCCCGCATGCGCGGCGCGCGGCTCGCCTTGCTGACGTTCGCGCTGTCGCTGGCCACATTCATTGAAGTCCTGGATTCGACGGTCACCAACGTCGCGGTGCCGGCTATTTCCGGCGGCCTCGGCGTGTCCAACAGTCAGGGCACGTGGGTGATCAGCTCGTATTCCGTGGCCGCCGCCATCGCCGTGCCTTTGACGGGCTGGCTCTCGCGGCGGCTCGGCGAAACGCGGCTGTTCCTCGGGGCCGTGATCCTGTTCACCTTGACGTCGCTGCTATGCGGCGTGGCCGGCGATTTTCACCTGCTAGTGGTCTGCCGGGCATTGCAGGGGCTCTTTTCCGGGCCGATGGTGCCGCTTTCCCAAACTATCCTGCTGCGTACCTTTCCGCCGGATAAGCGTGTCGTGGCACTGGCGCTGTGGGCGATGACGGTGCTGCTCGCGCCGATCTTCGGTCCGGTGGTCGGCGGCTGGATCATCGACAATTTCTCGTGGCCGTGGATCTTCCTGATCAATCTGCCGATCGGCATTTTCTCGTTCGCGGTCTGCATGACGCTGCTGCGCCCCGACGCGTCCGCGGCCAAGGCAGCGCCGATCGATCTGCCTGGCATCCTCCTGCTGGTCATCGGCGTCGGCTCGCTGCAAACGGTGCTTGATCTCGGTCACGATCGCGGCTGGTTCGATTCGCCTCTGATCCTGACGCTTGCGATCGTCGCCGGGCTGGCGATCGTGTCGCTGCTGATCTGGGAGGCGGGCGAAAAGCATCCGGTGATCGATCTGAGCCTGTTCCGCGACCGCACGTTTTCGTTTTGCGTGCTGATCATTTCGCTCGGCATGATGAGTTTCTCGGTGGTCGGCGTGATCTTTCCGCTCTGGCTGCAGGCCGTGATGGGCTATACCGCGTACCAGGCCGGGCTCGCCACCGCGCCGCTCGGCGTGCTCGCGCTGGTGTTCTCGATTCTGGTGGGCATTTATGCGGGCCGTTTCGACGCGCGTGTACTCGCGACGTTCGGCTTTCTCGTGTTCGCGGCCGTGTTGTGGTGGGACGCGCATTTCACGCTGACCATGACCTTCACGCAGATCATCACGCCAGGTTTGATCCAGGGTATCGGCTTGCCGTGCTTCTTCATTCCGTTGACCGCGGCGACGCTCTCGCGCGTATCCGACGATAAGCTTGCTGCGGCTTCCAGCCTGTCGAACTTTTTGCGCACGCTATCGGCGGCGTTCGGCACGGCGATGAGCGTCACGCTATGGGATAACCGCGCGCTGTATCACTACGACGTCGTCGCGCAATCCGTGACGAAATCGTCCGGCAACACGCAGCGCTTCGTTCAGAGTCTGCACGGCATGGGCATTGACGGCGCGCGCGAGCTCACCACTTTGCATCACGTCGTGCAGCAGCAGGCTTACATGATGGCGACCGGCGACATGTTCTACATGGCGAGCATTACCTGCCTCGTGCTCGCCGCGATGATGTGGCTCACGCGTCCGAAGCGCGGCGCGGCGATGGCTTTAGGTCACTGAGGAGCTTCCAATGACGATCCTGGGTGCATTGATCATCCTGTTTCATCCGAGTGAGGCGCAGCTTGCGCGTGCGGTGGCGATGCGCTCGGCGTGTGACCGCTTACGGGTAGTCGACAACTCGCCCTTGCCCGACGCGCGCGCTGCGATGATGCTGGGGGAGGCGGGTGTCGAGTTGCTGCATCACGGCAATCGCAATGGCATTGCCGGCGCGTTCAATTGCGGCTTGAGCGCGCTGTTCGATGCAGGCGCGGATGCGGTTGCGCTGTTTGACCAGGATTCGGAGACGCCGGCCAGCTATTTCACGGTGATGCGCGACCGGTGCGCGTCGATGAGCGGCCGGGCGTTTTTGGCCGGCCCGCGTATCTTCGATGAAAACGATCAGCGCTTTTTGCCCGAACTCGCAACGAGCGGCCTCACGGTGGAGAGGCTGCCTATACACACAGACGCGGCATTGCAGCGCTGTGCCTTTCTGATTTCATCCGGCTGCGTTATCTCGCGCGAGGCATTCGCGCGGCTCGGCCGTTTCGACGAAACGCTCTTTATCGACCATGTCGATACCGAGTACTGCTTGCGTGCGTTGCTGAACAATGTGCCCGTGTACGTGGTGCCGTCACTCGTACTGCTGCATCGGATCGGCTCGCGGCGCCGCCACAAACTGGGTTCTCTAGAATTGACGACGATGAATCACCCCAGTTTCCGCCGCTATTACAGCGCGCGAAACGCAATGCAACTGGCGCTGCAATATGGACTACGGTTGCCGGTGGCGATTGTGCCGAACGTGCTGACGCTCTGGCAAATCGTGCAGATCGTGCTGTTGGAAAAAGACAAGCTGGCGAAGCTCCATGCGATTGCGCTGGGCCTTTTCGATGGGTTCTTCGGACGGATGGGGCCGCTCGAGCGCATGCGTCCGCGTCTCGCGGCCAAAATAGCTAAGGCCGCTAATGCGGTCAGCGCGACTGATGCGCCTAACACGGCGAGGCTCGGCGAGATGAACACGCCGGTGGCAGGTGAGCGCGTAATGCCGCGTACCCGGCACTCATGAGGCAGTTTATGCAATTCCCTATGCCACGTGCCTTGCTGCTGCCGTCGCTGCTGATTGCTGCGGCGCTGACGGGTTGCGTGAGCGATTCGGGTCTGCACACCAACGTCAAGCCGATCAAACCATCCGCCGATGCACTTCTCCAGACCATCGGGCCCGGCGCGAACGGCGCATGGCCCGCGCCCGATTGGGTCAAGCGCTACCGCGATCCGCAACTGGATGAATTGACCGCCGAGGCGTTGCAGAACAATCCCGACTTGCAGATCGCCAAGGCGAGGGTGGGCGCCGCGCAGGCGCAACTCGAACAGTTCGCTTCGCTTACCGGCCTCACCGGTACCGCAGGCGCAACCGTGAGCAAGGCCCGTTTGCCGCAGCCGGACGACGTGGCTAACGTATCCGTGGGCGGCCAGCAGATTCCGGTGCAGTTGTTCAACGATCCGGTGGTCTCGCCGGCCGCGCTGTTCGCCGGCTTGAGCTACCAGCTCGACTTGTGGGGCAAGAATGCCGCGCTGACGGGCAGCCTGCTGTCCACGCGCGATGCGGCGCGCGTCGATGCAGAGCAGGCGCGGCTCACACTGACGGTCGCGCTCGTGACGCTTTACTGTGAGCTCGACCGCGCCTTTGCGATGCAGGACATTCTGCTGCAAAAGCAACAGGCCGCCGATAGCGTCGATGCGGTGTTGCGCGAGCGCGGTGCGCGCGGCCTCGATAACGCGTACGACGCAGCCGATGCCACACTCAAGCAAAGCCGGCTCGCTTCGCAGCAGGCGCTCAATGACGAGCGCATCAAACTGACCGAGTTGCAGATCGGCGTGCTGACGGGGCGCGGCGCGGAGCAGGGTTTGTCGCTGCATCGTCCACAACTGGCTGCGGCTGCCGATGCGCCGATGCCCGCGCAACTGCCGGTCGACCTGCTGGGCCGCCGGCCCGACATTGTGGCGGCGCGTTTGCGGGCCGAAGCGGCGCTCGCCAATATCGACGCCACGCGGGCGCAGTTCTATCCCGACGTGAACCTGGTGGCCTTTGCCGGGCTGACAGCATTGACGCCCGCCGCGCTTTTCTCGCGCGCGGCAATGACCGGTTCGGTGGGGCCGGCGATCTCCTTGCCGATCTTCGACCGGACCCGGTTGCGCGCGCAACTAGGCGGCGATTACGCCAACGTCGACGCCGCGGTAAGCCTCTACAACAAGACCGTCGACGAGGCGCTCGGCGAGGTCGCGCGCCAGCTGACTTCCTTGCTTACGGTCGATACGCTTGCCACCGAGCAGACTCGCGCGGTGGACGCGGCCTCGCGCATCGTCGCGATTGCCGAGGAGCGGCATCGGCGCGGTATCGGCATGCAGAAGGACGTGACGCTGGCCGACCTGTCCTTACTCGACGAACGCGCGCAGCAAGTCGATTTGCAGGGCCGCCGCAGAATGCTTCAGGTCGCGCTGGTTGGCGCGCTCGGTGGCGGCTTCGACGTACGCAAGGTGGCCGGTGCACCGATTTCTCACTATCAGACTCAGACCACCTTTCCCTCTCACGCACGCATCACGGACACGCACTTCGATTGAATGCACAACGATAAACAGGCACAGCGTGCCGCCGGCTGGACCGAGGAGCAGGCGAACCCGGCAAACGCGGCAAGCATAAGGGACGACTCGCACGATTCGAAACGGGCGGCGCGGCGGCGCCGTTTTGCCGTTTTCTTCGGCGTGGTGGCGCTCGCCGGCGTGGCGTGGCTGACGTACTGGGGTTTGAGCGCGCGCTTCTTTGAGGAGACCGACGACGCCTACGTCGCGGGCAACATCGTGCAGATCGCCGCGCAGATACCCGGCACGGTCACCGATATTCTGGTGGACAACACGCGGCAGGTGCGCGCGGGTCAGCCGCTCGTCAAACTCGACGATGCCGAAGCGGCCGCCACGTTCGCGCAGGCCAAAGCGCAATTGACCTTAGCCGTGCGCCAGGTGGCGAACGCGACGATCTCGCGCAAGCTCTACGTGCAATCGATCGACGCGCGCCGCGCCGAACTCGCGTTGGCGCAGCGTGCGCTGGCGGCGCGCGATCATGCGTCGGTCGAAGTCGTGTCGCCGGAAGAATTGGCGCGCGCTCGCGAAGCAGTGGCGGTCGCGCAAGCGAACCTTGCCTCAGCGCAAGTCCAACTCGACGCCGCGCGTGCGCTCGGCGGCAAATTCCCGGTCGAAGCCAGCCCGCCGGTTCTGCAAGCTGCCGCGCAATTGCGGCTCGCTTATCGGAATCTGCAGCGCACCACCGTCATTTCTCCCGTCGACGGCACGGTCGGGCAGCGTTCGGTGCAGATCGGCCAGCAGGTCGGGCCGGGGTTGGCGCTCATGTCGATCATTCCGCTCGAGCGTTTGTGGGTTGAGGCGAACTTCAAGGAAGGCCAGATTCGCAGCATGCGCGTCGGACAGCCGGTGCGCATCGTGTCGGATGTATACGGCTCGCAGGTGGTGTATCGCGGGCGCGTGGAGGGCTTTTCGGCGGGCACCGGCAGCGCGTTCTCGATGCTGCCCTCGCAGAACGCGGCTGGTAACTGGATCAAGATCGTACAGCGTGTGCCGATCGTGATTTCGCTCGATCCGGCCGAACTCGCGGCGCATCCGTTGCGGTTGGGCCTGTCGATGCAGGTGTCGGTGGATACGCATCTGCGTAGCGGTCATCTGATCGGCAACGATACGACGGCGGCCACCCAAAGTACCCGCGTTCACGATAACGTCTCGCGCGATGCCGATGCGTTGATCGCGCAAATCATTCGGGAGAATAGCGATCGGGGCGGTGCCGCTGACTAGCGTTCACGCTCACAGCCGTATTGGGTTCTGATTCGCGGCGAGCACGGCATGATGCGCGGCTAGTTGCCCAGCTAGTTGCCCGGATCAATGACCGGTTTATCCGGATCGGCGAGCGTTCTGTAGGGGAGTGACGCCGCGTGCGGGTTGGTTGTGGTGTCGTCGATCACGCGATCGACGTCCGCGGTTTTCGCGAGTTCCGCGAGGAACGTCTGTTTGTCGAAGCCGGGCGCGACGCAGCCTTGCACGTAAATGAAGCGGCGTTGCAGTGTGAGCCACAGCGTCGACTGCTCGCGCCAGTGGGTAGCGTAGTTAATATTGGTGAGACGCCGTTGGACGGCGTCGGCGATTTCCGCGTCGTAGAGGTACGCGTTCGACAGACGGCAACGGCCCTCCACCCAGCAGCTATTGCCGCGCTCGATCCGGTAATGACTATCGTCCAGCCATTCCTGTTCGGTTTCGAGTGGGCCTAGGGGAACCGGGCAGTCGCTGATCGCCTGGGAGATCTGAAAGAACGGGTCGTGGCCGTGGTTGACGCGCTGCGCTTCGGCATAGGCGTGCGTCGCGGCCATGCAGATCAGCAGGACCGCCAGGCGCTGTTGGATCAGGCGTTTCATCGTCTTAGGCTTCGGGATTGTGAGCGTGGCGAGACGGGTCGACGGTTTAGATTCTCGGCTACGTAGTGGAGATTATGCAGCGGCGGCTCGGGACCTTACCGGCTCTTACCCCGATTCTCGACGGCGAACTTGATCAACTCGGCCTGCCCTTCAATATCGAGCTTGCGTTTCAGATTCAAGCGATGCGTCTCGACTGTGCGCACCGACAGGTCGTTGCGTTGAGCGATCTGCTTGCTCGAGAGACCTTCCGCGAGCGCATCGAGAATATCGCGCTCTCTTGGTGTGAGCCGTTCAATGGGCGATTGCGTCGCCGAAGCCTGAATCAATCGCGCGCCCAGCCCTGCGCTGAAAAACGTCTTGCCTTCCAGCACCGCGCTGATCGCCTGGATGATTTCAGTGGCGGGCGAGTCCTTGAGTACATAACCGCTGGCCCCGGCGCGCACCGCCTGGGTCACGTATTCGAGGTTGTCGTGCATGGACAGCATCAGCACGCGTATCGCCGGGAAACGCTCATGAAACATGCCGGCCAGCGCAATGCCGTTCATCCCGTTCATGCCGACGTCCATCAGCACCAGATGAGGTTCCTGACTGGCGGCGAGCGAGAGCGCTTCCTGTGCGTTGCCCGCTTCGCCGACGATTTCGATGTTGCGCACGGCTTCGAGCCGGGCGCGCAAACCGTCGCGTACAAGCGGGTGGTCGTCGATCAGAACCAAACGTGCGATGGGTAGTGAGATGTCGTTCATAGTCAGGTTTCCTGCAAGGCCGACGATTGAAGCGTAGGCGCTACCACGGGCACGCGCGCGGTCACGATCGTATGACCGGCCTGCGAGCTGAGCGACAGCTTGCCGCCCAGTGCATCCAGCCGCTCGCGCATATTGCGCAGACCCACGCCCGCATGTGGACTGACGAGTGCATGCGGCACGTCGAAGCCGCACCCGTTGTCCGAGATGGTCAGCGTGACGGCGTCGTTCGATATTTCCAGCGTCAATGCGGCGCTGGACGCGTGGGCGTGCCGCACGATGTTGGTCAGCGCTTCCTGGGCGATACGGAACAGCACTGTGTTCACCGCGTCCGGCAAAGACGCCGCATGGGTGTGGGCGATCTGCGTGAAACCGATCTGGATACCCGACTCGTCGCTCAACTCACGAGTGAGTTGCTCGAGCGCGGCCGCGACCCCGAGGTCGTCGAGCATCGACGGGCGCAGCGCGTGAGAAATGCGGCGCACTTCACGCAAAGTATCGCCAATGCGCGCAACGCTGGTCGTTAGGGCGGCTTCCGCTGCAGGCACACGCACGTCGCTGCGTTCGAAACGCGCCAACGCCGATTCGAGCAGCAGCTTCACGGAGACCATCATCTGGCTGATGCCGTCGTGCAATTCACGCGACAGGCGTGCCCGTTCGTTTTCCTGTGACTCGACCACCTGTTGCGCGAGCCGCTTCAGTTTTGCATCGGCACTGCGGTATTCGGTGACGTTGAGCACCAGTGCGCACAAGGCGATCACGGCGAGTCCGGCGAGCGCGATGGCATCGATCCACTGCATCGTGCGATCGATATTGACCGCCGCGCCCTGATCGATGTGGGCGAGCGTGGCGTCGACATCGTCGAGATAGATGCCGGTGCCGATCATCCAGCCCCAGCGTTCGAGCGGCACCACATAGCCGAGTTTCGACGCGAGCTTGCCCGTCGACGGACGATGCCACACGTAACGCACATAACCCCCGCCGCGCGAGGCCGCGGCGAGCAGTTGCTGGATCGTCGGCGTGCCTTGCGGATCGCGCAGCGTCCACAGATCACGTCCGACGAGGTCGGGCTCGCGCGGATGCATCAGCGAACGGCCGTGCATGTCGTAGACGAAGAAGTAGCCGTCCTTGCCGAAATCCATTTTCGCGAGGATGTCGAGCGCGCGGGTGCGCAGCATCGCATCGTCGCGCGCGTTGTCGCCGCCCGCGTTGTAGAGCGGGGCGATCGCCGTGGTCGCGAGCTCGACGTAGTGTTTGAGTTCGATTTCCTTGCTGGCCATGTACGCGGCCTGGGTGGTTGCGTGCTGCGTCTCGGCGAGCGCCGTGGCTTCCCGGCGTACACCGATTTCAATGCTGGCGATGGCCGCCAGAAAGGGCACGATCGCCAGCAGGACAATCTTTGCTTTGAGTTTCATCGTAGAAATGACGGCCGACGGGCTACGTAGTATTACGCAGCCGGCATACGTAGTTGCGCGCTTGTGAGGGCGCTCACGAAGGCGAATACTACATCCCCGCAGCGTCCCGCGCCTTCTGGTGCGCTTTGGTGCCCTGCAAAAAGCGAACTGCGGTTTTGCCGTCTAATATCAGGTAACCGGTTTTCCGCGTGCCCGGCCACAAGTCGCGGCGTGCGGTTTCAATAATAGACTTAGGAGAAGTTCGTGGAGACCTCCCAACCCGCCGGCCGTTCATGGCTATGGCTTATCTTGCTGATCCCGTACATCGCGTTGCTGTGGTTGCCGTTCTATAACGACACGCGCCCCTCGTTCGCCGGCTTTCCGTTTTTCTACTGGTATCAGTTCTTGTGGGTTCCGTTGACCTCGCTACTGATTTACGTTGTGTACCGAGGTGTCAAATGAGCGATGTGAATCCTGTGAACCCGATTGCGATGACCGTCTTTATCGCATTCTTTGTGCTCGTGACCGTGATCGGTTTTTTTGCCGCGCGCTGGAAGCGGGGCGACATGACGCAATTGCATGAGTGGGGCCTGGGCGGCCGCCAGTTCGGCACGGTGATTTCGTGGTTCCTAGTGGGCGGTGACTTCTATACCGCCTATACCGTGATTGCGGTGCCGGCGCTGGTGTATTCGGTGGGCGCGTATGGCTTCTTTGCGCTGCCGTACACGATCATCGTCTATCCGTTCGTGTTCGCGGTGATGCCGAAGCTGTGGAAGATCGCCCATGCGAAGAACCACATCACGGCAGCGGACTATGTGCAGGGCGAATACGGCGGTAAGTGGTTCCCGGCTGCGATCGCGATCACGGGGATTATCGCGACGATGCCGTATATCGCGTTGCAACTCGTGGGTATGCAGGTGGTGATCAAGGGCCTCGGCGTGACCGGCGAAATGCCGCTGATCGTCGCCTTCGTGATTCTTGCGCTGTACACGTATGCAAGCGGCCTGCGGGCGCCGGCGATGATCGCGTTCGTCAAGGACATCATGATCTATATCGTCGTGATCGCGGCGGTCTGGCTGATTCCGGCGAAGCTCGGCGGCTACGCGCATGTGTTCGATGCGGCCGATACGTATTTCAAGGCCAAGGGCGGCGCAACCGGGATCATCCTGAAGCCAACGCAGTTCACCGCTTATGCGTCGCTTGCATTGGGTTCGGCACTGGCGGCGTTCATGTATCCGCATACGATGACGGCGGTGTTGTCGTCTTCGTCGGCGAATACTGTGCGCAAGAATGCGATTTTCCTGCCGGCTTATACGCTGTTGCTGGGGTTGATTGCGTTGCTCGGTTATATGGCGATTGCGGCCGGTGTGCATGTGAAGTCGGCGTCTGACATGGTGCCGGCGTTGTTCAATACGCTGTTTCCGTCGTGGTTTGTCGGCTTTGCGGCTGCTGCTATCGCGATTAGTGCGTTGGTGCCCGCCGCGATCATGTCGATTGGTGCGGCTAATCTGTTCACGCGGAATTTGTGGCGTCCTCTCGTCTCGCCGAATATTACGCCTGCGGCGGAGGCATCGACTGCGAAGATCGTTTCGTTGGTCGTGAAGTTTGGGGCGCTGTTGTTTATTGTGTTCTTGCCGACGCAGTATGCGATTGATTTGCAGTTGCTGGGTGGGGTGTGGATTTTGCAGATTTTCCCGGCGATTGTGTTTTCGTTGTACACGCGGCGGCTGAATACGCCTGGGTTGTTTCTTGGGTGGCTGGTTGGGATTGTGCTCGGGACCGGGTTGGCTATTTCGCAAGGGCTTAAGCCGGTGTTTGCCTTGCATGTTGGGGGTGCGGTCTATCCGGTTTATATTGGGTTGATCGCGTTGGGCGCTAATGTTGTGGTTAGTTTTGTTGTGTCGGTGTTGTCGCCGCGCAGGGTTATGGCGGCGGTTTGAAGTTTATGTCTGGATGGCTCGTGCCGTCGGGGATGGTTACTCGGTGGTGTGGGCCTTTTCTTTTGTTAGTGGTCTATTAGTGTTGCCCCTATGCGGGGCGGCACTTACTTTCTTTGCCGCCGCAAAGAAAGATAAGCAAAGAAAGCGGCTTACCCCGCTAGCTCATAAGTGGGGCCCCCGCGCAGCCGCGGTAGTGGTGCATCTGGAAACTGGGTTCTCGCACATTCCGCCCTGGTGACAAGGCTGTCATTCTTCCGGCGGCGCTGCGCGCGCCGATGGGTACTTCACAAACCATTGATTGCTTTGTCTCTGTCTCTGTCTCTGTCTCTGTCTCTGTCTCTGTCGACGTGCGATGGCGGTGCAGCGGTGTATTTTTTGTCAGTGTCTACGCCGGAAGTTTATTCCCACGAATATCGCCATCAACATCACAAAACCGCCAAACAATAGGGCGGAATTGACGACCACATGTCTGATGCCAAGCACGTCGACGTTGATGAAGGGGTAGGGGTAAAAGTCCGATAAGCGCCCGCGCCAGAAGGTGACGGCGAGGTACGCAATGGGATAGACCAGCCACAGCAAACCATGCCGTAGCCGCAGATGAAATCGTGGCACGAACAGGACCCAGTACAGCGCCGCGAGCACAGGCAATACGCTGTGCATCGACTCATTGAGCAGCAGCCGATAAGCCGCAGGCGACCATAACCCGCGCAGAAGAAGGTTGTAGGCGATTCCCACAAACACCATGTAGACAACGACAGCGGTCACGACAGTAGGCTGCCGGAAAAAACGCACAATCGCCGAACTGCGCCCGCGTAGCGCTACGCATGTAAAACAGACCGCGCAAATCAATACCGTTAAATTGGTGAGGTAACTGCTCATTCGCGCAATCCCATCGAGCACGCTAAGCCCACGGGCAAGCGTACGATCGATCGTCAAATTGGCTTGTGCGACAAGGGAAATCCAGGCGATCACGGCAATGACGGCCGCCAGCGTCACCGACGAGACGCTGGGCGTGTGGAGCGGAAGCTCAGGCTCATGTTGCTGAGAAGGGGCAGGGCGCATTCGAACGATTTTATACACTCCCCATTCGCTTTGCAGCAAGTACAAGAATATCGACGCGCCAACCAGTTCATCTGTCGCATTGAATTCCGGTCATTTTGTTTGCATGTCGGCCAGTAGTTGAAGCTGCAATCATTCCCGGGTTTTCACGGGCTCGTCGATTAACGACGTCGCTGAATGGCTTGTCTATTCAAAATGCATGAGACAACATTTTTACCGACTGGTCTGCTAGCATGGCAAGCGATTTGTAACGGTTGCCGGTTGCAGCGTTCAGGGCCGTGATCCGGTATTCCCGCCGAATCACGAATGCCGGCAGCAACGGAGAGTTATTAGGAGATGCGACTGTATGGGGTTTTTGAATTCTGCGCCTAACCGTAGCCTGGCAATCAAGGCGGCTTCCGGCATGGCCTGCGTTGTTTTTCTCGCCGGATCCAACGCGGCTCACGCTCAGGAATTTTCGCTCTTTGGTGGCGGCTCGCGCGCGGCCAACACGAACACCTATACATGGGCATTCAATTATCAGGAAGGGCTCGGGCAATACTTCGCCGCGAGCTTTACGTGGCTCAACGAAGGACACATTCCTGACCATCATCGCGATGGCCAGATGGTCCAGCTGTGGGGCCGTATTCCGGTGGGGAGTCCGCAGTTCGTTCTGCAGGCGGGCGTCGGTCCGTATCGTTACTTCGATACCACTACCGCAGAGCAAGGCGGAAGTTATTCGAACACGCACGGCTGGGGCGTCGTGTATAGCGTGCGCGCCGCGTACTACGCATCGAGCCGCTGGATCACCCAACTGCAGTTGAATCGCGTGCAAGTGCAACACGGGCCGGATTCAACCAGCGTGATGTTCGGCGTCGGCTATCAGCTCGATGCCCCCGGCACCCCCGGTCCACGCGACTGGGCGAGCGGCAGTACGCACAACGTCACCAACAACGAAGTGGCGGTGTACCTCGGCAAAACCATCGTCAATTCGACCAGTTCGCCGAGTGCGCTGGGCGGCGCGATCGAGTATCGGCGTGGCCTCGCGAAGTACCTCGACGTGACGGTCGGTTATCTGCACGAAGGCAGTAGCAAGGTGGCGCGACGCGATGGCTTGACCAGCCAGTTGTGGGCGACGCGTGCCTTCCTCGACGATAAGGTCACGCTCGGGCTCGGGCTTGGCGCTTACTATGCGATCAACGAAAACGAGAATAGCGAGTCGCCGGGGCCGGGCGCCGGGAAGTTCTCTGGCCTCGTCACGATCGCCGGCTCGTATCGCCTGACCGATCACTGGGATGCGCGGATTGAATGGAATCGTGTCGTGACACGCTATGATCGCGATTCAGATGTGATTTTCGGCGGTGTGGGCTACCGTTGGTAATGGCTCACTGTGCCAGCAGAAGCAGTCTTCTAGAACCGATAGCAAAGATTCATACAAAAACCGGAGAGGAGCATGAAAGCCAGCACCATCGCCGAACGGGAAGCCCGTGGCCGTGCCGCCCGTGAGCATTCGAAACGTTCGAGCCATCGTACGGTAGGAGAATTGCATCGCGACCCGATCGAATTGCTTAAGCAAAGCAGCGAGGGGCGCGTTACCAATCTGGTGCCGCTGCGCTATGGGCGCATGGCCGTGTCGCCGTTTACCTTCTTTCGCGGCACAGCGATCATTCAGGCGCACGACCTGAGTCAGATCCAGGACACCGGCCTCACCATGCCGATATGCGGCGACGGCCATCTGATGAACTTCGGCGGCTTCGCAACGCCGGAGCGTCAACTCGTATTCGATCTGAATGACTTCGACGAAGTCGCGACCGGTCCTTTCGAATGGGACCTGAAACGTCTGACCGCGAGCCTCGTGGTCGCCGCGCGTCACATGCGTCTGAGTCGCGGCACGGCCGAGCATCTGGTGATGACTGCCGCCACCGAATACCGCGACCGCATGGCGCAATACGCGCAGTGCGGTGCGCTCGAACTCTGGTACGACCGCATTACCTTCGATCTGATGGCCGAAACGGCGTTGACGCCGGAGCGCCGCCGCATTGTGCGCCGCGGCATGGAGAAAGCGGCGAGCCGTACCCACGAAAGCCTGCTGGAGAAAATGGCGGAGTTCGACGGCGACCACTGGACGGTCCGCGATGCGCCACCGTCGTTGTTTCACGTGCTGGGCGCGAACACGCTGTTCACGCCGGAAGAGACCGAAGCGTACAGAGGGGCCAACTGGCGCAAGATGCTCGAACACATGTGGGGCGACTACCTGAAAACGCTGTCGCACGACCGGCGTGAACTGCTCAGTCATTTCACGGCACAGGACCTGGTGTTCAAGGTGGTGGGCGTCGGCAGCGTGGGGACGCGCTGTCTCGTGCTGTTGAATGTCGATCACATGGGCAAGCCGCTGTTCATCCAGATCAAGGAGGCACGCCCGTCGGTGGTCGCGCAGTACTACAAATCGCCGTCACTCAAGCACGAGGGCGAGCGGGTGGTTCGCGGGCAGCGCATGCTGCAGGCGGCGAGCGACATTTTTCTCGGCTGGGCAAGCGGACCGTTAGGGCGCCATTTCTACTTCCGGCAACTGCGCGACATGAAACTGTCGGCGAACATCGAGTTGTTCGACACCGACCTGCTGGAAGGTTACGCGAAACTCTGCGGCTGGATCATGGCGCGCGCGCATGCCAAGGCGAGTGGCCAGGCAATCGAAGTCAGCGCGTACATCGGCCGTGGCGACCAGTTCGCGGAAGCGCTCACCGGCTATGCCACCGGCTACGCGGATCAGGTGGAACGTGATTACGACGTGTTCCTGAAGGCTTGTCGCAGTGGCGAGCTCGTGGCGCGCTCGGACGAAGACATGGCGGCGGATTTCCGCGTTTAATCGAGGTGGGCGTGGTGTTGGCGTGGTTCGGCGCGTGTAAGTGAGCGAGCCACGCGGAACGGGCGCTCGTTTCAGTCGTCGATACGTGCTTCACGCAGCGTCACGAAGCGCAAGTGCCGGTGGCGTGCCGCGTCGATCACGCGCGGCAGGACAGTGAGTATCAGCGGTTTGCCCGCAATGGTGAGTGCGGCATTGCCGTCGTGCAGCAGCAGAATGTCGCGTGGGGCAAGACCGTCGAGCAGCCTGCGCGCGACGACTTGCGGATCGCGCTCGCGCGTGTCGTAGCCGCGCCGCGTCCATGCCGCGAGCCGCAAATCGAGTTTGCGCAGCACGGGCTCGAGAAAAATGTTGCGCAACCCCGCCGGGGCGCGGAAGAACATCGGGCGCTCGCCGCTCAATGCCTCGAAAGTGCGCTGTGCAGCCTCGATTTCGCGCGTGAGTGCGCCCGGAAACGTAACCGAAAACGTGTGCACGTGGACCTGCGAATGGTTTTCCAGCGCATGGCCGCGCGCGACGATTTCGCGTGTGAGTTCCGGGTAGCGTTGCGCTTTCGCGCCGATACAGAAGAAGGTGGCGCGCACGTCGAAGGCGTCGAGCAGATCGAGCACTTGCGGGGTGACGACCGGGTCAGGACCGTCGTCGATGGTCAGTGCGATTGCGTCTGCGTTGCGCGCGTCAGCGGGCAGGCGCGTCCAGTTCGGACCCAGCAGCGAGCTGCGCGGCAACAGACCGGCCACGGTGAAAATAGCGTGATTCGCGAAGATCGCGGCCAGCCACCACGGCCATGCGGAAGGTAGCAGCAGGCATCCGGCCAGCACCAACACGTGCCATGCAGCGGTGGCCGTTAGCATCGCGGGGTACCTGGTGCGCCGCCAGCGGCGCTGCGGCGTGATCTCACCGCCTTGCGGCGGCGTGAAGGGTTCATTCATAAAGCGTGCTTCCTGTCTTCCTGCCTCCTTCCTGGGAAGGCCCTGAATCGCGCGCGTGGCGCGCAACGGCAAACGATACCATCGATGCATCGTTCGACGCTGTTGCGGACGGTAACCAGAAGTAATGAAAGCATGCTGAAAGAGATCATGCTTCGCGACGGCCGCGACATCGCATTTGTGATGGGCGATCCGCTGTTGTATGGTGCTAGGGCCAAGGAAACGGAGCAGGAGACGCACTGTGACAGAAACGGGAATCAAGAAGGTGGCGCTGGTGACCGGCGCGGGCAGCGGCATCGGCCGGGCCTGTGCGCTTAAATTGCTGGAACACGGCTATAGCGTCGTCCTTGCCGGCCGCCGCCAGGCCGCGCTCGACGCCGTGGTCGAAGAAGCGCAGCAACTGGGCGGCGACGCGCTCGCCGTGGCCTGTGACGTGACGGACGCCGACAGCGTCGCCGCGCTGTTCGACACGATCCGCAAACGGCGCGGCCGGCTCGACGTGCTGTTCAATAACGCGGGACGCGGCGGCTCGCCCGTCGATATCGACGAACTCGATATCGACGAATGGCGCTCCGTGGTCGACACCAATCTCACTGGCGTGTTTCTCTGCACACGTGCCGCCTTCGGTCTGATGAAAACGCAGACGCCGCGGGGCGGCCGCATCATCAACAATGGCTCGATTTCCGCGCATGCGCCGCGGCCGAACAGCATTGCCTACACGGCGACCAAGCACGCGATTACCGGCATCACGAAAGCGGTTTCGCTCGACGGCCGCAAGTACGACATCGTGTGCGGGCAGATCGACATCGGCAATGCCGCAACGGAAATGGCCGAGCGGATGGCGCGTGGCGTGCCGCAGGCGAACGGCGAAATCGCGGTCGAGCCGTTGATGGATGTGCAGCACGTCGCCGACGCGGTGCTGCATATGGCCGAATTGCCGCTGTCGGCGAATGTGCAGTTCATGACCATCATGGCGACCAAGATGCCGTTCGTCGGCAGGGGCTGAGCGCGGGGGCGGGCGCGGGCGCGTCGCGGGAGATCAACTTATACTGAGCGCTTCCCGCCTTTTCTGAAATCGATTCACCGTGCCTCGAGCCACACCCAGGGACGACCCACAGCCGGTGCCGCCCGTGCAGCCCGACCTCGACGACTGTTGTCATAGCGGCTGCAATCCGTGTGTCTTCGATCTCTACGATGAAGCGCTCGAGCGCTACCAGTTGGCGCTCGCTGAATGGCAAGCGCGGCAGGCGGCGCAGCGGGCGCAAGCGCGGCCGAGCAAACCGCGCACGCGCCGCTGAACGGCGTTTCGGGTTTTACGCCAAGCCCGCACTCATCCTGTCCCCGTCATGACCGACCTTCAGCCCGCGCCCATCGAACCCATCAACGAATCGCACACGCTGGACGACTTGCATACCTTCGTGCAGCGTTATCCGCGTCTGTTCGTGCTGACCGGCGCGGGCATCAGCACCGACTCCGGCATTCCCGGCTATCGCGACGACAACGGCGAATGGAAGCGCTCGCCCCCGATCACGCTGCAGGAATTTCTCGGCACGGCCGCGATGCGCCAGCGCTATTGGGCACGCAGCATGGTCGGCTGGCCGGTGGTGGCCGACGCCCAGCCGAATGCCGCGCATACCGCCTTGGCCCGGCTCGAGGCGGCGGGCCATGTGCCGACGCTCGTCACGCAGAACGTCGACGGTTTGCACCAACGGGCGGGCAGCCGCGACGTGATCGAACTGCATGGCGGCATCGACGGCGTGACGTGTCTGGACTGCGGGATGCAGCACTCGCGCGCGTCGATCCAGCAGACACTCGAAGCCGACAATCCCGCGTTGCTGAACGTCACCGCCGAAACGGCCGCCGACGGCGATGCGCATCTGGAGTGGCACGATCTCGAATCTTTCCGGATTCCGGCGTGCACCAACTGCGGCGGTTTGTTGAAGCCTTCGGTGGTGTTTTTCGGCGAAAGTGTGCCGCGCGAGCGAGTCGAAGCGGCTTCGCATGCGCTCGATGCGGCGGACGCGGTGTTGGTGGTCGGCTCGTCGTTGATGGTCTATTCGGGCTACCGCTTCTGCGTGTGGGCACAGAAGCAGGGCAAGCCGATCGTCGCGATCAATCTGGGGCGCACGCGCGCCGATGCGCTGCTGTCGCTGAAAATCGCCGCGCCCTGTGCCGACACGCTGACCGCGCTGGCAGGCCGTCTTGCGCTGGATTGAGTGGGGCGCCCAAGGCGCTCGTCCGCAGCCGGCCGCCCGCAGCCGCTCGCTTGAATCTTGCGACCCGCTGCTTGCAAGCGCCTCCGGCGCGGCCCGCGTAAATCGCCGATAATCCCATTCCCACGCAGCGCCGCTCTCACGAAAAACAACCGCCCCGCAAAAAAGGAACGCCGATGTTGACGACGATCGAACAGCTCGAAGCAATCTACGGTCAGCCCCACGAACGCGCAGTGAAGAAAGAGATTCCCTACGTCAACGAAGACTACCGCGCGTTCATCGAAGTCGCGCCCTTCGTCGTGCTCGCGACCGCCGGCCCTGAAGGCCTCGACTGTTCGCCGCGCGGCGACTCGCCGGGTTTCGTGCGCGTAATCGACGAACGCACGCTCGCGCTGCCGGACCGCATCGGCAACAATCGCATCGACAGTCTGCGCAATATCATCGCCGAGCCGCATCTGGCGCTGCTGTTCATCATTCCGGGCGTCGGCGAAAGTTTGCGCGTGAACGGGCGCGGCCGCATTTCCACCGATCCGGAAATGCTGGACAGTTTCGCCGTCGAAGGTAAACTGCCGCGCACCGTGCTGCTGATCGATGTTGACGCGGTGTACTTTCATTGCTCGAAGGCGTTCGTGCGCTCGAAACTGTGGGACCCGGCGCGCCACGTCGAACGTTCGAGCCTGCCGACCGCAGGCGAGATCCATCGGCGCATCAACGGGGCGGGTTTCGACGCCGTGACCTATGACCGTGAACTCGCCGAACGCGTGCGCACGGCCCTGTATTGAAACAAACTGAACATGACTGATTCCCATCCGGCGCTGCGGCAACACTCGCCGTCCACCGAGCGCAATCGAGAACCGATCCTGGCTGTATTGCGCGAGGTGCTGCCCGCCACCGGCCGCGTGCTGGAAATCGCGAGCGGCACAGGCCAGCACGCTATCTGCTTCGCCCGCGCGTTGCCTGGGCTTGACTGGCAACCGAGCGATCTCGATGCGGATGCGCGTGCGTCGATTGCCGCGTGGGTCGCGCATGAAGGGCTGGCGAACGTGCGCGCACCGCTCGCTCTCGACGTGCATCAGGCGGATTGGGGCGTGCATACGGACGGTAAGCTCGATCAGTTCGACGCCGTGGTCTGCATCAACATGATTCACATCTCGCCGTGGAGCGCGACGCAGGCGCTGTTCGCCGGTGCGAGCCGCCATTTGGCCGTTGGCGGTGTACTGTATCTGTACGGTCCGTACAAACGCGGTGGCGCGCAAACCTCCCCGAGCAACGATGCGTTCGATCAACAATTGCGCAGCCGCGACCCTGCATGGGGCGTGCGTGATATGGAGGCCGTGGTAGCGTTAGGCGCATCGGTCGGACTCGTGTGCGACGAGCCGATCGCGATGCCGGCCAACAATTTCAGCCTGATTTTCAGGAAACGCCTGGACGCGGCGCGGGTCTGACAGACGTTTGCTTACGTGCAGCGCGTCGTGCGGTGCGTAATAAAGCACCTCATCCAGCGCCGCATAACGTGTCTCGTGCAGCGCAGCACGCAGTGGAAAGCCCCGTTCGCCCGGCGTCAATGAGCGCCAGCGAGCGGCAAGCCGGCATTTCTTTTATCCTTTCACCCTCGACGTCCCGCCGACGTTCCTTCCGGCGCGACGTCTCGACATTTTTTGGACTCTGGAGAATTCACATGGGCAAACAGGCAATCGGCGTGGTGGGGCTGGCGGTCATGGGCCGCAATCTGGCGCTCAACATCGAAAGCCGCGGCCATGCGGTGTCGGTGTACAACCGTAGCCGCGAGAAAACCGACGAACTCATCGCCGAATATCCGGACAAGAAGCTGGTACCGGCCTTCACGCTGGAAGAATTCGTGGAGTCGCTGGAAAAACCGCGCCGCATTCTGCTGATGGTCAAGGCAGGCGAGCCGACCGATGCCACCATCGCGTCGCTCAAGCCGCTGCTGGACAAGGGCGACATCCTGATCGACGGCGGCAATACGCATTTCACCGACACCATCCGCCGCAATCAGGAACTGGCAAAAGCCGGCCTGCATTTCATCGGCACGGGCGTGTCGGGCGGCGAAGAGGGCGCACTGAAAGGCCCGTCGATCATGCCGGGCGGCCAGCGCGACGCCTACGACCTCGTCGCCCCGATCCTCACCGAAATCGCCGCCAAGGCGCCGGACGGCGAGCCGTGCGTCGCCTACATGGGACCGGACGGCGCGGGCCACTTCGTGAAGATGGTGCATAACGGCATCGAATACGGCGACATGCAACTGATCGCCGAGAGCTACGCGGTGCTCAAGCAGGTCGTCGGCCTGTCGAACGAAGAGTTGGGCAAGGTCTACACCGAATGGAATCAGGGTGAACTCGACAGCTATCTGATCGAAATCACCTCGAAGATTTTCGGCAAGAAAGACGAGGAAACCGGCAAGGACCTGGTCGATGTGATCCTCGATCGCGCTGCGCAGAAGGGCACGGGCAAGTGGACCAGCCAGAACGCGCTCGACCTCGGCGCACCGCTGCCGCTGATTACGGAAGCCGTGTTCGCGCGGGTGCTGTCGTCGTTGAAGACTCAGCGCGTGGCCGCGAGCAAGGTGCTGGAAGGACCGGCGGCCAAGCCGCTTGGCGCCGAGCGTGACGCGTTCATCGAATCGGTGCGCCGCGCGTTGTACTTCAGCAAGGTGATTTCGTACGCACAAGGCTTCGCGCAATTGCGGGCGGCCTCGGAAGAGTACAAGTGGGATCTGGACTACGGCACGATCGCGAAGATTTTCCGCGCCGGCTGTATCATCCGCGCCCGCTTCCTGCAGAAGATCACGGACGCCTATACGAAAGACAAGGCGATCGCCAATCTGCTGCTCGATCCGTACTTCCGCGACATCGCGAAGAACTATCAGTCGGCGTTGCGCGAGGTCGTGATTGCCGCGATCAATGCGGGCGTGCCGGTGCCGGCATTCGCGTCGGCCGTGGCGTATTTCGATGCGTATCGTTCGGAACGCCTGCCGGCGAACCTCGTGCAGGCACAGCGCGACTTCTTCGGCGCGCATACGTTCGAGCGTATCGACAAGCCGGGCAGCTTCCACGCGAACTGGAGCTAAGGCGTTTGAATCGCGGTCCGGCGCGCGCTTGCCGTAAGGCGCACCGGGCCGCGCGGTCGATTGGAATCGAGATGGGCAATTATTGCTGAAAGCTATTAGACAGGTAGTGTGGAGTTACCCCAGCCCGTCTACTGTTTCGAAAATCGAAATAGTGTTTCGTCGTTTTAGGGGTTTCCCCTAGATGTCGACGCTCCTAAACTTCTACTTAAGCGTTACGGACAACAAGTCCAAAGCGCATTAACTACAAGTTCTGGAGGTTTACATCATGAAGACTCTTATCTCTGCAGTTGTCGTCGCCGCCGCTCTGGTTGCTCCCGTTGCTTCGTTCGCTCAATCGAACCAACCCGTGACGCGCGCTGAAGTCCGCGCTCAACTGGTGCAACTCGAAAAGGCCGGCTACAACCCGATCGGCGATCATGTCGACTACCCGGCTAACCTGCAAGCCGCACAAGCTCGCGTTGACGCACAGAACGGCACCGCTGAAGCTGTGAACAGCGGCTACGGCGCACCGATCGCAGGCAGCTCGCAAGCCGGCCGTCCGGTAAGCAGCAACGACCGTAACTCGGTCTACTTCGGCAACTAATTCGCGCCGAAGCTGATGGAAATGCCGCGTGGCTGATTGGCGGCAAGTAGTGAAGAAAAGAAGAAAACGCCGCCCGGAACTGCCGGGCGGCGTTTTGTCGTTTACGGCTCGGCCTCGCCGTTACTGCAATTTCAAAGCACGCATCAACGGCTCGGCAAATGCGGAATCCCTTCGTTGCTGGTCAGATTGAGCTGGTGAATCTGCCGATGTGCCTTGTTCAGATGCGCCTGCGCGGCCACGCGTTGCGCTTCCAGTTGCGATACATCCTTGCGCACCTGATGCTGCCGGTTCGACACTGTCTGTTCCTGCGCGGCGCGCCGTTGCAGATCCGTACGCAGCCGTTCGGCCTGGGCCTCGGAGCGTGCAATCATGCGTGCGAGCTGTTCGTTCTGCGCCTCGAGTTGCGCGCGGCGCGTTTCGCCCTCCGAGAGCCGCGTCGCCTGATCCTCGAAGTGATGGAAGGCCGCTTCCGCGGCTTCGAGGTCGGCGGCTTTGAGTGCGCGCCACAGCGAGCCGTCCTGATACAGCGCGACGTAGTACGCCAGTTCCTTCGCGTGGAACAGCAGGCTGACCGAATAGTCGAAGTTGCGGAACACACGGAACGGCGTCAGCGCTTCTTCTTCGGCCAGCCATTCGATTTCGGCGGTGTCGGCCATCTGCACGCCGCGCGCGCTGACCTGCGAGGGCACCACCGGGACCGGCCGTAACGTCGTCACCGGCCGCGCCGGCTCCGCGGCTGGGGCGGCCGGTGTCGCAGAGGCCGCAGCGGGCGTGACGCCGGCCGCCGCGGCCTGCGCCGCGTCCTCGCTGTCGTCGGGCGATACGGGATCTGCGGCACTCTCTCGCGCGACCTGCACGAGATGCGATGGGCCTGCCAGCACGCTGCGGCGGTTCAGGAGACTTTTCACGGCGGTTCCTCCGGTTGACTCGCCCGAAACCTTCAGACGGCGCCGACGGTCAAGCATGCCGGACCATCTGGCGGTTCAAGCGGTGAGCGAAAAGTGGCGGACCGGCGGCGCTTACGAGTGAGCGCCGGGGTGCGCGGCAGTGCGGATGTGTCTCCGCGAGCGCAGCTTTAATGCAGGGAGCGATGCCGGCGGCCTATTTCATCGAACAGCGCGCGGCTTGGTTCCAGGGCAAGCAACCACGATTCGTCGTAACCGCTGAGATTGTCGAGCGCCTCGCGCAGCCGTTCGATCGCGAGAGCGGGAATCTCGACGCTGGCTTCGACGCCGCTCGACAATCCCGCGATGCTGGCCAACTGGACCAGTGCGTCGGCAGCTTCGGCTACGTCTGCCGCGAAAACCAGATGCGTGTTCAGCAACTCGACTAAACCGGGGGACGCCGCAACATCGTCCACGTTGAGTTGCACGGCCAGAAAGGTGGCTTTGTTCATCCCCAACTCCTCGCAGAATCCAGGCGTTTTACTTACGGCGCGTTGCGGCAGCATGACTGAGTATAGGCGAGGGTTGAAAGGATTCAATAATCACACGAATGCAGTCGTACGGCCCCGTGCCAGCGGTCGTGCCAGCCACAACCCCTATAATGGGGCCAGCCGGAACGCGTGATCCTGACGGGCCGGCTGGTTCGGTATGCGGCACGGATAACGCGTCGACAGCGTACGCTTCTCAACCTGCTATTCACCATGAAGATCATTCGCAGCAAGAGCTTCACCGCGACACGTCCGTGGGGCGCGCTCGATATCGCCAACATGGGCGGCATCACGACGCGCCTGCATTGGACCGATCAGCCGTACAAGTGGCATGTCAACGACGGCGAGGAAGTGTTCGCCGTGCTCGACGGCCGCGTGGAGATGCGATATCGCGAAGGCGGCGTCGAACAGTCGGCCATTCTGGAAACGGGCGATGTGTTCTACGCGTCGGTGGGCACCGAACATGTCGCGCATCCGATCGGCGTCGCGCGCATTCTGGTGGTCGAGGCCGAAGACAGCGTTTGACGTTCCAGCCCGATACCGTGGCGATTCCGTTGCCGGTCCGCATGGCAGCATAATGGATAAGCGGACAAGCACCGTAGCGCTCGCGCCGGGCGGCACGGCACATGCTTCGGGCTGATTGAATCCGATTGAATCAAAGTGTCGAGGAAAATCACATGACAAGACAATGGCAATTCACGGCGACCCGGTTGCTGATCGCAGCCACGTTCGGCGTGATGTTCAGCGGCTGTACGTCGATGCCGTGGGATAGCACGCCGTTCTACAGCAGCGCGCCGTCCCGCCCGACTACCCTTGCCACGGTCCCGGTGCCGGCCGGTTACTACCGGGCCAATCCGGGTGACACCCTCGCGGGCATCGCGTCGGCGTATGGCCGTAAGCCGCAGGAGATCGCGGCGTGGAACGGCCTCGCGTCGAATTCGACGATCAATTCCGGGCAGGTGTTGCGGGTGGCCCCGCCGATGGCGTCGGGTAGTGTGGTGACACCGCCAGTCAATGTTGCCAATCAGAATGGTTCGACCGCGACGCCCGGTGCCGCCGGCGTTGCGCAGCAAGGCGTGCTGCTGTGGCCGTTGCATGGCCCCATTTTGAAAACCTTTGCGCCGGGCAAGTCGAACGGTATTGTGATCGGCGGCCATCCGGGCGATCCGGTCAAGGCGGCCGCGACTGGCCGGGTGGTCTACGCCGGCACGGGTATCGAGGCGTACGGTCCGCTTATCATCATCAAGCACGACGACTCGCTGATTACCGCTTACGGACAGAACAGCACGCTGCTGGTCAAGGAAGGCGACGCTGTCGCGCAAGGACAAACCATCGGCGAAGTCGGCGTGGATAGCCGGGGCGTGGCGTCGATCCAGTTCGAAGTCCGCCAGAACGGCCAGCCGGTCGATCCGCTCGCGTGGCTGCCGAAGTCGGGCGGCTAAAGTTGACACAAACAGGGACACACAAGGCTCTCACCATGATCGATTTGCGCAGCGACACCGTAACCCGTCCGACCCCGGCCATGCTCGCGGCGATGTCGGCCGCCGAAGTAGGCGACGACGTCTGGGGCGACGACCCAACCGTGCTGCGTCTGCAGGCAACGGTCGCGGAGCGCGCCGGCAAGGAAGCCGGCCTGTTCTTCCCGAGCGGCACGCAAAGCAATCTGGCGGCGTTAATGGCGCATTGCGCGCGTGGCGACGAATACATCGTCGGCCAGTTGGCGCACACCTATAAGTACGAAGGCGGCGGCGCGGCGGTGCTCGGCAGCATTCAGCCGCAGCCGCTCGAGAATGCCGCCGACGGTTCGATTCCGCTCGAGAAGATCGCCGCCGCGATCAAGCCAATCGACAACCACTTCGCGCGCACGCGGCTGCTGGCGCTGGAAAACACCATCGGCGGCAAGGTGCTGCCGGCGGGTTACGTCGACGAGGCGGTGCAACTGGCCCGTCAGCGCGGGTTATCGGCTCACCTCGACGGCGCGCGGGTTTACAACGCGGCGGTTGCGTCGGGCAAGCCGGTCGCGGCGCTGTGCGAACCGTTCGATTCGATCTCGATCTGTTTTTCCAAGGGTCTGGGCGCGCCGGTCGGCTCGGTCTTGGTCGGCAGCCAGGCGCTGATCGACGTGGCGCATCGCTGGCGCAAGGTGCTGGGCGGCGGCATGCGTCAGGCCGGCGTGCTGGCGGCGGCTTGCCTGTACGCGCTGGATCACAACGTTGAACGTCTTGCTGACGATCACGCGAACGCCGCGCATCTGGCGGCCGGTCTGGAAGCGATCGATCACGTCAAGGTGCAGTCGATCGCGACCAATATGGTGTTCGCGCAGTTTCCGCAGCAGCATTGCGCGCCGCTCGAAGCGTGGCTCAAGGAGCGCGGCATCCTTACGCAGATGCTGTATGCGTCGCGATTCGTCACGCACAAGGATGTGTCGCGTGCGGATATCGATACGTTTATCGCCGCAGTGAAGGGGTATTTCGCCGCGCATTGATTGATCGGAACAGCGGTGCTGAGAACTTTGGATTGAACATCCGAGTGGGATGGCCGGGATCGAAGGGCTGAGTTCGAAGCACCCTGGTCGACATGCTGGCAAGGAAAAGCGGGCGCACTGCCACAGCAGTGCGCCCGCTTTATTTATTCCGCCGACGCTTTCGCGTGCACGCCCGCGCGGTGCGACGGCGCGAACAGCCGCAGTCCGCTTGCGAGGCTCGCCGCGCCGGCAAAGAAGGCGCCGGTGCTGAGCGCGAGAGTCGGTCCGTGCCGGCCGGCGATGCCGAAGCTCAGCGCGACCAGCGCCGCGCCGGTAGTCTGCCCGAGCAGCCGGGCAGTCGCGACGATGCCGCTGGCGCCGCCGCTGCGCTCGGGCGGCGCGCTCGCCATCAACGCCTTCAGGTTGGGCGACTGGAAGAAGCCGAAGCCCGCGCCGCAAATTGCCATCCGGATGCCGATATCGAGCACATGCGGATGCACCGGCAATAACGCCAGCGACGCCATCCCCGCCGACATTACCGCAAGACCGATCGCACCAAGCAAGCCCGGCGGATAGCGGTCGGAAAGACTGCCCGCCAGCGGCGCGGCCAATGCGACCACCACGGGCCACGGCGTCATCAGAAAGCCGGTCTCGACCTGGCTGCGATGCAGCACGTCCTCGAAGTAGAAAGGCAGCGATACGAACGCCAGCCCTTGCGCGGCAAACGAGCACACCGCGGTCACCGCCGACAAGGCAAACACCGGCCGCTTGAACAGATCGACCGGCAGCATCGGTGCGGGATGGCCGGCTTCACGGCGAATCAGCAACACGCCGAAGACTACGGCGATCGCGGCCGCGCTCAGCACGAGTTGCGTCGAGACGCGCTGGGCCGCCTCGCCGAGCGCGAAGATCAGCGCGGCGAAGGTGATCACGTTGAGGAGCGCCGCAACCGGGTCGAAGTTGTGTTTGCCGCGCTCGGTGTGCGGCAGCGCGGGCCACGCGAAGGCCAGTGCCAGCAGACCGAGCGGCACGTTGACCGCGAACAGCCACGGCCATGCGGCAACGGACAGAATCAGCGACGCCACCGTCGGGCCGACCGCGAACGACACCCCGACGATCAGCGCGTTAGTGCCGAGACCCCGTCCGAGCCGATGCGGCGGATACAGATAGCGGATCAGCGCCGTGTTGACGCTCATGATCGCGCTCGCGCCGAGACCCTGCAGCACGCGTGCGGCGGCCAGCAGCGGCAGCGTCGAAGCGAGCGAGCACGCCAGCGAGGCCAGCGTGAACAGCGCTATGCCGCCAATGTAAATCCTGCGATGCCCGACGATATCGCCGAGCGCCGCGAGCGGCAGCAGTGTCGCGACCATCGCGAGCTGGTAAGCGTTGATGATCCACACCGACGCCGCAGGCGCCGCGTGCAGATCCGCAGCAATGGCGGGCAGGGCCGTGTTGGCGATCGCGGTATCCAGCGTGGCGAGCGCAACCGCCAGCATGATGGCGGCCATCGCGCGGCGGTTGGCGGCGGACATCGGACCGTCCGCTGGCAAGGTCTGATCGAGCGTGGCGCCACCGGTGGCGCTGGGTTTGTCGGACAAGGCGTGGCTCGTCGGGTTAGACATGCCGCAGCGCCGGGCGGGTCGGAGGGACCGCGCGGCGCGCAAGCGGCAGGGTTGTGTGAAGTGGACGGCGCGCGGCCTGAGTTCAGCAGTCAGGGCGGTGCGCGCGGCGAATGAAGTGATTGTTACAGAGACGTGGAAATCGTGCTGAGCGCTCAGCAGGGCGGGGCGCTTTATCGGGAGTATAAAAGGCAACTAACGGTCAAGTCCGCGCGGCGTCTTCGAACCGGTGCGCCTACCGCGTTGCCACAGCCCTTCGGCAAAACGGTTCAGCAGACGGGGCGCGCTGATTTGACCACGCGTTCCGGCCAACGCATTCATCGGCTAGTCACACGTCGAAAAGAATAATCGTGCTGTGTCTCCTATGTAGGCGCTCTTCGCTGCCCGTCATTTGTTTGCCTGTTTTGTGGGCCGATGCACGTGCGCAGTGCCGCGTCCAGGCCGCGTTTGCACCGCGCCCGTGCGCAACAGCCGCGAAGCGCCGTGTACCGGCGGGCATGGCATGTGCGTGCGCCCCCGCTCGTGCTCGCCGGTGTCCGCGGGTCGTAAAATGTCGTACTCTGTTTGTTAACCCGCCTGACCGACACGCGCCTCCCGTCCGTCATCTATGCGGTTCGCGTATGTCGCGTCGTTTTTTTCCGGAGGCTTCGATGACAGCCGTCGATCTGGAATTCGACCAGCTCAACAGTACCGTCGACGCGCTACGGCGCTCAATTTCCAATCGCATGATGTACGGCGTCGGCAAGGACGCCGTCACCGCGCACCCGCATGACTGGCTGCACGCCGCGGCGCTCGCCGTGCGCGACCGGCTGGTCGCGCGCTGGATGAAGACCACGCGCCTGCAGTACGAACAGGACGTCAAACGCGTCTACTACCTGTCGATGGAATTCCTGATCGGCCGCACGTTTACGAACGCGTTGCTCGCGCTCGGCATCCACGATCAGATGAAGGAAGCGCTCGCGAGTCTCGGCGTCGATATGGACATGTTGGTCAGTATCGAGCCGGACGCGGCGCTTGGTAATGGTGGTCTCGGGCGGCTCGCCGCCTGTTTTCTCGATTCGATGGCGACGCTCGGTATTCCGGGCTTCGGCTACGGGATCCGCTACGAATACGGCATGTTCCGCCAGGAGATCGTCGATGGCGAGCAGGTCGAAGCGCCGGACTACTGGCTGCGCGCGGGCAATCCGTGGGAGTTTCCGCGGCCCGAGATCAAGTACATGGTGCATTTTGGCGGCCGCACGGTGCAGCGTGGCGAGCATGTCGAGTGGATCGACACCGAACATGTGAACGCCACGGCCTACGACACGGTGATTCCCGGTTACGCGACCAGTGCGACGAACACGCTGCGCCTGTGGTCCGCGCGCGCCACCGAAGAACTCGACCTCGGCGCGTTCAACCGCGGCGACTACCGCAATGCGGTCGACACCAAGAACATGTCGGAGAACGTGTCGCGGCTGCTCTATCCGGACGATTCGACGCCGGCCGGCCGCGAACTGCGGTTGCGTCAGGAGTACTTCTTTGTTTCCGCGACGATGCAGGATCTGATTCGCCGCTATCAGCGCACGCACAGCACGTTCGGGCGCTTCTCCGAAAAGGTCGCGGTGCATCTGAACGATACGCACCCGGTGCTGGCGATTCCGGAGCTGATGCGTTTGCTGGTGGATGTTCATCATCAGCCGTGGGACAAGGCATGGCAGCACGTCACGAAGATCTTCTCGTACACGAACCACACCTTGATGCCCGAAGCGCTCGAAACGTGGGATGTCGAAATGCTCGCGCGCCTTTTGCCGCGGCATCTGGAGATCATCTTCGAGATCAATGCGGGCTTTCTCAAGCATGTCAGCGAACAATCGGGACATGACGGCGAGATGATCCGCCGCATTTCGCTGGTCGACGAGTATGGCCAGCGGCGTGTGCGGATGGCGTATCTGGCGATCGTCGCGAGTCACAAGGTGAATGGCGTATCGAAGCTGCATTCGCAACTGATGACGCGCGATATCTTCGCCGACTTCGCGCGCATCTATCCGGACCGTTTCACCAACGTCACCAACGGCATCACGCCACGGCGCTGGCTGGCGCAGGCGAATCCGTCGCTGTCGTCGCTGATCGATCAGCAGATCGGCACGCATTGGCGCAGCAATCTGCTCGAGCTGGAACAACTGCGCACGCTGCGCAACGACAGCGCGTTTATCGACGCTTTCCGCGAAGCGAAGCGGCAGAACAAGCTGCGGCTCGTGCAGCGGCTCGCGCATCACACGAAACTGCACTTCGATCCCGATGCGTTGTTCGACCTGCAGGTCAAGCGCATTCATGAATACAAGCGGCAGTTGCTGAACGTGCTGCACGTGATCGTGCGCTACAACCAGATTCGCGCAAACCCTGAGCGCGATTGGGTGCCACGCGTGGTGATGTTCGCCGGCAAGGCCGCCTCTGCGTATCGCATGGCGAAGACGATCATCAAGCTGATCGGCGACGTCAGCGAGAAGGTCAATCATGATCCGTTGATCGGCGATCGCCTCAAGGTGGTGTTCGTGCCGAACTACGGCGTAAGCGTGGCCGAGTTGATCATTCCGGCGGCCGACCTGTCCGAACAGATTTCGATGGCCGGCACCGAAGCATCAGGCACCGGCAACATGAAGCTCGCGCTGAACGGCGCATTGACGATCGGCACGATGGACGGCGCGAACATCGAGATCTGCGACGCAGTGGGGCGCGACAACATCTTTATCTTCGGCCATACCGCTGACGAGGTGGACAGCCTGCGCGCCACCGGTTACCGGCCGCGGCAAGTGTAC
Organism: Paraburkholderia sediminicola; assembly: GCF_046027825.1. GTDB lineage: Bacteria > Pseudomonadota > Gammaproteobacteria > Burkholderiales > Burkholderiaceae > Paraburkholderia > Paraburkholderia sediminicola_D. The sequence goes on from NZ_JAQQDU010000026.1 coordinate 82,123, forward strand.
GAGGAGAATCCGGAACTGCGTATGGCGCTCGACCAGATTCGCACGGGCTTCTTCTCGCCGGACGATCCACTGCGCTTCTCGGATATCTTCCACACTTTGGTGGATTGGGGCGATCACTATATGGTGCTTGCCGATTTCGCCGCGTTTTCAAAAGCGCAGGATGAGGTGGATGCGCTGTTTGTCGACAAGCGCGCGTGGGCTGAGAGTGCGATTGAGAACGTCGCGGGCATGGGGCGGTTTTCGTCGGACCGCACGATCGGCGAATATGCGCGCCATATCTGGCACGTGAATCCGCTCAGCATGGAGTGAGGCGGCGCCTTCGTGGCGCTTGCTCAAATGAAAAAGGCCGAGCGGAAATTTTCGCTCGGCCTTTCTTATTGATCCATGATTATCACGGGGCGAATCGTTCGCTCTCCTGCTCTGCGTGCAAACCGAGCTGCCCGCGTGGGAAGTCGAACAGCACGTCGATATTCTGCATCGCCATCAAACCGACCACGATGCGGCTCGCGTCCGGTTTCGCCTTGACGATCGTGACTTGTGCCTTCTCGTAACGGTGCACCCATGGGCCGGTGCCGATGGCCGTCGCATAGTTGCCCTGATCGAGCACATTGCCAACATCGCCGTCACCGGTCCAGTTGGGCGCTTTGTCCATTTCGATGCGGATCATGCCGGTGCTGCCCGTGGCGAACACCAGCGGCGCGCAGAAGGTCATCTTGTCGCCCACATTCACGCAGCCGCGCGGCCATTGCGCCGTGCCGTCTTTCGAGATGGTCATCGGCACCATGGTGTAGTCCTTCGTGATGGCGCTTGAGGGGCTTAACACCATATACGGTTTCGCGAAGTTCGAATGCACCAGATATTTTTGGCCAATGTTGCCGGGTAATGCGCGCAACGGTTGCGTGTAGCTGTTGTCGTCCGGCTGCGCGGCGCCGACGCCGACGATGCCGGAAAACGCCCAGCCGAATTCACCGGTGTAGCCGTCCATGCCGACGCACTTCCGCGCGTTCGGCAGGCAACGCACAACGTCCACCGCCTGCACGGCGATCGGGGTTGGGGTGGTGCCGGCGAGGCCAAACGGTACCTTGACCCCCGAGCCGAGAATCTCCACACCGTTCGCGAATGACAACGACGTCGCGCCACCGGCGCTCGCATAGTTCGAACCCGGCAGCACTGATTTCAACACGCGCGTGCCTTGCGTCCCGGTGTCGAGCGCCATGTACACAGGCTTGCCGTCGAGCTGAACCGGCAGGCCGAGGCGGGCGTGATCTTCGTCGGCGCGCTCCACGTGCAGCGGAATCAGCAGGCCGTCGTTGCCGCCATTGATCAGCGCGGCATTGGGCGCCGGCGGCGTGGGGGTGGGGAAGGTGACGGAGCAGCCGGTCAGCGCGCCAAGCGCGCCGGCTGCGACCAGCGCCGCAGCGGCTGAACGACGAAATTGGAGACGAAACCGGAGACGGGAATGAAGACCGGCATGCCGGCGCGCGGCATCGAGAGACGACAGGAACATAGGATCACGCTTTACAAAAAGGCGGGTCCCTGGCGAAGGCGATGCATCGTGGGCTGCGGGTTGGACAACTCGGACAGCACTGGCGGCAATCTCACTGGATTGCCGCGGCGTGGGCGGGGAAACCGGGACGCTTGCGGGGGCCTGCGGGAGGGAACACGCGATAACAGGAGCGGCGACCCTACACGGCCACCCGCGGGCAATTGCAAAGATGTGTAAAGATTTGAGGGGTGGCTAGCCAGTCGCCCGTGCAAGTATTGATCTATGTCAATAGATGCGTGGACGGCGAATCACGGTGGCTTGTGCGCGACCGAGCGTGGCGCGCTCGAGGGTGGCCGTCAGCAGGCCGATCACGTCCTCGAGCGTGCGCGAGGTGACTTCGACACGAAAGGTCACGCGCTCGTGTTGTTGGTCGACGGTAACGACGTAGAGTCGCAGATCGTCCCCGAGGGCGGTATGTAGCGCGCGCCGTCCGCTTGCTGATGAAGTGCCGGGCACGGTGACGTCGATGATGACAAGCGGAACGACGACATGCGTGCGGCGGGGAAGGTGTGATTCGCGCCGTGCGCGGGGGACGGAGATTTCAGACGTTGCTACGGACGTGAGCATCATGATTGCGCCGATTCGGCGAGGCGGCGCGCGTTGTTGACACCCAACCACTCTAGCGGCGCCCGCGTCAACGACACGCAAAAGCTGCCGCATCGGGAATCAATTTTGTGTTAACGCGCAACGCCTCGCGCTTTGCGGACGGCGGCGGCTCATGCCTTCGGTGCCGCCGCGGCTGCCTTCGCCTCGTGCACGGCCGCGCCGACGCGCTCGACGAACTCGCGATCGGTGCTCATAAGCGCCTCACGCAGGCCATTCGCGGTCTGTACCATCAGACGATGCGTGACGTCCTGCGTTGCCCACGTGAGCCAGCCGACCACGATCAGCATCGTGCCGCACACCATGCCGACCGGCGAGCGCAATATCCCGCCGACAATAGCGCCGACGAGTCCCAGCAGGGAGATCGCGCGCGGCAGGATTTTGTTTTTCGGCACGGTGACGACCTGTACATCGACGATATCTTTCAGCGGAAAGACCTGGCCGGCCGACGAGAGTGCGTTGCGCGTGACCGACACGCCGCGATCATTGAAAGGGGTTTCCATCGAGTCGAATGCAATCGGTAGCAAAGGGCGCAGCGTACCAGACTTCAAATGCCTCAAGTTATGGATTTTTTGGCTGGGTGGCAGGCCCGCTGCACAAGGCTTCGTGCGCGGCTGAGTAAAAACGGTTTTGGTGCAAACAGGTTTGGCGAACCGGCTGCAGTATTCAGTCCAACAAGCTGGTGGTTGGTGATGAGCAAGCGGAAAGGGCTTGAGGACACCGCTGCGCCCTCCGCAGAGCTAGCCAACAATCCGTCCGCTTTCCGAGTAAAGTCGCGTCGCCTGTGTTTTAGCGTCATCAACAATGCAACGGCATCCCGCCATCCATTTTCGCCTCAGTCGAGAAGAGCAGGATTGTCGATCGCGCCCGTCAGCAGTTCGATGAATGCCTGCACCACATGCGGCAGCGTGCGCCCGGCCATCGTCTGGATCTGGAGCGTGCGCTGGTGCAGCTCGGGATTACGGATCCGCACGGCGACGAGCCCGTCCACATCCAGCCGGCTGCGCACGGTCAGGAACCCTGTCAGCGTGACGGCATCGGTCTGCAGGACGAAGCTTTGCAGCGCCGCATGATAGTTGCTGACGAACACGGGATCGAAAATCAAGCCTTCCAGACTGCACGAAATGTCGAATAGCTGCCGGATCGTCACGCCCTGGTTATCTATCGCGAGCGGCCACGGCATGAGGTCCGCGAGCGATACGGACTCGCGCGCCCCGAGCGGATGATCGCGCCTGACCAGTGCAAAGATCGGCGCGCGCTGCGAGTACAGCACATTGATGTCATTCTCAGGCGCGATGCTGAAACACACCGCGATATCGGCGGTGCCCTCGCGGACGCGTTGCGTCGCAACAGACGGCGCGGACACCTCGAGCTGGAAATGCGTAGCCGGGTACGTCTTCAGAAAGCGCGCGAAAACCTGCGGCAGAAAGTGTGGTGCAACGCCCTCCGAACTTGCGAGGCGAATCGTCGCTCGGCCGCCGTTGCTCAGCCCGCGGATCTCCTCGGTTACGCGCTCCGCGTCCAGCAGACTGCGCCGAGCATGCTCGGCAAGCAAACGCCCAGCATCGCTCAGTACCATTCCGCGAGGCCGTCTTTCGAAAAGGGCCGCGCCTACTTCCTCCTCCAGCTTCGCGACCTGCCTGCTCAGCGCCGACACGGCAACGTACAGCCGCTCCGACGCTTTGCTAAGCGAGCCGCTACGTGCCACTTCCAGAAAATAACGTAGTGCAGTGTTGTCCATACCGGTCAGGTTGCCCTGCTTTGCCGTTTCGGCAACGATATCTGCCAAATATTGTAATTGTCCACAAATATCGTCCACCCCAAGATCGTGACTTCGCTTCGCATCAAGCGCACGCGGTGCTCTATACCGGAGAACAACGTTGACACGTGACACGGCTATTCAATATGCGGCGGCTCAGTACGATTCCGGCCGTTTTCTCGAAGACCTCCAGCGCCGCGTCGCTTTCCGCACGGAGAGCCAGGAAGCCGACAGTGGCACACGATTGCGCGCCTATCTGGGCGACGAAATCACGCCGACGCTGACCAGTTGGGGCTTCATGTGCCGCATCGTCGAGAATCCCACAGCGGGCGCCGGACCTTTTCTGATCGCGCACCGGCACGAGGATGACGCGCTGCCAACCGTGCTCACGTATGGCCACGGCGATGTCGTGCGTGGCTATGACGCCCAGTGGCGCGACGGCCTTGCGCCATGGCGCGTCACCGTCGCCGGCGATCACTGGTACGGCCGCGGCACGGCGGACAACAAAGGCCAGCACAGCATCAACCTGGCGGCTCTGAAAGCGGTGCTGGATGCGCGCGGCGGCCGGCTTGGCTTTAATCTGAAGGTGTTATTCGAAACCGGCGAGGAGGTGGGTTCGCCTGGACTTCACGCGCTGTGCGCGCAATTGCGCGACGAATTGACCGCCGATGTGTTGATTGCCTCCGACGGCCCGCTTCTGGGCGCGCAACACCCCACGGTGTTTCTCGGCTCGCGCGGTCTGGTGAACTTCCGGCTGGATGTGAAGTTGCGCGACGGCGGCCATCATTCCGGCAATTGGGGTGGCTTGCTGCGCAACCCAGGTGTGGTGCTCGCCAATGCAATCGGGTCGATGGTGGACGCGAATGGCCGCATTGTGGTCGAAGGGTTGCGCCCACCGCCCGTACCCGCGGCGGTGCGCCGCGCGTTGGCCAACATCGTGGTCGGCGGCAATCCGGGCGAACCCGAGGTCGATGCGGACTACGGCGAACCCGGCCTCACGCCGACCGAGCGTGTGTTCGGCTGGAACAACCTCGAAGTGCTCGCGTTTCGCACCGGCAATCCGGAGAAGCCCGTCAACGCTATACCGCCGCACGCGTTCGCGCATATGCAGATTCGCTTTGTGGTCGGCACAGACTGGCAGAACCTCGAACAGATCGTGCGCCGCCATCTCGACGGGCACGGCTTCGGCATGGTCGATATTGACGTGGAACGCGGCATGCCCGCGACCCGTGTCGATCCCGACAATCCATGGGTGCAGTGGGCGTTGCGCTCACTAAAGCAGACCACCGGCGTTCAGCCTGTGCTGCTGCCAAATCTGGGCGGCACCTTGCCCAACGATGTCTTCGCCGACGTGCTCGGCATGCCGACGCTGTGGGTCCCACACTCGTATCCTGGTTGCTCGCAGCACGCGCCGGATGAACATCTGCTCGGGCCGGTCGTCCGCGAAGGCCTGTGCATCATGGCGGGTCTTTTCTGGGACCTGGGCGTGCGGGATCCGAACGCACCCAACAGCGCATCACTACTTCCGCGAATCGTCGCCAAAGGGCACCATCATGAGCATTGATTCCGCCGCCGCGACTGGTACGATCGCCAACCCGGTGCCGCACGCGAGCGTATCGCGTCTGATCCTCGCGACTTCCATCGGCAACGCGCTCGAGTTTTACGACCTGATCGTGTACGGCTACTTCGCCACGACGTTGTCGCGGGTCTTCTTTCCGGTACATGACAGGACCGTGTCGCTTCTGCTTACCCTCGGCACTTTCGCGTTGTCTTATCTGGCGCGTCCGGTCGGCGCGCTGGTGCTCGGCTCGTTTAGCGATCGCAAGGGCCGCAAAACATCGCTGACGCTCTCCATTGCACTGATGACGCTCGGCACGAGCATGGTTGCGCTGATGCCATCCTATGCAACGATCGGTGTGCTTGCGCCGATCGGCATTTTCGCTTCGCGCCTGTTGCAGGGATTTTCGGCCGGCGGCGAATTCGGCAGTTCCACTGCGTTTCTGATCGAGCATGCACCGGCGCGTAAAGGCTTCATGGCAAGCTGGCAGTTCTCGAGCCAGGGTGCGAGCACGCTGATCGCATCCGCGTTCGGCGCGGTGCTGACCGGTGTGCTGACCCAGCCTCAAATCGAAGGCTGGGGATGGCGCATTCCTTTTCTGTTCGGCATGCTGATCGGGCCGGTCGGCTTCTATATCCGCCGCCGCATTGACGAAACGCCGGAGTTCGAGCGTGCGGAGAAGTCCGCATCGCCGGTGCGGGAGTTGCTGGCAACGCAGAAGGAGCGGGTTCTCATGTCGATCGGCTCGCTCGTGCTTACGACCACGGCCAACTACATGCTCCTGTACATGCCGACGTATGCGTCGCGGCAACTCGGTCTCGCGCCATCGTCCGGCTTCATTGCGACGTTACTGGCCGGCTTCATCATGATGGTACTGACGCCGATCGTCGGGCACTGGTCCGACAAGGTAGGCCGCATCCGCATCATGCTGGGTGCAGGCCTGCTGTTTTTCGTGACGGTCTATCCGGCGTTCATGTTCATGAACGCGCACCCGTCGCTTGCGACGCTGCTTGCCGCTGTCGTTTGGGTTGCCATATTGAAGGCCACGTACTTTGCGCCCATTCCCGCGCTGATATCGGAACTCTTCCCGACCCGTACGCGCACGACCGGCATGGCGCTCGGCTACAACATCGGCACTACCGTGTTCGGCGGCTTCACGCCGCTAGCAGTGGCGGCGCTGATCGCGGTGACCGGCAACAATCTCGCACCCGGCCTCTATCTGATGCTCGCGGCCGTCATCAGCCTTTTCACTCTGGTATGGGCACGTGCGCGTTTGAACGCGCGCTAGGCCAGCTGGCCCCGTTGAACCGACAGGACTTTTACCTATGCAAGACGATTTGCAACATGCAGTGCAGTTCGCAGTGGATCATGAATCGCTTTGGGATCGCCATGTCGATGGCGCATGGGGCGTGCATGTGAACGACCCGCCGCCATGGAACCGGCTGCTCGGCCCCGTACATGACCGCGGCCCGGTATCCGGCACAATCGCGGTCGATGGTCGCGTGTTGACCTCATGGGGCGAACCCGACCGGGCCGATCTGACCTTCAGCGTCGCCAAGATGTACCTTGCCCTGCTCGCCGGTGTCGCGCATGATCGCGGGCTGCTGCCGGACGTCGACGAACCTGTGCGTGTCAGGGTGCCGGGCATAGGCTTCGATGACGAACACAATGCCTCGGTAACGTGGGCACATCTGCTTCAACAGACGAGCGAATGGCAAGGCGCGTATTTCGGCCTGTCAGACCAGGCCGACCACTATCGGGCCGTCAACTTTGCCGCACCGCCTGATGGCAAAAAAGGCGACCTGCGTCCATTGCAACGTCCCGGTACATACTGGGAATACAACGATGTGCGTATCAACCAGCTTTCACTGGCGCTTCTCCATCTGTTCCGGAAACCGTTGCCTGAAGTGTTCCGCGAAGCGATCATGCGGCCTGCCGGGGCGAGTGAAAACTGGCAATGGGTCGGCTACGACAACGCATGGGTCGAGATCGACGGTCGGCGCATGCAGTCTGTTCCGGGCGGCACGCACTGGGGCGGCGGAATGTCGGTCAGTGCGAACGATCAGCTCAAAGTGGCGCAGATGCTGCTGAATGAGGGTGTGGTGGACGGCCAGCACATCCTGTCCCGCGAGTGGATTGCGCGCATGCGCACGCCGTGCGCGCTCGCGCCGTTCTACGGCTATCTGGTATGGCTCAATACTGATCGCAAGATATTCCCGAGTATTCCAGCGTCGAGTTATCTCGGCGTCGGCGCCGGCAGTTCCTTTACCTGGATCGAGCCCGACCGTCGGATGACGGTTATCGTTCGCTGGCTGAATCCGGCCTACGCTGACGCGTTCTTTGGGCGGGTCCTCAAAGCAGTCGACGCGAGCGGCACCTAACCTATGGCGTGTTCACACTAATGGTGCTTGCATGTAGACTTCGGGAATGGAACTTACCGAAGCTCAATTTAAAACGATCGAACATTGTTTGCCGCGCCAGCGTGGCAACGTCAGCATGTCGAACCTTCAAGTGTTGAATGCAATTCTTTATGTTGCCGAGCATGGTTGCAAGTGGCGTGGTTTGCCGAAGCGCTTTGGCCGGTGGCACACGATCTATACGCGGATGAACCGTTGGTCCAAAAGCGGAGTGCTGGATCGCGCATTTACCGAATTGCAGCGTGCGCAGATCGTTCGTATCAGGCTCGAGGTAGTCTCGCTGGATAGCACGATCGTAAAGGTGCATCCAGATGGGACCGGTGCATTAAAGAAAACGGACCCCAGGCTATCGGCAAGTGCCGAGCCGGATGGACCACCAAGATTCATATGGTTGCCGCGGATGCTCGAACAGCCATAAAATTCGCGCTTTCTCCCGGACAAGCCGGTGATGCACCGCAGGGGCGAGCCTTGCTCCAAAGCCTTGGGCCACCCAATCGGCCACTGCACCTGCTGATGGACAAGGCATACGAAGGCAATGAGACACGGCAACTGGCGCTGGATCTGGGTTTTATCCCCGTTGTTCCGCCAAAGAGCAATCGCCTTGAACCGTGGGAATACGATCGGGAAATGTACAAACGCCGAAACGAGGTGGAACGACTGTTCCGCCGTCTTAAAGGCTTCCGGCGCATCTTCTCGCGATTCGACAAACTGGATGTAATGTTCATCGCCTTCATCAATTTCGCGCTCATCGTCGATGGACTCAGGTAGTGTGAACACGCCCTAGTAACGTGTAGAAACCCGATTCCAGAAATATTCACCAGAGCCTGGCATGACTGGGTGACCGGCAGGCTCGACGCAACAGTGCGTGCCGGTCTAACCGTGTCGGTATTCGCCAGTCACCCGGATTTGCACCAGACCTTCATCGATGTACATGTCGAAAGAACACCGGCCCGTCATTTCGGCGTGCCCTTACCGCGCGTTTCGGAAAGGAACCACGGAATGACGATGCCCAGCCGGTAGCATGAGCTCATGATGAGCACGGCATGCGATACGCCGCCGAATGCCCTGATCATCGAACCGGAGATGACCAGGAAGACCCGCTACACCACCTCCCACAGACTCAATCCAGCAGCAATGCGCCCGTTCTGAACGCAGTCGCGCCGGCGACCTGCGCAACCGGCAAACCGGCCGACGCAAACCCAAGTAAATGACGTGCGTAAAGCACGCCGGTGGTCGTCGCGGTCAACGTCGTGACCTGATCCGTGAGCGGATCGACGATGTCTGCGACCGGCTGGCCCGCTTCGATCCATGCGCCCGCTTCCGCGCGAAACACGAGCACGCCGCTCACCGGCGCCGTGATCGATTCCGAACCCGCGAACGGTGTGGCGGGGAACAGCAACGCGGGCAACGGTGCGGCTTCAGCGTCGATGACGCCGCGATGGCTCAGATAGTTGAGGATCGCCTGAGCGTCCTGTTCGGCGAACTCATACGAAACGTCGCACTGACCGCGCAGTTCCACCGTGACTGAGATGCCGCCATTGGGAATCGGATGCTGCTTGCCGTAACGCGCGCGCAGATTGGACCAGCAAAAACTGTGAATTTCGTCGAATGGATTGCCGGCCGCGTTCAGCGTCAACAGCGACGCTTTGGCGCCGATATAACGCGCGAGCGGTTCGACGTCTTCCCAGGTATCCGGATTGGTGTACAGATGCATCACCGCATTCAGATCGCAATGCAGATCGAGCACGACATCGGCATCGTAAGAGAGCTTTTGCAGCGCAAGCCGTTGCGAATCGAGTTCGGTGACGGGTGCCTGCTCGTCGAGCGCTTCACGCATGGCGGCGCGCACGGCAACGCGGTTTGCGTCGATGTCGCCCGTCAGGTGTCCTTCGACGCGCGGCATCACCAAGGCCGTCAGATCGTAAAAGTGACGGTTGAAGTTTTGCGCCGTATGCGTTTCAAAGCGACCGAGATGGGCGCCGAGCAGATGTTGATTGAGACCGATCGGATTCGAAACCGGCACGACGACCACTTCGCCGCGCAGCTTGCCGGCCGCTTCAAGGACAGCCAGATGCTTGCGTAGACGCCAGGCGACCAGCATGCCCGGCAGTTCGTCGGCGTGCAGCGACGACTGAATGTAAATCTTCTGGCCGCCAGTCGGGCCATAGTGAAAACTGGTCAGGTGGCGTTCGGTGCCGAGTGTCCGGGAAATAAGCGGATGCGTTCTGGTGTGCATGGATTCAGCCGGTGAAAACGCCGGGGCACTTCCGGCCCCCGCGCGGCAACGTTATTTGAGGCTGCCGGTAAGAAACTGGCCCAAGCGTTCGCTTTTCGGGTTGACCAGCACATCTTGAGGATGGCCTTCTTCTTCGATCTTTCCCTTATGCAGAAAGACCACATGATTCGACACGTTACGGGCAAAGCCCATCTCGTGCGTGACTACGATCATCGTACGGCCTTCTTCAGCCAGGGCTTGCATCACTTTCAAAACTTCACCGACCAGTTCCGGGTCGAGCGCCGATGTGGGTTCGTCAAACAGCATGACTTCGGGCTCCATGGCCAGCGCGCGCGCAATAGCCACCCGCTGTTGCTGGCCGCCGGAAAGATGGGACGGATACTTGCCTTCCATGCTGGCGTTGAGCCCGACCTTGGTCAGGTACTTGCGGGCCCGCGTTTCCGCTTCCGCCCGGCTCAACCCCAACACGCTGATCGGCGCTTCGACGATGTTTTCAAGCACGGTCATGTGCGCCCACAGGTTGAAGTGCTGAAACACCATCGACAACTTCGTGCGCATCTTCTGCAGTTGCTTGTGATCGCTCACCCGCAGGGAGCCGTTCCGATCCGGCTGGGTCTGGATCTCCTCCGCGTTGAGGGTGATGCGTCCCGAGCAAGGCTGCTCAAGAAAATTAATGCAACGCAGAAACGTGCTTTTACCTGAGCCGCTCGAACCGATGATGCTGATGACATCGCCGGCCTTCGCCTTGAGCGATACGCCCTTCAGAACCTCGTTGTCACCGAACTTCTTGTGCAGGTCGTCGACAATCAGCTTATACATATCTCGATACACTCCATCTTGGCTGAGGGTAGCCAGGTTCAATGCCCTTGCGGCTTCAAATAGGCCAGCATGCGTGTTTCCATTCTGCGAAACGCCCAGACCAGCGTAAACACGATGCAGGCGTACAGCACAGCGGCAATGCTGTAGGCCTGAAAAGATGCGTAGGTTGCCGAGTTCACGTCGCGCGTCACTTTCAGGATGTCAGGGATGGTGGCCGTGAAAGCGAGCGTCGTCGCGTGCAGCATGAGGATGACCTCGTTGCTGTAGTTGGGTAGTGCGCGCCGCAACGCGGACGGCAGGATGATCCGCGTGTAAAGCTTGAATCGGGACATTCCGTAAGCCTGCGCGGCCTCGATTTCGCCATAGGCGGTCGATTTGATCGCGCCGGCAAATATCTCCGTGGCGTAAGCGCATTCGTTCAATGCAAAAGCAAGCAGCGTACAGTTCATCGCGTTACGGAAGAACGTGTCGAGCAGGACGTGCGAGTGGATGAACTGAAGACTGTAGAGCCCCGTATAGCAAAGCAGCAACTGCACGTAGAGCGGTGTGCCGCGGAACACATACGTATAGAGCCAGACGGGTCCGGAGATGAAGCGGTTGCGCGACGACCGGGCTACCGCCAGCGGGACGGCGAGGCAGAAGCCCAGTCCGATCGACGCGACCAGCAACCATAGGGTGACGACAAGGCCGCTATACCGGTAACCGTCGGTGTACAGGTAGGCTTGCCAGTATTGCCTGACGAGTTCGATCACAGTACGGCCCTCCGGACACCTGTCGAGTAGCGTTTTTCCAGCCAGATCAACACGAGGTTAGACACGGTGGTGATCACCAGATAGATCGCGCCCGCTGTCAGCGTGAAAAAGAAAAACTCAAGCGTGCTCTTGCCCGCGTCCTGCGACGCCTTGACCACGTCGGCGAGACCGATGATCGACACCAGCGCGGTGGCTTTGACCAGCACCTGCCAGTTGTTGCCGATGCCAGGCAGAGCGAAGCGCATCATTTGCGGGAACATGATGCGGCTAAACACGCGCCACGAACTCATGCCGTACGCGAAGCCTGCTTCGAGCTGTCCGCGTGGAACGGAGAGAAAGGCGCCCCGGAACGTCTCGGTGAAGTACGCGCCGTAGATGAAGCCGAGTGTAATGACGCCGGCCACGAAGGGGTCGATGTCGATCTGATCGAAACCGAGCGCGTCGGTCAGATTGTTGAGCAGGATCTGAATGCCGTAGAACAACAACAGCATCAACACGAGATCGGGAACGGATCGAATCAGCGTCGTATAGAGCGTGCCGATGTGGGAGAGCACGCGGTTCGGCGATAACTTCGCTGCAGCGCCGCCGAGACCCAGCAGGAACGAGGCGGCCAGCGACAACACAGCCAGCTTGATCGTTTCCCATGTGCCCGCAAGGAGAAGCGGGCCAAAACCGTGAAAGAACATGAATTGCTATCCTCGATTGCACAGCGTCCCCGTTCTGCACCGGCGATTCGGGCCGGCGGAACGAGTGACGCTGAACCATGGCATACGGCGGGTAGGCCGACGAATGACGCTCAGTTACCGCTTAGCTGCCGTACACGTCGAAGACAAAATACTTCTTCTCGATGGCTTTGTAGGTGCCGTCCTTGATGATGTCGGCGATGGCCTTGTCGATCTTCTCCTTCAGGTCCACGTCGTCCTTGCGCATGCCAATGCCTGCGCCGTTGCCGAGGATCTTCGCGTCGACGATGTCCTTGCCGGCGAACTGGAAGCCCGCGCCGCGCGGCGTATTCAGGAAGCCGATATCGGCCTGCACGGCGTCCTGCAGGGCGCCATCAAGACGGCCGGAGAGCAGGTCGGTGTAGACCTGGTCCTGGTTCTGGTACGGCACGACCCTGGCGCCCTTCGGCTCCCAATAGGTCTTGGCGTAGGTTTCCTGGATCGTGCCCTGTTCGACGCCGATCGTCTTGCCCGCCAGCGATTCCGGTGTAGGCAGCAGGGTCGAGCCTTTCTTCGCAATGAGGCGCGTCGGCGTGTTGAAGAGCTTGTCGGAGAAGGCGACCTGTTCGGCGCGTTGCGGCGTCATGGACATCGACGACAGCACGCCGTCGAACTTCTTCGCCTTCAGCGCGGGAATCATGCCGTCGAAGTCGTTTTCGACCCACACGCACTTGGCTTTCAGACGCGCGCAGATCTGGTTGCCGAGATCGATGTCGAAGCCGGTCAGTTTGCCGTCGGCGCCTTTCGATTCGAACGGCGGATAACTTGCATCGACCCCGAAGCGGATGGTGGACCAGTCTTTTGCGTAGGCGCCAGTTGCGATGGCTGCGAGCGCGATACACAGGGCGAGCTTCTTCATGACTTCTCCAGAAAGGTACTTCGTGACACCGGGTGTTGGGGTTCGAGCCCCGCCGCGTCCGGTATTCGATCCATCGATGTTGTCTAGACGTATCGAATTCAGGGTACATGACGCGCTGGTCTGCGCAACTTGTCTATACAAGATAGCCGGTCAATATTATTCGAAGCAACTGGGGTTTTCTCGTATGCTATTGGCGAAATGTAAGACTGGGATGGGTTTTCAGCGCTTGCTGGTCAAGCTTGGTCTGGCGGATGTGGGTCGCGCAACGAAGCGGTATATACACCTTAAGCGTTGCAATATGTACGGGAATGTCTATACAAGATGGTGCTGGGATCCGCTTGCATCTGGCCGGACGAGCTTGCTCTGGTGATGCCGGATCGCATGCGAAGAGGCCGCGAGTGCGGCCTGGGAGAGGGGAAAGGGGATGTTGCGGGGGACTGGCGGGTGCCTGGAAAACGGGTCCCCCAAAAGAAAAACGCCCCGTAGGGCGTTTTTCAGAACCTTGAAACAAGGGGCGCTTGCTCCCTGCCTGCAAGACTCGTTTAGAACTTATGACGGATACCGACGCGGAATGCCAGTTGGTTGTCCGAACCCGTGCCCGACGTGTTGAAGTAGCTCGTGCTCGAACCGATCTGCGCTTGCAGATTCGTCTTGCCAACCTGACCAGCAGCGATCTGGTAGATGCCCAGTGCATACACGTCCGTACGCTTGCTCAGCGCGTAGTCGACGCTCAGGTCCACCTGGTTCCAGTGGCCCGTGTTGGCGTCGCTCAGGTGCATGTACGTGTAGCCTGCACCAGCCGTCAGCGCCGGCGTGAATGCGTACTTTGCGCCTGCTTCGTACGCAGCGAACGTGGTCGAGCTGCCCGTGATCGGAGCGAAGCGCGTGTTCGTGTACAACGCCCACAGCGTAGCTGCGCCGATCGAGTAACGGCCGCCGACGCCGAACGTGCGCAGATCACGCACGCTGCCCGTCGTCACGTTGGCGATGGCCGTCGAGAATGCCGGGGTTGCCTGGCTCGGGTAACGGATGTCCGTGTACGCTGCGCCGACGCCGAACGGGCCGTTCGCGTAGTTCACGCCAAGGCTATACGCGCGTGACGAACCTGCGACCGGTGCTGCGGTCGTGCCGGTTGCCGGTGCGCCAGCGAATGCGCCAGCCTGGTTCGAGAAACCGTACATCGCGCCGAAGGTCAGGCCCGCGAAATTCGCGCTGCTGAACTTGACTGCGTTGTTGATACGGCTCGACGTCAACTGGTCGACGTCATTGATGTGGTAAGCGTAGTTACCCGCGACGGTCTGGCCACCGGTCGAGTAGTTGCCGCCCAGATAATCCGTCGAAAACGAATACTGGCGACCGAACGTCAGTGCACCGATGCCGTCTTTCGACAGACCGACAAACGCTTGACGGCCGAACAGCGCGCCGCCTTGGCCGAGCGTGCCGTTGCCGCTGTTGAAACCGCTTTCCAACACGAACAGTGCCTTCAGGCCGCCACCGAGGTCTTCGGTGCCGCGCAGGCCCCAACGGCTGCCTTGAGCAACGCCGTCGTCGTACTTGAAGAGGTTGTCGTGACCGGTGGAGGTCTTCGAGTTGTTCACGTAGCTGATACCGGCATCGATCAGGCCATACAGCGTGACGCTGCTTTGCGCATGGGCGGCGCTGGCGAAGACGGCGAGAGTAGCGGCGGTCAATACTTTCTTGTTCAAGACTTTCTCCGATTAAAAATTAAGCGATCGCGACGCCGTGTTCTTTGGCAAGGTCGTGCGATGGCCCGAAATTTAAGGGAACGCAGAGTAAGGTATGTGACAGGTTTGCTTATTTTTGTAATCTGTCGCGCCGGCGCGACACTCACA
>NZ_JAQQDU010000260.1:0-577 GCF_046027825.1 Paraburkholderia sediminicola
CCCGCGCTGCACACGCCGCTGATGGCCGTGACCAACGCGATCTCGGCGATCGTGATCGTCGGCGCGATGCTGGCCGCAGGCCTCACGCTGGGCACGCCCGGCAAGTTCTTCGGCACGCTGGCCGTCGCGCTCGCGGCGGTGAACGTGTTCGGCGGATTCCTGGTGACGAGGCGAATGCTGGAGATGTTCAGGAAGAAAGAGCCGAAGAAGCTGATCGCTGACAAGACGGCCAAGGAGAACGCGTAATGAGTCTGAACGTCGTCACGCTGCTTTATCTGGTCGCGTCGGTCTGTTTCATTCAGGCGCTCAAGGGGCTGTCAAATCCGAAGACGGCGCGCACCGGCAACACCTTCGGCATGGTCGGGATGGCGATTGCCATTCTTACGACCATTGCGCTGATCGTTAAGCAGGCCGCCGGGCTCGGCTCGAATCTGGCGCTCGGACTCGGCCTGCTGTTTGCCGCGCTGATTGTCGGCGGCGCGATCGGCGCGTTCGTCGCGGCGCGCGTCGAGATGACCAAGATGCCGGAACTGGTCGCGGCGATGCACTCGCTGATCGGTCTTGCCGCTGTCTGTAT
>NZ_JAQQDU010000261.1:0-575 GCF_046027825.1 Paraburkholderia sediminicola
TACAAGACGCATCCGGCGATCCGCTCGATTCTGGAAGGCGGCAAGCGGGTGTCGTACGGCGCGCGGGCAATCACCGCGGGTGGTCTGCTGTCGCTGCCGAAGCTGGTGTTCCCGGGTGGCGCGCTGGTGGGTGACGATGCAGGTTTCCTGAATGCGTCGCGGATCAAGGGCTCGCATGCGGCGATCAAGACCGG
The DNA here is from genome assembly GCF_046027825.1 of Paraburkholderia sediminicola. Lineage (GTDB taxonomy): Bacteria > Pseudomonadota > Gammaproteobacteria > Burkholderiales > Burkholderiaceae > Paraburkholderia > Paraburkholderia sediminicola_D. Next base: position 195 of record NZ_JAQQDU010000261.1, read on the forward strand.
CATGCTGGCTGCTGATGCTGCATTTGAAGCCGTGCAGGCCGGACGCACCAGCGATGAACTCACCGCGTATCCGGAGTCGTTCAAGACTTCGTGGCTGCATACCGAGTTGCATCGTGCGCGCAACTTCAAGCAGTGGATGAGCAAGGGCCTGTACCTCGGCACCCTGATGGTCGGCATCGAGCAGAAGCTGCTGGGCGGCAATGTGCCCTGGACGCTGCATCACCAGCATTCCGATCACGAAATGCTCAAGCCTGCTTCGCAGTGCAAGCCGATTGTCTATCCGAAGCCGGATGGAAAGCTGACATTCGACCGGTTGTCGTCAGTGTTCATCTCGAACACCAACCATGAAGAAAATCAGCCGGCTCACCTGACGCTGAAAGA
>NZ_JAQQDU010000262.1:0-561 GCF_046027825.1 Paraburkholderia sediminicola
CCGTTTCTCCGCCAACACCGGGCCCGGCACGGGGCTGGAATGCTCTTAAGCGGGTCCCTCGCACAGTTCCGGTAGTGGTGCATCTGGAATCCGTGCCCTCGCACATTCGGCGTTGGTGACAAAGCGCTCATCAGCTCCCACTCCGCACTGCGTGCGTCGCGGACGGGCCTGCCAGGGGAGCCAAGGGGTTCGTTTGGCGCAGTGGGAGGGGCCGTCGGCTTCGCCTCCGTGCGGCACCCAGGCATTGGGAAGACGAGTTCCGCAAGCGGCCGCGGTGCCGATCAAAATGCGGGAGCGAAACCGCAGCAACCGGTTGGTGAATTACGCGTCGGCGCGCGCAGCGCCGCCGGAAGAATGACTGCCTTGTCACTCGCGCTGAATGTGCGAGAACACAGATTCCAGATGCACCACTACCGCGGCTGCGCGGGGGACCCGCTTAGCAGGGGGTTCGAGCCGCTTTCTTTTGCCTACTTGTATATTCCCTCCTGTGGCGTCGACCCGATCAGTTGCCGCCACATGGACAGTCAGCTCGTCTGCTTACAGTGCTTTGAGCACGCAGAG
>NZ_JAQQDU010000263.1:0-545 GCF_046027825.1 Paraburkholderia sediminicola
ACTTTTCTTTGCCTGCCGCAAAGAAAAGTAGGCAAAAGAAAGCGGCTCGAACCCCCTGCTAAGCGGGTCCCTCGCACAGTAACGGCAGTGGTGCATCTGGAATCTGTGCTCTCGCACATTCGGCGTGAGTGACAAAGGCGTCATACTTCCGGCGACGCTGCGCGCGCCGAAAGGTACTTCATCAAACCGCCCAGTACTTTCTAGCGTTTGCGTTTTGCCCGGTACAGTGGCACACCGTTGCATTGCCATTACAGCTACACCTATCGCAACGGTCGCAGTTGCAGTTGCAGTTGCAGTTGCAGTTGCAGTTGCAGTTCCAGTCGCAGTTCCAGTCGCAGTTCCAGTCGCAGTTCCAGTCGCAGTTCCAGTCGCAGTTCCAGTCGCAGTTCCAGTCGCAGTTCCAGTCGCAGTTCCAGTCGCAGTTCCAGTCGTAGTTGCAACTTCAACACACCGACATTTCACTCGAAGGGTGGAGTTTCGCATGAGTGCGGCGGAAATTCACCGAGGCAAAGTCAATACTCCACTGCCCGCAAGCACCCCCTGGT
>NZ_JAQQDU010000264.1:0-539 GCF_046027825.1 Paraburkholderia sediminicola
CTGCTGTCGCCCTATAGCCCGACCACGTGGCTGACCGGCGCGTACGGCGCGCACCCGGGCGATATCGATTCGCTGGATACGCTGTACCGCGCGAATAACTCGCTGGTGTACACGTCGCCGAACATGTATGGCCTGACGGTGAGCGGTTCGTATTCGCTGGGTGGCGTGGCGGGCAGCACCAATGCCGGTTCGACGATTAGCGCGGCGATCCAGTACCTGAACGGTCCGTTCGGGATCGCGGCGGGCTACCAGCGCATTAATAACGCTGCGCCGGGCGGCGGTGCGTGGGACGCTAACTCCACGACGTCGAATGCGGGCGCGCAGGCGGGTGTGTCGGGCATTAACAACGGTTACCAGACGGCGCAGGCGCAGCAGCGCGTTGCGGTGACGGGCGGTTATGCGTTCAGCTCGCAATGGGACGTCTCGTTCTCGTACTCGAACGTGCAATACATCCCGGGCATCAACTCGTTCTTCCACGGCGAGGCGATCTTCAACACGGCTGGCGCAGTGCTGCACTTCAAGCCGCTGACGGCGCTGGA
>NZ_JAQQDU010000265.1:0-538 GCF_046027825.1 Paraburkholderia sediminicola
GAATACTTATCTTAATAGATTGCTTTCGGTGACCTTATTTCTTTGAATATCACTTTGGACATCCGCTTTGCGACGATAACAAGCGCTACTCGCCGTCCTTATGGAATGCTTCGAATAAGGCGGAAAAGGCGCTGCCCGAGGGGCCCTGCAAACGATGCTCGCGGTCAAACCAACGGCCGGCGACTGTTTACCCGAACGCCCGCACGCCGCGGAATGCTGTCTCCCTTGCGTCCAACCCGCTCCGCCCACACACGACGGTCGCAAGACCGGCGATCTGAGCGATGTGAATCGCTCCTCGCCCGGCACGGATTTACGAAGTCCCGCGCGAGTTCGTATCGATCAGCGCGGCGGCCAATCGTTCTCGACTAGCGTGCGCGCAATAGGCGCTTCTGAAGCAACGTGCGTAAATCGCGGCGCGTATCGGCGACGACGTGAATGTAAATCGTGTCGTCCCGCACCTCGTATATAACCCGGTTCAGCCCGCTCAACGCTTCGCGGAAGTTCAGACCGCCGAAATCAGCAAGCTCCGCCGGAAGCA
>NZ_JAQQDU010000266.1:0-527 GCF_046027825.1 Paraburkholderia sediminicola
TTCGAGGCACTGTAGGCAGACGAGCTGACTGTCCATGTGGCGGCAACTGATCGGGTCGACGCCACAGGAGGGAATATACAAGTAGGCAAAAGAAAGCGGCTCGAACCCCATGCTAAGCGGGTCCCACGCGCAGCCACGGTAGTGGTGCATCTGGAATCCGTGCCCTCGCACACGCCGCGTTAGTGACAAAGGTGTCATCAGCTCCCACTCTGCACTGCGTGCGTCGCGGACGGGTATGCCAGGGAAACCAGGGGCTTCGCTTGGCGAAGTGGGGGCCATCGGCCTCGCCTCGGCGCGGACGAGTCTGCATGGGAATCCTGCGGCTCCGTTTGCTGCGATGGGGGTCATGCTTTGGCTAGGTCCGGTGCCTGATACGTGACCGCGAAATGCACGGGTGCGCGGTAGTGCGAGCTTGGGCTCCGAATGAAGCATTCGCGCCTCGTCGCACGTTCGCTGCGGAACGGTGAGCCACTATGTCAAATTGACGACGGACGCGAAAACGAGCGGATGGTTTGATGAAGTACGCT
>NZ_JAQQDU010000267.1:0-522 GCF_046027825.1 Paraburkholderia sediminicola
ATCACCTATCTCTGGACCGACGAGGGCTGGCTGTATCTGACGGTCATCCTGGATCTGTTCAGTCGCCAGGTCGTGGGATGGTCGCTCAAGCCCCACATGCGCACGGAGCTGGTTTCCGACGCGTTGCGAATGGCGTGGTTCCGGCGTCGGCCCGAGGCCGGTCTGATCATGCATAGCGACCGTGGGAGTCAGTATTGCAGCGCCGAGTTCCAGGACCTGATCAAGAGTTATGGCATGCGCAGTTCGATGAGCCGCCGAGCAAATTGTTGGGACAACGCGCCGACCGAGAGCCTGTGGGGATCGCTGAAGCAGGCGCGCATTCACGGTCAACGCTTTGCGACGCGTCGCGAAGCAATGGACGAGGTGATCGACTGGTTGAGCTTCTACAATCATGGGCGGCTGCACTCGACGTTGAATTACGTCAGTCCGATGCAATTTGAACAAAACTGGCACGCCGCACAGAGAAAGCAAGCGGCATAATAAACGCTCGGTTAGCGGATACGAAATTCGCGGGCAACGTCA
>NZ_JAQQDU010000268.1:0-521 GCF_046027825.1 Paraburkholderia sediminicola
CGCGAGTCGATGGAATACGACGTCGTGATCGTCGGCGGCGGCCCGGCTGGCCTGTCCGCGGCGATCCGCCTGAAGCAGCTGGCGGCTGAAAAAGGCGTCGAGATTGGCGTGTGCGTACTGGAAAAAGGCTCGGAGATCGGGGCGCATATCCTGTCGGGCGCGGTCATGGATCCGCGCGCGATCACTGAACTGATCCCGGACTGGAAGGAAAAGGGCGCGCCGCTGACCGTGGACGTGACCGAAGACAAGTTCCTCTTCCTGACCGAAACCGGTTCGAAGAGCGTGCCGACCTGGGCACTGCCGGACAACTTCAAGAACCACGGTAACTACGTGATCAGCCTCGCCAACGTCACGCGCTGGCTGGGTCAGCAGGCGGAAGCGCTGGGCGTCGAGATTTTCCCGGGCTTCCCGGCAGCTGAGATTCTGTATAACGACGATGGCTCGGTCAAAGGTGTCGCGACCGGCAATCTGGGTATCGGCAAGGACGGCGAGCCGACCGATAATTTCCAGCTCGGCATGGA
>NZ_JAQQDU010000269.1:0-506 GCF_046027825.1 Paraburkholderia sediminicola
CGACCCGTTTCGGACCTTTATTAGCGCCGGGAACGGTCGCTCGGCGGGAAGGCAATGATGGCCAGCGCTTCAGCATGCCATCCTGTTAATCGATCGCTATCCGATTTTCCCTGGTCACACATCGTCCAGTTCACGACCGACTTGGCATCCGTCGCGAGCAAGTATGTGAAAAACCGCTGTCGCGGTCTATTCCTCTACACCGAAGTTTTTTAATTGCAATATTAACGCTTCGAGGATTTCTTTCGCCTCAGAGCTGTTGGGCTCAACCCAAAGCCAATACCTTACTTGCCCGATGAGTCGATCCATTGCAATCGGGTCATGCCGGGGCGTCGCTTCGGTTTTGTAAAAGATATCCGAATCGGCGAATTTTTTGAGAAAGTATGCTTCTTGTCGAATGCGACGTCTTTTTGCCTTTGGCACCCGGATTTTTCCATCTCGAAGAATCGTTAGTCCGGTTACAAACCAAGCAGCATGTTTCTCACTAAAATTTCTAGTCTTCGTATGGT
>NZ_JAQQDU010000027.1:0-95023 GCF_046027825.1 Paraburkholderia sediminicola
AAAGACTCCAAAATCAGGTGTCAAGAATTGTCAAAGTGGAGCCGCCTTTACCTATTATTACCTGATAAAGATGGCGTTTTACAATTCATCGACGCTTAATAATTATCAGATGAAATCTTCCTAAATCGGTATTATTGTCCATTGCGAATTTTTATAATTGCAGCTAGTCTGCGAGCGAATGAGTTCTAGAAAAGGGGAGAACCGAAATGTCTCAATATGCAGACCTCAAGGCGCAGATCGCCAAATTGCAGGCACAAGCAGACGAAGCCCGTCGTACTGAAGTCGACAACGTCGTCGCCGACATCCGCCAAAAGATCGCTGAATACGGTCTCACCGCGCAAGATCTAGGCTTTGCCGTCGCCGCCAAGCGCGGACGTCCGCCGAAGAAGGCACCGCTGCCGGCCAAGTACCAGGATCCGAAATCGGGCAATACCTGGAGCGGGCGCGGCAAACCGCCAAAGTGGATTGTCGGCAAAAATCGCGAACGCTTTCTGATTGGCGCGGTTTGAATACCGTGTTGACCAGGCGAAAGCTAACTGAAGGTTGGCCGGTGGCGGGTTGTTTATGGCCGCCGTGCTAATCCAGGATGGAAGCGCATCCGCGCCCGTATTAAAAAAGCCGCCCTTGAGAGGCGGCTTTTCCGTAGTAGAAGCGGGTTAACTCTGGGTAACCGCTCGCGCAAACGATTCACCAGGAAAATTTACGCGTGACTGGCGTGCGAATCGGAAAGCGGCGTAAGCGGCAGAAGGACGACTTAAGCGGCTGAGCGCATAAAACGCGTCAGCCGTTTTAAGCGCGTCGCTTACCCCATCGCGACCTGGCGCAACATCGGGCGGCGCGTCGCTTCGATTAATGCTGAATAGCCGTCAACGTAATTCTGAGCCATCGTTTTCGAACTGAAGCGGCGTTCGAACTGCGCGCGAATCTCGGTGCGCGACAGTTCGTCCAGACGCTGCAGCGCGGCCACCGCACCTTGAACGTCCTCGACAATGTAGCCGGTCACGCCGTGGTCGATGACTTCCGGCACCGAACCGCGGTTGTACGCGATCACCGGCGTGCCGCAGGCCATGGATTCAATCATCACAAGCCCGAACGGCTCCGACCAGTCGATCGGGAACAGCAGCGCCTTGGCGCCTGACAGGAACTCAGGCTTCTGCGCCTCGTTGATCTCGCCGACGAACTCCACGTGCGCCATGGAGAGCAGCGGTTCGATTTCCTTCTTGAAGTATTCCTGGTCGACCTTGTCCACCTTGGCGGCGATCTTCAGCGGCAAACCGCTTTGTGCAGCGATCTTGATAGCTGTATCGACGCGCTTCTCCGGACAGATCCGACCGAGGAACGCCAGGTATTCCGGTTTTTTGTGCGTCTGCGGCGTGAGCAACTGTTCCGGCAGGCCGTGGTAAATCGTGTTCAGCCAGTTGGCCTGCGGCAGCGGCGCGCGCTGCGAATCCGAAATCGACACCACCGGGACATTTGAGAATGCGTCGAACACCGGTTGCAGTTCCGGCAAGTCCAGGCGGCCGTGAAGCGTTGTCACAAACGGCGTGTCCATGGTGGTGAAGAGCGGGAACGGCATGTAGTCGAGGTGAAAGTGCAACACGTCGAACTCATGCGCGACCTTGCGCACCTTTTCCATCATCAGGACATGGGGAGCCAGCGCATCGCGGATCGTCGGGTCGAGCCGCAGCGCACGAGGCCAGCAGGCGTCGAGGTTGGCGGAGGTGACCGAGTCGCCGCTCGCAAACAGCGTGACGTCGTGACCGAGGTCGACCAGCGCTTCGGTCAGATACGAGACGACACGTTCGGTGCCTCCGTAGAGTTTCGGCGGGACAGCTTCGTACAGCGGCGCAATTTGTGCGATTCGCATGCGTTTTCTCCTGTTCAAAACGGCTTCGCACAACGGCGCTCGAGTAGAGCGAGGAGCGAATGCCTGACGGACGGTTGGGCGCGGTAAGCCGCCGCCCGGGGGTGCTCCGAACCTGCATCGGGTAATCCCTTAGCTTCATTATCAGGATCGGCCGCGCTAATTCGAGTTATTTTTCAAACACTTAATGTTGTTACAGCGCGAAACATGATGCGTTACAGGTCGGCAGGCGGACTGTTCCGGTTCTCGGGAAGCACGACTGGGTCGGCCGCCAGACGCTAAGGCAATACCAGCAAGGGACGGTCCCGGGGACTGGAGTGCTGGCCCTACACCACGCGCGTTGCGCAGAAGTGAAAACGTCTTATAATTCTTTCTCACCGCTGCAAGGTGCGGACCGTGAGTCGTTCAGGACTCACCATTCGGTTCACATTTCTGCTGAAGAATGATCCAAAGCGCATCGTGAGCCCCAAGCTGCGCGCCGCTTCGCCTGCCAAGCCCTGTTTCTGACCGCTGTCGTGTAGGAAAAATTCCTACACGAATGACGGATTAATCCGTCAGGCAGGCTGGGTGTCTGTCCGATTTTCGTCCGCTCCCCCTTTCGACACAATGCACGCAAGACCAGAAACGAGCCGATTCGTGCGGTTTAAGTGCGCGCGTTCGAGCAAACGTTTCCGTAACGGCCTGACCAGCCAGATACACCCCGGGGGAATCATGAGCGCGACAAGCGAAATGCTCAATGAGATCAGAGAAGTCAACCTGTCTTATCTCCTGCTCGCTCAGCGTCTGCTGCGCGAAGACAAGCCGATGGGCATGTTTCGCATGGGGATTTCGGACCAGTTAGCCGATGTGCTCGCCAATCTGTCTTTGGCGCAGACCGTGAAGCTGGCGGCGTCCAGCCAGGTGTTGTGCCGTTTCCGTTTCGATGACCATGCCGTGCTGTCCGCCCTTGCGGACAAAGGCAAATCCAGCGCCGTGGCTCAGGCGCATTCCGCGATCCTGATGGCTAGCCAGCCAGTCGAGCAACTCGGCTGATGGCCGCATGTAATTCAAATAAAGCGATCAGGACGGGGGAAATGCAAGCGGATGGCATCTAAAAGTGTTGTGCAGGAAGTCAGGGAAATCACCCTGGCCATCGAACTGATCGAGCTTGGTGCGCGTTTGCAATTGCTGGAGGCTGAAACCAGCCTGTCGCGTGACCGGCTCATCAAGCTGTACAAGGAGCTGAAAGGGGTGTCGCCACCCAAGGGCATGCTGCCGTTTTCGACCGACTGGTTCATGACCTGGCAGCCGAACTTTCACTCATCGCTGTTCTACAACATCTACCGTTTCATGGCCGGCCATGGCGGCTGTCAGACCATCCAGTCGATCGTGAAGAGCTACCGGCTCTATCTGGAACATGTCCAGTTGCACGACGACGAACCCGTGCTCAGTCTCACGCGCGCCTGGACGCTGGTGCGCTTCTTCGACTCCGGAATGCTGCAAATGACCACCTGCTGCCGGTGCGGCGGACACTTTGTCGCGCATGCGCACGATCCGCAGCACGCCTTCGTCTGCGGGCTGTGCCAGCCGCCTTCGCGCGCGGGTAAGACAAAGAAATTTGCCGACGCCCGGGCCCGCGAAAACCTCGCCGCACTGGCGGTTTGAGCCACAGGGCGGCACCGGCCCACGGTTCGCAACCGCAGGCACGCGCGGTCGCACACGCCGTTACACGCGTCGATCGCGCCTTCCGGCGGGCTCTCCCGACCGACCGGCCGGTGCCGGACCAGGCCGGCCCGGTTTAACCCGCCTCTGGTTTACACCGGAGCGACGAGCCGCTTTTCCGCCAAAGTTTTCTGCTCCGTTGCCGTAAACCAGATTAACGACGGTCACCGTCGCTTCTTTGTGAGGGCTCGGCAGTGCTGATTTTCGTGGGAACACTCGTGACGCTTTTGTCCGTTTTCGGCGGTTACGCGCTGGAAGGCGGCCATCTTGGCGCGCTGCTGCAGCCCGTCGAAGTGCTGATGATCGTCGGCGCCGGCGTCGGCGCGTTCATTCTCGGCAACGGGATGAAGACGATCAAGGCGACGCTGCGCGTCATTCCAACCCTGTTCAAGGGCGCGAAGTACAACAAGGACGTCTACATGGAGCTGATGGCGCTCCTCTACGTCCTGCTGGCCAAGGCGCGCAAGGAAGGCACGCTGACGCTGGAAGCCGACATCGACGATCCGTCGAAGAGCCCGATCTTCACCCAGTATCCGAAGATCCTCGCCGACAAGCACATCATCGAGTTCCTGACTGACTACCTGCGTCTGATGGTCGGCGGCAACATGAACGCGTTCGAGATCGAAAGCCTGATGGACGAGGAGATCGAGACACATCACCAGGAAGGCGAGGCGCCCGCGCACGCCCTGAACAAGGTCGGCGACGCGATGCCGGCGTTCGGGATCGTGGCCGCGGTGATGGGCGTGGTGCACACCATGGCCTCCGCCGACAAGCCGCCTGCGGTCCTCGGCGAGATGATCGCTCAGGCGCTGGTCGGTACCTTCCTCGGGATTCTGCTGTCGTACGGGCTGATCGGGCCGCTCGCGAGCGTCGCCGAACAGCGCGTGACCGAGTCGACCAAGATGTTCCAGTGCATCAAGGTGACGATTCTCGCCAGCCTGAATGGCTATGCGCCGGCGATTGCCGTCGAATTCGGCCGCAAGGTGCTCTTCTCGACTGAGCGCCCGTCGTTCGCCGAGCTCGAAGAGCACGTGCGCCGCGTCAAAGCCAAGTAACGGGCGCCGGGAACCGATTCGATGAGCAAGGACAAAGACCGCGCCATTGTCGTCAAGCGCTCCGCGCCGGCCAAGAAAGGCCACCACGGCGGCGCGTGGAAGCTCGCGTACGCGGACTTCATGACCGCGATGATGGCGTTCTTCCTGCTGATGTGGCTGCTGAGTTCGGCCTCCACCGTGCAGTTGAAGGGCATCGCCGATTACTTCAACCAGCCGTTGAAGATCACGCTGTGGGGCGGCGATCGCAGCGCCGAGGACTCGAGCATTCTGAAGGGCGGCGGCCGCGATATTTCGACCGACGCACAGGGTGTGACGCGCAGCACCGACGGCTCGATCGCGCGCGCCGAGCACACCGCCTCACACAACGACGACGACTCGGTCAAGCAGTCGCAGGGCGATCTGGAGCGCCGCGAACAGGTCCGTCTGCACGATCTGCAGGTCAAGCTGATGGCCGCGATCGAAGCGAACCCGGTGTTGCGCCAGTTCAAGCAGCAGATCCGCATCGACTCGACGCTGACCGGCCTGCGTATCGAAATCGTCGACTCGCAAAAGCGACCGATGTTCGCGACCGCGAGAGATGTGGTGGAACCGTACATGCGCGACATCCTGCGCGAAATCGGCCACACGCTGAACGACGTACCGAACCGCATCATCGTGCAAGGGCACACCGACGCCGCGCAGTACGCCGGCGGCGAGAAGGGCTACAGCAACTGGGAATTGTCCGCGGACCGCGCCAATGCGTCGCGCCGTGAGCTGATCGCCGGCGGCATGGACGAAGCGAAGGTGATGCGCGTGCTCGGCCTCGCGTCGACGCAGAACCTGAACAAGGCGGACCCGATGGACCCGGAAAACCGCCGCATCAGCATCATCGTGTTGAACAAGAAGTCGGAGGAGGCGCTTGACCATGACGACTCCACCACGACCACCTTGTCGGACGATGCAGCCGGCTCCAAGCCGCTGCTGCAAAGACTTGCGCAACCGGTGACGGTTGCACCGAAGGTGCCTGCGGTAGCGCCGGCACCCCAGTAACAGATAGCGGCCGGCTGGCCGGTCCATGCGCCCAGGTGGCGCGGACGGCCAGGCGGTCCAACGCGTAAGTGCAGCGAGGTTTTCATGATCAGGCACATCCTGGCAATCGACGATTCGGCATCGATGCGGCAAATTCTCGCCGCAACGCTGACGACGGCCGGCTATGAAGTGACGCTCGCGGCGGACGGCAATGAAGGGCTCGAAAATGCGCTCGCCATGTCGTTCGACCTCGTGCTGACGGACCAGCACATGCCGGGCAAGACCGGCCTCGACCTGATCGCGGAACTGCGCGGCAACCCCGCTTACCAGGCTACGCCCATCCTCGTCCTCACGACGGAATCGGGCGAGCCGTTCAAGGCGGCGGCGCGGGCCGCGGGAGCGACTGGCTGGATCGAAAAGCCGCTCGACCCCGACATGCTGACCGAACTGGTGGCGGCGTTAGCCGAACCAGGCGAGGCATGAGCACCTCTTAGCGCCCCTTTACACAAGTTATAGAAGCTTTCGACGCGGCGGCACGGCAGCCCAAGCCTAGACAGGAACTCTCGCGGTGACCCAGGCATGACACTCGACATCACTCAGTTCTATCAGACGTTCTTCGACGAAGCGGACGAACTGCTCGCGCAGATGGAGCAGTTGCTGCTCAATCTGGATATCGCGCACCCGGACCCCGAAGACCTCGCGGCGATTTTCCGCGCGGCACATTCGATCAAGGGGGGCGCGGCGACGTTCGGTTTTACCGCACTGACGGAAACGACTCACATTCTCGAATCGCTGCTTGACCGCGCACGCAATAACGAACTCGTGCTGCGCAAGGACATGATCGACACGTTCCTCGAAACCAAGGACGTGTTGTCGGGCCAGCTCGCTGACTACCGCGCGAGCGCCGAGCCGGATGCGGCGCTCGCCCGCGCGATCTGCGCGAAGCTCGAACAGTTGCATGCGGAAAGCAGCCTCGACGCCGCACAGGCTCAAGCCGCGGTTGCAGCGCCGGCAGCGGCACCAGTAGCAGCACAAGCAACACAAGCAGCAGGTCAAGGCGGCACCCCGCCCGAGCACGTCGTCGAACAGGCGGTGCAGGTGGCGGATGAATGGACTGGCGGCGAACCGGCACAGACCGGGCAAGCCGCGGGCGCGGGCGACGCAGGTGGCGCCGCCGGCCCACATCTGAAAATTACGCTACGGGGCGTAGGTGAGAAGGACCAGGAACTGCTGGCCGAAGAGCTCGGCAACCTGGGCAACATCGTCGGGCAGCTCAAGAGCGGCGGCGATCTGACGCTGTGGCTCCAGACCGATGTAACCGCCGACGACATCATTGCCGTGTGCTGTTTCGTGATCGACGAAAGTCAGATCTCGATCGGCCGGGGCACCGCACCGGCGGACGAGACGCAGCAAGGCGAACCTGGAACGCCGGACGCTGCCGATTCGACCCCGGCGCAAGCAGCACAGACGGCGCCCGCAGTAAAGGCGGCGCACGCAGCATCGTCGGCACCGGTGGCCCACACCGCTGCGCCCGCTCAAGCGGCCGCCACGCATGGACTATCCGACGGTTCGGCAGCTTCGGCCTCGAGCGCGGCGAATACCCCGGCGCCTGCCGTGGCTGCACCCGCAGCAGCGAGCAGTGCACCGGCGGCAAGCACTGCGGCGGCCACCGAGCAGGACCGCAAGGCGGCGCGCCCGGCCGCGGCAGCAGCCGGCGCGGAAGGCAGCTCGATTCGCGTCGGCGTCGAGAAGGTCGATCAGCTGATCAACCTGGTGGGCGAACTGGTGATTACGCAGGCGATGTTGGCCGAGACCACCAGTACGTTCGATCCGGCCTTGCATGACCGGCTCTTCAACGGCATGGCGCAGCTCGAGCGCAACGCCCGCGACCTGCAGGAAGCGGTGATGTCGATCCGCATGATGCCGATGGATTACGTGTTCAGCCGCTTCCCGCGTCTCGTGCGCGATCTGGCGGCGAAACTCGGCAAGGAAGTGGAACTCGTCACCTTCGGTCAGGCGACCGAACTCGACAAGAGCCTCATCGAACGGATCATCGATCCGTTGACTCACCTCGTGCGCAACAGCCTCGACCACGGCATTGAAACCGTGGAAGCGCGGCGTGCGGCGGGCAAGGATTCGACCGGCCAACTGGTGCTGTCAGCCGCGCATCACGGCGGCAACATCGTCATCGAAGTGAGCGACGACGGCGCCGGTCTGCGCCGCGACAAGATTCTCGCGAAGGCGGCCAAGCAGGGCATGCAGGTCAGCGAAACGATGTCCGACGAAGAAGTCTGGAACCTGATTTTCCTGCCGGGCTTCTCGACGGCGGAGCAGGTCACGGACGTCTCGGGCCGCGGCGTCGGCATGGACGTGGTGAAGCGGAACATCCAGTCGATGGGTGGTCACGTGGAGATCACCTCGCATGCGGGCAAAGGCAGCACCACGCGAATCGTTCTGCCGCTCACGCTGGCGATTCTCGACGGTATGTCGGTCAAGGTCGGCAACGAGATTTTCATTCTGCCGCTGAACTTCGTGATGGAGTCGCTGCAGCCGCAAGCCGAGGACATTTATACGGTTGCCAACGGTGAGCGGGTGGTGCGCGTGCGTGGTGAATATCTGCCGCTCGTCGCGCTGCACGAAGTCTTTACTGTCGAAGGCGCCAAGCAGGAACCGACGCAAGGCATCGTCACCATCATGCAAACCGAAGGGCGCCGCTTTGCGATGCTGATCGACGAGTTGGTGGGACAGCAGCAGGTGGTCGTGAAGAATCTGGAAACGAATTACCGCAAGGTGCACGGCATTTCCGCCGCAACCATTCTCGGCGACGGCAGTGTCGCGCTGATCGTGGACGTGGCGGCGCTGAATCGCGAAACGCGCCATGCGCACGGTGCGATGAGCCTCGCATGACATCCGCAACACTCACTCAATTTATTTCATCCCAACCGTTTGGGGGCTAACGTGGCAGAAGTTCAATCCATCAATTCGAGCGTCGCGAACGCGACGAATGGTCGCCGCGACGCGCAGCAGGCAGACGCCGGCGGTCAGGAATTCCTCGTCTTCACGCTCGGCGCCGAAGAGTACGGCATCGACATTCTCAAGGTGCAGGAAATCCGCGGCTACGACAACGTGACGCGTATCGCCAATGCGCCTGAATTCATCAAAGGCGTGATCAATCTGCGCGGCATCATCGTGCCGATCGTCGACATGCGCATCAAGTTCCATCTGGGCCGCGTCGAATACGACCACCAGACCGTCGTGATCATCCTGAACGTCGCGCACCGCGTGGTCGGGATGGTGGTGGACGGCGTGTCGGACGTGCTGACGCTCGCCACCGACCAGATCATGCCGGCGCCGGAATTCGGCGCGACGCTGACGACCGAGTACCTGACGGGGCTGGGCACCGTCGATGGCCGCATGCTGATCCTGATGGACATCGAGAAACTGATGACCAGCCGCGAAATGGCGCTGATCGAAACGCTCAGCGCCTAAGCGTCAGTACGTATCAATACGCGTTAGTACGAAAGACAGATGGAACAGGGAGCGCCAAGATGCTGAGCAGGTGGTCGATTCGCACATCGCTGACGGTGGTGGGGATCATTCTGGTTGCGCTGACCGTCGTGGTCGGCGCGCTTGGTCTAACCGCGCTGAACGGCGCGAGCCAGTCGCTCGACCGTATCGCGCGCGGCGATCTGGTCGCCATTCACGCGCTCGACGATGCGTCGGCGTACCTGTTGCGTTCGCGTCTCGCGGTGGACCGCTTCAACGTGCTGTCGGCCGCGGGCAACGCGGACGAAGCGAAGAAAGCGATCGATCGCGCGCAGGAATTGCTGACCAAAGGCAATCAGAGCTGGCAGATGTATCTCGATGCGCCGAAAAACGGCATCGATCAGGCGCTTCTCGACGACGTGGCCGCCAAGCGCGCGACGGTGATGCATGACGGCGTCGATCCGGAGTTCGCGGCCCTGAACGCGAACGACATGGCCGCCTATCACGCGATCGCCGATACGAAGATCAGCCCGATGTTCATCGCCTACGACGGCGCGGCATCGGCGGTCATCAAGGCATTGCAGCAAGGCGCAGTGGATCAGCAGAATAGCGCGCAGTCGAACATCTCGCTGATGACCACGCTGATCATCGGCGTCACCGTACTCGCGCTGCTGATGGTGGTGGGCATCCGCTTCGCACTGCGCGGCCTGATCGTGCAGCCGCTGAACGACGCGACAGCATGCTTCGAACGGATCGCGTCCGGTGATCTGTCCGAGCAGATCGACGTGTTCAGCCGTAATGAAATCGGCCGTCTCTTCGCCGGCATCAAGCGGATGCAGGAAAGCATGGCGACGATGGTGAGGGCGGTTCACAGCAGCACCGAATCGATCGACACCGGCGCGCGCGAAATCTCCATGGGCAACACCGATCTCTCGCAACGCACCGAACAGCAGGCCGCTTCGCTGCAGGAAACCGCGTCGAGCATGGAGCAACTGACGGGCACCGTGAAGCAGAACGCCGAGAACGCGCGCCAGGCCAGCCAGTTGGCCGTCAGCGCGTCGGATATCGCAACGCGCGGCGGTGACGTGGTGAGCCAGGTCGTCACAACCATGCAGGATATCGCGACCAGTTCGAACAAGGTCGTCGACATCATCGGCGTGATCGAAGGCATTGCCTTCCAGACCAATATTCTTGCGCTGAACGCGGCGGTCGAAGCCGCGCGGGCCGGCGAACAGGGGCGTGGTTTCGCGGTGGTCGCAGGCGAAGTGCGCAGCCTCGCGCAGCGCAGCGCCAGCGCCGCGAAGGAAATCAAGGAACTGATCGGCGACTCGGTCGACAAGGTGCAAAGCGGCTCGGTGCTGGTCGGCCGGGCGGGCACCACGATGGACGAGATCGTGCAGGCGGTGCGCCGCGTGACCGACATCATGGGCGAAATCAGCGCGGCTTCCGAAGAGCAGTCGGGCGGGATCGAACAGGTGAGCCGCGCGGTCGTGCAGATGGACGAGGTGACGCAGCAGAACGCCGCGCTGGTCGAACAGGCTGCGGCTGCGGCGGCATCGCTCGAAGAGCAGACGCGCCAGTTGCAAACAGTGGTGAACGGGTGGAAGGTGGCCGGGGGCCAGACGCGCAGCACCGTGGCGGCGCGTCCGCAGGCTGCGGCACGCGCGAACGGCAGCGAGCGCGATGGTAAGCGTGACACCAGGCACGTGCAGCCCGCCAAGGTGGCGTCGCAAGCGGCAACAAATGCGGCAGCAAACATGGCAACCCACGCGGCAACCCATGCAGCACCGGCTTCGGCCACTCATGGCGCCGGCCCCGCTCGTATCGAACCGGCTCTCAAACCGAAGACAGCCCGCGCCGCATCCGAATCCCCAGCTCGTCCGGCCGCAGCAAGCGCGCCGACGGCAGGATCGGACGCGGATTGGGAAACGTTCTAGGAAGTGGCACAACGACATGCGGTCATTCGGCATCTCGCTCCATGAGGGGCGAATCATCGAAGCACGCTTACAAGGCGTGTCGCGGGCCGATTGCGTGTTGGCAGAACTCGCGGGCGGGCGCGACCCCGCGAACACAATCCCTTTCGCCAGAAGCAATCCTTCTGGTGACAAGCGGGATGGCTCGTATTGCAGGCAGGAACTCTCATAATGGCAACGCGCGCACAGCAACTTCCGCAAGCGGCACGTCCGCAACCGGCACGTCCGCAACCGGCACGTCCGGAGCGGGCGGAACCGGCTAGATCCGGCGAGCAAGGACGGGATTTCGAATTCACGTCGGCGGATTTCGCTCGCATTCGCGATCTGATTCATCGCAGTGCGGGCATTTCGCTGTCGGATCACAAGCGCGACATGGCGTACAGCCGTCTGGCGCGCCGGCTGCGCGCCCGTGGTCTCGAGACCTTCAAGCAGTATCTCGATCTGCTCGAAGCGGAAAACGATCCGGCCGAGTGGGAAGCCTTCACCAATGCGCTGACCACCAACCTGACCGCGTTTTTCCGCGAAGCCCATCACTTTCCGATCCTCGCCGAATTCGTGCCGCACCGCGCGCAGCCGGTTTCCGTGTGGTGCTCGGCAGCCTCGACCGGAGAGGAGCCGTATTCGATCGCGATGACGCTGATCGAAGCGCTCGGCGACAGCGGCGCGCGTCAGGCCAGCGTGCTCGCCACCGACATCGACACGCAAGTGCTGGCGAAAGCCGAAGCCGGCATGTATCAGTTCGACCAGGTGAAGCATCTGTCGCCCGAGCGGCTCAAGCGCTTCTTCCTGAAAGGCACCGGCGCGCACGCCGGCATGGTCAAGGTGCGCCCGGAAGTGCGCGCGATGGTGCGCTTCGAACAACTGAATCTGACCGACCGCGATTACGCGTTGCGTTCGCAGTTCGACGCGATCTTCTGCCGTAACGTGATGATCTATTTCGACAAGCCGACGCAGGCGCAGGTGCTCGCGCGCTTCGAGCCGCTGATGAAATCGGGTGGTTTGCTGTTTGCCGGCCACTCGGAAAACTTCACCTATGTGACGCAGGCGTTCAAGCTGCGTGGCCAGACCGTTTATGAGCTGACGCGCGACGCAGGTGCCGCCGCGCGCACGCCGGCCCGCTCGTCGAACCATGCGAGCCATGCCGGCAGCGCAACGACCAACGGGGTGACCGCATGAGCAGCAGCCTCCCGATTGCCACCAATCTCTATTTCGACAACCACTTCCAGCGCCCCGGCGTGAAGCTGTTGCCGAACGAGTTTTACACGACGAACGAAGACATGGTGCTCGTCACCGTGCTCGGTTCGTGCGTCGCGGCCTGCATTCAGGATCGTACTGCGGGCATCGGCGGCATGAATCACTTCATGCTGCCCGACGACGGCGCGGACGCCGGCCAGCCCGCGTCGGATTCGATGCGCTACGGCGCGTACGCGATGGAAGTGCTGATCAACGAACTGATCAAGGCCGGTGGCCGGCGCGAGCGTTTCGAAGCCAAGGTGTTCGGCGGCGGCGCGGTGCTGGCCGGCATGACGACGATGAACATCGGCGACCGCAATTCGGAATTCGTGCGCCGCTATCTGGCGCTCGAAAAGATCCGCATCGTCGCCGAAGACTTGCAGGGTTCGCATCCGCGCAAGGTCGCTTTCATGCCGCGCACCGGCCAGGTGATGGTGAAGAAGTTACGCCTGCAGCAGGAAGCGGGGGTGGCCGAGCGCGAACAGGCGCTCATGCGGCAAAGTGCCGAAGCGCGTGCCGAGCGGCTCGCGGCGGCGCGCAAGCGGGTCGAGCTGTTCTCGGCCCCGGCTGCCACGCGGCCCAAGGTCGAACTGTTCGGCGCGGCAGGCGGCAGTGCGGGCGCAGGCGCCGCGAAGCCGCGCATCGAACTGTTCGGCGCAAGCCCGCGCCCGATTAATTCAAACAACGCCAGAACTACAGAGGAGGCGTGAGCGCTGTGCAAAAGATCAAAGTACTGTGCGTCGACGATTCGGCGCTGATCCGCAGCCTGATGACGGAAATCATCAACGGCCAGCCGGACATGACGGTCGTGGCGACCGCACCCGACCCGCTGGTCGCGCGCGATCTCATCAAGCAGCACAATCCGGACGTGCTGACGCTCGACGTCGAAATGCCGCGCATGGATGGCCTCGACTTCCTTGAGAAGCTGATGCGTCTGCGGCCGATGCCGGTCGTGATGGTGTCGTCGCTGACCGAGCGCGGCAACGAAATCACCCTGCGCGCGCTGGAACTGGGCGCGGTCGACTTCGTCACCAAGCCGAAAGTCGGGATTCGCGACGGCATGCTCGATTACTCGGAAAAGCTCGCCGACAAGATTCGCGCCGCGGCCCGCGCACGGGTGCGCCAGGCCGCGCCGGTGCAGCACGCGGCCGCTCATGCCGCGCATGCGCCCGCCGCCGCCGCGCCGCTCTTCAACAATCCGCTGCTCAGTACCGAGAAGCTGATCATCGTTGGCGCGTCGACGGGTGGCACCGAAGCGATCCGCGAAGTGCTGGTGCCGCTGCCGCCGGATGCGCCTGCCGTGCTGATCGCGCAGCATATGCCGCCGGGTTTTACAAAATCTTTTGCGCAACGCCTTAATGGTTTGTGCAGGATTACCGTTAAAGAGGCAGAGCACGGCGAACGCGTGCTGCCGGGGCATGCGTATATCGCGCCCGGCCACGCTCACCTGTTGCTGGCCCGCAGCGGCGCGAACTATATTGCGCATTTGTCGGACGAACCGCCGGTCAACCGTCACCGTCCGTCGGTGGACGTGCTGTTCCGTTCGGCCGCGCAGCACGCGGGCAAGAACGCGGTCGGCGTGATCCTGACGGGGATGGGGCGCGACGGCGCCGCCGGACTGCTGGAGATGAAAAAAGCGGGGGCGTACACCCTCGCACAGGACGAAGCGAGCTGTATCGTGTTCGGCATGCCGCGCGAAGCCATTGCGCTTGGCGCCGCGGACGAAATTGCGTCGCTGCCGGAAATGAGCCGTCGCGTGATGGCGCGTCTGTCGTCAATGGGTGACCGCGTACAGCGGGTATGATGCGCGGGCCTGACGGCGAGCGCCAGGCATGGGGCCGGAGTAAGTAACGCCGGTCGACAAGGGCCTAACAGAACTGGCGGTCATGCGCCGCATCATGGATCAAGCAAAGGGAATGAAATGGATAAGGGAATGAAGATTCTGGTCGTTGACGACTTTCCGACGATGCGTCGGATTGTTCGCAACCTGCTCAAAGAGCTCGGCTACTCGAACGTCGACGAGGCGGAAGACGGTCAGGCCGGCCTCGCGCGTTTGCGCGGCGGCACGTATGACTTCGTGATCTCCGACTGGAACATGCCGAACCTCGACGGTCTGGCCATGCTCAAGGAAATCCGCGCCGACGCCCACCTGACGCATCTGCCGGTGCTGATGGTGACGGCCGAATCGAAGAAGGAAAACATCATCGCGGCGGCGCAGGCCGGCGCGAGCGGTTATGTCGTCAAGCCGTTCACGGCCGCGACGCTCGATGAGAAGCTCAACAAGATTCTCGAGAAGATGGCGAAAGCCGGGAGCTGATGTGAATTTGCCGACCAACGCGCAAGGCGCCGAAGCGGCGAACGAGATCGGCGACTTCGCGTCCGACCGCATCCTCGCCCGTATCGGACAACTGACGCGCACGCTGCGCGACTCGATGCGTGAGCTCGGGCTCGACAAGCATGTCGAGCGTGCGGCGGAAGCCGTACCCGATGCTCGCGACCGTCTGAAGTACATCGCGAACATGACCGAGCAGGCCGCCGAGCGCGTGCTGTCGTCGATCGAAATCGCCAAGCCGATCCAGACGCAATTGCAGCAGGACGCGGGTGAGCTCGACGCGCGTTGGGAGCAGTGGTACGCGGCGCCGATCGAACGCGAAGAAGTGCGCGCGTTGATGAACGATACGCGGACCTTTCTGCGCGGCGTGCCCGAAGCGACGAGCGCGACCAACGCGCAGCTGATGGAGATCATGCTGGCGCAGGACTTCCAGGATCTGACCGGCCAGGTCATCAAGAAGATCACGGATGTCGTGTACCTGATCGAGCAGCAGCTGCTCGGCGTGCTGGTCGAGAACATCGCGCTCGAGCGGCGCGAGCAGTTCGCGGCGAATGCGGCGGCACTGGCGGCTGAGCCGTCGTCCACCGGCAGCCCCGAACATCTGCTGAATGGTCCGCAGATCAATCCGGAAGGCAAGACGGACGTGATGCAGGACCAGTCGCAGGTCGACGATCTGCTGGCGAGCCTCGGCTTCTGACCGGCGGGCCGCCCGAGAAGGGCGCGAGGCCGGATCGCCGGACCGCCGGGTCGCCGGATCGGTATGTGCAGCAAGCCACGCTCCCGCGTGCGCTTGCTGTCTGCCGACACAAACCACAGGCATACTACGAACTCAAGCAGCGGCACGGTGTTCCGGTGAGAGACAGGCACCGGTCGGTGGCACGGTGAGGCATCCCTTCTGAGTGCGACCGCAGCCGTGCCGTATGATCTGCATACATGCGGCCGGTTCGTACGAGGTGCGAGCCGAGCAGCAGCAGCTCGGGAGGAGCCTTGTCATGTGGAGTCGTGTACGTCGCGCCGGGTTCGTTATGGCGCTAGCATTACCCTGTTCGCTGTCAGCCGTGCAGTCCGCTCATGCGGCACTGGGCGGCACACCGATGACGCCGCCTGCGGATGCGTCGGTTTCTTCCCACACCGTACAGCCCGGCGCCGGTTCGGCAACGGCGACTCAAAGCGTGATGCATTCAGCATCCAGCGCTGCTTCTTCCACCTCGGGCGCCTCAGCTTCCGCGTCCTACACCGTTCGTGAAACGACGTTCGGCAACGGCACGGTTGTACGCGAATACCTCGCCGCGGACGGTTCGGTCTTCGGTATTGCGTGGCGTGGTCCGCAAATGCCGGATCTCAACGATCTGCTTGGCAGCTATTTCCCGCAGTATGTCGCCGGCGTAAATGCCGTGCGCGCGGCGCGCGGAGGCGGGCGTGGCCCGGTTGCGGTCGACCAGAGCAGCCTCGTGGTCCGTTCCGGCGGTCACATGGGCGCGTTCAGCGGTCAGGCCTGGTTGCCGCCGGCGTTGCCTGCCGGCGTCAGCGGTTCCGACATCCAGTAAGGGCGGAGACGAACGATGCGAACCATGCAAAGTGCTGTGAAGCTCAGGGGCTGGATGCAGGCCGTCGTGGCCGTGGCGTTGGTGTCGCTGGTGGCCGCATGCGGCGGTGGTGGCGGCAGCTCCAGTTCCAGTAACAATTCGTCGAGCACGCTGAACGGCGGCTCGCTGCCGGCCAGCCCGACCCAGCAGCCGACCGCCTCGACCGCAGCGAATACCGTGCCGATCACGGTCGGCGTGGGGACGAATGGCGTCATCAATATTCCGACGGTTAGCGTGACCGTCTGCGCGCCCGGTTCGACCACCAATTGTCAGATCATCAATAACATCCAGGTCGATACTGGTTCGTTCGGGCTGCGTGTGGTCGGCTCGGTGCTGAATCAATCGCTGCTTGGTGCGTTGCCAGTCAGTTCCGTGGCCAGCGGCGCGCAACTCGCCGAGTGCGCGACCTTCGCGGACGGCTACACGTGGGGCACAGTGCGCACCGCGACCGTGCAGATCCTTAACCAGACGGGGACAGGCGAGACGACGAGCACGGCCATTCCGATACAGATCATCGGCGACCTGGCTTCGAGCACCGTGCCGTCGCGCGGTTGCGGCAGCGGTTCGGCGGAAAACACGGTCAGCGATCTCGGCGCCAACGGTATTCTCGGCATCGGCACAGCGCTCACCGATTGCGGCACCACCTGCTCGACCCCGTCAACTGCGGTCAACTACAGCAATTACTTCTCGTGTCCGGGCGGCACTTCCTGTACCCGCGCCACGGTGCCGCTCAACCAGCAGGTGGCCAATCCTGTCGCTAACTTTCCGGTCGACAACAATGGCGTGATCGTGCAGTTGCCGCCTGTGTCGAATACCGGACAGTCTTCGGCCACCGGCACGCTGGTGTTCGGCATCGGCACGCAGTCGAACAATGCGCTGGCGCCCGCGCAGACGTTCGCCACCGACGGCTACGGCGACATGAACAACAGTGTGTACAACGGCACGACGGTGCAGGCGTTCTTCGATTCGGGTTCGAACGCCTATTTCTTCGCCGATAGCTCGATCGCGCTGTGCGGCAGTAATTACCCCGGGTTCTATTGCCCGTCGTCCGCGCAAACCCGGTCGATCACGCTGGCTGGCCAGAACAGCACGACAGCGAGCGTCAGCATCGGCATCCTCAGCGCATCGACGCTGTTCGGCAGCACCAGCAACTATGCGTTCAACGATCTGGCCGGGCAGATCGGCGGCAGCAGCAGCTTCGATCTCGGTTTGCCGTTCTTCTATGGCCGTCACGTGTACTACGGTTTCGATCAGACGGCGAACGGCGGTCAGGCGCCTTACGTCGGCTTTTTCTGAGCCGCACAACGCAGGCGTAGGAGCTGGTTGGACACCCGCGCGAAATCGCGCGGGTGTCCATTGGCCCGTAGCCGGCACCGCTTGCCACGATTAGCCAGTCGGCCCTTGGTCAGCCACCCGTAGCCCGCACCCTTGTCGCCTGGGCTCAATCGCCCCGCCCCCACCAGCAAGCCCCACCGGGCGGCTCACCAGCCGCCCCATCTCTCGAAATACCCCCCTTTCTCCGCCCTTATCCGTCGATCAGCGCTTGCGTCGAGCGGGAATAATCGCTCTCACTGGAAAGAGGCGTCGTGCCTCGGCCGACTGGAGAGTCTTTGTGGCAGAGGATAGCGACCTCGAAAAAACCGAATCAGCCACTCCCCGGCGTCTGCAAAAGGCGCGTGAGGAAGGGCAGATCGTGCGTTCGCGGGAGCTGTCGACGTTTGCGCTGCTGGCAGCGGGATTCTTCGGCGTATGGGGGATGTCCGGCAGCATGGGCGAGCGTCTGCAGGGGATGCTGCGCGCGGCCTTCACGTTCGATCACGCCAGCGTGTTCGAAACCCGCCGCATGATGATCGGCGCGGGCGCAGCGAGCCGCGAAGGCCTGTATGTGCTGCTACCCGTTCTGGCCTTCACCGGCGCCGCCGCCCTGCTCGCGCCGATGGCGCTGGGCGGCTGGCAGTTGTCTTCGAAAGGACTCGAGCCCAAGTTCAACCGGCTCAATCCGATCGAAGGGCTTGGCAAGATATTTTCGATCAACGGACCGGTTCAGCTCGGCCTGTCGCTCGCGAAGACGCTGGTGGTGGGCTGCATCGGCGGCTCGGCGCTCTGGAATCGCCGCGAGGAGATTCTCGCGCTGGCCACCCAGCCGTTGCAGCTTGCGCTCGCCAACACCGTGCATCTGATCGCGGTGTGCTGCGGCATGACGGTGGCAGGCATGTTCGTGGTGGCCGCGCTCGATGTGCCGTATCAACTCTGGCAGTTCCACAAGAAACTGCGCATGACGAAGGAAGAAGTGAAGCGCGAACACCGCGAAAGCGAAGGCGATCCGCACGTCAAAGGCCGGATTCGCCAGCAACAGCGTGCCATTGCCCGCCGCCGCATGATGACCCAGGTGCCGAAGGCCGATGTGGTGGTGACCAACCCGACGCACTTCGCGGTCGCGCTGCAGTACGCCGACGGCGAGATGCGCGCGCCGAAGGTGGTCGCCAAGGGCGTGAACCTGGTGGCCGCGCGGATTCGCGAAATTGCCGCCGAAAACAACGTGCCGCTGCTCGAAGCGCCGCCGCTCGCGCGTGCGCTGTATCACAACGTCGAACTGAACCGTGAGATTCCCGGCCCGCTCTATGGCGCGGTCGCCGAAGTGCTCGCGTGGGTCTATCAGTTGCGGCGTTTCAACACCGAAGGCGGCGTCGCGCCGGTCGCACCGACCGAGTTCGACGTGCCGGCGGACCTCGACAAGGGCGGTGTATCGGACGATGAAGCCGAGCAGGAAGCCGCCGACACGCTTAACCCCGCTAACGACGACACTTCAGGAGCTTCCGCATGAACGCTCGCGTCGGATTCCTGTCCCGACGGCCGGATGCCTTGAGCGGCACCAATTTGCGCGCCCTCGCCGGGCCGGTGCTGATCTGCATGATCCTCGGCATGATGATTCTGCCGTTGCCGCCGTTTTTGCTGGATCTGCTGTTCACCTTCAATATCGCGCTTTCCGTGATGGTGCTGCTCGTCAGCATGTACACGATGAAGCCGCTCGACTTTGCCGCTTTCCCGAGCGTGCTGCTGTTCTCGACCTTGCTGCGCCTGTCGCTGAACGTCGCGTCCACACGCGTCGTGCTGCTCGAAGGTCATACCGGCCCGGATGCAGCGGGCCAGGTGATCGAGTCGTTTGGTCACTTCCTCGTGGGCGGCAACTTCGCGGTCGGTATCGTCGTCTTTGTCATTTTGATGGTCATCAACTTCATGGTGATCACCAAAGGCGCGGGGCGGATCGCGGAAGTGTCCGCGCGCTTCACGCTCGATGCGATGCCCGGCAAGCAGATGGCGATCGACGCCGACCTGAACGCCGGCCTCATCAACGAAGATCAGGCCCGCAAGCGCCGTCTGGAAGTCTCCCAGGAAGCCGAGTTCTACGGTTCGATGGACGGTGCCAGCAAGTTCGTGCGCGGCGATGCGATCGCCGGCTTGCTGATCATGGTGATCAACATCTTCGGCGGCCTGATCGTCGGGATGGTGCAGCACGGCATGGACTTCGCGTCCGCGGGCAAGACCTACACGCTGCTGACGATCGGTGACGGCCTCGTCGCACAGATTCCGTCGCTGGTGATTTCGACGGCGGCCGGTGTGATCGTCTCGCGCGTCGCGACCAACGAAGACATTGGTACGCAACTGACTGGGCAGCTCTTCACGAACCCGCGCGTGCTGGTGATCACGGGCTGCATTCTCGTGCTGATGGGCCTGATTCCGAACATGCCGCACTTCGCGTTTCTGGTTCTCGGTGGCGGGTTGATCCAGCTCGGCCGCACGATGAAGAAACGCAGCGAGGATCGCAAGAACAGCGCGACGCTCGTCGACGTCGCACCGGCCGCGATGACCCCGGTGGAAAACACCGAAGCCAGCTGGGACGACGTGACGATGATCGACACGCTCGGCCTCGAAGTGGGTTACCGGCTGATTCCGCTCGTAGACAGGAACTCGGACGGTGAACTGCTCAAACGGATCAAGAGCATCCGCAAGAAATTCGCACAGGAAATTGGCTTCCTGCCGCCGGTGATCCATATCCGCGACAACCTCGAATTGCGGCCGAACGGCTATCGCATTGCGCTCAAGGGCGTCGAAGTGGGGGTTGGTGAAGCGTATCCGGGGCAGTGGCTGGCGATCAACCCGGGGCAGGTGTCCGCTGCGCTGCCGGGCACGCCGACGCAAGATCCCGCGTTCGGTTTGCCGGCGATCTGGATTGATACGAATCTGCGCGAACAGGCGCAGGTGTACGGCTACACGGTGGTCGATTCGAGCACGGTGGTGGCCACGCACCTGAATCACCTGGTGGTCACGCATGCGTCCGAACTGCTCGGCCGCCGCGAAGTGCAGGCGCTGCTGGAACGGATGCAGAAGGACACGCCGTCGCTGGTCGACGATCTGGTGCCGAAGTCGCTGCCGCTCACCACGCTGCAAAAGGTGCTGCAAAACCTGCTGGAAGAAGGCGTGCCGATCCGCGATATGCGCACGATTCTCGAAGCCCTGTCCGAACACACGCCGAAGGTCACCGACGCGCACGATCTCACCGCCGCCGTGCGTCTCGCACTGGGTCGCGCGATTACGCAGCAGTGGTTCCCGGGCGTGGGCGACATGCAGGTGATGGGCCTCGATTCGAATCTGGAGCGGGTGTTGTCGCAGGCGCTGTCTACCGGCGCCAATCCGGGCCTTGAACCGGGCCTCGCGCATACGCTGCTGAACGAAACGCAGAAGGCCATGACGCGTCAGCAGAACCTTGGGCTCGCGCCAGTGCTACTGGTGCAGCATGCGTTACGGCCGATGCTCGCGCGCTTCCTGCGCCGCAGCCTGCCGCAGCTGAAGGTGCTGTCTTATGCGGAAGTGCCCGATACCCGCAACATCAAGGTGGTGAATCTGATCGGGGCGCATGGGTAAGCCCCGCGCGGCTACGTCCGATAGTTGGCCGCAGGTGTTCCAGACTGATGGTTTCCGCTGGCGCTCCTCGAGCGCCGGTTTTCATTTCGGCGCCTAACTTTTCATGCCGCAAGCGGGCGGCGAAGGTCATGCTTCGCCCGCGCAAGTGCTGCCAGGCGAGCGCGAAGAGCCCGTTTAAAACCGCCATGCGCGGGACTTGCGGCGCGTTTCCATCGCCCGAATTGCCCACCTTTAACGGTCTTTATCCATCGATCGTCACTCGACGGCTTTCGCAATAATGGTCTCAATGGGAAGCGGTAGGTTGCCGGTCCGTTAGTCCGTAAGTCCGTTTAGCTCATCGGGGGTCCAGCTTGAACATTCGTAAATTTGTCGGTGCTACCAGTCGCGATGCTCTGCGTCTCGTGCGCGAAGCCTTGGGCCCGGATGCCGTCGTTTTGTCCAATCACACGATGGACGACGGCAGCGTCGAGATCGTGGCACTGGCCGACAGCGACCTCGCCGCCATCACGCCGAAGGCGCCGCGCGGTAGAGCAGGCGCGCCGATGAATGCACTGGCCGGACAACAGCCCGCGCTCGGCGCACCGCGCGCCAATCCGATGATGCAAGCGAATCCGTATGCGAGCGGCATGCCCGATGTGTTCTCGTCGGTGTTCGGCGCTAGTCCCGAAGCGGGCACCGAGAACCTGTCGTCGAACGCCGCTGGCACGTCGTCGAGCTCAGCCGCGAAGCCAGCCGCGCCCGCCGCGCCCGCCGCGCCGAAGGCCGCGCTGCCGGATGCGCCTAAAGCAGCGCTGGCCGCTCCGGCTGCGGCATCGCCGTCGCAACCGATCAGCATTGAGCAGCCTAGCGCCCGCGCTGCGGCGACGCGTCTCTCCGAAGACATCCGCGCCGATCTGCTCAAAGCCGCCGGCGTGCCGGCAGCGCCTGCCGCCGATGCGCCGCGCACGATGGCTGAATCGAATCCCTGGCTGATCGATCACGCTCGCCGCATCGCGGCCGAACAGCAGCAGCAAGGCGCGTACAGCGCGCGTCCCGCCGCGATGACGCCGGCCGCCGCGATGGCCAAGGGCCTCGGCGCCGCAGTCGAGCCCGCTGCACAGGCGACCTCGCAGCCTTCGCACCAGGCCGCTGCCCAAGCAGCCGCGCCGCACACTGATACGCCCGAATGGGCTCGCGAAGCCGCGCAACTCGCCGCGCGCCGCGCCGCTCAGAAAATTGCACCGTCGCTGCCCACCGGCGACGACGCCCGCACGCCCGCATCGGTCGCCGAAGCGATCAAGGTGCGCATGGAGCAGGTCGTCAACGACACCGTGATGAGCGAGCTGTCGTCGATGCGCGGGATGATGGAAGAACACTTCGCCGGCCTCCTGTGGGGCGATCGCCAGCGCCGCAGCCCGACGCGTGCCGCACTCACCAAGCACCTGTTCGCCGCCGGTTTCTCCGCGCAGCTCGTGCAGATGATGGTCGACAACCTGCCCGACGACGTCGACAACATGGAAGGCGGCATGGCGTGGGTGCGTTCGGTGCTCGAATCGAACCTGCCGGTGATGGAAGACGAAGACGCGCTGATGGAGCGCGGCGGCGTGTTCGCGCTGATGGGCCCGACGGGCGTGGGCAAGACCACGACCACCGCCAAGCTCGCCGCGCGCTGCGTGATGCGCTTCGGCGCCAACAAGGTGGCGCTTCTCACGACCGACAGCTACCGGATCGGCGGCCACGAACAACTGCGCATCTTCGGCAAGATCCTCGGCGTGTCGGTTCACGCGGTGAAAGACGGCGCCGATCTGCAGCTCGCGCTTTCCGAGTTGCGCAACAAGCACATCGTGCTGATCGACACGATCGGCATGAGCCAGCGCGACCGCCTGGTGTCCGACCAGATCGCGATGCTGTGCCGCGCCGGCCTGCCGGTGCAGCGTCTGCTGCTGCTCAACGCGACGAGCCACGGCGACACCTTGAACGAAGTCGTGCAGGCCTATCAGCGCGCGCCGGATCAACAGCCGCTCGCCGGCTGCATTCTGACCAAGCTCGACGAAGCCACCAATCTGGGCGGCGTGCTCGATACGGTGATCCGCTACAAGCTGCCGGTGCACTACGTGTCGACCGGTCAGAAAGTGCCGGAAAACCTGTACGTCGCGACGAAAAAATTCCTGATCAAGAGCGCGTTCTGCATTCCGCGCGACAACTCCCCGTTCGTGCCGCACGACGACGATATTCCGGGGTTGCTGTCCGCGCTGTCCGCGCGGTCGACGGCCGAATTGCACGAGGTCCGCTTTGGATAAGCTCATCTCCGACCAGGCAGAAGGACTGCGGCGCCTGTTGGCGAGAAGCGGCTCGCGCGTGCTTGCGGTGATGGGTGGTTCGGCCGGCGTCGGCTGTACGACGACGGTGGTGAACCTCGCCGCGGCGCTCGCGCAGCAGGGCAAGGACGTGCTGGTAATCGACGAGTGTCTCGGCGAGAAATCGGTGAGCGCGATGCTTGGCGGCGTGCGCGGCGCAGGCAATTTCGCGGCGGTGATGCGCGGCGAGATGACGCTCGACGATGCCGCCGCGCGCCACGCACTGGGCTTCTCCGTGCTGGCCGCCTCGCGCCACAACCGCGAAGGCCACACGGCCGCGCAGTTCAGCGTGGTGTTGCGCGGTTCCGCCGACATCGTGCTGATCGATGCGCAACTCGACCAGCACGGCCACCTTTCGCCCCTCGCGATGCAGGCGCACGACGTGATGATCGTGACAAGGGTTGCCGCGCAAGCGATCACCGAGGCATACGCCTGCATGAAGCGTCTGCACTACGCACACGCTACCGCGCAGTTTCGCGTGCTGGTGAACCACGTGCAGAGCGTGGACGACGCGCATACCGCTTTTGCCAACCTCGCCGGCGTGGCCGGACGCTACCTGACCGTGGCGCTGGAAGACGCCGGTTGCATTGCCGCCGATGCGCGGATGGCGCGAGCCCTGGAGTTGTCGCGGTGTGTCGTCGATGCCTTCCCATCGACACCGGCCGCGCGCGATTTCCGTCACCTCGCCGCCGAATTGCAGTACTGGCCGATGCGGCCAGCGATGTCGTCGCAAGCGCCCTGGATGGCGCCTGCGACAGTTACAGCGGCGCAACACGCCGACCAACCGTCCGTGCAGCACGCCTGAGAGGCGTCGCAAGGACAAGGGGAGCACGATGTATAACGCTCAGGGAAAGATTTCCCAAGCCGAAGTTCTGACGAAGTACGCACCGCTGGTGCGTCGCCTCGGCTTGCAGCTCGTTGCCAAGATGCCGGCGAGTGTCGATCTCGACGACCTGATTCAGGCCGGCATGATCGGACTGCTGGACGCGGCGAGCCGCTACAAGGAAGACCAGGGCGCGCAGTTCGAGACCTATGCCAGCCAGCGGATTCGCGGCGCGATGCTTGACGAGTTGCGCAGCAACGACTGGTTGCCGCGCAGCTTGCGGCGCACCTCGCGTGAAGTCGAAACGGCCGTGCACAAGGTTGAACAGAGTCTGGGCCGCTCCGCGAGCGAAACGGAAATCGCCGAGCATCTGCAAATGCCGCTCGACGAGTATCAGTCGATGCTCCAGGATCTGCACGGCAGCCAGCTGATCTATTACGAAGACTTCGACCGTTCCGCGGACGACGAACCGTTTCTCGACCGGTACTGCGTCGATCATTCAGACCCGCTGTCGGCGCTGCTCGACGACAGCCTGCGCTCGGCACTGGTCGAAGCGATCGACCGCCTGCCGGAGCGTGAGAAGCTGCTGATGTCGCTGTACTACGAACGCGGCATGAATCTGCGCGAAATCGGCGCGGTGATGGAAGTCAGTGAGTCGCGGGTGTGCCAGTTACACAGCCAGGCCGTGGCGCGTTTGCGCACACGCTTGCGCGAGATGGCCTGGGCGAACGCCGAAGCGACTTGAGGTTGGGTGGATTGATGTTTGACCGGCGGTGCACGACATGTCCGCCTTCTCTTACGCGTCCGCCATCTCATGCTCCGCAGCCAGCGCGAGAAACGCCGAACGCGACATGCCACGCGCCTGGGCGTAAGCGTCGATATCGCGAACCAGTGCCTCGGGCAGTGAGATATTGATGCGCACCGCTTTTTTCAGCGCCGGAATATTCCGCGTGTGACAAAACCCCAAGTGAACCCCGCGTAGTCCGGATTACGCCGATGCTCGTCCAGCGTCAGCCGTTCGGGAATCGGTAAGCCCTCGTCGAGCAGCGTATCCAGATGCGCCTCGATCGCTTCTTTCGCGTTCGCATAGGCTTCTTCCAGCGAATCCCCCGCCGAATGACAACCCGGAATGTCGGGGACGACCACGCCGAACGCATGGTGCGTGTCACCAGCCTCGATCGCGATCGGGAAAATCAGATTCTTCATTTCAGGCCTGCCTGTTTCGAACAAGGCCCGAGATATACACACGAGTACACAAACTTGCTGGTGGGTCGTATTGTGTGACGCGGTATGTGAAAACAAAAAAAGGGCTCGTCAAAGACGAGCCCTTTTTGTCGAATGCAATCTACTCAGCCGGACCCGCGCGTGCAACGCGCCGTTCCAGCGAAATCTTCAAACCGTCTGATGTGCGGGGACCCGGCCATCCGGTCCGTAGAAGCCGGCTTTCTGCGGGACGGCCACTTGCAGCGCCGTGAGTGCCCGCTGGTTGTAGTCCATCCGCACGCGGATCAGTTCGCCATTACTCGTATTGAAGCGCCGCGCGCGTTCGGCGGCCTTTTGCAGCAGTGACCATTGCTCGGCAACCCGCGCATCGGCACCGGCCGCGAGCTCCATGCCGGGCCGGCCGGCCGGCAAACCCATTTCCGCCAGCAGCGTGTCGCGGGTGCTCTCGAGCCTGGCGAGCACGCCGATCAGTTCGGTTTTCTTCTCGACGATCGGCGGTAGCAGTTCCAGCGGCGACAAGGCGGTCAATGCCTTGGTCTCGAGCGTCAGAATCGAGGCAAAAGCCTCGACGGCCGAATATTCTTCGATGAGGGTGGCAAGCAGGGCGTCTTTCATCTCAACAACTCGCTGAACACGACGGCCCGCGCATGATTCGCGAACCGGGTTTGTCGAATGCCGCCCGGCAATTCACCGTACTTCGATGCGTCGATTAGTTGCCGGTCGACGAGGTTTTGCTTTGCAACAGTTCGCGCGCGGTATTCAGCACGCCGTCGGCGATCTTGCTCGAATCGATCGTCAGCGAACCGTTCTTGATGGCCGCTTTGATCGACTCGACATGAGCCGTGTCGATATCGGCCGAACCAGACGCCGCGAGGCTGCGCAGATGCTGCGACAGACCCGACAGGCTGACGCTGGCGTCGCCCGAGCCGCTGCTGGTGGTCTGCGAGCTCGTGCCCGCACTCTGCGCGCTGCTGTTCGCGGTCGCCGCGTCGCTTTGCTGCGAGCGGGACAGGGCGTCTTTCAACGTCGGCAGATTCGAATTGGTTGTGGAATCGACTTTCACGATTGGCTTCCTGAACGATTTGATTCTGATAACGGCATCCCGTGATCAAAACTTTAGCGCAATCGTTCCAGGTTTTACCTTGTCTTTCAAGAAGATCCGGCCCCAAGACAGGTTCGACGTCCGCTCTGCCCGCCGCACCGGCCGTCTCGTCTGAAGCCGTGCCGGCGCGCAGGCCGCTGGGCATGCCGTCGTGCCGCTTCACAGCTGAATCTCCACCGTCGAACCATCCTTGACGATGCCGGAGATGATCTGGCCGTTCGCCGTCCTCACCCGGACCTGCTGGCCTGGCGAGGCGTTGTTCATCGCGCTGCCTTCAGCCGAAATCGCGAAACCCTCGCCGGCCGCGACAACCCGCACGGTTTGCCCAATCGACACCGCCGACGCGCTTTTCAGCATGTCGCGGCGCAGCGGCATGCCGCCGGCGATGCGCACCAGCGACACTGAGCCGACAGCCTGCGACGGGTCCGTGACAATCGCCTGCGGCAAGCCGGTCAGGTCGCCGTCGCGCGCAACGAGGTCGGCGGCGGTGAGCACTTCGCCCGGCGCCATCGCGCGGGCGGCCAGATAGTAGGTGGCGCGCAGCGAAATGCGCGCTTGCAGATAGATGGTCCACGGCCGTTCGCCGGCGCAGCGCACGCCGACGGTCATGCGGCCCCACAGGCGCGCGCCGCTCGGCATGAAGGGTTCGAGTGTCGTGCAGGCCGCGAGGCCCCGTGGGAAGGCGGGCGCCACGGTGATATCGATCTTGCCCGGCAAGCCGGCCGATTGCTGCTGCAGGAAGGCGAGCGCGGCACTGCGAACCGCCTCGGCGTCCTGCTGGCCAGGCAGCGGCACGGGTTGCGCCACCGCGGCAGGTTGCAGATTCTGTTGCACGACGGCCGGCGCCAGCTGACGTGTTGCGGGCGTGCGGGTAATGGTGGCGGGCGGGGTCGGCATCGGCGCGGGTGTCCGGGCCGCAGCTGCCGTGGTCACGACCGGCTTGCCGTTCGCGCCCAATTCCGGCGGCTCACCGCGCGACGCAAGACTGTCGAAGGCGGCGGCCGATGCGCTCGCGGGCGCGCGGTTGGGTGCGCTGGTGAGGGCGCTTTCGATGCCCTTGCTGGGCGCATTGGCCGCGACCGGCTGCACGCCGGTGGCTGGCCGTTCGGCGTTCAGCTGCGGCGCGGGGATGGTCACGACGCCGTTTGCGTCGGGCTTGAAGTTGGTGCGGATCATTTGCGGCGCGGCAGGCGGCTCGCCCGCGCCCGGAATGACGATCGAGCCGCTCGCGTTGGCGGCGCGCGTGAACTGATCGGCCTCGCGCGCGACCGGCCCCGGCGTCAGCGACTGCGCGGTGGCAGCGGCCAACGTCGCCGCGGACCCCACGCGCCTCGCCGGCGCTGCCTGCATTTGCGCGGCCAGGTCGTTGAGGGCGGCCGGATTCTTTTCTCCCGGGCCGGGAATCACGATCGGCCCGCCGGCGTCCTGAGCCTGCGCGGCGCCTGGCAGCAGCATGGCGCCGGCTGTCAGGCACAGCGCCGAAACCAGCGCCAGCCGTGTCGTCAGGGTTGCAGCAAGCGCAGCAGTCAGACGCACCGCGCGAGTCGCGCGACCCGCACCCACGCGATGCGCCGCCGCGCGGCTCGCGCGGTGCGTCAGAACGAAGGTGGGCTGGTCCATCGTGATTCTCCATCGAATGCATCGGTACGCCTTGCATTCTAGTGAGCGCCCCCATCGCGCAAACGTTGAATAGAAGCCCCCTTTACCGGTTATTCGTCCGATTGCCACTTGCGTTCGGCCCATAAGATGCACTTCATGCAAAAAGGTCTTCCCGGCCAACGCAGTCCTCACGCGAGGCGCAGTGCGGCACAGGCGGGAAGCCTCGAGAACCTTCTCCGGAGATTTCCATGCTGGACAAACTCGATGCCGAATTCGCCTTTGGCCGCCAGGCGCTCGATGTGCGGGCTTACCGGCAGGAGCTGCTGTCGTCGAATATCGCCAACGCCGATACCCCCGGGTACAAAGCGCGCGACGTCGACTTCGCTTCGTCGCTGGCCGGCGCGCTGAAGAAGGCCGACGGTAGTACGGGCACGGGCGCCTCGAACAACTCGACGCTCGCCATGACGCAGCCCGCGGGGGTGACGAGCGGCATGTCGATGGTGTCGACCGCGCCGGGCCACATGGCTGGCAAGGCGACGCTGACACCGACCGGCGGCACGCCTGACGACTACGGCAACCTGCAATACCGCATTCCGACGCAACCCGCGCTCGACGGCAACACGGTCGACATCGATACGGAACGGGTGCAGTTCGCGGACAACACGTTGCACTTCGAATCGGGCATGACGGTGCTGTCGAGCCAGATCAAAACGATGCTCTCGGC
This sequence comes from Paraburkholderia sediminicola, assembly GCF_046027825.1. Taxonomy (GTDB): domain Bacteria; phylum Pseudomonadota; class Gammaproteobacteria; order Burkholderiales; family Burkholderiaceae; genus Paraburkholderia; species Paraburkholderia sediminicola_D. The sequence goes on from NZ_JAQQDU010000027.1 coordinate 28,970, forward strand.
GATCACGTCGGGCTCGTAAATAACAGGCACCGCAAAGAGATACCGCAGTACGCAGGAACAATCGCTACGGGAATTAACTTGAGGCCGGGTCGAACCGTGCAACTTCGTTGCATGGGACCGGACAGGGAAGGAAACATGCCATCTTTGATGAATATTTTCGGTGTTGCAGGCTCCGCGATGTCAGCGCAGTCGCAGCGGCTCAACGTGACGGCGTCGAATCTCGCCAACGCGGACAGCACGACCGGCCCGGACGGTCAGCCGTACAAGGCCAAGCAGGTCGTCTTCGCGGTCAGCCCGATCGGCGGCTCGCGCACGGCCTCCGGCCAGCAGATCGGCGGCGTGCAGGTCACCGGCGTGGTCGACGACCCGACGCCGATGAAGACCGCGTACGACCCCGGCAATCCGGCCGCCAATTCGGACGGTTACGTCACGCTGCCCAACGTCGACCCGGTGCAGGAGATGGTCAACATGATCTCGGCCTCGCGCTCGTACCAGGCCAACGTCGAGACCCTGAACACCGCCAAGACGCTGATGCTGAAAACGCTCACGATCGGAACCTGAGGAGACCTCCTTGACCACTACCATTGGCAACAACGGCCCGACCGTCTCGCAAACGCTGCTCGATACGATGAACGGCACGAACAGTGCGAGCAGCAGCACCAAGAGCACCAAGAGCGCGAGCAGCGCCACCAGCTCGACCGGCAGCACCACGGGCACCTCGGCGACCGATCTGCAGAACACCTTCTTGCAACTGCTCGTCGCGCAGTTGAAGAATCAGGATCCGACCAATCCGATGGACAGCTCGCAGATGACTTCGCAGCTGGCCCAGATCAACACGGTGTCGGGCATCAGCCAGCTGAACACGACGCTCACCTCGCTCGCCACGCAGATGTCGGCAGGCCAGCAGTCGCAAGCCGCGCTCCTGATCGGCTCGACCGTGCTCGCGCCGGGCAGCTCGGTGACGGTCGCGAGCGGCAAGGCCAGCTCGTTTGGCGTGCAGCTTGCCAACTCGGTGGGCGATCTGCAGGTGGTCGTGAAGAACTCGGCGGGCACGATCGTCAACACGATCGACCTCGGCAAGCAGTCGGCCGGCACGATTCCGGTGGGCTGGACGCCGACCGATACGGCCGGCAACACGCTGCCCGACGGCACCTACACGATCAGCGCGGTCGGCACGATCAACGGTCAGCAGGCAACGGCCACGACGCTCGCGGGCGCGACGGTGCAGAGCGTCGTCATGCAGAGCACCGGTACGCCGGGCCTCGTGCTGTCGAACGGCACGACCGTGGGCCTGAGCAGCGTCGCCGCCATCCTCTGATTCAGATTCAGTTAGTTACGACTTTCCAGATACGGAGACCGTCATGGGTTACCAACAAGGTTTGAGTGGTTTGTCGGCAGCGTCGAGCGACCTCGACGTGATCGGCAATAACATCGCCAACGCGAATACGACCGGCTTCAAGAGCGGCGCCGCGCAGTTCGCGGACATGTACGCCAATTCCGTGGCGACCGCGGTGAACAACCAGATCGGCATCGGCACGCAGCTCTCCGAAGTGCAGCAGCAGTTCTCGCAGGGCACGATCACCAGCACCAATCAGGCGCTCGACGTCGCGATCAACGGCAACGGTTTCTTCCAGTTGTCGAACAACGGCTCGCTGGTTTACTCGCGCAACGGCGTGTTCCAGCTCGACAAGAACGGCAACATCACCAACGCGCAAGGCCTGCAACTGATGGGTTACGCGGCGAACAGCTCGGGTGTCATCAACACCGCGCAGACCGTGCCGCTCAGCGTGCCGACCGCGAACATCGCGCCGCAGGCCACCACCAAGATCGTCGCTGGCCTGAACCTGAACGCGCAGGACCCGCTGATGCTCGGTACGCCGACTGTGGCGCCTGTTAGCAGCACGGGCACGCTCACCACCGTCGGCGCGACCATCACGAATACGGCTTCGGGCACGAACAACGACAACTACACGGTCACGTTCCCCACCCCGACCACCTACACGGTGACCGACAACACGCTCGGTACGTCGACCAACGGCACGTACACCGCCGGCACGGCGATCCCGCTCGGCAACGGCCAGACCATTACGTTCAACGGCGTGCCGGCCGCCGCCGGCACGGACAGCTACACGGTTGCGCCGACCCCGATCGCGTTCAACCAGAACAGCAATTCGACGTACAACTATTCGACCAGCACGACGGTTTACGATTCGCTCGGTGGCTCGCAGACGGTCAACATGTACTTTGCCAAGACCTCAGCCGGTACGTGGAACGTGTACGCCGGGACGTCCACCGGCACGGCGAATCTGGTGGGCCAGGCGAACTTCAACTCGTCGGGCACGCTGCTCGGCACGACCCAGGTCGTGACGCCGGTGGCGAATCCGCCGACCTTCACCGCCACGACCACGCCGTTCGCGTACAACTTCTCGATTCCGACCACCGATGGTTCGTCGACGCCGCAGAATCTCACGCTGAACATCGCCGGCACGACGCAATACGGCGGCAAGGACGGCGTGAACTCGCTGCAACCTGACGGCTACGCAGCCGGCACGCTGACGAGCTTCACGATCGGCGCCGACGGCACGCTGACCGGCAACTATTCGAACCAGCAAACCGCGGCGCTCGGCCAGATCGTGCTCGCGAACTTCTCGAACCAGAACGGTCTCGTGAACCTCGGCAACAACGAGTACCAGCAGACCTCCCAATCGGGCGTCGCGCAGATTTCGTCGCCGGGGTCGACCAACCACGGCGTGCTGCAAGGCGGCGCACTGGAAAACTCGAACGTCGACCTGACGAGCGAACTGGTGAACCTGATCACCGCGCAACGCAACTATCAAGCGAACGCGCAGACGATCAAGACCCAGCAGACCGTCGACCAGACCCTGATCAACCTGTAAGCGACCGGGACTTCCCATCATGGATCGGCTGATCTACACCGCGATGTCGGGCAGCACACAAGCGCTCGAACAGCAGGCTATCGTTGCCAACAACCTGGCGAACGCCTCGACCACCGGCTTTCGCGCGCAGCTTGCGACTTTCCGCGCCGTGCCGATGGCGTTCGGCGACGGCAGTTCGATCAACGACAACACCACGCGTACCTTCGTGCTGTCGTCGACGCCGGGCGCCGACTATACGCCGGGGCCGATCCAGCAGACGGGCAACCCGCTTGACGTGGCGATTCAGGGGGCGGGCTGGCTGGCGGTGCAAACCGCCGACGGCAACGAGGCTTATACGCGCGCCGGCAATCTGCATATCGATGAGAACGGCCAACTGGTGAACGCTTTGAACCAGACGGTGCTCGGCAACGGCGGCCCGGTATCGGTGCCGCCGGGCGCGGAAATCACCATCGGCAAGGACGGTACGGTGTCCGCGCTGACGCCGGGCGATCCGCCGACCGCGGTCGTGACCGTCGATCAGTTGAAGCTGGTCAATCCGGATCCGCAGACCATGACGCGTGGCGACGACGGCCTCTTTCGCACCGCCGACGGCAACCCCGCTGATGCCGATCCGGCCGTCACGCTGGCGCCGGCCTCGCTCGAGGGCAGCAACGTGAATCCGGTCAGCGCGATGGTCTCGATGATCACCAACGCCCGCCAGTTCCAGATGCAGACCAAGCTGCTGGAAAACGCGGACAAGAACGACCAGTCCGCCAACCAGTTGCTCAGCTTTAGCTAACGGGTTGCTTCGGCCCCCTAGGAGAAGAAGAATGAATCGCTCACTCTACATCGCCGCTACCGGCATGAATGCGCAGCAGGCGCAGATGGACGTGATTTCGAACAACCTCGCCAACGTCAGCACCAACGGCTTCAAGGGTTCGCGCGCGGTGTTCGAGGACCTGCTGTATCAGACCATCCGCCAGCCGGGTGCGAACTCGACGCAGCAAACCGAACTGCCCTCCGGCATACAGCTTGGCACCGGCGTGCAACAGGTCGCCACCGAGCGTCTGTACACGCAGGGCAACCTGCAGCAGACCGGTAACTCGAAAGACCTCGCCATCAACGGTCAGGGCTTTTTCCAGGTGCAGATGCCCGACGGCACGACCGCCTACACCCGCGACGGTTCGTTCCAGACCAACGCGCAGGGCCAGCTCGTGACGTCGAGCGGCTATCAGGTCATCCCGGCCATCACGATTCCGAACAACGCAACCTCGCTCACGATCGGCAGCGACGGCGTGGTGTCGATCACCGTCGCCGGCTCGACCAACAGCCAGCAACTTGGCTCGATGCAGCTCGCGACATTTATCAACCCGGCCGGTCTGGATGCGAAGGGCGAGAACCTGTTCGCGGAAACTGCTTCGTCGGGCGCGCCGAACATCGCGCAACCGGGCCTGAACGGCGCGGGCAACCTCAGCCAGGGTTACGTGGAAGCATCGAACGTGAATGTGGTGCAGGAACTGGTGAACATGATCCAGACGCAGCGCGCTTACGAAATCAACAGCAAGGCCGTGACGACCTCCGACCAGATGCTGCAGACCCTCAGCCAGATGCAGGTTTAAGGCTCAAGGGACTGGGAATCAAACAGGTGGTAAATCAAGATGTCGCACTTCACTCGTAATCCGGTTCATTCGCGCACCGCTCAGGCGCTCGTGCAGCTCACGCTGCTCGCGGCGTTGGGCGGTTGCGGCCTCGTGCCGAAGCAGCCGATCACCCAGCAACCGATGACGGCCTTGCCGCCGATGCCGCCGCAGGTCCAAACGCCGGGCGCGATCTTCAACCCGGGTTACGCGGGTCGGCCGTTGTTCGAGGATCAGCGACCGCGCAACGTCGGCGACATCCTGACGATCGTGATTCAGGAAAACGTCAATGCGACGAAGTCGTCGGGCGCCAATGCGAACCGCACGGGCAGCACCAACTTCAGCGTGCCCACCGCGGGATTCCTGGGCGGACTGTTCGGCAAAACCAACCTGAGCGCCAATGGCGCCAACGTGTTCGCCGGCACCGGCGGGGCCAACGCGTCGAACACCTTTTCCGGCACGATCACCGTGACGGTGACGGGCGTGCTGCCGAACGGCAACCTGGCGGTGAGCGGCGAAAAGCAGATGCTGATCAACCAGGGCAACGAATTCGTGCGCTTCTCTGGCGTCGTGAATCCGAACACGATCTCCAACCTGAACGCCGTGTACTCGACCCAGGTGGCCGACGCGAAGATCGAATACTCCGCGAAGGGCTATCTCGACGAGGCCGAGAACATGGGCTGGCTGCAGCGCTTCTTCCTCAACGTGTCGCCGTGGTGATCATGCGTACCGTCTTCTCCCGCCCCGGCCGCTTCACGCGATTCGTCCACCTCGGCCGGGTCCTGGCTATCGTCGCGCTGACTTGCGCGGCGCTGCCGGCTGCGACCCCCGCTCATGCCGAGCGTCTGAAAGACCTCGTGCAGATCCAGGGTGTGCGCGACAACCCGCTGATCGGCTACGGCCTCGTCGTCGGCCTCGACGGCACGGGCGACCAGACCACGCAGACGCCGTTCACCACGCAGACGCTCGCCAACATGCTGGCGAACCTCGGCATCTCGATCAACAACCAGGCGGCGGGGTTGAGCAACCAGCAGTCTTCACTGTCGAACATCCAGTTGAAGAACGTCGCCGCCGTGATGGTGACGGCGGTGCTGCCGCCGTTCGCGCGTCCGGGTGAAGCGATCGACGTCACGGTGTCCTCGCTCGGCAATTCGAAGAGTCTGCGCGGCGGCACGCTGCTGCTCACGCCGCTGAAGGGCGCGGACGGCCAGGTCTATGCGCTCGGTCAGGGCAATCTGTCGGTCGGCGGCGCCGGCGCGAGCGCGAACGGCAGCAAGGTGCAGGTGAACTCGCTCAACGCAGGCCGCATCACCGGCGGCGCGATCGTCGAACGCGCGGTGCCGACCTCGGTGTCGCAAGCGGGCACCATGCAGCTCGACCTGAACGACATGGATTACGACACCACGCAGCGCATCGTGGCAGCGGTGAACAACGCATTTGGCAGCGGCACGGCCACGGCGCTCGACGGCCGCACGATTCAACTGCGTGCGCCGAGCGATCCGGAGCAGCAGGTCGCCTTCATGGCGCAATTGCAGAACCTCGACGTCAAGCCGGCGCAAGCCGCCGCGAAGGTGATTCTGAACGCGCGCACCGGGTCGATCGTGATGAACCAGATGGTCACGCTGCAAAGCTGCGCGGTGGCGCACGGCAATCTGTCGGTGGTGATCAATACGCAGCCGGTAGTGAGTCAGCCGGGCGCGTTCTCGAACGGCCAGACGGTGGTGGCCAAGCAGTCGCAGATTCAGATGAAGCAGGACAACGGCGCACTGAAGATGGTGACCGCCGGCGCCAACCTTGCCGAAGTGGTGAAGGCGCTCAACGCACTCGGTGCGACGCCCGCGGATCTGATGTCGATCCTGCAGGCCATGAAAGCGGCGGGCGCTCTGCGCGCCGACCTGGAAATCATCTAAGGAAGACACAGGATGAATTCGGATACGACCAATTCCGCCAGTGCGGCGAACGATCTGACCAACCGCTTTGCCCTCGACGTGCAGGGCTTCGCGAAGCTGAGCGCGCAGGCGAAGGCTTCGCCGCAAGCCGGCATGAAGATGGCCGCTCAGCAGTTCGATGCGGTGTTCACGCAGATGATGTTGAAGAGCATGCGCGATGCGACGCCGCAGGATGGTCCGTTCGATTCGCACGACAGCGCGACCTTCACGTCGATGATGGATCAGCAGTTGTCGCAACAACTGTCGCAGAAGGGCATTGGCGTAGCTGACGCGATGCTCAAGCAGATGATGCGCAATCAGGGCATGCAGGTGGGCGGTGCGAATGGTGCAAGCGGCGGCCTCGCCGGTGCTTTGGGTGGCGGCAGCGGCGGCGACGAAGGCCAGACCGCGGCGCTGAACGCGCTTGCGAGAGCCTACGGCAATGCGCAGGCCAACGGTCAGCTGGCGATGGGCAGGGGCTACTCGGCCAACAGCGCGCTGACTCCGCCGCTGAAAGGCGACGGCACCTCACCGAAGGTCGATGCCTTCGTCGACAAACTGGCTGAGCCGGCGCAGGCTGCCAGCGCGGCAACCGGCATACCGGCGCGCTTCATCATCGGCCAGGCCGCGCTCGAATCGGGCTGGGGCAAGAGCGAGATCAAGAAGTCGGACGGTTCGACCAGCCACAACGTGTTCGGCATCAAGGCGACCAAGGACTGGACCGGTAAGACCGTCTCGACCGTCACGACCGAATATGTGAACGGCAAGCCGCAACGCACCGTCGAAAAATTCCGTGCGTACGACTCGTACCAGGAAGCGATGACCGACTACGCGAGCCTGCTCAAGGGCAACCCGCGTTATGCACAGGTGATCAATTCCGCGCATGACGTGAATGGTTTCGCCAACGGGATGCAGCGCGCGGGTTACGCGACCGATCCGCATTACGCGAAGAAACTGATGTCCATCATGCAGAAAATGGGCTGAGCTGCCGTTAATGCAAATATGCGGTCGTAGTCGACCGTACGGTTGATCAGTTTATGCAGGTAGATTTTCTCGAATAAAGCCATGCACGCGACGGGGCCAGGTGCATAACAAGACGGATGAGGCCGGCCGCCTACGGGCGGCCGGTCGAACCGCGTGACCGGCTGATCGCCGCCCAGTATTCGATACCCCTGAATTTCGCCCGCGGCCTATCGGTTTTAACGTTTGCGGCAAATATTTCATAACCGCCCCCTAAATTTTGGCGAGGCGCTGCCGCTAATCAGTTAGACCCGATACCGGAAAGCGTTGTAATGTCCGGTTGAATGCGCGTGCTGCGGCTTCGATGAAGACCGCGCGAAAGCCCCGGCAGGAGCCCTGGCACGCGCCCGCAAGAACATGCATACCGGCAAGCCCATGGATACTAACCAGTCGCACGGCCAGACCGACGCACCCGGCCAGCCGCACGCCACCCTAGACGAAAGCGCACCCGATTTCGGCCGTCGCAATCCGCTGGAGATCGGCGTTCAGTTACGCAACCTCGTCAATCGAGGCGATTTCCTCACCGTTGAATACGCGGGCGGTCAGCTCGTGACGCGCCTGCTCGATGTCGACGTGCGCGGGCGCACCTTCACTTTCGATTGGGGCGCGCTCGCCGAGCAGAACAAAGGCTTATTGGGCGCACCGCGCTGCCAGTTCCACGCGTCGCCTGACGGCGTGCGCGTCGAGTTCGCCACCGGCACGCCGCGCGAAACCCGCTACGAAGGACTGCCCGCATTCGAGTCCGATTTCCCCGAGGTGCTGTTCTACGTGCAGCGCCGCGAGTATTTCCGCGTCGATGCGCCGATTCTCGATCCGTATGTGTGCTCCGGCCGTTTGCCCGAAGGCGACACGTTCCGCTTCGAAGTGCACGATCTGTCGCTCGGCGGCGTCGGCATGCGCACCGCGGATGAGCGCGTGGCCGAATTGCCGATGGGCACGCGGCTGCAGGATTGCGAACTGTCGCTCGGCACGCTCGGCCGGCTTTCGCTCGATCTGCAACTGGTATCGCACCGCTCCACCGCGTTGCCGAACGGCACGCAGCGCTACCAACTCGGCTTCCGTTTTCTGACGCTGCCGGGCAGCGCCGAAAACACGCTGCAACGCCTGATTACGCAACTCGAAATGAAGCGTCGCTCGCTGGTGCGCTGAGTGGTGAAGAAGTCTTGCCGCGCGTGCCTCGCAAACGTTGAAACAAACGTCGAACAAGCATCGGAATGGCCCTCAATTTTTCCGCGTGAGGGCCGTTAAACAGGATGTTCAAGTAACGTGGCGGCAAGTGGTCGGTGTCGCCCTTCAGGATGACGCATGTCAGATCTCATCAGTATCGGCCTCAGCGGACTGAACGCTGCGCAGTGGGGACTCACGACGACCGGCCAGAACATCAGCAACGCGTCCACGCCGGGCTACTCGATCGAAACGCCGGTCTACGCGGAAACCGGCGGTCAGTACACGGGCTCCGGCTATCTGCCGCAGGGCGTCTCGACGGTCACGGTGCAGCGCCAGTACAGCCAGTATCTGACGACTGCGCTGAACAATGCGCAGTCGTCGGGCAGCTCGCTGTCGGCGTACAACACGATGATCTCGCAGCTGAACAATCTGGTCGGCAGCCCGACCGCCGGCATTGCAAGCGCGATCACCAGCTATTTCACCGGCATGCAGAACGTCTCGGCCAGCGCCTCCACGCTGTCCACGCGCCAGACCGCAATGAGCGGCGCACAGACGCTCGTGAACCAGATCAATGCCGCGGGTCAGCAATACGACTCGCTGCGCCAGAGCGTCAACACGCAGCTCAGCAACACCGTTTCGCAGATCAACAGCTACACGCAGCAGATCGCCCAGTTGAACGGGCAGATCTCCGCGGCCAGCTCGCAAGGTCAGCCGCCGAACCAGCTGCTGGATCAGCGCGATCTCGCGGTGTCGAACCTGTCGCAACTGATCGGCGTGAACGTCGTGAACACCAACGGCAGCTACAGCGTGTTCATGGGTAACGGCCAGCCGCTCGTGTCGTCCACCAATAGCTTCAACCTGGGCACGGCGCCTTCGACGGGCGACACCAGCGAACTGTCGGTTCAGTATCTCGGCCAGGCTGGCGCGAATCCGGCCGCCGCGCCGCAAAACCTGCCGGACAGCAAGGTCACCGGGGGCACGCTTGGCGGTCTCCTCGCGTTCCGCAGCCAGACGCTCGATCCGGCCGAAGCGCAACTCGGCGCGATTGCGGTGAGCTTCTCCGCGCAGGTCAACGCGCAGAACAGCCTCGGCATCACGCTCAACGGCACCCAGGGCGGCGCGCTGTTCTCGGTCGGCGGCCCGACCGTCTATGCGAATACGCAGAACACCGGCAACGCGTCGCTGAACGTCTCGTTCGCCAATCCCGCGCAGCCGACCACGGGCGACTACACCCTGGCCTATAACGGCACCACCTACACGCTGACCGACAATTCGACCGGCAGCGTGGTGGGCTCGGCGACCAATCTCAGCCAGCCGATCAACGGCCTGAATTTCTCGACCACCGGCACGATGAATCCCGGCGATTCGTTCACGGTCGAACCGACCCGTGGCGCGCTGAACAGCTTCAACACCGCGACGACGAATCCGGCGGCGATTGCCGCCGCCGCACCGGTGCTCGGCACCGCAACGGCGAGCAATACGGGTACCGCCACGATCACGCAAGGCACGGTGACGGCCGGCTACACGATGCCGAATGCGACCACCACGCTGTCATACAACGGCACCGGGCTGACCGGCTTCCCCACGGGATCGACGGTGACGGTGACGGCTGGCACGCCGCCGACCAGCACGACCTACAATACCGCCACCACGCCCGTCGTGCCGTATTCGGCGGCCACGGGCGCGACGCTGACGATCAACAACGCCACAGCCGGACAGATGAACAACGTCTCGGTGACGATCAGCGGCACACCGGCTGCCGGCGACACGTTCACTATCGGCCCGAACACCGGTGCGAGCAACGACGGCCGCAATGCGCTGGCGTTGTCGAACCTGTCCACGGCGCAGACCTTGGCGGGCGGCACGGTCACGCTGACGGGCGCGTATGCGAACTACGTCAACCAGATCGGCAACCAGACCAACCAGATCCAGACCTCGAGCACGGCGCAGACTTCGCTGGTGACGCAGATCACCACCGCGCAGCAGTCGGTCTCGGGCGTGAATATCAACGAAGAAGCAGCCAACCTGCTTCAGTATCAGCAGCTCTATCAGGCGAACAGCAAGGTCATTCAGACCGCGCAGACCCTGTTCCAGACGCTGCTCGGCATCTTCCAGTGAGGCATTGAACATGCGTATCTCCAGCATGCAGTACTTCAACATGAACGTGGCGACGATGAGCGATCAGCAAGCCCAGTTGTCGCAACTGTACGCACAGATCTCGAGCGGCGTGAGCCTCTCCACGCCGTCGGACAATCCGCTCGGCGCGGCGCAGGCGGTGCTGTTGAGTTCGACGGCACAGAGCCTGTCGCAGTACACGACCAACCAGGGCACCGCGCTCGCTTCACTGCAACAGGAAGATTCGACGCTCGGCAGCGTCAACACGGTGCTGCAGACCATTCACACGCTGGTGCTGCGGGCCGGCGACGGTTCGCTGAACAACGGCGACCGCGGCTCGATCGCGACGCAATTGCAGAGCTTGCGCGGCCAGTTGGTCACGCTCGCCAATTCCACCGATCCGCAGGGCAACGCCTTATTCGGCGGTTATCAAGGCACCACGCAGCCATACACCACCAACTCGGCCGGTGCTGTGACCTATTCAGGCGACAGCGGCACGCCTTCCATGCAGGTTACTGCCGGGCACACCGTTCAGACCGGTGACAACGGTATCGCGATCTTCGGCAGCGTTGCGGCAATCGGCACGAGCTCGGTCCCGGCCGCGACGACCGGCAACACGGGCACGGGCGTGATCAGCACCGTCAGCCTGACGAACCCGACGAATCCGGCCAATGCGGATACGTATCAGATCAACTTTACGTCGGCGACCACCTATACGGTGACCCAGACCCCACCGACCGGGGCGCCGACCACGAGTGCGTCGCAACCGTTTACGGCTGGTAACGCGATCACGCTCGGCGGCCAGACGGTGAACATCACCGGCGCGCCGAACGCGGGCGACAGCTTCACGGTGACGCCGGCCACGCAAGGCAGCACGGATGTGTTCGCCAATCTGAGCCAGTTGATCACCACGTTGCAAACGCCGGTGTCCGGCGGCGCCTCCACGGCCAGTTTCCAGAGCGCGCTGACTACCAGCATGACCCAGCTCGAAAACACGATGAACAACGTCGTGACCGCGCAGGCGGCGGTGGGTGGCCGCGAGCAGCAAGTGCAGGCGTTGCAGACGGTCACGCAGACCAACACGTTGCAGACGGCGAGCAACCTGGCGGATCTGACCCAGACTGACATGGTCAAGACGATCGGCCAGTACACGATGGCGCAAAATGCGCTGCAGGCAGCGCAGCAGGCGTTTGTGAAAATTCAGAGCGTGTCGCTGTTCCAGTACCTGAACTGAGCGGGCGAGTAGTCTGAAACAGGGAAGGGCGGAAGCCGGTGCGAGCCGGTTCCGCCCTTCTTTGTTTTGGGTGGCCGATACGTAGCCGACGTGCGTCAGCAATGCAGGCGCGAAGTCCGTCGCGCCACCGAAAGGCCGCGCTACTTCAACCCGGCTGCTACGCGCCCCATCTGATCGATGCCGACGTCGAACAGGCGCATGAAGAATGGAATCATGTTCGGGATCATCAGTTGCAGGAGCAGCATGCCGATCAGCATCGTCAGCGGAAAGCCGATCTGGAATACGCCGATTTGCGGCGCGGCACGGTTCAGAATGCCGAGCGAGATGTTGGCGATCAGGAGCGCGACGACCACCGGCAGCGACAGCAGCAGCCCCGCCGAAAACACCGTGCTGCCGAAATTCGCCAGTGTGCGCCAGCCGGGCGCGCCGAGGATGTTCGCCGACACCGGCACCGACTGGAACGTGGTCAGTAGCGCGCTGATCATCTGCAGATGGCCGTCGATCACCAGAAACACCAGCATCGCGATCGTGGTCATGTAACTCGACAGCACCTGGCTCGAACTGCTCGCCTGCGCGTCGAAAAACGTCGCGAAGCCGAGGCCCATGCCCAGACCGACGAAGTCACCGGTGGCGCCGATCGCCTGAAACACGATCTGCATCGTCATGCCGAGCGCGATGCCGATCAGGAACTGGTTGACGATGATCCACACGCCTTCGGCGGAAAACACCGTGACTTGCGGCAGCGCGCCGAGCGTAGGCGCGACGATGATCGTGATGAAGGCCGCGAGGCCGATTTTCACCCGCATCGGCAGCGAGCGGTTGCCGAGCACCGGCGCGGTCGCCACCAGCGCGAGAATCCGCACGAACGGCCAAAGGAACGCCGTGAGCCAGGCGTTCAGTTGGGCGTAGGTGACGGAAAACATGACGGTGAGGGAGGGTGGAAGCCGGCGCCGCGCTCAGTTGACGAGCGACGGAATGTTGGCGAGCGTCTGGCGCAGATAGTCGAGCATGGTGGTCAGCATCCACGGACCGGCGATCACCATCGTGATGGCGATGGCGAGCAGCTTCGGAATGAACGACAGCGTGGTTTCGTTGATCTGCGTAGCGGCCTGGAACAGGCTCACCACCAGACCGACCACCAGCGCGACCAGTAGCAACGGCGCGGCAAGCAGCAGGCCGACATACATGGCCTGGTGCGCGAGCGTCATGACGGATTCTTGATTCATGGCGAGTCGACCGGATGCGTGAGGGGTTGAGTGACGCAGCTAGGTAGCGCGGCTAGGTGAGGCAGCTAAGTGAGGCAGCTAAGTGAGGCAGCTAAGCGACGCGGTTAGACAAAGCTCTGCGCGAGCGAGCCGAGCAGCAATTGCCAACCGTCGACCAGCACGAACAGCATCAGCTTGAACGGCAGCGAGATTGTGGCGGGCGACACCATCATCATCCCCATCGACATCAACACGCTCGCCACCACCATGTCGATGATCAGGAACGGGATGAAAATCGTGAAACCGATCTGAAATCCCGTCTTCAGTTCGCTCGTCACGAACGACGGCACCAGCAGCGACAACGGCACGTCTTCCGGGCCTTGCATCGGCGCGGCGTGCGAGATGCGGGCGAACAACGCGAGATCGCTTTCGCGGGTCTGGCGCAGCATGAAGGTCTTGAACGGCGCGAGGCCACGGTTGACGGCCGTCTCCATCGGCATCGAGCCTTCGGAGAACGGCTTGTAGCCGTCGTTATAGGCCTTGTCCAGCACCGGTGACATCACGAACAGCGTGAGGAACAGCGCGAGACCGACCAGCACCTGGTTAGGCGGCGTGGTGGTCGTGCCGAGCGCCTGGCGCAGCAACGACAACACGATGATGATGCGCGTGAAGCTCGTCATCATCAGCACCATCGCGGGCAGGAACGACAGCATCGTGAGCAGCAGCATCGTCTGCACGCTCAGCGAATAGGTCGTGCCGCCGTTCGGGCCCGGGCTCGTATTGAAAGCCGGCAAGCCGGCGGTTTGCGCGAAGGACAGCGTCGGCAGCGCGAGCATCAGCGCCGGCACTACGACTGGCGCGACACGACGCAGAACGGGAATGACTTTCGAGACGGCAGACGACCTGCGAGTGGCGTGCGCGCGACGCACTGATTGCGCTGATTGAAGACTGAACTGCATTACCGATCCCCGCTGCCTTGCCCATTGAAACGTTTGCCCACTTCGCCTTTCAGAGCGTCGCGAAAGCGTTGGCCGAAGGTGCCGGGCAACGCTGCGCCGGTACCGGATGCGCCTGGTGTGGCGGGTTGCGTGCCTGTGGCCGGGTCGACGAGGGCCGAACCGGCGGGCATCGTGTGCAGCAGACGCACATTGCCTGGCGCCGTGCCCAGCACGAGCCACGTATCGCCGATCTCGACCACCGCGACCCGCTCCTTACCGCCGAGCGAGGCGCCGCCGATTGTCTTGACGAGGCCGCCGCGATTGGCGGGCTGCAAGCCGAAGCGGCGTGCGAGCCATGCACAGGCGAATACCAGACCGATCACGACCAGCAGGCCGACGATCGTTTGCAACACCGCGCCGACGCCAAGCGCCGGAACAGCGGTGCCCGCACCGACACCCGATGCAATTTTCGCGGCGTTGTTGACCGCGTTCATGTCGGCTGCGTGTGCGGCCGACGATGCGAACGTCGCCGCGGAGGTCAGTGCGACCATCAGCACCGACGTCACCGCTGTCGTTGCCACAGTCGCCGGGAGGCCAGCGCGATGGAAGGCATTGCGCGACGCAGATGACGCGTGTGACTTAAGCGAACCCTGCGACATACGCAACGCGGCGCGACCGGCAACACCTTTCATCGATTCAACTTCCGGATGCGTTCGGACGGCGTGATGATGTCGGTCAGACGGATACCGAACTTGTCGTTCACGACCACCACTTCGCCCTGGGCGATCAGGCAGCCGTTGACCAGCACGTCCATCGGTTCACCGGCCATGCCGTCCAGTTCCACGACCGAACCTTGCGCGAGCTGCAGCAGGTTGCGGATCGCGATCTTGGTGCGGCCGAGTTCGACGGTCATCTGGACCGGAATGTCCAGGATCATGTCGATGTCATTGCGCGTCGAGGTCGGTTCGACCTTCGAGAGCGGCTGGAACACACCTGCCGTGGTTGCGCTGACTTCCGTGTTGTCGTTCTGCTCGGCCAGAGCGCTGGCCCAGTCGGCCATCGCCGCGTCGTCTTCGGCGCTGGCTGCGTCGGCGGCCATTTGCGGCGCGCCAGCGGCCAGTTCGGCCTCAGTCTTTGCGTTCAGGTCACTCATATCCACCTTCCTTCATCGTGTCGGCTGCGCTGATCATTTTCTGGACCCGCAACGCGTACTGACCATTAAAAATTCCGTAGCCGCATTCCATCACCGGCACGCCGTCGACTTTCGCCGTGATGTGCTCGGGGATGTTGATCGGCAGAACATCGCCACGGCGCATGTTCAGGATCTGTTCGAACGTGACCGGCACCTGGGCGAGATCGGCGGTCAGCTCCACTTCCGCTGCCTGCACCTGTTGCGACAGCACGCGGACCCAGCGGCGGTCGACTTCGAGCGCCTCGCCCTGGATCGGCGACGAGAGAATGTCGCGGATCGGTTCGATCATCGAATACGGCATGCAGATGTGCAGCGTGCCGCCCGTCGTGCCGAACTCGATTGAGAACTGCGTGACGATGACGATTTCGTTCGGCGTCGCCACGTTGGCGAACTGCGTGTGCATTTCCGAGCGCACGAATTCGAACTGCAGCGGGCGCACGCTTTTCCACGATGCCGCGTAGTGTTCGAACGTGAGATTGAGCAGCTTCATGATGATGCGCTGCTCGGTTGCCGTGAAATCGCGGCCTTCGACGCGGGTATGGAAACGCCCGTCGCCGCCGAACAGGTTATCGACCACGAAGAACACCAGATTCGGGTCGAACACGAACAGCGACGTGCCGCGCAAGGGCTTCACATGGACCAGGTTCAGGTTGGTCGGGATCGGCAGGTTGCGGGTGAACTCGCTGTACTTCACCACTTTCACCGGACCGACGGAGATTTCCGCCGAGCGCCGCATGAAGTTGAAGATACCTACGCGCAACAGACGCGCGAAACGGTCGTTGATGATTTCGAGGCCGGGCATCCGGCCGCGGACGATGCGTTCCTGCGTCGCGATGTTGTACGGGCGTACGCCAGCGCGGTCGGTCTGTTCGGCTTCCGAGTCGGACTCGCCGGTGACGCCCTTGAGGAGGGCATCGACCTCCTCCTGGGACATGAACTCTTCGTGGCCCATTTCTTATTCCTCGTGCGTGCCGAAGCGGTTAATGATGGCGGCGCTGAATAACGTCACTGCACGACGAATTCGGTGAACAGCACGTCCTGGACGTGGATCGGCGGCGCGCCTTTGTCGGTCGGCTGTTCGATCAGTGTCTGGAGTTCGGTGGCCAGCGCGCGTTTGCCTTCGAGCGGCGCGAGATCTTCCGGGTGTTTGTTCGACAGGGCGAGGAGGATGCGGCTGCGCACTTCCGGCATATGGTCGGAGAGTTCCTGCTGGGTTTTCGGGTCGTTGAGCTTGAGGGTCAGGCCGATACGCAGGAAGTGTTGCTGACCGTCGTCCGATTGCAGGTTGACCGTCATCGATTCGAGCGGGAAGAACAATGGCACGGCCAGTGGCGCCGGCGCGCTGGCCGTTGCCATTGAGGCGGGGGCCGGGCTGCGCTGGGACATGTAAAACCACACACCCGCGCCGGCAGCGCCTGCGGCGAGGATCGCGATGACGACGATCAGGATGATGCGCTTCAAGGGGCCCGGCGAGGCGGGCGCGGCTTGCTGGTTTGCGGTCGTGGTTGCCATGAGGTTTGCTTTGCTTGCCTTTAGTGCTGGTGAGGGTGATTGTTGTTGATTTGCCTGCGGCGCGATGGGTCGAAAAGAAGGGTTATTGAGGGCTATCTCTGGTTTTTGCCCGTTCGGGCGGGGGATTGCCTGACGGCGCGCGGTTTGGGTTTTTTGCCTGCGCGGCGCTTATTGTCTGTTTGCCTGTGGCGTTGGTTTTTCCTTGATCTGGCTTCTTTGGCCTTTCCTTGAATTCTTATTGGTCTATTAGTGTTGCCCCTGTGCCTGTTTGCCTATGGCGTTGGCCTTTCCTTGCTTTCTTATTGGTTTATTAGCGTTGCCCCTGTGCCTGTTTGCCTGTGGCGTTGGCCTTTCCTTGATTTCTTAGTGGTCTATTAGCGTTGCTGTGCGGGGCGGCACTTGCTTTCTTTGCCGCCGCAAAGAAAGATAAGCAAAGAAAGCGGCTCGAAGCCCCTGCCAAGCGGGTCCCCCGCACAGTCGCGGTAGTGGTGCATCTGGAATCCGTGCCCTCGCACATTCGGCCCTGGTGACAAAGCAGTCATACTTCCGGCGGCGCTGCGCGCGCCGAAGGGTATTTCACCAAACCTTTCGCTTGGGTTCGCGCCCCCTCAACTGCTCGGCACAGCAGGTCGCAGCCATCGTCGCGAACGCGCTACGAGGCACCGACACACAAACGCTTCGTGCGAAGCCCAGCTCATATCACCGCGCATCTGTGCATCTCACAGCCAAATAATTGGGCGCTGCGCCGAAGCATGGCCCTCGCTGCAAACGTAGTGGCTGGTCTCCCATGGAGACTCGTCCGCGCCGAGGCGAAGCCGATGGCCCACTGCCCCAAAACGAAGTTCCTGGTTTCCCACGCAGCCCCGTCCGGCCGAGGCGAAGCCGATGGCCCCCACCGCGCACGAACGAAGCCCCCGGTTTCCTTGGCAGACCCATCCGCGACGCACGCAGTGCGGAGTGGGAGCTGATGACACCTTTGTCACTAACGCGGAATGTGCGAGGGCACGGATTCCAGATGCACCACTGCCCCCTCCAAGCCAGGGGACCCACTTAAGAATTTGCGGTTGGAGCCGCTTTCTTTGCTTATCTTTCTTTGCGGCGGCAAAGAAAGTAAGTGCCTGCCCCGCACAGGGGCGAACGCAAATAGACCACTAAGAAAACAAGGAAAGGCCAACACCGCAGGCGTACAGACAATCAAGCGCCAGACAGGCAAAAAAACCAAGCAAAGCCCAAAACCGCATGCAACCAAACAACAAGCGCCGCGCAGGCAAAAAAACCCCATTAAGCAAACGTATCAACCAACCCCACACTGCGCCGCACGGCAACATTAGCGACAACAGGGGCAGAATCAGAATCACCCCCAGTGCCACCGGCAAAACTCCCAGCAGCCCTGCTGCCCTGCCCAGACCCCGCACTCTGCTGCTGCCCGCCCTGCCGGGCAAACCCATCGCTCACACTAGCGCTCCCCAACCCAATTCCATTGGACTCCATCGCCTCGCGAAGCTTCGGCAACGCTGCCTCGACAGCCTCCCGCACCTGCTGGTGCTGCGAAACAAACAACGCATGTGCATGGTTATCGGCAACCTGCAGCACAACCTGTAGCGGTCCCAAATCCTTCGGATTCAAAGTCAGCTCGGCGCTCTGCGAATGCGCATTCGACAAAAACACCACCTTCTGACTCAATGCCTCGTCCCAATCCGTCGTGCCCACCGGCGGCGACAACGCATTCGCCGCTTCCGCAGCACCAGCGTTACCCGTCGTTTGCACAGCCGCCGTCGTACTCGCGGCACCCGCTGCGGCCTGGCTGGCTGCCAGCGCCGCCGTCGCGGCATCGGCCGCGCTCCTGAAGGACGCCAGATCGTCAGCCTGCGCACCACCAGCAGCCGTCGCGGTCAACGCGTTAGCCGCAGCCTGCGACGCCGCCGATGGATCCGTCATCGTCGTGGCCGCCGCCGTCAACGCGGTCTTGCCCGCGCCCGATCCCTTGCCGTCGCCGAACAAGCCGGCCGCAAGCGTCTTGCCGTCCGCCGTTCCATTGAGTCCGTTGCTCGCGCCAGTACCCAGACTGCCCGCCGGCGTCGCAGCATTCGCCGCCGCGCTCACGAGGGCCTGCGCCGGAACCACGCCCTGGCCGCTCGCCAGCGCGGCCAGCGCCGCCTGCAAGGCGTCCTGCACCGACCTCGGATCGGTCGCGCCCGTCTTCTTGCCCGGGGTGCTACCCGTCGTGGCGTCCGTGCCCGTGCCGGGCAGCGTGGTCGCGGCATCGGTCAGCGCCGTGGCGGGATCTGCTGTCGCCGGGTCGGTGGCGCTGTTCGCGTTGGCCTGAGCGAGAGCCTGTGCTTGAGCCTGCGCCTGCGCAGCGGCCGCTGCTGCTGCCGTGCCCGCACTGGTCTGCGTGCTCGTGTTGCCGGACTTCGGGGGCGTCGCGTTGGTGTTGCCGTTCGAGGCCTGCTGCGTATTGGATGTATTGGACGACGAAGCGGACGACGAGCCGGATGAAGAGGCGCTCGTCGAGTTGCTGCTCGCGGCACTCGAGTTGTTCGTCGAAGGATCGGGCGCCGGCGGTGCGTCGTGCACGCTCGACGACGATGCCGATGACGATGAAGCAGACGAAGAGGAGGGCGACGAAGACGAAGAGGACGACGGAGCCGGTGGCTTGCTCGCACTCTGCGCGGCCGCGTTGTTTTGCTGATCGATGCTCTGCTGCAAGGTTTGCGAGAACGGCATAGCGTTCGCCGCCGCGGCCATGGCCGCGTTGGTGGAGGTACTGCTGGCAGAGCCGAGCAGTGAGCCGATCTGTGAAAGAAGCGACATAGGGAATCCTGTCAATCCGTCAAACGGGGTGTTCGGTCAACCGAGGCGGGGCTCGGGCGGGTCAGATGCCCTCGGCGCGCATCCTCAGAATGCGGGCGGCGTGTTCGTCGGAATCGCGCTGGTCGCGCCGCGCCATGGTTTTCGCCTCGGCCGCTTCGCCACGCGCCTGCAGCACTTCATATGAACCGAGCTTCTGCTTCTGACGTTGCCAGTCGGGCTTGGCAGCCTCGACGCGGGCATTGGCGGTCACCAGCAGGTTGCGCTGCTGTTCGATGGCGGCATCGAGCGTGTCGATGAATGCCTGGAAATTGCGCATGTTGCCGGCGGGCATGCCCGTCTGGGCGGTCGCGGTGAAGCGTGCGTGATATTCGTCGCGGTACTGGATTAGCGCGTCGAGCTGCGACTGCACGTCGTTGCGCTCGCGCTGTGCGCGGCCCAGACGTTGTGCGGCGGCGTCGACGTCGTCCTGGGCCAGGCCGATGAGGGTCTTGATCGGGAAGTGATTCGCCATCGTCAGCCTCCTTGGGCAAACAGAGCGTCCAGCATGTCGAGACTCGGTTCAAAGTTCGCGCACTCGCGAAAACCTTGCTGCAAAAACGCTTCCATTCGCGGATACAGCGCAATCGCACGGTCGAGCAACGCGTCGCGCCCGCTCGAATAGGCGCCGACGTTGATCAGATCGCGGTTGCGCTGATAGCGCGACAGCATCTGCTTGAACATACGCGTCTTCTCGAGATGGTTATCGTCGATCAGCGCGGTCATTGCCCGGCTAATCGAGGCTTCAATGTCGATCGCCGGATAGTGGCCGGCCTCGGCGAGCGAGCGCGACAGCACGATATGGCCGTCGAGAATCGCTCGTGCGGAGTCGGCGATCGGGTCCTGCTGGTCATCGCCTTCGGTCAGCACGGTGTAGAACGCGGTGATCGAACCGCCACCCGCCGGGCCGTTGCCGGTCCGCTCGACGAGTGCCGGCAGTTTGGCGAACACCGAAGGCGGATAGCCCTTGGTGGCGGGCGGTTCGCCCACTGCGAGCGCGATTTCGCGCTGCGCCATCGCGTAACGGGTCAGCGAATCCATCAGCAGCAGCACGTGCTTGCCCTGATCGCGGAAATATTCGGCGAGCGAGGTCGAGTACGACGCGGCCTGCATCCGCAAGAGCGGCGAGACGTCGGCCGGCGCGGCGATGACGACGGAGCGGGCGAGGCCTTCCTCGCCGAGAATCTGTTCGATGAATTCCTTCACTTCGCGGCCGCGTTCGCCGATCAGGCCGATCACGATCACCTCGGCGCTGGTGTAACGCGCCATCGTACCGAGCAGCACCGATTTACCGACGCCCGAACCGGCGAACAGGCCCATGCGCTGGCCACGGCCCACGGTCAGGAGTGCGTTGATCGCACGCACGCCGACGTCGAGCACCTTGTGAATCGGCTCGCGGTTCAGCGGGTTGATGACCGGTGAGGACAGCGGCGCATCGGCATGCGCACCGAGCGGGCCAAGGCCGTCGAGCGGACGGCCGGACGCGTCCAGCACGCGGCCGAGCAATTCCCAGCCGACCGGCAGGCGTTTCGCACCCGCCATGGGATCGGCGATGGGCGCGCTTTCAAGCGGATAGACGCGTGCGCCGGGCAGGAGGCCGATCACTTCGGTTGTCGGCATCAGAAACAGTTTGTCGCCGGAGAAGCCGACCACTTCGGCTTCGGCCATCGCCAGAGAACTACCGAAGGGCAGTTCGATCATCACTTCCGCACCCACCGAAAGGCGCAGGCCGACTGCTTCCAGCACCAGACCGGCGGCGCGGGTCAAACGTCCGCAGGCACGCATCGGCTTGGCGATCGCATTGCGCGCGCGCAATGCGTCGAGCCGGCCACGCCAGGCTTGCATGTGCGGGTTGCTATCGAGTGCGGGATCGTAAGGAGCGGGGGTGGGGGGTGAAGCGGGGCTCGAAGGGGCATTTGACGCGGCGGATTCGCGGCTCGCCGCCGCGCGCGTCGCTGGACGAGCATGAGCCGGGTGCCCGGCGCCCGGATGGCCGGCCCCCGGAAGCCCGTCGCCCGGATCGCGCAGCGCAGATTCGATGGCTGCAATTGCTTCCGCAGCGGACGGGGGGGCAGCCGGCACATCCACCAGCGCTTCGGCGCCGAACGACGCCAGCGCCAGCTCGCGTTCAAGCGGCGTCAGATCGCTGGCGCGGATATCTTCCAGCGTCGGCTTCACCATGTGCTCACCTTGCCGAGTGCGGCAGCGACGCGCTCCCAGCGCGTGTCGATGCCGGCGTCGACCTCACCGGTGCCGGCTTGCGCGCGGCAGCCGCCGCGTTCGACGGCCGGATCGGTACGCACGGTCCAGCCGCGCGTTTGCAGTTCTTCCATCAGATAGGCTTCGACGACCGGCAGGTCGGCGGGGCTAACGATCAGCGCCGGCGCACCGACCAGCGCCGGTTCAGTGGCGAGCACCTCACGGGCGGCGGCAATCAGCGCGGTCGGATCGTGCTGCACATGCTGACGCACCACCTGTTGCGCGATGTCCAGCGCCAGCGCGACCAGCGTCTCGGAGATCGCGCCTTGCGCGCCGTCGAGTGCCGCCTTGAAGGTCTCGGCCAGCGCCGCAAGACGCGCCGCTTCTTCGCGCGCTTCGCTCTGGCCCTGCTCGAAACCCTGTGCATGACCCTGCTCGTAACCCGCCTGATAACCGAGCGCCTGCCCGGCCACATGACCCGTCGCGACGCCGTGTGCATGCGCGGCGTCGCGCAGACGTTCGAGTTCGGCTTCGAACGCGCCGTCGTCGACTTCGGGTTCGGGCGGCGCGGGCGGCACCGGATCGAACGAGGCCATCTCCCAGCGCTGGTAGGCCGAGAGGCTTTCCTTCGCCGAGGAGTTCTGATCAGACATAAGCATCTTCCGCCTTGCCGCCTAGCGCGATCTGGCCGCTTTCCGCCAGATTGCGCACGATCTGCAGGATGCGGCGCTGCTGCGTCTCGACTTCGGAGACGCGCACCGGGCCGCGCGCATCGAGATCTTCGGCGAGCAGTTCGGCAGCACGCTGCGACATGTTCGACAGGAACTTCTGGCGCAGCGCGGGCGGCGCGCCCTTCAGCGAGATGATCAACGCCTCGGACTCGACTTCCTTCAGCAACAGCTGGATCGCGCGGTCTTCCAGATCGAGAAGGTTCTCGAACACAAACATCTGATCAATGATCTTCTGCGCAAGTTCCGCGTCGTATTGGCGAACGTTCTCGATGACGCCTTCTTCATGGTTGCTCGACATGAAGTTGAGAATTTCGGCCGCCGTGCGGATGCCGCCCATCGGGCTGCGCTTGAGGTTGTCGCTGCCGGACAGCAGGCCCGTCAGCACGTCGTCGAGTTCGCGCAGCGCGGCCGGCTGGATACCGTCGAGCGTCGCGATCCGCAGCAGCACGTCGTTGCGCAGACGTTCGGTGAAGCAGGCGACGATTTCCGAAGCCTGATCGCGGTCCAGGTGAACGAGGATGGTCGCGATGATCTGCGGGTGCTCGTTCTTGATGAGCTCGGCCACCGCCGCGGAGTCCATCCACTTGAGGCCTTCGATACCGCTGGTATCGCTGCCCTGCAGAATCCGGTCGATGATCGCACCGGCCTTGTCGTCGCCGAGCGCCTTGGTCAGCACCGAACGGATGTAGTCGCTCGAATCGAGCGACATGCCGGTGTGCGTTTCCGCTTCGCGGACGAACTCCTGCAAGACCTCATCAACCTGCTCACGCGTCACGCTTTTCAGCGCGGCCATGGCGACGCCGATCTTCTGAACCTCACGCGGCCCAAGGAACTTGAACACCTGCGCGGCTTCTTCCTCGCCGATCGACATCAGCAGGAGCGCGCTCTTCATTACGCCTTCAGCGCTCATCGGTCACCCAATTTTTCACGACGGTTGCGACGATCTTCGGATCCTGACGCGCGATGTTGCGCGCGAACTCCAGGTTCCGCTCGTATTTGTGTTTGGCGCTTTCGAGCGCGAGCATTTCGCTGTCCGTTTCCAACTGGACGACTGCGCCCTCGCGCTCGGCGGCCGGGATGCCGTCGAGCAGGATCGGTTCGTCGTCCGGCGACGGCAGCGCGGCGGCAGCGACGGTCTCGGGCGGCGGGAAGGCGCGGCGCAGCGCCGGCTTCACCATCACGAAGTAGAGGAACAGGGCGACTGCGCCGATGCCGAGGTAGGTCGCGATCTGCTTGGCGAGCGCGATCATGTCCGGCGTGCGCCACCACGGCAGGTTGGCATCCGGGTCGACGTCGACCGTGAAGGGGCTGTTGACCACGTTGACCGAGTCGCCGCGCGCCTGATCGAAGCCCATCGCGTCCTTCACCAGTTGATTGACCTGCGCGAGTTTGTCGGCGGAGACCGGCTGCATCGTCGCGTGACCCTTGGCGTCGACTACCCGCAGATAGTTGACCACCACCGCCACCGACAGACGCTTGATGCCGCCCATCGGCTGCTCCAGATGCCGGACGGTCTTGTCGAGCTCGTAGTTGGTCGTCGAGTCCTTGCGGTCGCTGACCGGCGTCGTGGTGACGCCAGGCGTGCCGTTGCCCGCCGTGATCGGCGCGGAAGCCGGCTGCGGCGGCTGGTTCGACAGCGCGCCCGGCACGCCCGAGGCCGCGGCTTGCGACATTTCGGTGGCCGTGCTCGTTTGCTGACTGCGGATCGCCGACTGCTGCGGGTTGCCGTTCGGACCGTAGTTTTCCGAGGTCTGCTCGGTGTGCGAGAAGTCGATATCGGCGCTGACCTGCGAGTGCGCGTTGCCGGAGCCGAACAGCGGCGACAGGATCGCGTCGATGCGTTGCTGGGTGCTGCGCTCGATCTGCTGGCGGTACTTCAGTTGCGAGGCGTCCAGCCCGCTGCCGGTGGACGGCTGCGTCAGCAGATTGCCGTCCTGATCGAGGATGGTCACGCCCTTCACCGGCATATCCGGTACCGCGGACGACACCATATGGGTGATCGCCAGCACCTGGCCTTCGTCGAGTGCGCGGCCCGGGTAGAGGTTGACCAGCACGGAAGCAGACGGCGCTTCCTTGTCGCGCACGAACACGGACGGCTTCGGAATGGCCAGATGCACGCGTGCCGACTTCACCGACGAAATCGACTCGATCGTGCGCTCCAGTTCGCCTTCCAGCGCGCGCTGATAATTGATCTGCTCGGCAAACTGGCTGATGCCGAACTTCTGGTTGTCCATCAGTTCGAAGCCGACCGAGCCGCTCTTGGGCAGACCTTGCGAAGCCAGACGCAGACGCATTTCATGCACCTGCTCGGCCGGCACGAGGATCGCGCCACCGGCGTCGGAGAACTTGTAGGGGATGTTGGCCGCCTGCAGTGCAGTGATGATGGCGCCGCCGTCGCGGTCCGACAGGTTGCTGTAGAGGACCTTGTAGTCCGGCGCGCGCGACCACAGGAACAGACCCGCGACGATGGCGACCAGCAGCGCGACCGCGAAAATCAGCGGGGCGCGCGGGTTGCCGCGCATTTGCGCGAGACCCGACAGACGCTGGCCGAAGTTGCCGCCCAGGTTGCTCCCCAGGCCGCCCAGGTCCGCTGCGCCGCCGGCCTGGCCGGCGCCGGCAGCACCGGCGCCCGGCTGCGCGCCGGCGAGGCCCATGCGGGCGTCGGGGTTGATCAAAGAGTTGGCTGACGAATCCATGCGTCGGGTATCTCCGGGATGCCTTTGCGTTCTGCCGCTTGAGCGCACCGAGGGTCGGCGGGCGTACGGACAGAGACTTTCACCATTGAAATTATCCGCAGCGCGGCTCAACCCGATTGCTTGAATAGAGCGGGGTTTCCCCCCTAGTTTCGGGGCTTTCCCGGATAACCCACTGCTATGCTTTCGTCCAGATCGGTACGGTTTCTGGCACGCCGGTCGTCATTCCCTGGAGAGAACATGACTTTGCCCGTGAACGCGCTCTCGTCGGCGCTGCAACAGATGCAGTCGATGGCGGCGCAAGCGGCCGGCAGCAACAGCCCCGTCGCCGATCAGTCAGGCGCGGCGACAGCCGGCGGTTTCGCCTCGGCGCTGAAGGCGTCGCTCGACAAGATCAGCGGTGATCAGACCAAGGCGATCGGCGAATCGCAGGCGTTCGAAGTCGGCGCGTCCAACGTCTCGCTGAACGACGTGATGGTCGATATGCAGAAGGCCAACGTCGGCTTCCAGTTCGGGCTGCAGGTGCGCAACAAACTGGTGTCGGCCTATAACGACATCATGCAGATGTCGGTGTAAGTGCGACTCGGGCGGCAGGGCTGTTCCGCCCGCCCGAACGCCTTCGCCCGGATGCAACCCTGTGCGGCTGCGCGGCAGGACAGTCCGCCCGGCGCGTCTTTAGGCGCGTTGTGGCAGGCGGCCTTGCCGCGCTCAGCGTGATATTGGCGCCATCGGCCCCTTAATCCTCCTTACATCGGCCTAAAGCTTTCCCGCTGCCTATCCGATAACCAGGTACAGGCAGAAGTCCGGGTGCGGCAACGTGCCCGGATCGGGGGCCACGACCAACTGCAGTGCAAGAGAGGAGGAGCGCCAATGTTTTCCCCAGGACACTCTGGAGCCAACGCGTATGCACGCGTCGGCGTCGAGACAGGGGTGATGGGCGCGAGTCCGCATCGTCTGATCGTGATGTTGTTTCAGGGCGCCAGGCAAGCGATAGCGCAAGCGCGCATGCATGTGCAGCAAGGCAATGTGCCGGCTCGTGGTGAGGCGATCGGCAAGGCGATTCAGATCGTCGAAAGCGGGCTGCAACTGTCGCTGAACCTTGAGGTGGGCGGCGAGATTGCAGAGCGGTTGGACGCGCTATATAGCTATATGTCGCGCCGGCTGCTCGAAGCCAACATAAAACAGAGCGAGGCGATGCTGGTCGAGGTCGATGGCCTGCTGGCGACACTCGAAGAGGCATGGATCGGGATCGCCCCGGAGATCGCGCGGATGGCTGCCCAGCCGGCCGCGGAAAGCATGAGATGACATCGAACGCAGAATATTTCGCCCGTTACGAGGCGATTGCAGCGATTTCCCGCCGCATGTTGACAGCTGCCCGGCGCGCCCTGTGGAACGATCTGGTCCACTTGCAGGAGGAATATCGGAAGCTGGTGGACGCGTTGAAAGACGCGGAAACCGGCGTCAGGCTGGACGATGCGGAACGCCTGCGCAAATACGCGCTGATCCGTCAGATTCTGGCCGACGACGCTGCGATCCGCGATCTGGCGAATCCGCGTATGGCCAATCTGTCGGCGCTGTTCGCCGGACGGCCGACTCGCGTGCTCAAGGAACTGTACGGGGCGCGCTGAATTGGCCCGCGGGCAACACGCTGCATGAGTCCGCCTGACTGTATTTGAGCGCGTCGCTGCCAATGTGACCAAGGAATCGGTATGAACGGAATCGACGCGGTCGTCACGTCGCTGCTTGCGAACCGGGTTGACAGTCTGCTCAATCTCGCGCCGGGTAGTGCGACCGCCTCGCAGACCGGTGCGGCGGGGGTCGATACCGAGCTTCTCAATACCACCCCTGTGGCGCCTCCCGGGGCACCGCCCGCTTCCGCGCAAACCGCGCTGTCCGCCGTCGCGCTGACGCTTAATGCGATTGTGAACTCAGGCGGCGAGGCGACCCCGGCGGTGCTCGGCCAGGCACCGATCTGGCCGGCCGCGCCGGCGCTCGACGTCGAGGCAGGTGGCTTGCCGCTCTTCGATACGGCGGCCACGCCCGCTGCATCCTCTGCGAATCCGAATACCGCCAGCACCATGGGTACCGCCGGTACTGCGACCACTCCCAATGTAGCGGCGGCCCAGGTGCCGGTCGCGGCGCTCGCGGCCGCGCTCCAACAGACAGTCGACGAAAGCGGCCTGTTCTACGAATCCCATCTCGCGCAATGGCTGGCAGGGCAGCGGTCGCCCGCCGCCCTGGCCGGCGAGGCGCAAAACAAGCTGGTGGCGGCCGCCGCGCAATTGCCGCTCGACTGGGCGAGCGACGCCGATCAGGCCTCTTCCTCTAATGCGACAGGCCGGCAAGGCACGGGCGCGGCGCCCAACGGCCAGGCCAACGGTGCGTCGGACGGCAATGCCGCAGCCCGCCCGATGCCGTCCATCCAGACCGCGCAGGCCGCACGTTTTATGGCCGGCGAGGTGCTGGCGAGCTCTCTTTCCGATCTGAACGGCCAGCCGGCGCACGCGAGCGTGCGCAGCGCCGCGGCGCAACTGGCCGACGACGGGGCGTCGCAAAGCTCGCAATCCATGGCGGCCGCGGTTCATCCCGCGACGGTTCCCCTGGTGCGTCAGCAACTCGATCTGCTCGCCACCGGGCAGCTTCGCTGGACCGGCGAAGCATGGCCGGGCGCCAAGCTTGACTGGACCATCGAGCAGGAAGGCGACGAGTGGGACCGCAGCGGCGGGGGCACGGCGAGCGAGGACGATCAGCCCTGGCGTACCCGACTGACGCTTTCGCTGCCGACGCTCGGCACGGTCGATGCGGACTTGACGCTGACCGGCACGCGGCTGGTCGCGCGCGTGCAGGCGAGCCCGGGTGGCGCGGCGCGATTGGCGGCGCAGGGTGAGAACTTTCGGCAGCGGCTCGCGGCAGCGGGCATCGAACTGAGTGGGTTGACGATTCGCGAGATCGGCGGTGGCGCACCGGTTACCGCAGCCGGTGCTGCAGGTGCCGCGGCGGCTGGGCAGGCGGCGGCGTCGGCGTATGCGCGCTCGGCTTCGGCTGCCTCGGTGGCTGATAAGGCGTCGGCGGGGCGCCGCACGACGCGCGTCGCTCGCCCGGGCGCCGCGCCGCTCGACGATTTCGATTGGGATATGTGATGAGCCGCAAGCATCGCCGCAGCGCGGCCGCGCTCGTCTACGACGCACAAGGCAGCGATCCCGCACCGCGCGTGATCGCCAAAGGCTACGGCATGCTGGCCGAGATGATCGTGCAGCGCGCCAAGGAAGCCGGCCTCTATGTGCATGAGGCGCCGGAAATGGTGTCGTTGCTGATGCAGGTGGACCTCGATACGCGGATTCCGCCGCAGCTTTATCAGGCGGTGGCGGAGTTGCTCGCGTGGCTGCATCGGCTGGAAAGCGGTGCGGAGGATGAGCCAGAAGGCGGTGTTGCCGACGCGCAGGACGTGACTGATGTGGTCGCGACGGACATTGCGGACGTTTCTGGTGGGGCGCCGGGGCGTTGAAGGCTTCTATTGTGTCGGCTGCTTATCATGCCGTCGCAGTATGCCGTGCTGCCCCAGTTGCCTACCCCCGGCGGCCCGCTTCATCAAAACCGCAGCATCAGCTTCAGCAGCGCATTCACCCGCTTGCCATACGGTGGCGAGATCCATCCGCGCGCGTTCAGGCGCGCCTGCGTCAGCACCGGCTTCATCTTCGAGAAGGTCACGAAGCCTTCGTAACCGTGATATGCGCCCATCCCGCTTGCACCGACGCCGCCGAACGGCAGGCTTTCGCACGCCAGATGCATCAGCGTTTCGTTGATCGCCATGCCGCCCGCGATGGTGTCGCGCGTGACGCGCTCGATGGTCGCGCTGTCGTCAGCGTAGAGATACAGCGCGAGCGGGCGAGGACGCGTGTTGATCCAGGCGATCGCGTCGTCGAGCGTGTCGTAGGGGACGATCGGGAACAGCGGCCCGAAGATTTCTTCCTGCATCAGCGCGCTTTCGTCCGGCGCATTCGTGACGGCGATCAGCGGGAAGCGGCGGCTTGCCTCGTCCGGCGTGCTGTCGGTGAGCGTGTGCAGTTGCGCGCCGGCGGCCTGCGCTTCGTCGGCGAGACGTTGCAACCGTGCGAAGTGCCGCTCCGAGATGATCGACGTGTAATCGAGGTTGTGCGCAAAGTTGGGGTACATCTTCGCCATCCGCGCGCGCGCCCGTTCGATGAACGCCTGCTCCTTGCCGCGCGGCACCAGCACGTAGTCCGGTGCGACACAGGTCTGGCCCGCGTTGAGCGTCTTGCCGGCGACGAGGTTATCCACCGCGTTGTCGAAACGCGCATGCTGGCCGATGATGGCCGGCGACTTGCCGCCCAGTTCGAGCGTGACCGGCGTCAGATGTTCGGCGGCGGCGCGCATCACTTCATGACCGACCTTGGTCGAGCCGGTGAACAGCAGATGGTCGAACGGTTGCGCGCTGAACGCGGCGCCCAATGCAGCATCGCCGTTCACGACGGCGACGTGGTCGCGAGCGAAAGTCTGGCCGATCAACTGCTCGAATAGCGCCGAGGTGCGCGGCGTCAATTCGGACATCTTGATGATGGCGCGGTTGCCGGCCGTCAGCGCGCTAACCAGCGGACTGGCG
Source organism: Paraburkholderia sediminicola (assembly GCF_046027825.1). GTDB lineage: Bacteria > Pseudomonadota > Gammaproteobacteria > Burkholderiales > Burkholderiaceae > Paraburkholderia > Paraburkholderia sediminicola_D. Next base: position 58,888 of record NZ_JAQQDU010000027.1, read on the forward strand.
GCAAGCAGCACCGGATAATTCCACGGTGCGATGATGCCCACTACGCCGAGCGGCTGCGGCACGACTTTCGAGCGCGCCGGCATCAGCCATTTGCTGGTGCTGCGGCGTTGCGCTCTCATCCAGCGTTTGCCGTGTCTGAGCGCGGCGTCGATCTCTTCCTTGATGAGCAGGAATTCGGCGAGCAGCACTTCCTGCTTTGCGCGATTGCCGAAGTCGGCGTTCATCGCGTCGGCGAGTGCGTCGCGGTTGTCGAGCAAGACTTTGCGCAGGGCTTTCAGATGCCCGGCACGGGCTTCCCACGACGGATACGGCGCGCGCAAATAAGCATGGCGTTGCTCGCGCAGCAGTGCTTCGAGCGCGGCGACTTCTGGCAAATCGTTCTTCATGTGTCCACTCCCTGATGGAAAACGTGCGCGTTAAGTCGCGCTTATTGGGGTGTTGTGCTGTGGTGCGACGGTTTTGCGAAAGGCTTTGCTGCGGCGCGGGCGGGTACGTCCGCTTCGAAGCGGCAACGCGGAATCCTGGTCGATCGATCCACCTTGCTTCTAACGGAAAACGCTGAATCCCGGTCGGCCCGTTCGCTGCGCATCAAGCGGGAAATGCTCTTGCGATGATCGCCGCGTGGTCGAACGTCGCGGGCAGCGTGCCGTACACGCGGCCGCTCTCGCCGCAGCCGTCGGCGAGACGCGTGGCGATGAAGGCGTCGGCGACTTCCGGCGGCGCGTGCTTCACCAGCAAGGTGGCTTGTGCGATCAACACGATCTGTTGCGCGATTCGTCGCGCGGAGGCTTCGCGATGTTCGGCGGGTCCGTTGAGCGCGATGGCGAGCTTGCCGAGCGCGGCGCTCAAAGCCGGGTGCCCTTGCGCGTCCACTTGCCACGCGGCGAACAAGGCCTGCGCCGCTTCGGGCTCGCGTTCCATCGCGCGCAGCACGTCGAGGCACATCACGTTGCCGGAGCCTTCCCAGATCGAATTCACGGGCGCTTCACGATAGAAGCGCGCCATCGGACCGGTTTCGACATAACCGTTGCCGCCCCAGACTTCCATCGCCTCGCCGGTGAATTCCAGCGCGCGCTTGCAGACCCAGTACTTCGCGGCCGGTGTGACGATCCGGCGCCATGCACGTTCGACGGGTGCGGCCGACGACGCATCGGCCGACGCTTCGAAAGCACGCGCGAGTCGCATGAACAGCACGGTCGCGGCTTCCGATTCCAACGCCAGGTCGGCGAGCACATTACGCATCAGCGGCTGATCGGCCAGATGGCGACCGAAGGCGCTGCGGTGCCGTGCATGGTGAATCGCCTGCACCAGCGCCGCACGCATCAAGGCTGCGCTGCCAATCACGCAATCGAGCCGCGTGTAGTTCGCCATTTCGATGATGGTCGGCACGCCGCGGCCTTCGTCGCCAATCATGATGCCGAACGCGTCGAAGAACTCGACCTCGCTGCTGGCGTTCGAGCGATTGCCGAGCTTGTCTTTCAGACGCTGGATTTGCACGGCGTTCTTGTTGCCGTCCGGCGCGAAGCGCGGCACGAAAAAGCACGACAGGCCCTCGTGATCGTCGGTGCGGGCAAGCACCAGATGCGCGTCGCATTGCGGCGCGGAGAAGAACCATTTGTGGCCGACGAGGCGGTATTCGGCGCCGCGGCCGCTGCCCCGCGTGGCATACGCGCGGGTCTGGTTGCTGCGCACGTCCGAGCCGCCTTGTTTCTCGGTCATGCCCATGCCGATCATCGCCGAGGTTTTTTGCGTGAGCGGCACGTCGCGTGGATCGTGTTCGCGGGCGTAGAGCTTGTCGCGCAACGTGTCGAACAACGCGGGTTCGTGCTGCAGCACCGGGATGCTCGCGAAAGTCATCGTCAGCGGGCAGAGGGAGCCGGATTCGAGTTGCGCGTGCAGGAAGTAGCCGGCGCAACGCGCGACCATCGCACCGCGTTGCGGATCGGAAAACGGTAGCGCGTGCAGGCCCTCACGGCGCAACAGCGACAGCAGCGTATGCCACGAAGGGTGAAATTCCAGCGCGTCGATGCGTTCGCCACGCGGGCTGTGCGTGAAAAGTTCGGGCGTGTGGCGGTTCGCCAGTTCGGCGAGCGCGAGTGTCTCCGGCGTGGTGAGCGCCGCGCCGTGCCGCTGCAACGCCTCACGATGCCACGCGGCCCCTTCGCGTTCGAGGGCGGCGGACAAAGCCACGTCGGTCGAAAACAGGTTGTAGTCCGCAAGCGGAGGCGCCTGATTGGTCACGTCGTGGGTATGGCCGAAGCTGTGCCGTTCCATCTGCTGTCTCCGTTCACCGGATGCGCGCCGTCGGCGATCGACGGTGTGCTGTTTTATTGCGGCGTGGCGTGCCGCACGCTCGGAGGACGGCGCACTGCGCGCCGTGTTTGAATGCCGTGCGCAGCAGCCTGGCGGGCGCATGCGCGTATTTCATCATAGGGTCGTGAGGGCAATTCCGTTTAGAGGGATCGCTCTGACGCGAACGCGCCGTGGTGCTCCAACGCTCCCTACAATGCCGATAAAACACGAGTAGACAAGTGTTCTGCAATGGCTTGCATGGGATCGGAGTAACCAGCTTTGCATGGGATCGGAGTAGCGCGCTAAAGCGCGAACTCCGATCGACAGCTAAAGCGCTAACTCCGACCGACAGAGACAGGGGCCGCGAGCAACGTGGCCTCACCAGGAGGAGCGGATGCAATACGACTACATTATTGTCGGTGCGGGCTCAGGCGGCTGCTCGCTCGCGAGCCGTCTGGCGGATAGCTGCCCTGACGCGACGATCGCGCTGATTGAAGCCGGTCCGCATACGGACCGCAATCTCTTCGTGAACATGCCGGTCGGCGTGGCGGCCGTCGTGCCGAACAAACTCAAGACCAACTACGGCTATCTGACGACGCCCCAGCCGGGGCTCGGCGGACGCCAGGGCTATCAGCCACGCGGGCGAGGCTTCGGCGGATCGAGCGCGATCAACGCGATGATCTACACGCGCGGCCATCCGCTCGATTACGACGAATGGGCGCAACTCGGCTGCGAAGGCTGGTCGTGGGCCGAGGTGCTGCCGTATTTCCGCCGCGCCGAAGGCAACGAACGGGGCGCCGACGCCTGGCACGGCGCGGATGGACCGCTGACGGTGTCCGATCTGCGCTATCGCAATCCGTTTTCGAAGCGTTTCGTGCAAGCCGCGACCGAAGCCGGCTACAAACCGAACAGCGACTTCAACGGCGAGGATCAGGAGGGCATCGGCTTCTATCAGGTGACCCAGCGCGACGGACGGCGCTGCAGTGTCGCGCGCGCCTACATCTATGACCGCGAACGCCCCAATCTGCATACGATTGCCGATGCGACGGTGCTGCGAGTGACTTTCAATGGCAAGCGCGCGAGTGGTGTCGAGATTGTGCGCGCAGGCCGTACTGAAACGCTGGAAGCGCGCGCCGAGGTCGTACTGGCAGCGGGCGCGTTCAATTCGCCGCAACTGCTGATGTGCTCGGGCATCGGGCCGGCTGCGCATTTGCAGTCGCTCGGCATTGCGGCGCTGCACGATGCGCCAGAGGTCGGCCAGAACCTGATCGACCACGTCGATTTCACGATCAACAAACGGGTGTCGTCGATCGAGCCGACCGGTTTTTCGATTCGCGGCATCGCGCGGATGCTGCCGCAGTTTGTGACCTTCATGCGGCATGGACAGGGCATGCTGTCGAGCAACGTCGCCGAAGCGGGGGGCTTTCTGAAGAGCCGGCCGACGCTCGATCGCCCGGACCTGCAACTGCATTTCTGCGCGGCGATCGTCGACGATCACAATCGCCATATGCACTGGGGTCACGGTTATTCGCTGCACGTGTGCGTGCTGCGGCCGCATAGCCGCGGCACGGTGACGCTCGCCAGCGCCGACGCGCGCACCGCGCCCGTGATCGATCCGCGCTTTTTCAGCGACTCGCGTGATCTCGACCTTCTTGTGGAAGGGGCGCAGATGGCGCGGCGCATTCTCGACGCACCTTCGCTGGCGCTGCATGGCGGCAAGGAGCTGTACACACATTCCGGCCAGACCGAGGCGGAATTGCGCCGGACCATCGCCGAGCATGCCGACACGATCTATCACCCGGTAGCGACGTGCCGGATGGGCGGCGACGCGCAATCGGTGGTCGACCCGCAGTTGCGGGTGCGCGGCGTGACGGGGCTGCGGATCGTCGATGCATCGGTGATGCCGACGCTGATCGGCGGCAACACTAATTCGCCGACTGTGATGATCGGTGAGCGCGCGGCCGAACTGATCGCGGCGAGCCGGCGCGAGGGGCAAACGGTGCCTGCGATGGTGTCGACGGGCATCACCGGCGTGGCAGCTTGAGGGCACGCCACGCCCGAACGCGTGGACATTGATCAAGCGCCACCGGCCGGGCACCGGCATGGTGGCGTATCCATCTTCCTATTTTTGCGCGCAAATATAAGAATATTTAGGCGAACGTCGGTTAATTCGTCATAAATTGTGCCGCTTCGTTTATGAGATTCCCGCAAACCTATAATCGCGCCGCGAAAAGGGGCGTGTCAGGTGATGCGTTCGGGAAATCAAGGAAGCGAAGCGATGAGTATCAATGTGATTCAGCTGATTCAGTCCGCGCTGACGGACGGTGTCGTGCGACAGATGGCGGCCCGCTTCGGGCTGCCGCCGGACGCGATCCAGAAGGTGCTTGCAACGACCGGCCCGGCGCTTGTTGCTGGCCTCATGCAAAAAGGCGCGACGCTCGACGGCGCGCGTTCGCTGTTCACAACGATCCTCTCGCCTGAGGTGAACGGGCACATCGCCGAGCAGTTGCCGCAACTGCTCGGCAGCACGACCGGCGTGAGCCTGCTCGAAGGGGCGGGGCGCCATTTGCTCGAGCGCGTACTTGACCGTCGCGTCGATACGCTGAGCGACGAAGTCGCCACCCAAACCGGCGTGCCGGTCCATGCCACGCACGCCATGACGGGTATCGCCGGAGCGGCGCTGCTCGGCGTGCTCAAGCGGCATTTTCTCGAAGGTCAGGGCAACGTTGGCCAACTGCCGACGCTGCTGGGTCATCAACTGCCAGCCATTGCACCGTATCTGAACGACCGTCTGATGGCCGCGCTGGGCCTGAGCGGGCTTGGCGCGTTCAGCGGCAACATTCTGTCGCAGTTGAAAGCGGTCTCGGCGCACATCGATCATCCGACGCCTGCCGCCAAGCCGGTGGCCGAAGCCCTGTCGAGCATTCGCGTGCCGGCCGACGCAGTCGTGCGTGGGGAGCCGCGTTCGCGCAAATGGTTGTGGTGGCTGCTCGCGGCGATTGCCGCGGTGCTGGCCTTCCTGTTCCTGCGCGGTTGCCAAAGTGAGCAACGCGGCGAACAAAGCAGCGAGCGCAGCAGTGCCGAAGTCGCTGCCACCGCACAGCCTGCGTCCGCACCGGCTGAGGCCTCGGCCGCTGCACCGGCCAGCGATGTCGCGGCCAGCGCCGTAGTAGCAAGCGCCGCCAGCGAAGCGCAGCAACCCGCGGCCGCACCCGCGCCGACCAAAGACAGCCAGCTCAGTTTCACGGTCGACGCCGCCGGCAAGCCGACGCTCACCGCGACGGTCGGCAGCGAAGCCGAAAAGACCCAGCTGATCGACGAGCTGACAAAGCGCTTCGGTGCTGACCAGTTCGTCGCGAACGTCACGGTCGATCAGGACACCAGGCAGGCCGACTGGCTCGTTCATCTGGACGGCCTGCTGCCGCTGATGGCATTGCCCGGAGCGGAAGTGAAAGTGGATGGCGCGCACATCGAACTGAGCGGCAGCGCGGCGAACGCGAAGCTCGGCTGGCTCGACAAACTCAAGTCGCTGTTCGGCACGTCGTATCAGATCGGTTCGTTCAACGTCGAGCAGGCGGTCGCCAACGCTACCGAAAACTTCCGCGGCGCGATCAAGGGCCTGCTCACGCCGGACAGCTCGTGCGCGGCAGCGGACGTGATCAAGGTGTTGAACCTGCAGGTGATCAACTTCACGAGCGCCAGCGCCCGCGTGCCGGTCTCGGCGATTGAAGACCTGAACCAGTCGGCGCAAGTGCTGAACGCCTGTGCGCGCAACGGCAAGACGGCCAAGCTCGAAGTGGCCGGCTACTCGGACAACATCGGCGGCGCGCAAGCCAATCTGCAACTGTCGAAGAAGCGCGCCGAAGCGGTCCGCGCGTATCTCGTCAAGACGGGCGTGCCAGCGGATTCGCTGGTCGCGCAAGGTTATGGCGACGTGCGTCCGGTCGCGAGCAACGATACGGCGAGCGGGCGCTTTGCCAACCGCCGCATCGAGTTTGTCGCGCAGCAGTAGTGGCGGTGCTCAGTCAACGGTCGAGGTAATCCCTCGAGGTCAGCCTGCGAGCTAAACCTTCGAGGTCAGCTTTTGACCTGAGCCTGAAAGACATGCCGCCCGGTTCGCGCCGGGCGGCATGTTGTCATTTGGCCGGCCGCGTTCGCGGTTGCGGTGTTTGTGGCGGCCGCATTTACGGCGGCGGTGTCTGAACCGGCGCCGTGATGCCGGTCATGCCGATGCCCGGCCCCAGCATGAAATCGTCGCCTGCCTGGCCCGGCAGCGTCTCGCGGGCCACCCCCAGCCATGCACGCGCCGCGTGGGACAGATAGCCATTGCGGCGCCAGCCGATCGCCATTTCCCACGGAATTTCCGGCTCCACCACCGGGCGGCAGGTGAACTGTGCCGCGTCGAGACGCCGGCAATACGGCGCAGGCAATAGCGCGATGCCGACGCCAGCCAGCACCAGCGCCGCCATGAAATCCCAGTGCCCGCTGCGCCCGACGATGGTCGGGGCGAAACCGGCGGTACGGCACGCATTCAGCACGACATCGTTGAGCGCGAGGCTCTCGCCGTAGAACACGAACGGCTCGTTGGCGAGTTCGGCGAGCGGCACTTCGTGCAGATCGTCCCAGCGCGAGCCGGTGCGCGCGACCAGCCACAGCAATTGCCGTGTCATCGGCAGCACTTCGATGTTGTCCGGGTCGACCGGTTGCAGCACGCCACCTAACTCCAGCTCGCCGTGGATCAGTGCGGCTTCGATTGCGCGCGAACCCTGCTCGAACAGCTTCAGTTCGATTTTCGGGTAACGCTGGCGGAACGCGGCGATGGCGGGCGTGAACAGCGACCCGCCCATTGGCGGAATGCCGATGGTCAGTTCGCCGCGGCCGAGCGTGTCGAGATCGTTCAGCTCGGCCTGCAATTGCGCATGTGCGGCCAGCACGTCCTGACCGCGCTGATAGACGATCCGGCCAGCATCGGTCAGCACCATCTGGCGCCCGTCGCGCAACAGCAGCGGTGAGCCGATTTCGTCTTCCAGCGACTTCACCATTTTGCTGATGGTCGGCTGCGTGACGAACATCTGCTCGGCGGCGACAGTGAAACTCTGTTGACGCACCACTTCGACGAAATACCGCAGCGCACGTAGTTCCACGATCTCAGGCTCCAGAATTCCAATTTGGAATGATTCGGCTGATTGTAAGTCATCGCATTTATGTCGCGGTGCAACCTGATGACGCGCTTCGCATCTGCGCACTTTCGTGCTTGCCGTCTTCGACAAGATTTACGCGCCGAAGGAGCTGAGCGCATCTATCTTGATCGCGATAGGCGTGTGCGAGATGGGTTGTTCGACGCGGGCGCCCATGCCATTTTTCCAGGATGGACGCCGCCGGAAGCGGGATAACATCCACGGTTCTCTACTGTTGACCCGCCGCGCCCGTATCAATCCATGACGCCCCTCTCGATCATCATTCCCTGCTACAACGGCGCGGCGACGCTCGCCCGTGCGCTTCAGAGTTGCCTGATTCGACCTGAAGCCGCGCAGATCATCGTGGTGGACGACGGCTCGACCGATGCCTCCATTGACGTGGTCGCCCATCACGGGCGTCTCGACCCGCGCGTGGGTCTGCTGCAGATGCCGTACAACGGCGGCCCGGCTCGGGCGCGCAACTGGGGCGCGATGCATGCGGCTCACGGTCTGCTTGCCTTCCTCGACGCCGACGACGAATACCTGCCCGGCGCGTTGGCCGCCGCGAGCGCCTTCTTCGCGCCGAACCCGAATGAAGTGTCCGTGCGGCTCGACGTCGACTACACGGATTTTCCGGACGACCTCATCCACCACGACGATTTCGACAAGCACGCCGCAACGCTCAGTAATACGGTGCCGAGCAGCCTGATCATCCGCCGCGCAGTGTATGCCGCGCTCGGCGGCTTTCCGATGGACGACGCGTTCCGCCGCATCGGTGGCGAAGACGGCGCGTTTTCGTGGGCGCTGCGCGACATTTTCGGCAACCGGCGTCTGGATGACGTGAAGCGCGTACGCATGCATTACCACCCGGGCATTCATGCCGAACGGTATTTCCGCATCGCACTGGGCTTGCAGACACCGGATCCCGCCGACGTGGCCGATGCCTTCCGGTTTTCAAGGCAGTTTCTCGACACCGCGCGCGCGGGCATCGAGCAATTGCGCGCGGCAAGCTTCGCTGCCGAGCCAGCCGCCTCTGCTCTCCCGAATCACACTGCGTAGCCCAACCACGCCACGAAGCCATCTCGATTTGCTACAATCGCCGTTCGTCTTCGAGGAGCGTTGCGACGGGTACCGCGAATCAGCATTCGCTGGCCGCCCGCCAGGCTCGGAGGCTTCAATCGGAGGGTCAGGATGCGCATAGCGCTTTCCCAACCACCGCATCGAACCGCGCTCACGTCAAATTTCTAGTCAATTTCTTAGAAAGGAGGGCGTGATGAACGCCGCAGTTCTCGACTCAAAGCAGGATTTCCTCGTCGCCGATATGTCGCTTGCAGCCTGGGGCCGCAAGGAACTGAATATCGCTGAAACCGAAATGCCCGGCCTCATGCAGACGCGCGAGGAATACAAGAGCTCGCAGCCGCTGAAGGGCGCGCGCATCGCGGGTTCACTGCACATGACGATTCAAACCGGCGTGCTGATCGAAACCTTGACGGCACTCGGCGCGAACGTTCGCTGGGCATCGTGCAATATTTTCTCGACGCAGGATCATGCAGCCGCCGCGATTGCGGAAGGCGGCGTGCCGGTGTTCGCGTTCAAGGGCGAATCGCTCGACGAATACTGGGAATTCTCGCACCGCATTTTTGAATGGCCGAATGGCGAATTCGCCAACATGATCCTCGACGACGGCGGCGACGCCACGTTGCTGCTGATCCTTGGCTCGAAGGCTGAGAAAGACCGTTCGGTGATCTCGAAGCCGGAAAACGAAGAAGAAGTGGCGCTGTACAAGTCGATCGCCCGTCATCTGGATGCGGATCCGGTGTGGTACTCCACACGTCTCGCGCACATCAAGGGCGTGACCGAGGAAACCACGACTGGCGTGCATCGTCTGTATCAGATGGAAAAGGAAGGGCGCCTGCCGTTCCCGGCCATCAACGTGAACGATTCGGTCACGAAGTCGAAGTTCGACAACCTGTATGGCTGCCGTGAATCGCTGGTCGACGGTATCAAGCGTGCAACCGACGTGATGATCGCGGGCAAGATCGCGGTCGTGGCCGGTTACGGCGATGTGGGCAAGGGTTGCGCGCAATCGCTGCGCGGTCTGGGCGCCACGGTGTGGGTCACGGAAATCGACCCGATCTGCGCACTGCAAGCGGCGATGGAAGGCTATCGCGTCGTGACGATGGAATACGCGGCTGACAAGGCCGACATCTTCGTGACGGCAACGGGCAACTTCCACGTGATCGGCCACGATCATATGGCTGCCATGCGCAACAACGCGATTGTCTGCAATATCGGTCACTTCGATTCGGAAATCGACGTTGCCTCGACGCGCCAGTACCAGTGGGAAAACATCAAGCCGCAAGTCGACCACATCATTTTCCCGGACGGCAAGCGCGTCATCCTGCTGGCTGAAGGGCGTCTGGTGAATCTGGGTTGCGCAACGGGTCACCCCTCGTTCGTGATGTCGGCATCGTTCACGAACCAGACGATCGCGCAGATCGAGCTGTTCGTTGACGGCGCCAAGTACGAAAACAAGGTCTATGTGTTGCCGAAGCACCTTGATGAAAAGGTTGCGCGTCTGCATCTGGGGCGTATCGGTGCAGAACTGACGGTGCTGTCGGACTATCAGGCAAACTACATCAGCGTCGACAAGAACGGTCCGTTCAAGCCGAACCACTACCGCTACTAAGTCACGCTGGTAAATCACACTGCTCAGTAAGATTAAGCACGCGGGCGGTTTTTAAAGCATGACTGTTTGACGACAGGGCGGCGCGCAAGGCGCCGCTCTGTTCGCCATGCCCGCCTCTTTCCGTTCAAACGGACATCCTGCCTGAAAGGAGCTCTACATGACCGTGCTGCTGACCTGGCTGATCAACGCGCTTGCGCTTCTGATCATCACCTACCTCGTACCGTCGATTCATATCCGCAGCTTCGGCACCGCCTTGATCGTCGCGGTGGTGCTCGGGTTGATCAATACGATCCTGCGACCGGTGCTGATCCTGTTGACGCTGCCCGTCACGATCGTCACGCTCGGACTCTTCATTCTGGTGGTGAATGCGCTGTGCTTCTGGCTGTGCGCGTCACTGCTGAAAGGCTTCGAAGTGTCCGGTTTCTGGTCGGCGTTCTTCGGCTCGATTCTGTACAGCATCGTTTCGTGGCTGCTGTCCGCGCTGATTTTCGGCAATCGCAGCATCGGTTGAGCTACTGAATCATGAACCCGATCGAACTTTCATTCGAATTCTTCCCGCCGAAAACGCCGGAAGGCGTCGACAAGCTGCGTGCCACCCGCGCGCAGCTCGCGCCGCTCAAGCCCAAGTTCGTGTCCGTCACGTTCGGCGCCGGCGGCTCGACGCAACAGGGCACGCTCGATACCGTCGTCGATATGGCGAAGGAAGGGCTCGACGCGGCGCCGCACGTATCGTGCATCGGCTCGTCGAAAGAGAGCCTGCGCGCGATTCTCAACGAGTACCGCGCGCATGGCATCCGCCATATCGTCGCGCTGCGCGGCGATTTGCCGTCCGGCATGGGCGAAGTTGGCGAGCTGCGTTATGCGTCGGAACTGGTGAGCTTTATCCGCGCTGAGTTTGGCGACTGGTTCTGGATCGAGGTGGCCGGCTATCCGGAGTACCACCCGCAGTCGCGCTCGCCGCGTCACGATCTGGAAAACTTCGCCCACAAGGTGAAGGCCGGCGCCAATTCGGCGATCACGCAGTATTTCTTCAACGCTGACGCGTATTTCCGTTTCGTCGACGACGCGAGGAAGCTCGGCGTCGACGTGCCGATCGTGCCAGGCATCATGCCGATCACGAACTACTCGCAGCTGATGCGCTTCTCGGAGATGTGCGGCGCGGAAGTGCCGCGCTGGGTCGCGCGCCGTCTGGAAAGCTTCGGCGACGACCGCGAGTCGATTCGCGCGTTCGGGCTGGATGTGGTGACGGACCTGTGCCGGCGTCTCATCGACGCGAAGGTGCCGGGTCTGCACTTCTACACGCTCAATGGCGCTGCGGCGACCAAGGCGATCTGCGAACGGCTGGGCGCTTAAGCCAAGGTCCGAGCGGCCGCTAACGGCCTCGGCACCGTTGTAAAGAACCGCGCGGTTGACCGAACCGCGCGGTTTTTTTTCGGACGGGCAATCTCGCTCAGCTATCCGGTACAGCTATCCCGCGCAACCATTGCGTACAGGAAACTTCGCCCGCGCACTCGTCCTGGAAGCATTTGCTGCGTCGCAGCAAACCTGCGCCGCCAGGCGTTTCCCTTTGTCGTGTAAGTCCTCATTGAACCCGATTTTTGTGCTGTCTATGATCGGAGCGCAGCTGACTTGGCTGCCGTGCGGAGAACGTGATGACAGTACATCGATTGCTGTTTGCAGTTCGCCATACCTGCCTGCCAGTCTTGAGCGCCTGCGCGGTCCTGGCCGCCGGCCTCCTGCCCGCCGCAACCGACGCGGCCACCTTGCCCGATAAAACCCTCGTATTCTGCTCCGAAGGCAGTCCGGCGGGTTTCGATTCCGCGCAGTACACCACCAGCGTCGAATTCACGGCCGCTTCGTACACGGTTTATAACCGCCTTGTCGAGTTCGCCCGCGGCAGTACCGATATCGAGCCGGGCCTCGCTGAGAAATGGGATGTGTCGCAGGACGGCCTGCAATACACGTTCTACCTGCGGCACGGGGTGAAGTTTCAGACCACCTCGTTCTTCAAGCCAACCCGCGAATTCAACGCCGACGATGTTGTCTTCACTTACGAGCGGATGCTGGACCCGGATCAGCCGTTCCGTAAGGCGTACCCGGTTCCATTTCCCTACTTCGCCGATCTCGGACTGGCAAAGAACATCGCCAAGGTCGAGAAACTGGACCCGTACACGGTACGTTTCACGCTAAAAGAAGTCGATGCACCGTTCCTGCAGCAGATCGCGATGCCGTTCGCGTCGATTCTGTCGGCGGAGTACACGGATCAACTGCTAAAAGCCGGTAAGGCCGCCGATATCAACCAATACCCGGTCGGCACCGGGCCGTTCATTTTCCGCAGCTATACCAAGGACGACACGATCCGCTTCGACGGCAATCCCGACTACTGGAAGCCGGGTGTCGTGAAGCTCGGCAAGCTCATCTTCGCCATCACCGTGGATCCCGCGGTGCGGCTGCAGAAACTGAAACGCGGGGAATGTCAGGTGATGAGCTATCCGCGTCCCGCGGATATTCCGCAGATCAAGGCCGACCCGTCGCTGGCGATGCCGAGCGAGGTCGGGTTCAATCTGGGCATCCTTGGCTACAACACGACGAAAAAACCGCTCGACAACGTGCTGGTGCGACGCGCGCTGGATATGTCGGTCAATAAGAAAGCGATTATCGAGTCGGTATATCAGGGCGCGGGGCAAATCGCGACGAATCCCATGCCGCCGACCCAATGGGGCTACGACAAGAACCTGAAGGATGCACCTTACGACATTGACAAGGCCAAGGCGTTACTCAAGGAGGCTGGCTACCCGGACGGCTTTGACCTGACCCTGTGGGCCATGCCGGTGCAGCGGCCCTACAACCCGAACGCCCGCCTGATGGCCGAAATGCTGCAGGCCGACTGGGCGAAGATCGGCGTCAAGACGACGATTGCCACGTACGAATGGGGTGAGTACATCCGCCGCGCCCATGCTGGCGAGCACGAGGCGATCCTGATCGGCTGGACGGGGGACTACGGCGATCCTGACAACTGGCTTGGTGTCTTGCTCGGCTGCGATGCGGTGAAGGGCAGCAATTTTTCCAAATGGTGCTACAAACCGTTCGACGATCTGATCAGGAAAGCTCGTGGCACCACCGATCTCGCCGAGCGCACCAAGGACTATGTGGAAGCGCAGGAGATCTTCAAGCAGCAGGTTCCGTTTACGCCGATTGCCCACTCCACCGTCTACCAGCCGATCAGCAAAGACGTCACCGGCTTCAAGATCGACCCATTTGGTCCAACGCAATTCATGGGTGTCGGCCTGAAATAGCCGCCGGTAACGCCCCGTGGGCCGCTTTTTGCCGAGCCCGCCTCTAGCGCCGCACGTTCCGGCCAGCGCCGGCGTGCGGCTGCCCTTATGCCTTAACTGTTTCCGATCGTCAACGGGGGTATTTTCCTCCGCTTGTTGGGGCGAGCCAAGCTCAAGTAATATCGCGCTACGCTGGCGGAAGCCAGCCCCGAACCTGGAGGAAACATGAAGCAAAACAACCTGTTGCGCGCCGCGCGTGTTACGACGCTCGTCGCAGCTGCAGCGGCATCGATGGTGGGCGCAAGCATTGCGCGTGCCGAGATTCCGAACAAAACCCTGGTTTACTGCTCAGAAGGCAGCCCTGCGGGTTTCGATCCGGCCCAGTACACGACTGGCGTCGACTTCACGGCCAACACGTTCACCGTTTATAACCGCCTCGTCGAGTTCGAACGCGGCGGCACGAAAGTCGAGCCGGGCCTGGCGGAAAAATGGGAAGTCTCGCCGGACGGCAAGACCTACACGTTCCATCTGCGCCACGGCGTGAAGTTCCAGACCACCTCGTTCTTCAAGCCGACGCGCGAATTCAACGCGGACGACGTCGTGTTCACGTTCCAGCGCATGCTCGACACGAACCAGCCGTTCCGGAAGGCGTACCCGGTCCAATTCCCGTACTTCACGGACATGGGCCTCGACAAGCTGATCACCGGCGTCGAAAAGGTCGATCCGTACACGGTCAAGTTCACGCTGAAGGAAGTCAACGCGCCGTTCATCCAGAATCTGGCGATGGAATACGCGTCGATCCTCTCGGGTGAATACGCGGACCAGTTGCTGAAGGCCGGCAAAGCCGCCGACATCAATCAGTACCCGGTCGGCACGGGCCCGTTCATTTTCCGCAGCTACACGAAGGACGCAACGATCCGCTTCGACGGCAATCCGGATTACTGGAAGCCGAACGCAGTGAAGATCTCGAAGCTGATCTTCTCGATCACGCCGGACGCCGGTGTGCGCGTGCAGAAGATCAAGCGTGACGAATGCCAGGTGATGAGCTATCCGCGCCCGGCCGATATCGCGCCGCTGAAGGCTGAAGCGAACATCGACATGCCGTCGCAACCTGGCTTCAACCTCGGCTACCTCGCGTACAACGTGACGCACAAGCCGGTCGACAAGCTCGAAGTGCGTCAGGCGCTCGACATGGCGATCAACAAGAAGGCGATCATCGAGTCGGTGTACCAGGGCGCAGGCCAGGCCGCGACGAACCCGATGCCGCCGACCCAATGGTCGTACGACAAGAACCTGAAGAGCGCGTCCTACGATCCGGACAAGGCCAAGGCGCTGCTCGCGAAGGCGGGCTATCCGAACGGCTTCGACATCTCGTTGTGGGCGATGCCGGTGCAACGCGCGTATAACCCGAACGCCCGTCTGATGGCGGAAATGATCCAGGCCGACTGGGCCAAGATCGGCGTGAAAGCGAAGATCGTCACCTATGAATGGGGCGAGTACATCAAGCGCGCTCACGCAGGTGAAGACGACACGATGCTGATCGGCTGGACCGGCGACAACGGCGATCCGGACAACTGGCTCGGCACGCTGCTCGGCTGCGAAGCGGTGAACGGCAACAACTTCTCGAAGTGGTGCTACAAGCCGTTCGACGAACTGATCCAGAAGGGCCGCGAGTCGTCCGATCAAGGCGTGCGTACGACGGCGTACATGCAGGCGCAGCAGATTTTCGCGCAGCAACTGCCGTTCTCGCCGATCGCTCACTCGACCGTGTACCAGCCTGTCAGCAAGAAGGTGGTCGACATGCGTATCGAGCCGCTCGGTTATGCGCGTTTTGACGGCGTCAGCGTCAAGTAAAGGTAATACAGTCAAGCTTACGCAGTAGCTTTTCGCACCGTTAGAAAACTGGTCGAAATGGTCCGGCGACCGGGGTCACAAGCCCTCGTCGCCGGTTGCGTTTTTTCTTCATCAAGACCATAGGGACGAACCATGTTCCGCTTTGTTTTGCGCCGCATCGGCATGGTGATACCGACGTTCATCGGCATCACGATCCTCGCGTTTGCGCTGATTCACCTGATACCGGGCGACCCCATCGAAGTGATGATGGGCGAGCGCGGCGTCGATCCCGCCATGCATGCCGCCGCGCTGCATCGACTCGGGCTCGACGAGTCCTTGCCGATGCAGTACATCCACTATGTCGGCCGTGCCATGCACGGCGACCTCGGCACCTCGATCATCACCAATACCAGCGTGATGGGCGAATTCCTCGCACGTTTTCCCGCCACCGTTGAACTGGGGTTCTGCGCGATGCTGTTCGCGCTGATCGTCGGCTTGCCGGCGGGCGTGTTCGCGGCCCTCAGGCGCGGCACGGTGGTCGATCACGGCGTGATGGGCACGGCGCTGACCGGCTACTCGATGCCGATCTTCTGGTGGGGCTTGATCCTCATCATGTTTTTTTCCGTGGACCTCGGCTGGACGCCGGTGTCGGGCCGCATTGCGGTCGAATACGACATTCCGCACGTCACCGGCTTCATGCTGATCGACGCGTTGATGTCCACCGACGAAGGCGCGTTCAAATCCGCGCTCAGCCATCTGATTTTGCCGGCCATTGTGCTCGGCACGATTCCGCTGGCGGTCGTCGCGCGGATGACGCGTTCGTCGATGCTCGAAGTGCTGCGCGAGGACTACATTCGCACGGCGCGTGCGAAGGGCTTGTCGCCTGCGCGGGTAATCATTGTGCATGCACTGCGTAACGCGCTGATTCCGGTCGTGACCGTAATCGGCTTGCAGGTCGGCACGTTGCTGGCCGGCGCGGTGCTGACCGAGACGCTGTTTTCGTGGCCAGGTATCGGCAAGTGGCTGATCGACGCGATCGGCCGGCGCGACTATCCGGTGGTGCAGGGCGGTATCCTGATGATCGCTACGCTGGTGATCGTCGTGAACCTCGTCGTCGATCTGTTGTACGGCGTGCTGAATCCGCGCATTCGCCATACGAGGTAAGAATATGAACCCCCACGCAAACTTGCGTTCGCTGCCCCCCGAGGGGGCGCATGCCTCCCTTGAGGCGGCTCGGCGGGAGGCATGAAAATGGCAGACATTCAAAATACAGTCCCCCAGTCGGTGACGCCGCCCAGCGGCCGCGCCATCGCCGCCCGCGAATTCTGGGCGAATTTCTCGCGTAACCGCGGTGCGGTCGGCGCCGGCATCATCGTGCTGACGCTGATTTTCATCGCGATCTTCGCACCGTTGATCGCGCCACATAGCCCGATCGAGCAGTATCGCGACTTCGTGAAGATCCCACCCGCCTGGCTCGACGGCGGCAACTGGAAGTTCATTCTCGGCACCGACGAAGCGGGCCGCGACATCCTCTCGCGTCTGATGTATGGCGCGCGGTTGTCGTTCTGGATCGGCTTCGTCTCGGTGGTGCTCGCGCTGATTCCGGGCATCGTGCTCGGCTTGATCGCAGCGTTTTTCGAGAAGTGGGCCGATACGCCGATCATGCGCATCATGGACGTGCTGCTCGCGTTGCCGTCGCTGCTGCTGGCCGTTGCGGTGGTCGCGATCATCGGCCCGGGTCTCGTCAACACGATGCTGGCGATCGCGATTGTCGCGTTGCCGGGTTATGTGCGTTTGACGCGTGCTTCGGCTCAGGGCGAATTGCAGAAAGAGTATGTGACGGCTTCGCGCGTTGCGGGCGCAAGCACGCTGCGTTTGATGTTCTCGCAAGTGCTGCCGAATTGCACCGCACCGCTGATCGTGCAGGCTACGCTGGGCTTTTCGTCGGCGATTCTCGATGCCGCGGCGCTCGGCTTTCTCGGTCTTGGCGTGCAACCGCCGTCGGCGGAGTGGGGCGCGATGCTGGCCTCGGCGCGCGACTATATCGACAGCGCCTGGTGGATCGTCACGATGCCGGGTCTCTCCATCCTGATCTCGGTGCTCGCGATCAATCTGCTCGGCGACGGGCTGCGCGACGCACTCGATCCCAAACTGAAGCGGATGGCCTGACATGACCAATTTATTGACCATCCGCAATTTGGCGGTGGATTTCAACGGCCTGCCCGCTGTCGATCGGATCAACCTCGATGTCGCGCAGGGCGAAGTCGTCGGCGTGGTCGGCGAATCGGGTTCGGGCAAGAGCGTGACGATGATGGCGCTGATGGGCCTGATCGACGCGCCGGGCAAAGTCACGGCGGATGAGGTCACCTTCAACGGCAAGAATTTGCTGAAGGCCTCGGCGAGAGAACGCCGCAAGATCATCGGCAAAGACATCGCGATGGTGTTCCAGGACGCGCTCACCAGTCTGAATCCGAGCTACACGGTCGGCTATCAGATCAAGGAAGTGCTGAAGCTGCACGAGGGCTTGCGCGGCAGTGCGCTGGACAAGCGCGCGTTGGAGTTGCTCGACCAGGTCGGCATTCCCGATCCGAAAGGCCGTATCGGCTCGTTCCCGCATCAGATGTCGGGTGGCATGAACCAGCGCGTGATGATCGCCATGGCGATTGCCTGCAATCCGAAGCTGCTGATCGCCGACGAACCGACCACCGCGCTCGACGTGACGATCCAGGCGCAGATCATGGAGTTGCTGATCAAGCTGCAGAAGGAACGCGGCATGGCGCTCGTGCTGATCTCGCACGATCTGGCGGTGGTGTCCGAGGTCGCGCAGCGCGTTGCGGTCATGTACGCTGGCGAAGTGATCGAAACCAACCGCGTGCCGGACATCTTCGCCGCGCCGCATCATCCGTATACGGAAGCGTTGCTGGCGGCGATTCCCGAGCACAATGTCGGCGCGGTAAGGCTCGCGGCCCTGCCGGGCATGGTGCCGGGGCGTGACGATCGTCCGAAAGGGTGTCTGTTCGCACCGCGCTGCAAGTATGTGGTCGACGATTGCATGAAGGCGCGCCCGGCATTGGCGCCGATGCAAGATCACGCCGAGGTGGCGCGCGTGCGCTGCATCAAACCCCTGAACCTGAGCGGCGACGCCAACGTTCACACCCATGGAGGCGCACGATGAACGCAGTATTCGAAACGCGGCGCCAGTCGGACCATGCGGGCGATCACGTGCTGGTTGCCGACAAGCTCGCGCGTTACTACACGGTGAAGCGCGGGATGTTTAGCTCGGGCACGGTGAAGGCGTTGAACGGGGTGTCGTTCGCGCTGGAACGCGGCAAGACGCTGGCGGTGGTCGGCGAATCCGGTTGCGGCAAATCGACGCTTGCCCGTCAGCTCACCATGATCGAAGCGCCCAGCGCGGGCCGCCTGCTGATCGATGGAGAAGACGTGGCCGGCGCCGATCACGCGAAGATCGCCGCGCTGCGGCGGCGCGTGCAGATGGTGTTTCAGAATCCGTTTGCGTCGCTGAATCCGCGCAAGACCGTCGAGCAGACGCTCGGCGAGCCGCTCGCGATCAATACGCAACTGAGCACGACTGAACGCGCCGAACGGATCGCGCAGATGATGCGCACGGTCGGTCTGCGTCCGGAGCATGCAAAACGTTATCCGCATATGTTCTCGGGCGGTCAGCGGCAACGCGTGGCCATTGCGCGGGCGATGATCCTCGATCCGCAGATCGTGGTCGCCGATGAGCCGGTGTCCGCGCTCGACGTGTCGATCCAGGCGCAGATTCTCAATCTGTTCATGGACCTGCAGGAGCAGTTCAAGACGAGCTACGTGTTCATCTCGCACAACCTGTCGGTGGTGGAGCACATCGCCGACGATGTCATGGTGATGTACTTCGGCGGCGTGGCGGAGCTCGGCGACAAGAAACGGATTTTCTCGAAGCCGCGTCATCCGTACACGCGTGCGCTGATGTCGGCGACGCCTTCGATCTTCGAAGCGGATCGCACCATCAAGATCAAGCTGCAAGGCGAAATGCCGTCGCCGCTGAATCCACCGTCGGGCTGCACGTTCCATCAACGCTGCCCGTACGTGATCGACCGGTGCCGCAGCGAAGAGCCGAAGTTGCGTGAAGTGGATGGCCGTCAGGTGTCGTGTCACCGCGCCGAGGAGGTGGGGGACATGGATGCCTGATGCAATGGCGGCGCGTCGTCTTACGCGCCGCTTGCGTGATGGTGGCCGCCGCGCTCCTTTTGCGCGGCGCTGGGGAGCGCGTGCACTGACCGGTGCCGCGCTCCTCGGCGTTTGTTCTGTTTTTCACCTGAACGCGGGGCCGATCGGCGTCGCGTATGCCGCTGGAGCGGCCGCCAATACGCCCGCTCAAGCGGGGCGGCCGACGATGCCGGTGCCCAATCTGCCGGCACCGCCGCGCGCCACCTTGCCGGGCTTCAATCCGCCACCCGCTACGCCGGGCACCACGGCGAGCGGTCCGGTGCGCACGCAACCGGCGCGTATGCCGTTCTATGTCGCGACGCGTGGCACCACAACCATCTACGTGCTCGGCACCTTGCACGTCGGCGACCCTGCCGACTATCCGGCCACGCAACCGTTCCGCGCGCCGATTCTCGGCGCCCTGGTTGCGTCACCGACGCTGGCACTCGAACTCTCACCCGATGAACTGCTGGTCTCGCAAGACGACGTCTCCAAGTACGGCATCTGCCGGCGCGACTGTCTACCGGGCCTGCTACCCGATCCGTTGTGGCGCAAGCTGGCCTTCCGCCTGCGCGGCAATCCCGCGGCGCTGGATGAAATCAAGAAGATGCGACCGTGGCTCGCTTCGCTGGTGGTGGAAACCTACGACTCGCTGAGTGCCGGATTGCAAACCGAGTACGGTACGGAAGCCCAACTGCAGAACGTCTATATCAGGACGCGCGGCAAGATCGTCGGGCTCGAGACCTTGCCCCAGCAGATGCGCGCGTTCACCGGACTCACGCTCGCGCAGCAGCGTGAAATGCTTGCGCAGGACCTGGTGCAAACGCCCGCGGAAAACGTCGACGATGTGAAGACCTTGCATCGGCTGTGGCGAGTCGGGGATGCCGATGCGATCGCCGCATGGCAGGCCGCGAAGTCCGAAGTGTTGGCGCGCGACAAGCGCATCTCCGACCAGATCGACAACAGGATCGTGTACGAGCGCAACCGGCGCTTCGTGTCGCGGATGCTGCTGATCGCCGCACCGAACAAGCCGGTGTTCGTGGCGATCGGCGCATTGCATCTGGGAGGCCGCAAAGGCGTGCTGCAGTTGTTGCGGCAACACGGATTTGTGGTGGATGCGGGGTGAGTCGCGTCCCAGTCTGACGCTCGACGTGCGATGTGGCTGATCACAGTCTTAACCGGGGTAGGCCGTTCGGCCAGAATAGGAACCGGTATTTGAACAACCAGTCCGATGCTTGCGTGTGCCGTGAACTGCTCGCGGCGCACGCGGCCATAGCTGCCTCTGCGTGCTATGATGTATGTACAGATGTCAATACATATGCTGTGTGCGGTTTGAATGGGACGAAGTCAAGAATCAAATCAACATCCGTAAGCATGGCATCGACTTCAGAGACGCTGTCGACGTGTTCGATCATCCCGTGCTGACGGCGATAGACCAGCGGGAAGACTACGGTGAGGATCGCTGGATCGCGCTAGGCTGGATGGTCGCTATCGTAGGCGTGGTGGTGTATGTCGAACGCAGTGCGGATGTGATCCGGATCATTTCGGCCCGCAAGGCGACAAGGCACGAAGTGAAACGCTACAAGGACAGCGTCTGGAATTAAGTGGCACCGGGGCAATCGTTGCAAACAAGCAGAGGCGAGATTATGGGTAAGACATCAGGAACCGACTGGAAGCGACTTGCAAAGGCAGGCGACGCGCAAATCGACACGAGCGACGTGCCTGAATTGGGCGACGACTTTTTTGACCGGGCTGAGTTGCACGTTCCGCCGAAACAGGCTGTCACGATGCGCCTGGATGCGGATGTGCTGGAGTGGTTCAAAGGGCAGGGAGCGGGGTATCAGACGCGCATCAACAAGTTGTTGCGTGCCTACATGCAGGCGCAGCAGCGTCGTCGCCCTTAAGGCGCGGCGCCGCGGCATTCAGTCTGCACCAAAGGGTTGAGAAGGCGCCGCGCAGAAACGTCTGAAATCCGCGCGGCGCGGGTTTTATAGACTACCGTCGCGCAGGTCTTCTGACACACGCAGTACCACGGGCGCCCAATCGCCCAGCGTCGTCTGGCGGAACAATTTCATCGACGGATACCACGGCGAATCGCTGCGGTTTTCGAGCCAGCGCCAGTCCGAGTTGGCGGGCAGCAGCACCCACACCGGCTTGCCCAGCGCGGCCGCCAGGTGCGCCACGCCGGTGTCCACGGCGATCACCAGATCGAGATTCATGATGAGCGCGGCGGTGTCGTCGAAGCTATTCAGATCGGCGGTGAAGTCGTGGGCGCGGAAAGCTTCGGGTGCATTGCCCAACTGCGCATGCGCCGGGCCCTTTTGCAGTGCGTACCACGCGACGTTCTCCACCTTGCTGAGCGCGCTGAGGTCGGCCAGCGCCATCGACCGGTAGCGGTCGTTGCCGAACGTCGGGCTGCCGGCCCACACCAGACCCACTTTGCGTTTTGATTTTTCGCCTGGTCCGATCCGTTTGCGCCACGCCTTGATGTTCGCTTTGTCGGCGAACAGGTAGGGCATTTCTGCTGGAATGGTTGACAGGTCGGTGCCGACGCACGACGGCACGCTCATCATCGGCACCCAGAAGTCGTACTGGCCGTCGGGCTTGCCGCTAAACGCGCGGTGGACGCCCGGGATGCGCTCAACTAGCGGCAGCAGTGGCTCGCGCACGCAGATATCGACCGTGGCGCCGAGTTGTTCGAGCACGCGTGCATAGCGCAGGAACTGGAAATGGTCGCCGAAGCCCTGTTCGCCGACGAGCAACAGTCGGCGCCCGGCGAGCGGTTCGCCATGCCACTCGGCCACACCGGGAACCGCGATCGCCTCGTAATCGTGCTTGCGCCAGCGCATTGCATACTCGGCCCAGCCTTGCTTGTAATCGCCGCGTTTGAGCAGCAGCCACGCGAGGCCCTGGTGCGCATCCGCATAGTGGGGATCGAGTTCCAGCGCATGGCGATAGAAACCTTCCTCTTCGTCCAACCGACCTGGCGCGCCGAGCGATCCACCGAGGCAAACCAGATTCGTGGGGTTCGGCTTGAATGCGACCGCACGCCGGTATTGCGATTCTGCGCCGGCGTAGTCGCCGAGCTTGCCGATCAGGCTGCCCAGGTTGATGTGCGCCTCGGCGTAGTCGCCGCGCAATGCCAGTGCCCGTTCGAAACTCGCGATGGCCGCGACGTGCTCGCCTTGCGCGTTGTGGGCATTGCCCGCGTTGAAATGCGCTTCCGCCGAGCGCGGGTCGAGCGCCAATACGTGTTGATAGCAGACCAGCGCTTCATCGTAGCGGCCCAGCTTGTTCAACGCCGTGCCAAGGTTCAGATGCGCATCGACCAGCGACGGATTCACCGCCAACGCCAGCCGATACTGCCCGATCGCTTCGTCAAACGCACCTTGCGCTTGCAGCGCGACCCCGAAGTTGTTGCGTGCGTCGGCGAAATCCGGCTGCAACTGCAACGCCTGGTCATAGCAGATCATGGCTTCCTGGGCATGGCCGAGTGCGGCAGCCACGAGGCCGCGGTTGCTCCAGCAGATGGCGTCAGTGCGATCGAGTTTGAGCGCTTCGCTCATCAACTCGGCGGCGAAGACGTGGTCGCCGCGCTGATGTTGCAGCACGCCGAAATAGTGCAACGCTTCGGCATGGGCGGGATCGAGTGCGAGGGCTTCGCGGTAGAAGGGCTCGGCGTCATCGAACCGGCCGGCCTGGTGCGCTTCGAGCGCGGCGTTGACCAACGAGGCGAGGTAGGTGTTGGGCGGCGTCTCGGCGCGCGCGCTGTCGGGCTGGGATGAGTGTTCCATGAGAACCTGCTGGAGAGCGCCGGTGGCAAGCGTTGCGCGCGCCGGCGCATGTGGATAGGAGACCATCCACGAGCTTATGTCCGTAAACCTTTCCTGACGATCGGACGCTTCCTAAATCCGCGGCGCCTGTTTCGCCGCGGGTAGATGCGCCTGAGCAGTTCATGAGCGTCGCGCGATTGCCCGCTACCGGCCGCCGCAGAGCGCTCGAAGCGCGGTACTTTCGGAGCGGTCCTACAGACTGACCACATGGTGCCGCAGATAATTCGGCGTTCGATCGAACTTGCACGCTCCCTCACGCCCCCGCGGGCCTACCGTCGTCAAAGTGTTCAAGCGCCGATCCGATCTCACCATTCACGGCCCCCCGCCGACTGCTCAACGCACACTTCTCGCCGCCCATGCCAACGCTTCCCTCATTGCTGTCCGAAGACATCGCGACCTGGTACGACGAGGCCGAGCAGGCGCGTCAGGCGGGTCAGGTCGATACAGCGCAACGGCTCCTCGATCGAATCCTTGCCAGGGCCCCCAACCATGTTGGCGCCCTGTACGCATACGGCGTGTTGGCGTTCCAGTCGAAGCAGATGGAGTCAGCTCAAAGCTGGATCGAGCGCGCGATCGAAGTTCAACCGGATCCGGCCTTATACAATTTGCTGTGCCTGATCCAGATCAGATTGGGTGCTCTCGCCAACGCCAGACAAACGGCCCAATGGGGTCTTGCGCTCCAACCCGACTTACCGTCGCTCAATTACTTTCTGGCGCTAGTCCTGCAGGTGCAGGGACACGCAGGGGAAGCAGCGCTTGCCTATCGCAGAGTGCTTGAACTTGAACCGGACCATCAGTTGGCCCACGCGAACCTGGGGGCCGTTGCCAATCACCTTGGCGAATTGGACGAAGCAGAGCGGCACCTGCGGCACGCCCTCGAGCTCGATCCGGCCTATCTCGGTGCGCGCAGCAACCTTGCCACCGTCTTGCAGGCGACGGGTCGATATGAAGAAGCATGGCCTTATTTCGAAGACCGCTGGGCAAATATGGTGGATGAGGAAGGGCGTCCCACGCCAGAACGCCCGCACGTGGCGCTGCCGCAATGGAATGGCGAGAATCCGAACGTCAGCCGTCGCGCGAACGGTATGCCGGTTCGGGGCCCGCGCCTGTTGGTCTTTCATGAGCAGGGGTTTGGCGACAGCCTGCAGTTCGTGCGCTATCTGCCATTGGCACTCGAACATTTTTCGCAGGTCGGCTACATCTGTCCGCAACCCTTGAAGCCCCTTTACGAGCAGTCGTTCGGTCAGCGCTGGCCGGGTGTCGTGGTGCTCGACAATGTCGAGCCCAACTTCGACGAGTGGGACTGGTATTGCCCGCTGATGTCGTTGCCAATGGCGTTCGGCACACAGCTGGACAACATTCCGGCCTTCACCTATTTGTATGCCGATGCCGGGCGTGCTGCAGCGTGGCATACCCGGCTGGCTGCCTTACCGAACCCTGATCTGCCGCGCGTAGGCGTGGTGTGGGCCGGTGGGCATTCAGGTTTTACCGCGGACAAGGTGCGCAGCATCACGTCCGCGCAAATGGCGCCGCTCCTCGCCATGCCGCATATCCGCTGGATCAGCCTGCAAAAGACTGACGACCCGGCGAAGCGTCCCGACCCGGCCGTTGATGCATGTTTGACAAACTGGATGGATGAAATCGACGACTTTGCAGCGCACGGCTGCGCTAATCGAGAACCTTGATCTGGTGATCTCGGTCGATACCTCGGTCGCGCATCTGGCCGCCGCAATGGGTAAGCCGGTCTGGCTGCTCAACCGCTTTTCCGGCTGCTGGCGCTGGCTGCGCGATCGGGAGGATAGTCCCTGGTATTCTAGCGTGCGAATCTTCACCCAGCCGCAGCAAGGTAACTGGGACGATGTGCTCGAGCGGGTCACTGCGGCGTTGAAGCAGACCTTTCCGCCACAAGGTGTGGCGCGATGATCCGCGCAGCCCCGGTTACCCGGTCAATCACGCGTCTTAATCTGGCCCATCGTTTTACGCGGGCGCACACCGCCGCTTCAGCCCGCCTGTTCGAACACGTTGTTCGTCCAGGTTTGCCGAAGCGGCGAGTCAAGATTCCTACAAGAACATCAAGAAATTCAGCAGGAAAATATTCACGACGAGCAAGGTGAGCGCGGTGGGTATCTGCACCTTGATCACGGCGTTCTTATCCGGCAATTCCAGCAAGGCTGCCGGCACCATGTTGAAGTTCGCGGCCATCGGCGTCATGAGCGTGCCGCAGTAGCCACTGAACATGCCGATCGCGACCATCACAGCCGGATTGCCGTGAAACACGCCGACCAGGATCGGCACGCCGACGCCGCCCGTCATCACTGGAAACGCGGCGAAGCCGTTGCCCATCACCATCGTAAACAGCGCCATGCCGATGCAGTACACGGCCACCGCGATGAAGCGGTAGTCGAGGCTGATATAGGCCGTGGTCACGTGAGCGACGGCCTTGCCAACGCCGGCGTCGGAGAACACGAGGCCGAGCATGCCGAGCATCTGCGGCAGCACCGCGGCCCATGACAACGCGTCGACCAGGCGGCGCGCTTCCTTCATCGACTGGCCGACGGTGTCACGCGTCAGCACGCAGGCAATCGCTAGCGCGATCACGCAGCCGATCCCGAAGCCGATCAGCGTGACGTTTGCCTTTTCGATCAGCGGCATCCCGCCAAAGATCAGATGGCTGGCCGACAAGGTGATGATCACGGTGACGACCGGAATCGTCAGCGCGGGCACGAACAACTTGTTGCCCAGACGTGCGGCGCTAGCCTTGCGCGCTTCCAGCGAAAGCACCTTCGGCTTGGCCGCGGTCACACCGCCAAAGCCCGCAATCAGCGCCATCACGATCACCAGCACGCCGACCACGGAGGGCGGCAGCTTGTCGCCGATCAGGAAGATCAGCGCATAGAGAATCCAGAAACCACCGGCGGTGAAACGGCGTGGATGTTCCTTATCCGTGACGATCATGCCGCCGATAACGAGCAGCACCACGCCCAGCAGCCAGAAGAGATAGGTAATCGTGAACGTCATGCTTTGTCTCCCGCGGCCGACTGCGTCGGCGAACCGGCGGCCGCATTGCCGCGCAATTCGCGCTCCAGCGAGCGGTCGAGCAGATACAGGCGGAAGCCGTGGATGATGAACGCGCAGATCGCAGTCGGAATGCCCCAGACAGCAACGTGAATCGGCTCGACGACGATGCCGGCTTCTTTCAGGAAGGTTGTCATCAGCACGATTGCGCCGAAGGCGACGAAGATGTCTTCGCCGAAGAACAGGCCGACGTTATCGGTCGCTGCGGAGAACGCGCGCAATTTGAAACGCACCGCGTCGCTGATTTTGCCGAAGCGGGTTTCGGTGGCGCCTTCGGCCATCGGCGCGATCAGCGGACGCACCATTTGCGGATGGCCGCCGAGACCGGTCAGGCCGACAGCGGCGGTCAGCTCGCGCACCAGCAGATAGACGATCAGGAGACGTCCGGCGGTCGCGGCCTTGATGCCGCCGATCCACGCTTGCGCGCGCTCGCGCAGGCCATGCCGCTCCAGCAAACCGATCACGGCAAGCGGCAGCAGAATGATCAGCGGGATATTGCGGGTCTTGATGAAGCCGGTGCCTATTTCAGCGAGAATCTTTTCGGGCGGGAAGTGCGCGGCCAGTCCCGTGATAATCGCGGCTACCGCCACGATCAGCATTGGATTGAACCGTAATAAAAAGCCGACGATGATGACGGCCACGCCAATGAGCGGCCATAGACTGACTGTTGTCTGCATCTGGATCTCCAAACAGGGTTTCAACCTCACCGCTTGTGGCGGCTAACGTGGGCCGGCGGCAGGGGACCCCGCGCCGTCTTGCTGCTACGGCTCTTGATGGCCGCATTGCTTCGACTACATCTGCACCTGCATCTGCTGCTTATTTGCTGCTCATCTGCTGGTTGACGGCGGCACTGCAATGAGTCCGGCACCTGGCAAACGCCCCGCGGGGCGGGGCGTTCAGGGCTTGGCAAGGGGTTGAATCGCGCTGTCTGGTTCGCGTGAGTCCGCGCGCGGGTTAGACGCTCGCGGCGCCGGCCGCGTGTACTTCAATACCGGCGTCCTGTAGCGCGCTGCGGATGCGCCGCGCGAATGCCAGTGCATGCGGGCCGTCGCCGTGCAGGCAGATGGTCTGGGCGTTGAGCGGCACCCACTGTCCGTCGACGGCTTGCACGCGGCGCTCGCGCACCATGGCGAGGGTGCGCGCCAGCACCACCTCTTCGTCGTCGAGCAGCGCGCCCGGCTCCTTGCGAGGCACGAGCGACCCGTCGGCGCGATAGCCGCGGTCGGCGAAGACTTCTTCGACGGCAATCAGGCCGGCTTGCCGTGCAGCCGTCACGAGTCCGCTGTTGGCGAGCGCGAACACCGCCACCGAGGGGTCAAAATCGTGAACCGCCGAGACGATCGCGTCGGCGATCCTGGCGTCGCGCGCGGCCTGGTTGTACAGCGCGCCGTGCGGCTTGACGTGCGCAATGCGGCCGCCCTCGGCCTGAGCAATCGCCGACAGTGCGCCGAGTTGATACAGCACCCCGGCGTAAATATCGTTGGCCGGCAGATCCATTTCCTTGCGGCCGAAATTCTCAGGATCGTTAAAGCTGGGATGCGCGCCGATCGACACGCCTTTTTGCACCGCCCAGCGCACGCAGTCGCGCATGGCGTTGGCGCCGCCCGCGTGCCAGCCGCACGCGATGTTGGCCGAGCTGACGAGGTCGAGCAGCGCCTCGTCGGAGCCGCAACCTTCGCCGAGGTCGGCGTTCAAATCGATTTCCATGGTGTTCCTCTACGTAGTGTTACAGCGCTGCGGCCGCCGGCTGGCGCGCGCAGCGTTCTTCGTGCATGGCAATTGCGGCGTCGATCTGCCGCAAATACGTGCGTTCTTCCAGTAAAGCCTGGCGCGCCTCATAAGGCGTCGTCGGGATGAAGCGGATGGCGGCGTTCAGGCGAACCTGCGCGAGCTTCCATAGGTCGGCCTGGATTACGACGCCGATCTTCGGATAGCCGCCGGTGGTTTGCGCGTCGCTCATCAGCACGATCGGCTGGCCGTTCGGTGGAACCTGAATCGTGCCAGGCAATACCGCGTGGGAGAGCAGATCGCTTTTTTGGGTGCGCTTCAGTTCCGCGCCGGCGAGGCGGTAGCCCATGCGGTTGCTGTTCGGTGTGACCAGCCATTCATCGGACCAGAACGATTCGCGCGCTTCTTCAGTGAAGCTGCCGTATTCGGGGCCTCGCAACACGCGGATCGGCACAGCCCACGGCACGCCCGACGGATGCCGGCCGCGCCGCAGCGGCTCGTGGACCAGCACGAACTTGCACCAGGCGGGCGCCTTCACGCCGAATTCCGGCGCTTCGGGGGTAAAGCCGAGGTGGCCGCGTTGCAGCGGCGCGCCGACCGGCAGGCGATCGCCGTCGCGCAGCGCCCGGCCGCCAAGTCCGCCGAAATGGCCGGCGAGATCGGTGCTGCGCGAGCCGAGCATGGGCAAAACGTCGACGCCGCCCGCGATGCAGACATAGCCGCGCATTCCGCGCTTCGCCGCTTGCAGCACCAGCTCCTGGCCGGCCTGCACCGGCAGGCTCCACCATGAATAGACCGGCTTGCCGTCGAGTGTCGCGCCGAATTCGGTGCCGGTAATGGCCACGCGTGTGGCGCGCAGAAAGCGCAGCACGGTCGGGCCGAAGGTGATTTCCAGGCCGGCCGCATCGGGCCGGTTGCCGACCAGTCGGTTGCCGACTTCGAGCGACAGACGGTCGAGCGCGCCCCCCATCGCGACGCCGAGGTGCCGGTAGCCGTGACGGCCGAGATCCTGAATCGTGGTCAGGAGACCCGCGCGAATCACATCGATCATGCGTGTATCCCCGCGACGGTAAAGCGCACCCGGTCGCCCGGTTGCAAGAGTGTGGGCGGGCGGCGCGCCGGATCGAACAGCGGCAGTTCGGTGCGGCCGATCAACTGCCAGCCGCCGGGGGAGGTCGCCGGATAAATGCCAGTCTGCTCGCCGCCGATGCCGACCGAACCGGCCGGCACTTCCAGCCGCGGAGACGCCCGACGCGGCGTGTGCAGCGCTTCGTCGAGCCCGCCCATATAGGCGAAGCCCGGCTGGAAGCCGAGGAAAAACACCACGTACTCGCCTTCTGCATGACGTTGCACCACCTCACGCACGCTCAGGCCGGTGTGATTGGCGACCGCTTGCAGATCGGGGCCGAATTCGCCGCCGTACTGCACCGGAATTTCGACTTCGCGGCCGGGTGCGGGCACGTCGCTCACCGCGTTCCAGGCTGCTTGCAATTGGCTCACGAGCGCTTCGCGGTCGGCTTCGAGCGGATCGAATACGAGCGTCAGATTGTTCATACCTGGCACCACCTCCAGCACATGCGGCCAGTCGCGCGCGGCCTCGGCTGCGGCCCACACGCGCCGCTGGCAGTCCAGTGTGGCGGGCGGCGCGGCTTCGCAGACTAGCGCGGCATCGCCGAGCGGAAAGATTCTTGGTTGGCTCATCGCTTAGTGGCCCAGGTCGAGTCGGAAATGTCGAGCATATCGGACCCTATGGATATTTATCGGCATACGGTGCACGATGATTGAAGCGTACATTATCAATAAAATATCAACAAATTCTCAATAAGCGTTTTCGCCAGGCTCCCCGGAATGGGCTGCTCGTCGTACACTCCCGACACCTTTCCATCCTGTTTCCCGAGAAACTTCACCATGTCTCGCCACCCCACCAAGATTGTTTCTTCGGAACATCTCGTGTCCGACACAAGCGCGGAGCTGTCCGAGCTCGAGTACGCACTCATCATGGCGGGCAATGCATTCAACCGGTGGATGGTGCGCTGCATGTCAGCCGCGGGCGAAAAGGACATGACCGCGATCGAAGTGTCGTTGCTGCACCACGTCAGCCATCGCGAGCGGCGCAAGAAGCTGGCGGACATCTGCTTCGTGCTGAACATCGAAGATACCCACGTCGCCACCTACGCGTTGAAGAAGCTCGTAGCTAGAGGGTATGTAAAAAGCGAAAAGACCGGCAAGGAAGTGTTCTTCTCGGCGACCGATGCGGGCCGTGAGCTCTGTCTGAAATACCGCGAGGTGCGCGAGAGCTGCCTGATTTCGACGCTGAAGGAGAGTGGCCTGACCAATGAGCAGATCGGCGAGGCGGCGCAACTGATGCGCAACGCGTCCGGACTGTACGACACGGCCGCACGGGCGGCGGCGTCTTTATAACGGGTTCGGCTTCGGCGGCTGATGAAGGATGCGGCGCGCCTCAAACGCTTAATCCGCCGGATGGGGATAGAGGCCGGCTTCCGTCACGATCCGATCGAGCGGGATGTCGTGGGCTTCGCGCTGTAACGCGTCCGTGCGGCACGCTTCATAGGCGACACCGACCGTGACCGGCTTCTTCGCCCCCGGCCATCCGGCCAGTGTGCGGTCGTAGTAACCGCCGCCGTAGCCGAGCCGGAAACCGTCGGTGTCAAAGCCCACGCACGGCACGAACAGCAGATCGGGGACCACCACGCGCCCCGACGTGGGCTCGGCGATCTTGTGATGGCCGATCTTCATCGGCGTATCGGGCGCCCATGCGTGAAATTCCAGCGGCACGCCACGTTGCTTGACGACCGGTAAGCTCGCCTCGCGTTGTGCATCTGCCGCAAGCCAGATCGCCATCGCGGCGCGCGCGTCGAACTCGCCCGACAGCGGCCAATAGAACCCGACGCTGCGCGCGCCATAGTGCTTCAACGTGTCGAGAATGCGACGGTTGAGCGCCACGTTATGCGCCGGCTCGGAAGCCGCTTGTAGCCTTGCTTCCAATAGCATTCGACGCAGCGCCTTTTTCGATTCTGCGACAGGGTTGCATGCTATGCTTGGGTCCAATTCGCGCTCCAGAAACAACGATGTCAATACGCCTCTATCGAGTATATCGCGCGGCCGGTCTGGCGCTTGCCGCTGCGGCACTCGTCGCGTGCAGCACGGCCTCCGCCGTCAAGCCCGTTCCCCTTTCGCAACTCACGAACGACGACCAGATCTTCGTCCAGCTTCGCGAAGCCGCCCGCACGAATGATGCGGCGCGCGCAGCGCAACTGGCGAGCATGATCCCGAATTATCCGGCGCCTTCGTATCTGGAGTATTTCCAGCTCAAGCCGCAGTTGTTCGATTCCAGTGGCCATGCGCGCATTGACGCGCCGGATGCCCCGGTGCTGGCGTTCCTGCAGAAGTACGACGGCCAGGCCATCGCCGACCGTCTGCGCAACGACTACCTCACGGTGCTCGGCGCGCGTCACGACTGGCCGAACTTCGATCAGCAATACGCGCGTTTCGTGCTGAACGACGATACCCAGGTGAAGTGCTACGCGCTTGAATCGCGTGCCGCGCGGGGTGAAAACGTCGCCGACGCGGCGCGTGCGCTGCTGGTTGATCCGAAGTGGTACGGCGACGGCTGCGTCGACCTGGTCACTTCGCTGGCAGTCAACCAGCAATTCAGTTCCGACGACGTGTGGCAACAGATCCGTCTCGCGTACGAGCAGAATTACACCAGCACCGGCAGCAAGCTCGTCGATGCGCTCAACAATCAGCCGCCCGATCCGGTGCTGTTCGGCCAGGCCACGAATACGCCGCCGTTGCTGCTGGCGCGCGGCGTCGGTCCGGATACGCAGTCGCACCAACTCGCGCTGCTCGCGATCACGCGCATGGCGCGCAACGACCCGGCCATGGCCGCGGCCACGTTCGCGTCGGTGGCGCCGGCGCTGAGCTCGCCCGAGCGCGCAATCGGCTGGGGCACGATTGCCTATCAGGCCGCCACCAAGCAGATGCCGAGCGCGGTGGACTGGTACCGGCTCTCGGTGAATGCGCCGCTGTCGAACCCGGCGTACGAATGGCGCACCCGTACCGCGCTGCTCGCGGGCGACTGGACGATGGTGCGCTGGTCGATCGAACAGATGCCGGCGGCGCTGCGCAATCAGCCGTCGTGGGTGTACTGGCATGCCCGCGCGCTCAAGCAGGCCGGCGACACGGCCACGGCCAACCAGGAATTCGCGTCGATCTCGCAAGGCTTCAACTTTTACGGCCAACTGGCTTCCGAAGAACTCGGCCAGAAGATCACGGTGCCGCCTAAAACGACAGTGACCGACGCCGAAATCCAGCAGGCCGGCAACACGCCGGGCTTCGATCTGGCGCAGCGTTTCTATGCGCTGAATCTGCGGCTCGAAGGCAATCGCGAATGGAACTGGCCGCTGCGCAACATGAGCGACCGGCAACTGATCGCCACTGCCGAATACGCGCGCCGTATCGAGCTGTATGACCGTACGGTCAATACGGCGGATCGCACGAAGAGTGAGCACGATTTCTCGCTGCGCTATCTGTCGCCGTTCAAGGATATCGTTGAGCGCGACGCGCAGTCGAATGGGCTTGATGTGGAGTGGGCGTACGGGCTGATTCGCCAGGAATCGCGCTTTATCATGAATGCGCGCTCGGAAGTCGGCGCGAGCGGTTTGATGCAACTGATGCCGGGTACCGCGCAACTGGTGGCGAAAAAGATCGGGCTCGGTCCGATTTCGCGCGAGCAGATGAACGACATCAACACCAACATCCTGCTTGGTACGAACTATCTGTCGATGATCTACAATCAGTTCGACGGTTCCGCCGTGCTGGCCACCGCAGGCTACAACGCGGGCCCCGGCCGTCCGCGCAACTGGCGGCAATCACTGCAGCGTCCGGTTGAAGGCGCGATCTTCGCTGAGACGATTCCGTTCAACGAAACGCGCGACTACGTGAAAAATGTCTTGTCCAACACGGTCTACTACGCGGCATTGTTCGAAGGCCGTCCGCAATCGCTGAAGGCGCGGCTGGGTTATATCGCGCCGTAAGCGCCGTGCCGCCGCCGCGTCAGTTTGATGCGGCGGTGCGCCACGCCAGCCGTTGCCGCGGCTTCCACCAGGGAGTCGAGAAATGCGACATAAAGCCATTGCGATCATCGGCGGTTCCGGATTTATCGGCAGTCATCTCGTCAACGCCCTGGTTGAAATGGGCAAAGACGTGCGCATCGCCACCCGGCGGCGCTACAACGCCCGCCATCTCACCCTGCTCCCCATCGACGTGATCGAAGCCGACGTGTTCGATCCGGTGCAACTCGCGCGCTTCGTCGAAGGCACCGATTGCGTCATCAACCTCGTCGCCACGCTGCATGGCAAACGCGGCACGCCTTATGGCCCGGAATTCGCACGCACGCACGTCGAATTACCGACAAAAATTGTGGCGGCTTGCGAAGGCAAGGGCGTGCATCGGCTAATTCATATCAGCGCGCTCGGCGCCGACTCGAACGGGCCCAGCATGTATTCGCGCTCGAAGGGTGACGGCGAAAAGGCCGTGCACGCGGCGAATCTGGCATGGACGATTTTCCGGCCGTCCGTGGTGTTCGGTCCCGAAGACCAGTTCCTCAACAAGTTCGCGTTCCTGCAACGCGTCTTCCCGGTGATTCCGCTTGCCATGCCGGATGCGAAATTTCAGCCGGTGTACGTTGGCGACGTGGCGAAAGCGATCTGCAACGTGCTCGATCTCGATGCAGCCGGCGGCCATACCTACGAGCTGGGCGGCCCGACCGTCTATACACTCGAAGACCTCGTCAAGTATTGTGGCGATGTGATCGGCCGGCATGCGCGAATCATTCGCCTGCCGGAAGCATTGGCGCGTTTGCAGGCGTTGACGTTTGAAATGGCACCAGGCGAACCGGTGATCTCGCGCGACAATCTCGATTCGATGAAAATCGACAACGTGTTGAGTGGACCGCTTGCGCCTGAACTTGGCATCGAACCCGCCAGCATCGAAACGATCGCCCCCGTGTATCTGACCGGCGCATCGACGCGCTCACGCTTCGACACGTTTCGCGCCAGCGCAGGGCGCTAAACCTTTTTATCTTCCCTCTTATAGACGAACGATGAAACTGCTTATCGGTGACAAAAACTATTCGTCATGGTCGTTGCGTCCGTGGCTGCTGGTCAAACATTTCGGCATTCCGTTTGAAGAGGTGCTGATTCATCTGAATGAATCCGGCACGAAGTCCGCGATTCTGGCTCATGCGCCGACGGGTCCGGGTAAGGTGCCGTGTTTGGTCGACGAAGACGGATCGGCGACCTGGGATTCGCTGGCGATCGCCGAGACGCTGGCTGAGCGCTTCCCGCAGCATGCGCTGTGGCCGCGCGACCCGGCGGCGCGTCGCCACGCGCGCTGCGTGAGCGCCGAGATGCATTCGGGCTTCGGCGACTTGCGCTCGAACATGTGGATGAATATTCGCGCGTCGTTCCCGGGCAAGAACGCCACGCCGGGCGCGCTGGCCGACATTGCGCGCATCGACTCGATCTGGAGCACGTGTCTCGATACCTACGGCGGCCCTTTTCTGTTCGGCGAGTTCAGCATTGCCGACGCGATGTACGCGCCGGTCGTGATGCGCTTCAACACGTGGCAACCGGCGCTCTCTGAAGCCGCCGCGGCTTACGCGCGTCGCATCACGGCCTTGCCGGCGGTGAAGGCATGGATCGACGACGCGCTGCACGAAACGCACGCGGCTGCCTACCTGGACGAATGCCCATGAATATCTACGCGGTCGGCGGAGCGATTCGCGACGAGCTATTGGGCGTGCCCGTACAGGACCGCGATTACGTGGTGGTTGGCGCGACACCCGAGCAGATGGTGGCGCAGGGCTATCGTCCGGTGGGCAAGGATTTCCCGGTGTTCCTGCATCCGCAAACGCACGAGGAATACGCGCTCGCGCGCACCGAGCGCAAGACCGCGGCGGGTTATCACGGCTTCCAGTTCTTTTACGCACCGGACGTCACACTCGAAGAGGATCTCGCTCGCCGCGACCTGACGATCAACGCGATGGCGCGCGAGATGCGCCCGGATGGCGAACTGACCGGCCCGGTGATCGACCCGTTCAACGGCCGGGGCGATTTACAGGCGCGGCTCTTTCGCCACGTCAGCGATGCGTTTCTTGAAGACCCTGTGCGGATTTTGCGGATTGCGCGGTTCGCGGCACGCTTTGTGGATTTCACCGTTGCACCGGAGACGATGGCGCTGATGCGCAAGATGGTGGCCGACGGCGAGGTGAATGCGCTGGTGGCCGAGCGCGTGTGGCAGGAGGTGTCGCGTGGGTTAATGGAGAAGAAGCCGTCCCGGATGTTCGAGGTACTGCGGGAGTGCGGCGCGTTGGGCCGCATTCTGCCGGAGATCGATGCGTTGTTTGGTGTGCCGCAGCGGGCTGATTATCACCCGGAAGTGGATACGGGCGTTCATGTGATGATGGTGATCGACCATGCCGCGCAGCAGGGCTACGCGTTGCCAGTTCGGTTCGCGGCGCTCATGCACGACCTAGGCAAAGCGACCACACCGGACGACGTATTGCCTCGGCATATCGGGCATGAGGGGCGCAGTGTGGATTTGCTGAAGCCTTTATGCGAGCGGCTACGGGTGCCGAATGAATGCCGCGATCTGGCGCTGCTGGTCGCGCGGGAGCATGGGAATATTCATCGCGTGATGGAGATGGGCGCTGCCGCGTTGGTGAGGTTGCTCGAGCGCAGCGATGCGATTCGGAAACCTGCGCGGTTTGCTGAAGCTTTGCAGGCTTGCGAGGCGGATGCGCGTGGGCGGCTTGGGTTTGAGATGCGGGAGTATCCGCAGGCCGAGCGGCTGCGGGTAGCGCTTGTTGCTGCGCGCGGTGTCGATGCTGGTGCTGTGGCTAAGCGGCTTGCAGACGCACCTGCTGGGATTAAGGATGCGGTGCATCAGGAGCGCGTTCGCGCTGTTGAAGTGGTTCTTGTATAAGGGGTTTGGGTTTGCCTG
>NZ_JAQQDU010000270.1:0-500 GCF_046027825.1 Paraburkholderia sediminicola
CGTGCCCTCGCGCATTCAGCCTTCGCGACAAGGCAGTCATGCTTCCCGCCTCGCACTGCGTGCTCGCCGGAAGGGCCCACCGTGCAAACCCATGGCTTCGCTTCGCGCAACGGGGACCATCGGCTTTACCTCGGTGATACGCCGAAAACGGCCCATGGCTTTGGCTGTGCCGCTAGGCGCGTCAAGTAGCTAGCTGCCGCTAGCCC
Organism: Paraburkholderia sediminicola; assembly: GCF_046027825.1. GTDB lineage: Bacteria > Pseudomonadota > Gammaproteobacteria > Burkholderiales > Burkholderiaceae > Paraburkholderia > Paraburkholderia sediminicola_D. The sequence goes on from NZ_JAQQDU010000270.1 coordinate 207, forward strand.
CCAAACACCAAAGGCAGTTAGGGATCCAATGAAGTAGCAGTGAGCGCAGCGATCGCTGGTTTGTAGGATTTCCGCTGCCTGCCGGGAACAACGCACAGTCTGATCAAGTACCGCTGAGCACGGCAACAGCGCGCGGTCCGACCAAGTACCGTTGAACACGGCAACAGCGCGGGTTTGATCAAGTTCCGTCGAGCGCGGCAATAGCGTGCGGTTTGAAGAGCTACCGCGTCGGCGCGCACAGCGCCGCCGGAAGTATGACGCCCTTGTCACTCGCGCCGAATATGCGAGGGCGCA
>NZ_JAQQDU010000271.1:0-486 GCF_046027825.1 Paraburkholderia sediminicola
TCCATCGCAACCGTGCCCTGGCCGGCGATCACGTACGGATCGTCGAACGGGTGAACAAACGTCAGGCCGCGTTCTTCCTGCAGCTTCACCGCGTGCCCGTACGCATCGCTATACGACTCGCCGAACTGCACCACCTCGACCGTCGCCCCGCCATGCGCGCGTACCGCGTCGACCTTCACCTGCGGTGTCGTCACTGGCACCACAATGATCGCCTTGACACCCATGCGGGCCGCCGACAGCGCGACGCCCTGCGCATGATTGCCCGCGGATGCAGTAATCACGCCACGCTCCAGCGCCTCCGCCGGGATATGCGCCATCTTGTTGTACGCGCCGCGCACCTTGAACGAGAACACCGGCTGGTTGTCCTCGCGCTTCAGATAAACCGGATTGGAGAGCCGTGCCGACAGGTTCGGCGCGCGTTCGAGTTCGGTCTCGCGGGCCACGTCGTAGACGCGCGCGGTCAGGATTTTCTTCAGGTAGTCGTGG
>NZ_JAQQDU010000272.1:0-477 GCF_046027825.1 Paraburkholderia sediminicola
CAAATCTCGAGGGATTCAAAGAACTGGCTGATTCTTTCGGTCCATTCCGAATCCATGTCCAAACAGCGCACGACGAAATTCACGATATCTTCGTGGGAGAATGGCAATGCTCGGGTCAGTTGGCCGATGACATCGTGGTAGTCAAGCCCGTGGGTCGTGCTGAATACGAGATCGACGGAACGTCGCTTTATATCGCGATCAGCACAAAAATTACCTAGATTCTCCTTAAACTTCTCAATAAGAATCTTTTCTGGTGCAAGGTCTCCTGGCAGGAAACAGTACGGCCACAAAAGTTTGTCAGAGAAGCTGTTCCGCACATCCCCGTCAAGCGCACCCAAAATTGGTGTCACTCCACCTTTTCGGGGATAGCACGTAAGCAACTTCGCTACATTCCCCTCGCCGAATGCCGGGATGAAGTCGAATCGCGAGAGCGCCGGATGCGCTTTCCGACGCAACAGTCCTCGCAGAAATGCAACA
>NZ_JAQQDU010000273.1:0-470 GCF_046027825.1 Paraburkholderia sediminicola
ACTTCCTTGATGACCTTGTTGCGCGGGTCCGAAATCGTGTACACCGGGTGACCGAAACCGATCACCACTTCCTTGTTCTCGACGCGACGGCGGATGTCGGCTTCGGCCTCATCCGGCGTCTGATAGCGCGACTGGATCTCGAACGCGACTTCGTTGGCGCCACCGTGCTTCGGGCCGCGCAGCGCGCCGATTGCGCCAGTAATCGCCGAATAAATGTCCGATCCCGTGCCCGCGATCACGCGGCCGGTAAAGGTCGATGCGTTGAATTCATGCTCGGCGTACAGGTTCAGCGACACATGCATCGCGTCGACCCACGCCTTCGACGGTTCCACACCATGCAGCAGGTGCAGGAAGTGGCCGCCGATCGAATCGTCGTCGGTTTCGACTTCGATACGCTTGCCGTTGTGCGAGTAGTGGTACCAGTACAGCAGCATCGAACCGAGCGAAGCCATCAGCTTGTCGGCGATGTC
>NZ_JAQQDU010000274.1:0-448 GCF_046027825.1 Paraburkholderia sediminicola
ATTCATGTTCGCGCCGGACGTGATCGCGATCAGGGTCTGGTTCTCGATGCCTTCGCGCTCGGCATACTGCTTGGCGCCTGCGACGGCCAGCGCGCCGGCCGGCTCCAGCACACTGCGGGTGTCCTGGAACACGTCCTTGATCGCGGCGCACAGCGCATCGGTGTTCACCAGCAGCACGTCATCGAGATATTCGCTGCACAGGCGGAAGGTTTCCTCACCGACCAGCTTGACCGCGGTGCCGTCGGAGAACAGGCCCACTTCGTTCAGCGTGACCCGTTCACCCGCTTTCAGCGACGCGGCCATCGCGCACGAGTCATCGGTCTGTACGCCGATCACCTGGATCTCCGGGCGCACCGATTTCACGTACGCGGCCACGCCTGCCGCCAGGCCACCCCCGCCGATCGGCACGAAAATCGCGTGGATCGGCCCCTGATGCTGGCTGAGAATC
>NZ_JAQQDU010000275.1:0-448 GCF_046027825.1 Paraburkholderia sediminicola
GTTCATGTTTGCGCCGGACGTGATCGCAATCAGCGTCTGGTCCTCGATGCCTTCGCGCTCGGCATACTGTTTGGCGCCTGCCACGGCCAGCGCGCCGGCCGGCTCCAGCACGCTGCGGGTGTCCTGGAACACATCCTTGATTGCGGCGCACAGCGCATCGGTGTTCACGAGCAGCACGTCGTCGAGATATTCGCGACACAGGCGGAAGGTTTCTTCGCCGACCAGCTTGACCGCGGTGCCGTCGGAGAACAGGCCCACTTCGTTCAGCGTGACCCGTTCACCCGCTTTCAGCGACGCGGCCATCGCGCACGAGTCATCAGTCTGCACGCCGATCACCTTGATCTCCGGGCGCACCGATTTCACATACGCGGCGACGCCCGCGGCGAGTCCTCCACCGCCGATCGGCACGAAGATCGCGTGAATCGGGCCCTGATGCTGGCTGAGGATT
>NZ_JAQQDU010000276.1:0-445 GCF_046027825.1 Paraburkholderia sediminicola
TCCGAGACAAAGGGGCTCGATTCACAATTAAAATAAAGACGTCCCGGTTTTTTTCTGAACGCCTTTGTCCTGCTATTGATTTTTGTTTGCCAATGAATGTCTTTTTACACTCCGAACAGCGATAACGCTGAGTACCCGCAGCCGTTTTACCGAAGGCAATGTACTGGCCTCCTGATTTTGAGAGCGGTATGCCGTGCATAGAACAGCCTTCTGTCTTGCAGGAAGGCTCTGATGATTGCCTATAAAGATGATTAGCCAGCCGAGAATATTCTTCCGCTACCGCCTGATTACTTCTAATCGGCGATTTCTCGTTGCAAAAAGCGCATTTAATGGCTGGCGTGGTGCTTCGGCTTGGAGTTTCGACGATGTAATCGCCAAGAGCAACCGGGGTTCCGCGTCGGCGATAAGGGCGAATCGGACTTGCGGGATGGCAGAAATTGGCGCA
>NZ_JAQQDU010000277.1:0-443 GCF_046027825.1 Paraburkholderia sediminicola
CACACCACCTATAAGGACCTCCCCGTTTTTGCAAGCTGGGTTTAGTGGATCATTCATTGAGCTCCTGCATTGCGAGTCGAGACTACAGGGACGCGGGACGGCGGCGAGATAGACTGCACACCTATAAACGGCCTTGCTGGGCGCTGTGGTTGCGCGCCCGGGCCCGGATAGTAACCGCGCAGCGGGACTCCTTTCGTGCGACGGCGTTGCGCGTGTTGCGCCGCCTGGTGGTGTGTCGAGTTCGCCTGCTGCCGGTCTGACCTGTCGCTATCCTTACCTGTTGCGTCTTCGACTACAAAGTCAATTCATGGTGAGATGGCATCTTCCGTTTTCGGTTTCACGCGCCCGCCGCCCTGCTATAGCGAGCGGGCGCGTGGGATGGATCGAACCGTTCGGCCTTGGCGAGCACCGCCCACAGGATGCGCGCGTGCTTGTTGGCCACG
>NZ_JAQQDU010000278.1:0-425 GCF_046027825.1 Paraburkholderia sediminicola
GTCGCAGTAGAAAGCGTCCCGGATCTGCTTGCGGATCGCACTCTGTTGCCGGACGGGCGCTTCCGGGTGCCGGAACAGCCATTGCGCGGCCCGCAGGGTGTTTATCCCTTCCGTTTCGGGGTAGGTGCCGAACTCCAGCCCGAGAAGTCCCGCAACGGCTGCCGGGCATTCGTCATAAATGGTCGAGACCGCCGGGCCCGATGCGCCGGTCGACACTGATTCCCCATTGAACGGCGTAAAGACGTCGGCGCCCCACCAGGCACGTGCGAGTTCAATGTCGGACGCCACATTGCGCCCCGCGTAGATCTTTTCACCGTGGCCATAGGGACCGAGGCCCGTATGGACATCGATCCAGCCGATGTGCGAAGCATTGGCCGCATAGCGGCGCAGAATCGCCCGCAGCGTTCGATTGTTCCAGGTAGGCG
>NZ_JAQQDU010000279.1:0-419 GCF_046027825.1 Paraburkholderia sediminicola
GTTCATCCGCGAGCGCAACCAGAGCGCACGTCCCTTCAGATGGACTTTCCGGGGCTACCCGTTGCAAACTGGCGCATCCTGAACCGGAGCGCTCATGCCTGCCTTACCCGCGAAACATCATGCAAGCGAACTGCAGCGTCAGCTGCGCGAATTGCTGGGCCACGACCAGGTGGTCACGCAGGCTTACGGGCGTCATCTGCTGATCAAACGCCTGGACAATCAGGAGTCGACCGTTGTGGCACGCCTGAGTGAACTCAGCCGCAATCTTTATGGTGCGGCCTTTCGTAGCCATAGCGGGCGATGGGAACCTCTACCCGGCTCAGGTTCGCTCGCCGAAATGGCCCAACTGGTTGTCACGCTCCTGCAGCCTTATTTGCAGCCAGACAATTATTAAACCTATTTGAGGGATGTTGTACTAG
>NZ_JAQQDU010000028.1:0-92211 GCF_046027825.1 Paraburkholderia sediminicola
GTCAGGATAATCTGGAGCAACCAAAGCGAATCCACGTCGTCATCGACGAGAAGGATGGTAGACATTTCAAGAGTCCGAAGATATTCCGTTTTTCCGCAACGCCCATGCCTGCCGACCTGTCTGAGGCCCGCGTCGCTTTCGAGTTATGCCTGCTTAGTGATGCCTGCTCAGGTGGCCGGGCCGATCTGCGGCATGAGAATTGCGCGGGACAGAGCGCGGTTTCACACCTTCCGATGCTAACGACCGCTACGCGTCGAGGAGAATGCCATGCGAGGGAGTCCAATTCCCTAGGGGAACGAAGGCAAATCCGGGAGCGGTTCTTGCTGCTTTCAGACGAGTCCGCCTGTGCCCGGATCGAGCCGGCTCGATTCATTGGCGCGCCCTCCAGGTGGCACCTCATGAAGCGAATATTGCGAGCCTGTTCCCAATAAAGCTTGCAACGCTGTTTGCGTCGGAGATCATGCCGCGTCGCGGAACGGCGCGACACGGACGGACTGTCGGCGCCGACTGACGGTTAAGGAGACATCTGTCATGGACAACGAGAACAAGGTGAGCCACCCCTACGACCGTCGCCGGTTTCTTGCTGGCGTCGCTGCGGTTGCGGGCAGCGTTGCGCTGACGGGTTGCGGCGGTGGAGGCGGAGGCGGCTCAAGCAAACCGAACGGCAGCGCACCTGCGTCGTCGACTGTCGATGTTCCCTCACCGGACGGCGGCGACCGTTACAGCCTTGCGCGTCCGGCGTTACCGGAACCGTCCAGTTCCGGCATCGATTTCATCGTGCTCGTGACGATGGAGAATCGCTCCTTCGACCATTTTCTGAGCTGGGTGCCCGGCGCCGAGGGGATGCCCGCGAACCAGCAGTTCAAGGACGCATTTGGCACGGCGCAGACCCCGTTCCTGCTCTCCGCGAACCCGTCGTATGGCTACCAGGCGTGCGCCTTTCAGGATCCCAATCACAGTTATCAGGGCGGTCGGACGCAACTGGCTTCCGGTGCGATGAACGGATGGCTGCTGACGCCCGATACGAGCGAGGCGCAAGGCGATCTGCTGCCTATCGGCTATTACGCATCCGCGGATCTCGCCTTCTTCAACGCTCTTGCAGGAAGCTACACGATCGGTGACTTTTACTTCAGTGGCGTGCTGACCAGCACTTATCCCAATCGCATCTATCTGCACAGCGGGGCGACCGACCGACTCACCGACACGGTCGATACGTCGACGCTGCCGACGATCTGGGACAACCTGAGTGCGGCGAACGTCGGCTGCAACTACTACTATCACGACGTGCCGTTCACGGCGCTGTACGGCACGCGCTATCTTGGCATTTCACATCTGTTTTCGGACTTTCTCTCCAATGCCGCGGCGGGCACGTTGCCGCCGTTTTGCATGGTCGACCCGATGTTCGCTGGAGAAGAGCAGGGTGTTTCCGCCGACGATCATCCGCACGCGGACATCCGCAACGGCGAAGCATTTCTCGCGCAGGTCTACAACGCGCTGAGCGCGAGCCCGAACTGGAGCCGCACGCTGATGATCGTCGTCTATGACGAATGGGGCGGCTTTCTCGAACATGTGGTGCCACCGATACGGCCGATCAGCAACAACGAGCTCGCGCTCGGCAACGATGGAACGCTCGGATTCCGCGTACCGCTTGCACTCCTCGGTCCGCGCGTTCGCGCGGGCTCCGTGACGCGCTATCCCTTCGATCCGAGTTCGATTCACGCGCTCCTGCAATGGCGTTTTGGGCTGTCGCCGCTCGGCGTGCGCGGCAGCGATTCCGCGACGTTCAATCTCGCTTACGCGCTAGACTTCACCGACGCGCCGCGCACTGATGCGTCGGCAATCACGGTTGCTCAAGGCCCGTTCGGAGGCCTGTGCTCGGGTGCGGCGGCGCCCGCGTCATCGAGCTCGGTATCGTCCGTCGATAATTCGCAACTCGCTGTCAACCCGACGGCGGACCGCTTTGCGGATCTGCGTGCCAAGGCGGCCTCATTGGGATTCAAGACGGGATCGTAACGCTAGGTCACAGTCAGTCTTACCGATACGTCCACCACCGATGCGCAATGAACGTAACAGGGGGGACGACGCAGACCACCATCGCAATGCCCAGTCCCGCACCGCCTCCCGCGACTGCCGTGGCATGAGATACCAGCGCTGTCAGCGTAAGGCCGCCTAGAGAAACAATGGCGAAGCGCCAGACATTCGCCAGAGCAGGAACAGACGAAAAGCTCCAGAAGGTGTTCAGCAGGTAAGAGCCTCCGGTCGAACACGCAAAGGCGAGCGCGTTCGCTAGCGCCGGCCCGGTACCGGCGTACTCGATCAAAGTTATGGCGACGGTGACGTGCAGACCGGTGACAAGCAGGCCGGACAGGCCAAATCGCAGCAACTTGATCCGTTCGGTCCTATTCACCTGCGTCTTCCCGAGGCTTGCGGAGAATGGCGAGCAAGGACACCCCGTAGGGCAGCGCGCCGTGCGCAAGCCAGTGACGTTCAGCACTGAATATCCTGTAAAGCGTGGCGTTGACCGGTTGGACCGGAACGGCGTCGCCTGTCGATCTGCTGCGCCCAAGACGGCGATCGAACCAACGCGCGGCCACTGCCAGGGGGAACAGCAGCGTGTTGAAATACGTCACGCGTTCGACTTCATAACCGGCCGCAGCGATACATTGCGTCAGCGAGTTGCGGCTGTAGCGCCGGTAGTGCCGCAGAAACACATCGTGAGCGCTCCACAGACGCTGGCAGGCAGGCACCGTCACGACGATGGCGCCGCCTGGCGCCAGCAACGATTGCATGCGCGCCAGCGAGCCGACGTCGTCGGCGATGTGTTCGAGACAGTCGAAGAAGCAGATCAGGTCGAAGCGCTCGCTGCTATCGCTGCCAAAGGGCACATCATCAGGACAACGCCCGGCGCGGATAGTGAAGCGGCCGCTGGTCTTTTGCGAGCACAACATGCGCGCCGTGCTGTCCATTTCGAGACCGCTTACGGTACCGAATTCGGCCAGCATGTCGAGGTTGCCACCCGTGCCGGAACCCACTTCGAGTACGCGTGCCTTGGCCGGCAGGGCCAGACGGCGCAGTACGGTTTGCAACACGTCGCGCCGGCCGCGGAACCACCAGTGTTCGGCTTCGGTTTCGGCCATTTCCAGATAGGCATCAGGGGACATCACGGGCTCCTTGCGCTGATAACAGGCTGATTGAGCGGCTCATTGACCGACGATCCGCACGCTCGGCACCACGCGCCTGCGGACGACTTCGGGACGCGGGGCATGTACCGTGCGTGTCGGGATGCGGTCGCGATGCAGGACACTGACCTTGCTCTTGGCCTGATAGCGCCGGCGCACGAGATAGACCGGGCGCTTTTTCGACTCGTAATAGATGCGGCCGACGTATTCGCCCACCACACCGATACCGATGAGTTCGATCCCGCCCATAAACAGCATCAGGGAGATCGTGGATGCGTAGCCGGGTACCGGATTGCCCGACCACAGCGTACGGCCGACGATAACGCCACCGTATATAAAGGCCAGTGTGGCAATCACCAGGCCGATATAAGTCCAGCTTCGCAACGGCACGGTGCTAAAGCTCGTGATGCCTTCGAGCGCGAAATTCCACAGCTTCCATCCGGAGAACTTCGAGTGTCCGGCGCTGCGCGCCTCGCGTTCGTATTCCACGATGACGGTCCGATAGCCGACCCATGCAAACAGGCCTTTCATGAAGCGTCGGCGTTCAGGCAGGCTGCGCAGCGCGTTGACGACCTGGCGATCGATCAGGCGAAAGTCGCCGACGTTTTCTGGCAGCTTGACCTCGGAGAGCGCGTTGTGCACGCGGTAGTAGAGCGCCGCGGCAGTGCGTTTGGCGAACGTGTCACAGGCCCGGTTGGTTCGTTTGGCGGCCACGACCTCGGCGCCCGCGCGCCAGTGTTGCACCATCACGGGGATCAGGCTCGGGGGATCCTGCAGGTCCGCATCGATCGGGATCACGGCGTCGCCGACCGCCTCGTCGATGCCGGCCGTCAAGGCCGCTTCCTTGCCGAAGTTGCGCGTCAGGTCGATGACCCGGATGCGCCTGTCCTGAATGCTGGCGGCGACCAGCTTGTCGAGTGTCCCGTCGTTGCTGCCGTCGTTGACGCAGACGATTTCGAAACGCGAGTCTTCGATCGATTCGAGTATCGGCACGACGGCGGCGAAGAACCGGTCGACTGCCTGATGCTCGTTGTAGAACGGCACGACGAGCGAAATCAATGGTTTGCTGATATGTGTGGACATGACATTTCCCCGTTTATCCCTTTTGTCTTTCGTATGTGATGCAATGCGTCGGCATTGCATGGTCCTAGTTGCGGCAGCTTGTGCGATGACTGCAGGTTCATGACGACACCTCCTCGGCGATTCGCGCGCGACGCAGGATAAGCAGCAGCGTCAGTAGCAGGACGACCGGTCCGATTTGCGGCAATTCGCTCAGGCGGTTGAAGAACTCATAGGCAGGCAGCAGCCAGGCGAGTACCAGCACCGCCTGTTCGCCGCGTCGCCATCCCTTATCGAATCCGATTGCCGTGAGACAGGCGATGGCGATGCCGAGCCACGCCAGTTCGTAGTGCCACACGTAGGGGTTCGCGAGCAGAGTGGCGACGGCCAGACTCGCGCCGCGCAGGCGGGCGTCGCGTGTGGACCTCCAGATGTGACACGCTGCTGCTGCTACGATCAGTGCAACGCATGCTTGCGCCGCATAAGCCAGGGCGACGGTTGCGCCGCCTTCGCGCAGAACCGCGAACGTGGTGGGCGAGGAGAGCCAGTAATGACGCCCATGTTCGAGTATCAGTTCGCGTGCGAGTCTGGTGTCTGCAAGGAACAGTGGCAGCGACTGCGTGCCGCAGATCATTACGCTAAGCGCACCGAACAGCGCCGCGCTCAGCGTGGCGACGCCAAAGGCGCACCACGCACGCGCCGCGATCAGCACGAACGGCAACAGAAGTGCCATTTGCGGCTTGATCGCGAGCAAGCCGATACACAGTCCCGCGCGAACCGGGTGGCGGGCGATCCAGTGGACGGCGAGCGCAGCAAGCGCCGCGGTCAGGAGCGAGTTTTGCCCGAAGACAGCTGGCACGAAGACGCACGGACAGGCTGCCACGAGCAGCCAGCCAAGGCGTGAACTGCCCATGCTGGAAGCGAGCCGGGAAACGGCAAGCGTGGCGACGACGAACAGTAGCGCGCTGACACCAACGAATAGAAAAAAAGCGACGACAGGCGGCACCAGGGCGAGTGGCTTGACGAGCACGAGGAACGTCGGCGGATACAGCCACGGCAGAAAGCTGCCACGCGGAAAGTGGAACAGTGTCTCTTCGATTTTATCGAAGGAGGTGAAGTCATAGACCTGCCATGCCGTGCCGTGCAGGGCCGCATACGACGCCGACCAGAAAACCGAAAAATCGATACCCGGCTTCGTGAAATCTCCAGCGGTGAAGCCGTTGCTCGCTCTGGCCCAGGTCACCAGAAACAGGGCGTACAGCACCAGCATCGCGACGCTGTACACGACCACACGTTCAGGAGTGAGGAAGCTGTGAACGCCGTTTTCGCCGCTACGATTGTCTGGTTGTGAAACGTACATGATCCCTGCCTTCTCTGTTATCCGGATGTGATCCAGTGGACCATCCAGTCACGCTGATCATTGATCCAGATTCCTAAACGTCGATCCAGAACGTTGCGTGAAGTACCTCGTTCGCGCGTGACCGGTTAACGCATTGTTGGAAGAAAATTAATCGACTTGCAAGGTCGCGTTTTCCTTCGTGAAGTGCGAGAGCTGTCAAAGGCCGCTCATTGAGGTGAAAACGGAAGCGCCTATGTGCGCAAGCGCACGTTCCGTTCTCAGGGCTGCGACAGTTTGTGCGGATGCCGTTCGCGAGGCGTGCCCGTTTTCATCGGAATTGACGCCTGCGATGAATCAGGGTATGTCCTGAGCAAATCGCTCAAAGCCTTATCCCGTGGGACTCTTCGGCGATTCCACCGTCGGCCGGTGAGGCTGAAAAATGTCGCGGACGCAAGACGTTCTGTGCGGAGGCCGGGGGGGGCTGGCCCAGGCCATCGGGCTGAGAGCCTTGTATTTCCTGCATTTGCATGTGGCTGGCCCCACCCTTGCTATGGAGAGAGTGCGGAAGTCGACGGCGTGACGACCGGACGATTCGAAGAAGCAACCAGACTGGAAACGAATCGCCACGCAAGCAACCCTCGGGGTTGTCCCGCTCAGTTCGAAGCTGCGGAGCTCAACCGGCAGCGCGAACGCAGGTAGGACACAGGGTGTGTCGTCGACTGACCGCCAGTTTTCTCGTAGTGCCGGTAGTACGTTCCCTCAAACCAATCTTGGTTAAGGGCATTTATTTAGACATCCGAAGGAGTAGGTCATGACGAAATTTATCGCTCACGCAGCACGCTTTGTCCGCGACGAAGATGGCATCTCGGCCATCGAATATGCTCTTCTCGCGTCGCTAATCGCCCTCGCTATCGTCGGGACTGTCAGCACGCTTGGCACGACCCTGAGCGGTATTTTCACCAAAGTCGCGGGATCGATCTAGTGCACCCGCCGGCGGACGAACGTGGGCTTTCGGTTCGTCCGTCGACTTCCGGGTGTCTCTGAACCCGGGATGGTCTTTCAGATCGGGGCGCGCCTTGCGAGGCGCTGCCACCGACAACGGAAGACTGAATTCTATTCGGTGTGTAGCGGGTCGCATTGCTACCGCCATGGCGTGAAAAATCAGTCCGACGGATCGAGGCCTCTCATGACACTGCCACCCCTGCCGCCGCAACCCGTGCCGCTGTGCGTCATCGTGCTGGTCATCGTGGCTGCGAGCACCGATATCACCACGCGGCGCATTCCGAATCGCATCCTCGCGATCGGCCTCGTCGCGGCGCTCTGCGTGCAGGTCTGGTTACACGGACCGCTAAACGGCGGCATCGAATGGCTGGCGGGTGCCGCGTTTGGCTTCGCGCTGTTGTTGCCGTTCTATCTGCTGCGCGGCATGGCCGCGGGCGACGTCAAGCTGATGTTGACGATCGGTGCATGGGTGGGCCCCGCGATGACTTTCCGCATCGCGCTCGCCACCTTTCTGATCGGCGGGGTCTGGTCGTTGGCTCTGGTGGTGAGCCGCGGTCGCGTCCGTCAACTGATCGCCAATCTGCGGCAGACCGCGAGTTCGTGGCGCTCGGTGCCCTTGCGGGCGTCTGAGAGTGGCGTCGCGTTACCCGCATCGGTTGGGGCGATCCCTTACGGCGTCGCAATAGCGGCCGGAACACTGGGCGTGTTGTTCGCGGCCACCGTCTAGCCGCACGGCTTTTATCTAGATATGTAACGGAGTAAGTCATGAAAAAGTTTATCGCTCAGGCAGCACGTTTCGTTCGCGACGAAGACGGCATCTCGGCCATTGAATATGGTCTTCTCGCCGCGCTGATCGCCCTCGCCATCGTTGGGGCTGTCGGCACGCTTGGTACGAACCTCAGTACTATTTTCACCAATGTCGCGGGATCTGTTTAGCGCGCCTGGTCGGCCGTCTATGTTGAACCACGCAGGAGTGTTGCCATGAAAAACAGTCGCGCTTTAGTCATGCTCGCGTTTGCCCTGCTAGCGGGCCTCGCTGCCGTGGTACTGGCCTCGCGATGGCTGCTGCAGACCTCGTCGAGTGCCGTCACGCCGGTGGCTGTGGCCGCGGGCGCCGTCAATCTGGGCGAGCCGCTGACGCAGGGCCAGCTTCGTACGATCAACTGGCCGACAGGGAGCGTGCCTCCCGGTGCCTTCACAGATGAGAAGGCGCTTGAAGGGCGCGTGGTGCTGGCGAGTCTTGCGCCGGGCGAGCCGGTGCTCGAATCGAAGCTTGCGCCGATCGGCACGAAAGGCGGCTTGTCAGCGGTGATCGGCTCGGGCCACCGGGCGATTACGGTGCGCGTGAATGACGTGGTCGGTGTCGCCGGTTTCGCGTTGCCGGGCAACTACGTCGACGTGATCGTGAATACGCAGCAAGCCGGCAAGACAGATACCCAGCAGAGCATCTCGAAGATCGTACTCGAGAAGATCCTCGTCCTCGCGGTGGCCCAGCAAGTGAGCCGCGACGACACAGCGCCGAAAGTCGTCAACGCGGTCACGCTCGAAGTGACGCCCGATCAGGCCGAGAAGCTCGATCTCGCGCGCAGCGTCGGCACGTTGTCGCTGGTTCTGCGCAACCAGGTCGACAAGCAGACACCCTCGACGGATGGTGCGACGAAACTCACGTTGTTCGACATGCCGGCGTCGGCGGCGGTGGTCGAGCCGGTCCATCCGGTGCGTACGCACTATGCCGCTCGCCCGGCCCCGAAGCGCGACTGTGTCGGTGTGCTGTCGGGCGTGACGGGCAGTGTCGAATGTTTTTAGGTCGGCCGTGGCGGGTCTGCTAACCAGGCACGCGACCGGCACAACACAGGCAAGAACGAAAGTCTCGGGCTACACGCATCGAGCAACGGGGGCATAAAGACATGAAAACAGAACTGGGGTTCTCATCGGGCAGCCACGCGCATCGCCGCTCGCTGAGCGGCACGGTACTCGCGGCGGCACTGTGCGCCGGCATGGTCGTCGCGCAGAACGGCGTCGCGCAAGGGATCAATGGCATGCCCGCGACCGGCAAAGGTGGCGCGAACGCACCGTTGCCGGTGGGGCAAGGGCCGGTGCCGATGATGATCAGCATGGCGCCGATGCCGTCCGGTCCGGGGGCCAGCGGCAAGTCGGTCGGCGCCGTGCCGTTGAGTGGGCCTAACTGCAGCGGGGAGATTCGTGATGAATCGAGCGTCGCCGTAGCGGTGGGCAAGTCGGTGCTTGTGCCGCTCGCCGAGCCGGCGCGCAACCGCACGCTCGGCAATCCCACCGTCGCGCAAGCCACGCTGGTGTCGCCGCGCACGCTTTACCTCGTCGGCATGACGGTCGGCACGACCAACATGATCGTCCAGGGACGCAGCGGCCAGTGCCAGATCATCGACGTGATCGTCAATATCGACGCTGACGGGTTGCAGAGAACCCTGCAGCAACTGTTGCCGGCCGAACGCGGCATCAGGGTGTCGACCGCCGCCGGCAACCTCGTGCTGGCGGGCCGCGTGTCAGGTGCGCAAGCTGCCCAGCAGGCGATGGAGATCGCGAATGCCTATGCCGGTGCGCAACCTACCCAGCAGCAGCAAGCGAGCACCGCGAACTTCGGCAACACCGGTTCCAGTCTGACCCAGCAAAGCTCGAGCGTCAGTAAGCCTTCCGAAGTGATCAACATGATGACGGTGGATTCGCCCCAGCAGGTCATGCTCGAAGTGAAGGTTGCCGAAGTGTCGAAGACGCTGCTCAACCAGCTTGGCGCGGCGGTCAACATCCAGGGCGGTTTCGGCTCATGGACGGGTGCGCTGGTGAGCAGCCTGCTTGCCGGCGTGGGCAACGGCATTGCGGTCAGCAAATCGAACAATCTGCCGTTCAACGTGGCGGTCGACGCCCAGAAAACCGACAGCCTCGGCAAGATTCTCGCGGAGCCCAACCTCGTGACCCTCAGCGGACAGGAGGCATCGTTCCTTGCAGGCGGCAAGGTCTTTATTCCGGTGCCGCAAAGCAACGGGACCGGCGGCTCGACGATCACGCTTCAGGAAGAAGAGTTCGGCGTTGGCCTCAAGTTCACGCCCACGGTGCTGGCGGGCAGCCGGATCAACCTGAAGGTGGCGCCTGAAGTGTCCGAACTGTCGCCGACGGGGGTCACGGTCACCTCGACCGGGACCAGCGGAGCGGCAATCCTGCCGCTCATCACGACGCGCCGTGCCTCGACCACGGTGCAGATGAACGACGGCGAGAGCTTTGCCATCGGCGGGCTGATGCAGAACAACATCACCGGGTCGCTCAAGGCAATCCCCGGCCTCGGTGAGGTGCCGGTGCTGGGCGCGCTGTTCCGCAGCACGTCGTACCAGCAGGATCGCACGGAACTCGTTTTCATCATCACCGTGCATCTCGTCAAGCCTCTGCCGGCCGACAACTATCCGCTGCCGACCGACAGTTTCCACGCGACCTCGGACGCCGCGGTCTATGCGACCGGCAACATGGAAGGCCGTCAGCCGCAACCTGCCGCCCCGGCCTCCGCGACGCCGAACGCACCGCAGACGCAGCCGCCGGCACCCGCACCCGCACCGGCAGCAGGGTCGAACACGCCGGCTGCGCTGCCGCCGCGTGATACGCAGGCCGACCGGCCGGCTCCGGTCGTGATCGGTTCGCCCGACGGTACGACGGCCCCCGTGGCAACACCACTGCCCGCCGCCGCAACGCCCTCCGTAACCGGGGCCGTGAGTCCCGGGGGGAATCCCACTACGGCGAAGCATGCCGCAGCTGGCAGCCAGCAGATGGTCGCCAAAGCGGGCGTGACCACTCCGGCAGATGAACATTGATGCGTGGCTAGGGGAATCTCATGAAACTCGAACATCTTGGTTTGACGGGTCGTGCGGCACTCATGCTGACCTTGGGCGCGGCGCTTGGCGGTTGCATGACGAGCACGCCCGTGTGGGACGCGCATTTCGGCGAAGCGGCGCGTACCGCCAGCCAGATGCAGATCATCGATCCGCACGCGGCCGAGCATTCGCCGTCGACACCGGGCGTCGACGGCAAGGCGGCCGTGGCGGCTCAGGACACGTATGACAAATCGTTCCAGCAGCCTGTCACCAGCCCGAATGCTTTCGTGATCGGCATTGGTAGCGGCAGTGGCGGCGGGTCCGGTGGTCAGTGATCGCCCAATGTGCGGGAGACCATCGTGCTTCGCGATGACCTTGCGCTCCCGGCTGACGGCAACGTCCTTCAGTCACCTTCGTTTGTCCAGTTGAGAACATCATGATCAATGTATTGGCTCTCTCTGAAGACGGCACGCGGCTCGCGCAGATCGTGCGTCAAACCGGCGAATGCGGCGATTGCCGTACCACCCGCGCGAGCGGCAAGCCGTCGCTGCTCAGCGACCGGGGGGATAGTCTCGATGCGTTCGATGTCCTGATCGTCGACGCAGCGTCGCTCAATGACGCCGAGCTCTCCGCTTTCGAAAAGCTCCACCATGCACACCCGCGACTCACGTGCATACTCGTGATTCCCGACACGTCGTCGCAGACGTTGATCGCGGCGATGCGCGCGGGCTTTCGCGATGTGCTCGGCTGGCCCATCGATCAGCGAGCGCTAGGCGAAGCATTGCGGCGCGCCCAGGCCCAGTGCGTGCCGGGCAACGCGCGCGACACGCAGATCCTGTCCTTCATGTCGAGCAAGGGCGGGGCGGGAACCAGCTTTATCGCCTGCAACGTCGCGCACGCGATTGCCAGTCTCGCGCAAAAGCGGGTTTTGCTGATCGATCTGAACCAGCAGTTCGCCGATGCGGCTTTCCTCGTGTCCGACGAGACGCCGCCCTCGACGTTGCCGCAGATCTGTTCGCAGATCGAGCGCATGGATCTCGCGTTCTTCGATGCGAGCCTCGTGCACGTCAGCGACAACTTTGACATCCTGGCGGGCGCGGGCGATCCGATCAAGGCAGCAGAACTCAAGGAAGACCGTCTCGAATGGATTCTGGGCGTTGCCGTGCCGCGTTACGACTTTGTGCTCTTCGATCTCGGACAGACCATCAATCAGCTGTCGATGCTGGCGCTCGACAGCAGCGACCAGATCCATATCGTGCTGCAAGCGAGCATGGCGCATGTGCGCGCCGGCCGCAGGCTTCAGGAAATTCTCGGCTCGCTAGGTTATGCGTCCGACCAGATGCGGCTGCTGCTGAACCGCTACACGCGCCACGCCGAACGCGCCCGGGCGGCGCTCGAGCAGGTGCTGGGCATGCAGGCCTGGCAGGTCATTCCGGAGGACCCGGTCGCCGTGTCCGATGCCATGAACCAGGGACTGCCGATTTCGAAGACCGCGCGCAACTGCGGTGTCTCACGCAGCCTGCAGACGCTCGCTGAGAACATCGTGAGCGGCGCATCGAAGTCGGACCGGGGGCATGCCAGAAGCGCGTCCTTGTTCTCGCGGCTGCTCGGCCGTCAGGCGCAGCCGAAACTTGAAATGATGTAAGGCCAAAGGGGACCATCATGTCGCTTCGTGAGCAGATTTCCGCGCAACGCATCCAGCCTTTGGGCGAGTCTTCGGGTCAGTCGAATCCACAAGCCGGCATGATGCGTGCCGCGTACCAGAAACTGAAACGCGAGATTCATCAGGCCGTGCTCGACCGCGTCGAGCTTGAACGCCTTTCGCGGCTGCCCCCTGAGCAGGTTCGCCAGGAAATCTCCGCGCTGATTGGACGCATCCTCGAGGATCAGAAAGCACCGGCGAACGATCTCGAACGCCGGCAGCTCGTCGTCGACGTGCATGACGAGATGTTCGGCTTCGGACCGCTGGAGGTGCTATTGCGCGACCCTACCGTGTCCGACATTCTGGTGAATACATACAGCCATACGTACGTCGAGCGAAGAGGGCGTCTTGAAGCCACCGATGTGACGTTCTATGACGACGCGCATCTGATGAAGGTGATCGAGAAAATTGTCTCGGGCGTTGGACGGCATATCGACGAATCGAGCCCAATGGTCGATGCGCGCCTTCCAGACGGCTCGCGCGTCAACGCCATCATCCGGCCGTGCGCAGTCGACGGCCCGCTGCTGTCGATACGGCGTTTCGCCGCCAACCCATTGCAGGTCTCCGACCTCGTCGAACTGCAAAGCCTGACGCCGCCGATGGCCGAAGTGCTCGATGCGTTGGCGCGCGCCAAGGTGAATATTCTCGTGTCGGGCGGCACGGGCAGCGGCAAGACCACGCTGCTGAACGTCCTGTCGGGCTTCATTCCCGGCGACGAACGCATTGTCACGATCGAAGATGCTGCCGAACTGCAACTGCGCCAGGAGCATGTGCTGCGGCTCGAGACGCGTTCGCCGAACATCGAAGGGCGCGGCGAGATCACCCAGCGCACGCTGGTGCGCAATGCGCTGCGGATGCGCCCCGATCGCATCATTCTCGGCGAAGTGCGCGGGGCCGAGGCGCTCGACATGCTCAACGCGATGAACACCGGGCACGAGGGCTCGCTCTCGACGATCCACGCCAACACCCCGCGAGACGCGCTGACGCGCCTTGAAAACATGATCAGTATGGGTGGGCTTTCGTTGCCGACCAAAACCATGCGTCAGCAGATTGCTTCGGCGATCTCGGTGGTCGTGCAGGCCACGAGACTGACCGACGGCCGGCGCAAGATCGTCAGCATTTCGGAATTGACCGGTATGGAAGGCGACATGATCAACATGCAGGAGATCTTCGTCTTCAAGCGCTCCGGCGTCGATTCGAAGGGAATCGTTCGCGGGCATTTCTGTGCGACTGGTGTACGGCCGAAATTTGCCGAGCGGTTGCAGGCGTTCGGTGTCGCACCGTCTGACCAGGTCTACGACCCGGCGCGGCACTTCGAAACGACATGATGCGCACGGCATTGGAGCGTAATCCGATTGCCTGCTGTTTCAGGAGACTCGCATGACACCGATTTTCTATGCGTCGATCATTCTGCTGTTCGTGGCCGTGGCGCTGGCGCTGGAAGGCGCCTACGAATACTGGAACAGCCGGCACGGACCGGTCGCGCGCCGGGTCGATTCGCGGATTCGCGCCGTGTCCGCAGGCGGACACGTCAGCAAGGAGCAGCTCTCGATTCTCAAGTCGCGCATGCTGGCCGGCTCGTCGGGGCTGGCGAGGTTCCTGCAGAGTGTGCCGCGCGTGCATACGATCGATCTGTTTCTGCAGCAGTCGGGCCTGAAGTGGACTGTCGCGCGACTCATTGGAACCTGCCTCGTCTTGCCGCCGATCGTATTGCTCGTGGGCGCATTGTTCGGGGTGCCGCTCGTTTTCGCGGCAACTAGCGGCGCGTTTTGCGCCATGTTGCCGGTCCTGTATGTGCAGCACCGGCGCAACAAGCGCATCCGCATGCTCGAACGGCAGTTGCCGGACGTTTGCGACATGCTGGCCCGCGCGTTGCGCTCGGGGCACGCCTTTACCGGCGCAATCGACATGGTGAGCACCGAGTTCGCGGAGCCGATGAGCGGCGAGTTTCGCATCACGTTCGATGAGATCAACTACGGCGTCTCGATCGGCGAAGCCCTGGCGAACCTCGCCACGCGCGTGCCGATCCGCGACCTGCGCTATTTCGTGATCGCCGTAGTGATCCAGCGCGAGACGGGCGGTAACCTTTCGGAGGTACTGGAAGGCATCGCCGTGCTGATTCGCGAGCGATTCAAGCTGTTCGACAAGGTTCGCGTCCTCTCTGCTGAAGGCAAGATGTCCGCCTGGGTGCTTGGATTACTGCCGTTCGGCACGGGGGCGCTGATGATGCTGGGCAATCCGGGCTTCCTCGATGTGCTGTGGCAAGACCCTGCGGGGATCAAGATGGTCGAAGTGATGCTCGTGTCCATGGTGTTCGGGATGTTCTGGATGCGGCATATCGCCAGGATCCGGGTCTAGTTGCGCCTGTTGACCGTAGAGCGCACCACACAATATCGAGGAGGGGTCATGCAGACGCTAAACACCACGCAGATTCTGTTGCTGATCGGTGTGTTCGCCGTTGTGTTCGCCGTCGCGTTCGGTGCGATGCATGTTTTCGCGCCGCGCGACTTGCGGCGCCGGATCGAGCAGGCCGGCGGCACGAATATCGCGTTCGGGGCGGACAAGAGCCCCGAATTGCCGGAGATCGCCTGGTTCGAAAAACTCGCGGAGATTTCCCAGCCCTTTTCGAAGTTGTCCGTTCCGAAGGAAGGCTGGGAGAAGTCCACTCTGCGCCTGCATCTGATGAATGCCGGCTGGCGTTCGCCGAGCGCCGCGCCAATCTATTTCGCTGCCAAGACTGCCATGGCGATCGTGTTACCGCTGCTGGCGATGCTCTGGCTTGTCGGTTCGTCCGTGGCAGCGACGACCCACGAGCGCTTGATGTTCCTCACCGCACTTGGCGCAATAGGTTACTACGTGCCGAATCTCGTGCTGACAAAACGCATTACCTGGCGCAAGCGCGTACTGGTGGAAGATTTTCCCGACGCGCTCGACCTGATGACCGTCTGCGTCGAGGCGGGACTGGGTCTGGACGCGTCGCTCATGAAGGTGGGCGACGAAATCAGGATGCGCAGCCCGGTGGTCGCGAGCGAGCTTGAACTGATGCTGCTTGAAATGCGATCCGGCTTTTCCAAAGAAACGGCGTTGCGCAATTTTTCGCTTCGCACGGGCGTCGAGGACATTGATTCGTTCAGTTCCATGCTGATTCAAGCGGAACGCTTTGGTACGGGCATCGGCGCTTCGCTGAGGGTGCTTTCCGACACGCTGCGCACACGGCGGCGGATGCGCGCCGAGGAAAAGGCCGCCAAGATCGCACTGAAAATGCTGTTTCCGCTCATCTTTTGTATTTTCCCGGCGCTCCTCGTGGTGCTGATGGGGCCGGCCTTGATCCATGTCTACAGGGTTCTGTTACCCAGCATGACTGGCTAGAGCCGGTGACGGCGGCGCGATGGCGTCGAAGGTCCGGGTCGATAAAGAAAGCAGTTCGCATTCCTGACGTGTTAAGCGTACATGTGCGATAAGGGAGGACATATGAAACGGAAAAATCAGCGTGGGGCGACAGCCGTGGAGTTCGCCCTTGTGCTCCCGATATTGCTCGCATTGCTGTTCGGCACGGTGCAGTTCGGCTGGTTGATGAACAACTACCTGGCCCTGACGAATGCGGCCTCCCTGGGTGCTCACCTGCTCGCATCGGAGCGAGGCTACGCCACGCCCTATACCGATACACAGCGGGCCATATTGGCGTCGACGCCGGCGTTGACTAGCGCGCTGACCATCAGCATGAGCGTCGGCGGCACATCGTGTACCAGCGATAGCACGTGCGCAAGCGCGCTGGGAACCTCCACCCAGGCACCGACAGCCGGAACGGAGGCGAGTGTGTCGCTCGGTTACCCGTTTTCGCCGCTCTTCACCGGTGCTTTGTACAGTCTCAAGTCCATCATGCCGTCGAGTTTGACTGCGACGATGTCCGAGCTCGTGCAATGAACCGCGGCCAACATTATCTCGGGCAACGCGCCGGTCTGGTTGGCAACCGTCGCGATCTTTTGAGTGGGGGGCGACCATGTCGCTAAAAAGGCAGAAAGGGGTAGCGGCGGTCGAGTTTGCCGTCGTCGTGCCGGTGCTGCTCGTGATCGCGGTAGGCCTCGCGCAGTTCGGCTGGCTGCTCAGCAATTACGTGATGGTCGCCAACGCCGCATCGGCGGGCGCCCGCTATTTTGCAGCGCAGCGTGGCACGGCGACACCCTATAGCGGTACGCAAACTCAGGTGCAAACGTCGGCTGCGGTGCTGAACAGCGGCAACCTGTCGATCACGGCTTCGGTAAACGGTGGCAACTGCACGAGCGATACCGCTTGCGCAGCAGATCTGACCAGTGCCGCAAGCGGCGCGGCGGTAGCAACCGCGGCTGTGACCGTTACCTACAGCAATTTTTCGCCCCTGTTCACGGGGTCTTTGTTCGGTCTCTTTAAGATGATGCCATCCGCGCTCAATGCCACAGCAGCGGAGCGAGTGCAATAGGGCGACCGGGTCAATAGTTTGAGAGGGCGTGAGATCATGAGAACAAACCTTAAGCTTCGTGGCGCGCCGGCAAACCAGCGCGGCGCCGTCTCCATTGTGGTGGCGCTTTCTCTGGTCGTCCTTTTGGGATTCGCGGCGCTTGCCGTCGACTACGGCTATCTGGCGTACAGCCAAAGGCGCTTGCAGAGCGCCACCGATGCCGCGGCACTCGCCGGGGCGGTGGATCTCTGGACCAAACCATGGGCTACCGCCGCCAGCGACGCACAAGCATTCACGGCCGGGCAAGGCAACACGATGCCGGGTGGCGTCAACCCGGCGACCGCTACGGTGACCGGCTTGACCTTGTCCAGCGTCACGTTGCCGTACAAACAGGCGGTGTCCGGATACAACGGCATCAAGGTGACGCAACAGGCGACTGTGCCGCTTTTTTTCGCCAACGTCTTCGGCATGAAGTCGCAGACGATCAGTGCGACCGCGGAGGCAGGCGCGGGGGGCGGGGCTGAGCCCGCGCTCTACAACGTGATGATCATCCTCGACACCACGAAATCGATGAGTACCACCACCGACAGTAACTGCCTGAATTCAAAAGGCGTGGCGCAGACGCGATTGCAGTGTGCCCAGGCTGGCGCATTGAAGTTGCTGACCGGCTTGACCAATGCCGGCGACAAGGTCGGCTTGATGGCATTTCCGCCGCAAACATCGTCAACTTACAATTTCACGTGCTCAGGGAAGTCGCCGACCATTGCCAGCAGTTATTCGGAATCGGGTGCCAGCTATCAGATTGCTTCCGCGAGCTCGGGTTACCTTGGCAGTACTGGGGCAGCGAATACCAGTTCCGGTATCGTGCAGGCGCTCGGTGGCGGCAGTTGCGGCGGCCTCCCGGCGCCGGGCGGGTTGGGCACGTTCTACGCGCAGGCGCTCACGGCGGCGCAGACTTCTCTGGCTGCCACGGCCGCTACCGAGACTCCGCCCGGGCAGAACGTGATCATCCTGCTTAGCGACGGTATCGCGACGTCCACGACGAGCCAGCTGGGCAGTACCTATAGCAGTACCTATGGAAGCGAGTGCCAGGCAGCCATCAACGCGGCGGCTACCATCAAGAGCAGCACGGGTACTTTGATCTACACCGTTGCTTATCTGGGTGGCGAGGCCGCGTCGGCGCCGAGTTGTGGTGACACTGGTGACAAGCTCACTGCCTGCAATACGATGGCATCGATAGCGACGAACTCGTCGTATTTCTACTCCGATACGTGTGCGAATGCCGCCGGTGGGACCAACAGCCTGAATACCCTGTTCGGACAAATCGCATACAGCCTGACAAAGCCGCGGCTGATACCGCTGAGTGCGTCGTAAGGTGTTGTGGCAAAGGTAGAGGTGCAGGGCTGGTTGACCCGGGCGACATGGTCAGCTTCGCGGCGGCAGGGCGCCGCGAAGCCCGACTCATTTATTCGTCGTCGGCAGCGTGTTGAGCAGCGGTGCCTGACAACACACGCGAACGGATCACTTTCACCCGTTGCTGCATGATTTCGCGCGCCTTGACGCCGTCTCGCGCTTCGATCGCATTCAGTACCGACTTGTGTGAGCGGATCACGCGTGCGGCGATCGCGTGCGTCGTGTTGGGCGCGAGTAGCGGTTGCAACACAAAACGCAGCGCACGGAATTGCGCAAGCAGGACCCGGTTGTGCGACGACTCGACGATCGCTTCATGAAAGCGCAGTGACGCATCCGTGAACGCAAGTGGATCGTCGCGCAGTTTGTCGAGTTCGACCAGGATTTCGCTCAGCTTCTTGAGGTCTTCCTCGGTGGCGTTCTGTGCAGCAAGTTCCGCTGACGTGACTTCAATCGCCATTTGCGCGTCGAAGATTTCCTCGCCGGTGACGCCGATCAGATGCAATTGAATGGCCAGCGCGTCCGCGAAGCGTTCCGGATTACCTTGTGCAATCCACGCGCCACCCTTCGCGCCCATACGGATCTCCACGATGCCGACGGCTTCGAGCGTGCGCAATGCGTCGCGAGCAGCCATGCGGCTCACGTTGAATTGCGCGGACAGCGACGTTTCGCTGCCGAGGAAATCCCCCGTCTTGATCTGACCGGAAAAGACGGCTGCGCGCACCTGCGAAACGATGCGCCAGGATAAGGTTTCCGTCTGCACCGGTTCCCACAGCGGCGTAGTTTCGACAGTACCTTTTTTCAATTCGGATCTCCGGACCTGAGCGTTGCGACGTGATGAGCCGAAGCCGCACGCGCGCGTGGTGCGACCCCGAAAGACTGATCGCGATGTTAGCATAGCCGTCGAATAATCATACGGTTATACAATTCGCATGGGCTGCCGGGCTACCCGGCGATCACAAATCGAGCACCAGGCACTCGCTTCGGCTACCCGAGCAGCAAATCATCATCGACCGGTTCGCCGCCTGTTCGCCCTTTGTCAGCACCATGTCTCGATGATCCGGCACGCCTGAGAGCACCCGCGTTTCGCACGTGCCGCACACGCCCTGTGAGCAGGAATAACTGACGTCGATCCCTTCGTCGATCAGTGCGTCCAGAATCGTCTTGCCGGCGTTTACCTGAATCAGGCGGCCTGAGCGTGCGAGTTGCACGTTAAAACCGCCGGACGTCGCGGGCGCTTCGCCAGCGGCGAAGTATTCAACATGAAAACGCGCGCCGCTGCCACACGTTGCAGCGCTTGCTTCGAACGCATTCAGCATGGCCGTCGGGCCGCAGCAATAGAAGTGCGTGCGGTCGTCGTGCTGCGTCAATACGGTGGCGAAATCGAGCCGCTTTCCGCCCGGTTCACCGTCGTGATGAAACTGGACACGCGAGCCGTATTGTCCTAACGCACCGGCGAATGCAGTAACCTCGCGGGTTCGCGTGCAATAGTGCAACTCCCACGACCGCTCCAGCGCTTCCAGGCGCTGAATCATGCCCATGAGCGGCGTGATGCCAATTCCTCCCGCGATAAGCACCGTATGCGCGGCGTCCTCGACCAGCGGGAAATTGTTGGCGGGCGCGCCGATCGTCAGGACGGCGCCGACACGCAGTGCGTCATGCATCCACGACGAACCTCCGCGGCTCGACGGATCGCGATTCACACCGATCACATAGCGGTGCGTCTCCGCCGGCGAATTGCACAGCGAATAGCTACGGATCAGCCCGTTGGGCAAGTGGAGATCGATGTGAGCGCCGGCCGTGATGCCGGGCAGCGGCGAGCCGTCAGGTGCGTGAAATTCATACGTGTTGATGGTAGGCGCCTCATATCTGATCGCGCGAAGTTGCACCTGTAGCGTATCCATAGCTTTCTTCATGTTGACTCGTCCTGAGTTGTCTCGCCACGCAGACACAAATTCTGTTGCGCGCGCTTCGATGTGTAATATATATTATCGAAACACCGTCGGCAAGCGCGAGACGGAAGTCGATCGAACCGATGAATGCTTCTATAATGTATAATGTGTATTATCATTAGATCGATGATGAAGGCGGCGGAAATGACAGCCGGCCGAGACTGCCGAAGTGCTCGTGTAGCCGGCGCAGCGGCCGGGCGATAACAATGGAGACTTGAAGAATGCTGTCCCAAGCGAAGAACGAACTTTTGACGAAGGTCGGGCCGGGCGAGCCGATGGGCGAATTGCTGCGCCGTTACTGGATGCCGATTGCCGGGGTGAGCGAGTTCGACAAAGTGGCTGTCAAGCCGGTGCGCCTGCTCGGCGAAGACCTCGTGCTGTACAAGGATCTAAGCGGCAATTTCGGGCTGATCGACCGCCAGTGTCCGCACCGCCGCGCCGATCTCGCGTACGGCTTCGTCGAAAAGTGCGGGCTGCGCTGTAACTATCATGGCTGGCTCTACGACCAGGGCGGAAAATGCACGGAGCAGCCGTATGAGGACGTGGCGAATCCGCAGTTGAAGCTGAAAGAGCGGGTGAAGATCAAGGCGTATCCGGTCGAGGAGAAGGCGGGTCTTCTGTGGGCGTATCTTGGGCCGCAACCTGCACCGCTCGTGCCGAACTGGGAGCCGTTCTCCTGGAAGAACGGCTTCGTGCAAATCGTGATATCCGAAGTGCCGTGCAACTGGCTGCAATGCCAGGAGAACTCGATCGATCCCATTCACTTCGAATGGATGCACAACAACTGGACCGCGCGCCTGAACGGACAGACCGGCCCGTACTCGCCCGCGCATAAGCAGCTCGATTTCGACGAGTTCGACTACGGGTTCATCTACAAACGCCTGCGCGGCGACGCGGATGAAAATGATCCGCTCTGGTCGATCGGCCGTGTGTGCCTGTGGCCGAATGCGTTCTTTCTCGGCGAGCATTTCGAGTGGCGCGTGCCGGTCGACGACGCCCGCACATTGAGCGTGACGTGGGCTTTCACCCGCGTGCCGAAGGAAAGCGAGCCCTATGAGCAAAAGAGCGTGCCGACGTGGCACGGTCCGGTGACCGATCCGCAGACCGGCCGCTGGATTACGAGCCATGTAATGAACCAGGATTTTGTCGCGTGGGCGGGGCAGGGTGTGGTGGCTGATCGCACAAAAGAGAATCTGGGCAGCAGCGATCGTGGCATCGTCATGCTGCGCCGGCGCTTCTTCGAGGAACTGGACGTGGTCGCGAACGGCGGTGAGCCGAAGGGCATCATCCGCGATCCGAAGCACAATGAATGTGTGGAATTGCCAATTGCCGCACGCGCTACGTTCGTTGAGGGTATGACGCGCGCGGAGATCGCGAATCATCCTTTGTGGAAGCATCACCTGCAGGATTTCCGCTTTCAGGCAGGCCAGCCGGAACATGTCCGGCGAGCTTTTCTCGAAGCGATGGGCATGGAGCCGTGACGGCCGCGCTACAGTAACGGTGCGAAAACAGCACACGGCGGCGCTTTGCGCCGACCGGATATCAGATATCGGAGACGCAGATGGTTACCAGAAGTTACGACATTCAACTTGGCCTGTTCATCAACGGGGCGTGGCGTACCAGGAGCCGCGACACCCGGCCCGTCATCAATCCCGCCGACGAAACGGTGCTCGCCCACTTGCCGCTTGCCACGCAAGCTGACCTTGACGACGCACTCGCCGCGGCGGCGGCCGGGTTTGCGACGTGGTCGCGCATGAGCGCGTCCGAGCGGGCTGCCATCATCGACAAAGCCGCCGCGCTGATGCACGAACGCGCAGACGAAATCGGCACGCTGATGAGTTTTGAGCACGGCAAGATGCTGGCCGACGGCCTGCAGGAAGCGCACAGCTCAGCCGACATCGTCAAGTGGTTTGCGGAAGAAGGGCGTCGCGCCTATGGGCGTGTGGTGCCTGGCCCGCTGCCGAATTCCCGCCAACTCGTACTGAAAGTGCCCGTCGGACCGGTGGCGGCGTTCACGCCATGGAATTTTCCCGTACGGATTCCCGCACGTACTGTCGCGGCCGCGCTCGCGGCGGGTTGCTCGGTGATTCTGAAGGCTGCCGAAGAGACGCCTGGATCCACCACGGCGATGGTGCGCTGCTTCCAGGATGCGGGTTTGCCGCCGGGGGTGCTGAATCTGGTCTTCGGCGAGCCGGCGCAAGTGTCGGAATATCTGATCGCCTCGGACGTCATCAAGGCCGTGGCATTCACCGGGTCGATTCCGGTCGGCAAGCATCTCGCGGGTCTCGCCGCTACGCACGGCCTGAAGAAACTGGTGATGGAGTTGGGCGGCCATGCGCCGATGATCGTCTGCGACGACGTCGACGTGGCGCGTATTGCCACGATGACCGCCAATGCCAAGTTTCGCCAGGCCGGGCAAGCCTGCATTTCGCCAACGCGCTTCTATATTCAGGAGGGCGTGTACGGTGCCTTCATCGATAAGTTTGTCGAAGTGGCCGCGAAGCTGAAGGTCGGCTCGGCCTTCGAGCCCGACACGCAGGCGAGCCCGGTTGCCAACGCACGCCGGCTCGCCGCGGCGGACGAGTTCGTCAAGGATGCGGTGTCGCATGGCGCGCGCTTGCTGCTCGGCGGCCAGCGCCTGAATCGTCCCGGTTTCTTCTACGCGCCAACCGTGCTGGCTGACGTGCCAGAACAGGCGCGCATCATGAATGAAGAACCGTTCGGTCCGGTGGTGCCTTTCAGTTCATTCAAGACCGTCGAAGAAGTGCTCGAGCGGGCTAATCGATTGAAATATGGACTTGCGGCCTATGCGTTCACCGGTTCGGATCGGCGCGCGCTGCAACTGTCGAATGGTCTCGAGGCCGGCATGATCGGCATCAACAGCATGCTGGTCTCAGGGCCGGAAGTGCCGTTCGGCGGCGTCAAGGAAAGCGGTATTGGCTCCGAAAACGGCATTGAGGGCCTGCAGGCCTACCTGGTCACGAAGTTCGTTCAACAAGCCGTGTCCTGAGCATAGTGCAGAAGCGGCGATCGAAACATTGATCGCCACTGGCCAATCTCAAATAAGTTATATATATTATATTTAACAAAGATCCCCTGACGCAGTGAGTGCTTTGAGTACCGTTCGAAGCCTGCTCATGGACCAGTCAATACGATTCGTACGACTAATGAAAGAAAATCTCCTGCACGATGCCAGGCACGCGCGGACTTCGACAGTCTGGGAATCCGTGCAAACGGAAAAGCTGTCATGGCGCGTCGCATCGCAAGTGCGTGCCGCGCTATTTTCGAAGCAGGTGAAGGCGGGCGACTTTCTCGGCAGTGAGGCCTCGCTGGCGCAGCAGTTTAACGTTAGCCGTACCGCCGCCCGTGATGCGCTGAGAACGCTGGAAGCGGTCGGCATCGTCGAGATCCGTATGGGCGCGAAGGGCGGCGTGTGGATTGCCGGTGCGAACCCGGAGCGCTTTGCCGACGCGCTGTCGATACAACTGAGCCTCATCGGCGCCGGCGCGAGCGAAGTGTTCGATGCGCAAATGGCGATCGAAGTGATGGCCGCGGAGAAAGCAGCGGAAAACCTGACTGTCGTGCATCGCACGGCACTGCGTGACGCATTGCACGGCGCGGGAGACGCACGCAAGCAACTCGAGACATTTACTGACGCGTCGCTGCGCTTTCACGAAGCACTCGTCGAAGCTTCAGGGAATCGGGTTTTGCTCGCGCAGTTCAAGGCGCTGCGTTTTGTGCTGACGCCTTTGCTCGCCACCTATACGAGTGCGGACACGGCGAATCGCGTGATCGCTTCGCATCGGCGTCTGTTCGACGCGGTGTGCCGCGGCGAAGTCGAGATGGCTCGCCGCCTGATGCAGGAACGGATCCAGATCGTTCGCACAAGCTTCATTCCGATGACGCCGGCGGCATACATCCAACCCGACCCGGAAGCGGTCCGGGCTTGAACCCACACTATTTAACGGAGACCTTCATGATCATCGATGCGCACGCGCACGTCACCGCGCCGGATTCTCTTTACGTCTGGAAGTCCGGTCTTGTTTCCCATCGCGGCGCGCACGGCCGTGGCACCGCACAGATCAGCGACGACGAAATGCTGGCGGTACTCAATGCACCGACATTCGGCACCAAATCGCACGTCGAGCAGTTGCGTGACATCGGCACGGACCTGCAGTTGATCTCGCCGCGTCCGTACCAGATGATGCATAGCGAAAAGCCGGCGAAGATTGTCCACTGGTTCACCGAGGAAACCAATGACATGATCGCGCAGCAGGCGCGGCTCATGCCGCAGACGTTTCGCGGCGTCGGCGGTTTGCCGCAGGCGTGGGGCGAGCCCGTCAGCGGATGTTTGCCGGAACTGGAGCGTTGCATCAAGGAACTCGGCCTCGTCGGCGTGCTGCTGAATACCGACCCGAGCGAGGGGCTGGCAACCAACGAGGTGCCCGACCTCGGCAGCGAATACTGGTATCCCCTGTATGAGAAGCTCGTCGAACTCGATGTGCCCGCGTACCTGCATTCGGCGGGATGCCGTTCGGACCGTCACAACTATTCGCTGCACTTCATCAACGAAGAAACGATCGCGGTGATGGCGCTCGCGCGTTCGCGTGTGTTCAAGGACTTCCCGCAGTTGAAGATTGTCGTCTCGCATGGCGGCGGCGCGGTGCCGTATCAGTTCGGACGCTTCCAGGCCCCCTCGCTGCGGCCGGGACGCGCAAGCGAACCGTTTCTCGACAGCTTGCGCCGTCTCTACTACGACACGGTGCTGTACTCGGAAGAGGCGCTGCGTCTGCTCATCAAGACGGTCGGCGCGGATCGCTGCATCTTCGGTGCGGAGCGGCCGGGGGTCGGCACGGTGAAGGATCCGCAGACGGGCCGCTGGCTGGATGACATTCGTCCGGTCATCGAAAGTTTCGAATGGCTCAGCAGCGACGAAAAACGCATGATTTTCGAGGGTAACGCGCGCAAGGTGTTCCGTCTCGACCTGCCGGCTGGCACAGCCGCGACACGTTGAAGCCCTCGGTTATGAAAAACACGTTCAACGGGAGCGCGGCATGGCAACGATGATCGGCGCGATCGCCACATCCCACGGCCCCTTGCTGTCGATGCCACCTGATCTCTGGCATTTGCGGGCCGGCGCGGATCTGAAGAATCCGTCGCACTGGTTTCAGGGGTGCTCTTACGACTACGCGGCGCTGCTGGACGCGCGCGCACCGGGCTTTGCGGCGGCGGTCACCGATGCGTCAAAGCAGGAACGCTATGCCGCTTGCCAGCGAGCTCTCGATACGCTTGCCGAACGCTTCCATGCGATGAAACCTGATCTCGTCATCGTGCTCGGCAACGATCAGCGCGAGGTGTTCAAGGACGACCTGACGCCGGCAATCACGATATTCGGCGGTGAGCAGATCGAGAACCTGCCGCTGTCGGAAGAACAGCGCCGCCGTCTGCCGCCGGGTGTCGCGGAGGCGGAGGATGGCCACTGTCCGCCGGAAGGGGCGGTTTATCCCGGCGCGCCGGATCACGCGTTGACGCTGGTGCAGTCGCTTGTCGATGACGGTTTTGATATCGCCGTTTCGAACCGGTTACCAAAAGGCGAGGATCGCCAGCACGGCATTCCACACGCGTTTGGTTTCGTCTATCGCCGGGTGATGCGCGATGCGCCACCGCCGTCGGTGCCCGTGTTTCTGAACGTCGGCGTGGCGCCGAATCAGCCTCGCGTGGCGCGCTGCCTGGCGCTCGGCCACGCGCTCGGTGCGGCGATCCGGCGCTTGCCGGCCGAACTGCGGGTGGTGGTGGTCGCCTCTGGTGGCATGAGTCACTTCGTGGTTGACGAAGCACTCGATCACCGCGTGCTGACTGCGCTCGCCGAGGGCGACGAAGCCACGCTGTGTGATATTCCGGAGTCGCATTTCAACGGTAATACCTCGGAAATCAAGAGCTGGTTACCGCTTGTCGGCCTTGCCGCGAGCGCGTCGCTGAAGATGAAGCTGATCGACTACGTCGCATGTTATCGCTCGGAAGCCGGGACAGGCTCGGGGATGGCGTTTGCCTGCTGGGAGTGAGCAGCAGCGGCGATAGCGGCAAAAAAAGGCGAATATGAGGAACGGAGCAGACACGCATGAAAAAAGCAGATGACAACACTCGACGCCTGCAGCGGCTCGACTGTTGCGCAGTATCGGATGCACTCGACAAGCTCGGTTTGACCGGCACGGTCACCGGCTTGCCGCAACGTTCGACCGAGCGCCGCATTGCCGGCAGGGTCGTGACCGTGAAACTGGTAGAGGCCGCGCAGATAAGCGCGGCCTCGCATAACGGTGCGCCGCGCCATCTCGGCACGACGGCCGTCGAATTTGCCGGCGCGGGCGATGTGATCGTGGTCGAGCAGCACACGGGGCTCGACGCCGGCAGTTGGGGCGGCATTCTCTCGCTCGGCGCGTCATTGCGCGGCATCGAGGGCGTGATTGCCGACGGCCCCGTGCGCGATATCGATGAAGCGCGGCAATACGACTTTCCAGTTTTCGCGCGGGCATTGACGGCGTTCACCGCACGCAATCGCGTTGCCGAAGCCGGCACCAATGTGCCGATCACGGTTGCACAGGTTCGCGTCAATCCGGGCGACTATGTGATCGCCGATAACAGCGCGGTGATCTTCATTGCTGCCGCGGACATCGAGCGTGTGCTGGCCGCCGCCGAGTTGATTGCCGGCAAGGAAGCGGCGATGGCGAAAAAACTGCTGAACGGTGTGCCCATTGCCCAGGTGATGGGTGCGGACTACGAATATATGTTGCAGGACAGGGGATAAACATGAGCGACAAGAATGCGCAGCGCGCACAGCGCCTCGATACCGCGACACTGAGCGATGCACTGGATCGCCTCGGCATCGTCGGTCAATGTACCGGCATCAAGCCGCGCGATGCGAGTTTCCGTCTGAGCGGCCGTGCGTTCACGATTCTTTACGGACCGCCGACAACGCCGCCCGGCACCGTTGGCGACTATATCGACGACGTCCCGGAAGGCGGCGTGATCGTGCTGGATAACGCCGGCCGCGAAGACTGCACGGTCTGGGGCGACATCCTTACGGAGATCGCGCATCGGCGGAAAATCGCCGGCACCGTCATTGATGGAATCTGCCGCGATGTGAGCCTGTGCCTGTCGCTGGGTTACCCTGTGTTCAGCAAGGGTCACTGGATGCGTACCGGCAAAGACCGCGTGCAAGTCGAAAGCATGCAGGTGCCGGTCAACATTGGTAACGCGCGTGTGTTGCCGGGCGACCTGGTCGTTGGCGACGCGGATGGCGTGATCGTGATTCCGCACGCCCACGAAGACCGCGTACTCGCTGCCGCCGAAGAGATTCACGCAGCGGAGCAGGCGATTCGCGAGGCGGCGCGGCAAGGTATGCGGCTCGACGAGGCGCGCCAGCAGCATCGCTATCACGCGCTGCAGAGCAAAGTGAGCGTCTGAGCGCCGACGCTCACGACGCCACGACACGCGAGCCATCAGAATATCCATCAGGAGACACCATGTCGTACCCTTTCATCGATTCGCCGCTGGTGACCGCTTCGATCGAGCGGCCGGCCGCCGAAGTGATCGAGGCGGCCCGCGCCTTTCCGTCCGCGACCTTGCTCGAAGCGGCCAACAAACTGGGCGCGCTGCCGTCGGCGATCAAGCCGGTCAGTCCCGCATTCCGTGTCTGCGGCCCGGCGGTTACCGTGCATTCGCCGGCTGGCGACAATCTCTGGTTGCATCGTGCGCTGGTCGTCGCGCAGCCGGGTGATGTGCTGGTGGTGTATACGAGCGACTACTACGAAGCCGGCTACTGGGGCGAGGTCATGTCGACGGCGGCCAAGGAGCGCGGGGTGGCAGGCCTCGTCATCGACGGTTGCGTTCGCGATGCCGAGCTGCTCGCGCGCATCGGTTTCCCGGTGTTTTCGCGCGGCCTGTGCATTCGCGGCACGACCAAAGATTTCGCGGCACGCGGCTGGATCAATCATCCGCTGCGTATCGGCGATGTCGCAGTGCGGCCGGGCGACCTGGTGGTGGGCGATGCGGACGGCGTTGTGGTACTCGCGCAGGAAGCGGTCGGCAGCACCTTGCGCGCCGCGCACGAACGTGAGGATAAGGAAGCGGAAATACTCGCGCGCATCGCCGCGGGTGAATTGACGCTCGATATTTACGGCTGGAATCGCTAGACGCGCGGTCCGGTATCGAAGAGACAGAGGAGCAATCGCAATGAGCAATCAAACCGCAGGCGGGCATGAGCCTACGCTTTCCGAGCGCGCCGATGTGCTGGAACACGAGATGATCGCGGAGCTGGACCGGCGCGTCGTGAAATCAGTGATCTACACATCAGGTGACCGCGATCCGACGCAGGCCATTCCACCGCCGCCGGGCACGGGCCACTTCATGATGGGCGACGATCCGCGCCTGCAGAAGATGCCCGCGAACCCCACCTTGATCGACTTCTTCAAGTACCGCTTCGGGCCGGCCAATCACGTGCTGCAAAGCGCGACGCACGCGTTGAAAGCCGGGCAGAACGAGAAGATCGTGCTGGCCTGTCTGTTACATGACATCAGCGTGGCCGGTTTCATTCGTGGCGATCACGGCTATTGGGGCGCACAGATGATCGCGCCGTACGTGGACGAGGAGGTCAGTTGGGCCATCCAGTATCACCAGGCGTTGCGTTTTTTCGCGGATGAATCGGTAGGTTATGGGTATCCGGACGCGTATCTGCGCTATTTCGGCAAGGATTACGAGCCTGAGCCGTATATCCAGCGCGACTACGAGTACGCGCGCAATCACAAGTGGTACATGTCGAGCCGTTCGATCACGTTGCACGACATCTATTCGTTCGATCCGAACGCAGTGGTGAGTCTCGACGATTTCGTCGACATCATCGGACGCAATTTCCGGCAGCCGAAGGAAGGACTCGGCTTCGACGGCAGTCCGTCGGCACACATCTGGCGCACGATGATCTGGCCGACGAAGTTCCTTTAATAGCAGGCGGCTGCGCCTGGTGCGCCCGCGGCGCGCCACTCATCCTCATTCCTCTATCGAAGTCAGCAAAGGTGTTCCCATGACAAACGAATTGCGTCCTGTCGCTCCCACCTACATCGGCTCGTTGAAGCCCTATCAGGCAGGCAAACCCATCGAAGAAACGGCGCGCGAGTACGGGCTGCCGGAAGCCAGCATCATCAAGCTCGCCTCGAATGAAAATCCGCTCGGCATGCCGCCGAAGGCACGTGCGGCCATCGACGCGATCGTCAACAGCGGGGCACGCTACCCCGATCCGAACGGTCATGCGTTGAAAGTGGCGCTGGGCCAGAAGTACAACGTCGAGCGTAACTGGATCACGCTCGGCAACGGTTCGAGCGACATTCTCGAACTCGTCGCACGTGCCTTCCTGCAGGCTGCGCAGCCGGACAGCGATTGCAATGCCGTGTCGTCGCAATACGCATTCATGGCGTGGCAGAACGCGGTCAAGGCAACCGGCGCGCGAATGGTCGCCGTGCCCGCCAAAGACTACGGCCACGATCTTGACGCCATGGCGCTGGCGGTCAACGCGGCGACGCGCGTGGTGTATCTCGCGAATCCGAACAACCCGACCGGCACGTTCTTCAGCGTCGGCGAACTGACCGCGTTTCTCGATCGCATCCCGGCCAATGTCGTTGTGCTGCTCGATGAGGCCTATAACGAGTATCTCGAACCGGGTCATCGTTACGACAGCACCGAACTCGTGCGGCGCTATCCGAATCTGGTCGTGTCGCGAACCTTCTCGAAGGCATTCGGGTTGGCTGGACTACGGGTCGGTTTCGCTATCGCGACGCCTTACGTCACCGATCTTCTGAACCGTGTGCGGCAGACGTTCAATGTCAATTCACTGGCACAGGCTGCGGCCATTGCCGCACTGAACGACGACGACTACCTGAACGAATCGTATCGCCTGAATCGCGAAGGGATTGAGCGGTTCTACGAGGTCTGCGACGCGCTGCGGCTCCCGCATGTGAAAAGCCAGGGCAACTTCGTCGTGATCAAGGTGGGCAATTCGGCCGCGCTGTTCGATGCGCTGCTCAGGCGCGGCATCATCGTCCGCAAGGTGGTGGACTACGGGCTGGGCGAGTGGCTGCGTGTCACGGTCGGATTGCCGCAGGAAAACGAAAGGTTCTTTACGGCGTTGCGTGAACTTGTGGTGGTCAACGCGTGAGATAGAAACTCACCTAAATTAAACTATATTATACTTTCGAGATAGAGCCCGGCCACGGACTGCCCGCAGCATCCGTGGCCACGAACAGGCGAATACAAGTCCTGTCGCTCGAACTCATCCCCGTTGGAGCGAGACAATCCATGCTTGAGTTTATTCTGCGGAGACTGTTCCAGAGCGTGCTTGCGCTTTGGGCGATGTCGCTGCTCGTGTTTGCCGGCGTCTACGTTGTGGGCGACCCGATTGCGCTGATGGTCCCCGACAGCGCCACACCCGAGATGCGCACGCGCATCATTGCATCGCTCGGACTGGATCAGCCGTGGTGGCTCCAGTACTGGCATTTCCTCAGCCACTCGTTGCGCGGCGACTTCGGCACGTCGTTCCTGACCGGCGCACCGGTTGCGCAGATGATCGTCTCGCGGATGCCCGCAACGCTCGAGTTATCGGTGATTGCCATGCTGATGGCCATTGTCATTGGTATACCGCTTGGTATGGTCGCCGGATTGCGCCCCGAGAAGCTCTCCTCGCGCATCATTACCGCATCGTCGACGATAGGTTTCAGTTTGCCGACGTTCTGGGTCGGCCTGATCCTGATTCTCGTCTGCTCGGTGATACTTAGCTGGCTGCCTTCAGGCGGACGCGGCACCACGACGTCATGGCTCGGCATGCAGGTGAGCTTTCTGACGCTCGACGGCTGGAAGCACCTGCTGTTGCCGGCGCTCAATCTCGCACTCTTCAACATCGCGCTGATTATCCGGCTCGCGTATTCCTCGACACGCGAAACCGCACTGACCGACTACGTCAAGTTCGCGCGGGCCAAAGGGCTGAGCGCATCGCGCATTGTCGGCGTGCATATCCTGAAGAACATCATGATCCCGCTCGTGACGGTGATCGGTATCAACCTCGGCGGGTTGATCGCTTTTTCGATCGTCACGGAAACTGTATTCGCATGGCCGGGCATGGGCAAACTGCTGATCGATTCGATCAATGCGCTCGATCGCCCAGTGGTCATTGCCTATCTGCTGACCGTCGCAGCGATCTATATGCTGATCAACCTGATCGTCGACATTCTGTATTCGCTGCTCGATCCGCGCATCTCGGTGACGGCGGAGGTGAATTGACATGGCACCCATCACAGGAACGACCGTGGCCGAACCGCGCGCCCAAACTACTGGTTCCACCGCTTCCAACATGACCGCCGCCAAACCGGTGAAACGTCCGCATCGGTTTGCACGCATGGGCGGGCAACTGAGCGCGCTATGGAGCGAATTCAGCCAGAGCAAACTCGCGCTCACAGGGCTCGTGCTGTTTATCGCGATTACTGCGCTGGCGGTGTTCGCACCGTGGATTGCGCCGCAGAATCCTTATGACCTCGCCCAGCTCGACCTGAGCGATTCACAGCTTCCGCCGCTTGCGCATGCGTCGATGGGGGCACATATCTACTGGCTCGGCACTGACGATCAGGGGCGCGACATGCTGTCCGCGATTCTCTACGGCATGCGCACGAGCCTGTACGTGAGCCTCGTCTGTACCGTGCTCGCGTTGGGCATCGGTGTAGCGCTGGGTCTGATCGGCGCATTCTATGGACGCAAGGTCGACGCGCTGATCATGCGGCTTGCCGACATCCAGCTTTCGTTCCCTTCGATTCTGATTGCGCTGGTGTTTATCGCGGCATTTGGCAAAGGGGTCGACAAGATCATCTATGCACTCGTGCTGGTGCAATGGGCGGTGTATGCGCGTACGGCGCGAGGTTCCGCGCTCGTCGAGTTGCGCAAGGAGTATGTGGAGGCGGCGCGTTGCCTGAAACTGAGCGACACGCGGATCATCTTCCGCCATGTGCTGCCCAATTGCGTGCCGCCGCTGCTGGTCGTCGCAACCGTGCAGATGGCGACCACGATCTCGCTTGAAGCGACGCTGTCGTTTCTGGGTCTTGGGTTGCCGATTACGGAGCCGTCGCTCGGTCTGCTGATTTCGAACGGATATAACTACCTGCTGTCCGGTTCCTACTGGATCAGCGTGTTCCCGGGCGTCGCGCTGCTGTTGCTGATGCTGTGCCTGAATCTCATGGCGGATCGCCTGCGCGATGTGCTCAACCCGAGGTTGAAGAAATGACTCAGCCCGCATTGCAGGTCAACAATCTGTGCACTCACTTCACGACGCCGCGCGGCATCGTGAAAGCAGTGAACGGTGTGAGTTTCAGCGTCGCGCGGGGCGAAATTCTGGGCGTAGTCGGTGAGTCCGGTTCCGGTAAATCGCAAACCGGCTATTCGATCATGGGTCTGATCGATCCCCCGGGCAAGGTGGTGAGCGGCAGCATCAAGCTGGCAGGTGAGGAACTGGCCGCATGCACCGAGGCGCAATGGCGCAAGATTCGCGGCAACCGGATCTCGATGATTTTCCAGGATCCGATGATGACGCTCAATCCCGTGCTGCGTATCGATACGCAGATGGTCGAGGCGGTGCTCGCGCACCGGCCGATGAGCCGTCGCGCGGCGCTCGACGAAGCGCGCGCGGCGCTTGCGCAGGTCGGTATCCCGGCGCCGGACGAGCGTCTGAAGTGTTATCCGCATCAGTTCTCCGGCGGCATGCGTCAGCGCGTCGCGATTGCGATTGCGCTGATCAACCGGCCCGAGGTGGTGATCGCTGACGAACCGACTACCGCGCTCGACGTCACCATTCAGGCGCAGATTCTCGGTGAGATCCAGCAACTGTGCCGCAACTCGGGGACGGCGCTGATCTGGATCACGCACGACCTGTCGGTGGTCGCGGGGCTGGCGGATCGCGTGTGCGTGATGTACGGCGGCCGGATCGCCGAATACGGCAGCGTCGATCAGGTGCTCGATACGCCGCGTCACCCTTATACGCGCGGCTTGATGAATTCGATTCCGAGCCGCAATCCCAAAGGCGTGATGTTGCGGCAGATTCCCGGTGCGCCGCCTTCGCTGCTCGCGTTAGGCGGTGGCTGTGCGTTCCGCACGCGCTGTTCATCCGCGGTGCCCGAATGTGCGCACGAGATTGCCGAATCGATTGACCACGACGGCCACATGGTTCGCTGCATCCGGCCCGTCGTCGATGAACATGAGGAGATCGCATGACCCCGCTGCTCGAATTGCGTCATGTTACGAAGACGTTCGCACCGAGACAGGATGCGACGGGCCGCTTCGTCCGCGCTATCACTGGACGGCAGCCGCCGAAGGGCGTGCGAGCGGTCACCGATCTGAGCCTGAGTGTGAGCGCTGGAGAAGTGGTCGGACTGGTCGGCGAATCCGGCTGCGGTAAATCGACGGTCGGCCGGCTGGCGGCCGGCGTCTACTGGCCGACGAGCGGCAAGCGCTACTGGCAGGATACGGATATGGCGTCGCTCGGCCGGCGCGAGCGCAATCGCGCTGAACTGGATATCCAGATGATCTTCCAGGATCCGTACGCGTCGCTCAATCCGCGCATGCGGGCCGCGGATATTGTGGCGGAAGGGGCGCACGTGCATGGCTTCATCCGTAAAGCAGATACGCGCGATTTTGTCGGCGCGCTGTTTGAACGGGTGGGCCTCGATCCGGATTCGATGGACCGCTTCGCCCATCAGTTCTCGGGTGGCCAGCGCGCACGTATCGGTATTGCGCGTGCGCTGTCGGTGAGTCCGAAGTTCCTCGTTTGCGATGAATCGGTGGCGGCACTTGACGTGTCGATTCAGGCGCAGGTGTTGAACCTGTTCATCAAGCTGCGCGAAGAACTCGGTTTGACGTATCTGTTCATCAGTCACGATCTGGGCGTGGTGCGCCATATCGCGGATCGCATTGTCGTCATGTATCTCGGCAAGATCGTGGAATCGGGACCCACCGAGCAGGTTTATCAGAATCCACAGCATCCGTACACGCAGGCTTTGCTGGCGGAAGTGCCGTCGCTCGATAAGCGCAAGAAGACCTTCTACGCAATCAAGGGCGAGATTCCGTCGCCGATGAATCCGCCTTCGGGGTGCCATTTTCATCCGCGCTGCCCGCACGCGTTGCCCGTCTGCAAGGAGGTCGTGCCCGAATTGAAGCGCGCTGTCGATGGGCAATTCGCTGCGTGTCATCTGATCGACTGAAGTCAACGGCACGCTTGAAGTCTGGCCCGGTGTGAGTCGTACAGCAGCGATGCTGGAGGTTCACACCGGGTTTTTTCATGGGCGGCGCATAGACGAGGCAGTGAGTTCGCGCGAGCCTTAATTCCAGCGGCACAAAAAAAAGCCGGCTTGCGCCGGCATAAATGTGTGACGCTCGACTCTCGCCATCGAGCGGCACGTCTCGCGATCAATCGATCAGAACTTGTGGCGTATGCCAACACCCGCCACGACCTGCTTGTTGGTGCTCGACGTCGGCAGCGTCAGAATGACCGCACGCGTACCGTCACCGCTCGCCAGTTGATAGTTCACCTGGGCATACAGGTCGGTGCGCTTCGACAGGAAGTAGTCGATCCCAACCGACGTCTGGCCCCAGTGCGAACTCTCGAGCTTCGAATAGGTGTACCCCGCGCCGGCGACCAGCGCCGGTGTGAAGTGGTACAGCAAGCTGCCTTCCAGGGTGCTCAGTGTGGCCGAATTGCCCATGTACGAAATCCGCGTGCCGGTGTAGTTCGCCATGATGCCGACTTTGCCGATCGAATAGCTGCCGCCGAGCCCCCATGTCTTCATGCTGTCGGCCACAATCGGGTTGCCTGTTAGCGGCTGGCCGAATAGCGTGTTGACGCCCAGATCGTTGGTCGGATTGATGCTGAAGTTATTGATATCCGTATAGGCTGCGCCGAGACTGAGCGGGCCACGATCGTAGGTCAGGCCGAAACTCATCGAGCTGTTCTGATGGAAGTTGCCCGCCGTATTGCCGAAGCCGTACATCGCGCCGGCGGTGAAGCCGCCGAAGTTGTTGCTGACGAATTTGACCGTGTTATCCAGCCGGTCGCCCGATACGCGGTCGTAGTCACCCGGATGGAACGCATACACGCCGGCGACGTAGGCGATCGAGTAGTTGCCGATGATGTCGCCCATGAAGTCGTACTGATGGCCGAGCGTCAGCGTGCCGATCTGGTTCGCGAGACCCACGTAAGCCTGGCGTCCGAACATGAGGCCACCCTGACCCATGCTGCCGTCGTTCAGGTTGAAGCCGTTTTCAAGGCGAAACAGCGCTTGCAGGCCACCACCCAGATCTTCGGCGCCCTTGAATCCGAGCCGGTTGCCCTGTGGGACACCCGTGTCGAAGACCCAAGCGGAATGGCCGCCGCTGTTGCTAACGTAGCTGATCCCCGAGTCGACGATCCCGTAAATCGTCACGCTGCTCTGCGCCTGTGCACCCGCTGCAAAAGTACAAAGTGACACGGCAGCAAGCGGTGCGGCGAGGGTCTTTCTCATTGTTTGTCTCCTTTCCATGAATAGTCTGCGCTAAGTTCGTTAAAGATGCCGCATGTTTTGCGAGGCTTCGTGCGCAGTTGTTCCTGTCTCGCAACGTGTTGCAAGTGCAACCATTTCGTTGGGTGAACGAAAGGCCGCGCGGTGGTCCTGCAGCGCCCGTCATCAACTTGAGCAGTGCTTGACTTCGATAGAAGTGTATAACGATAATATAGTTATACAGAAGGCATTTTGAGGCGATGAAGATGCTCGTAAACACGAAGTGACGACGCCGCACACTTGCCGTTACTGCGCGTGTTCAGTTCGGTGCGCTGGTTTCAGATGGAAGCCGATAACGGCTTCCTCAATAAAGCGGGTACCCTTGCGGGTTCTGCACATATAGGAGACGGAGATGGGAACAACTTTGCGGGGCTGGGGCCGGCTGGCAGTCATGGCCGGTGCGTTGGCCGCGAGCGTGTTCGTGCAGCAGAATGCAGGTGCAGCGGAATTCAAGTACGGGGTCAGCGCAGACGTCACGTCGCTCGATCCGCAGTTCGCCAACTTGCCGGGCAACCGCAACGTGGCGCGCAATGTGTTCGAGCCGTTGATCGACATGTCGCCAGACGGCCGGTTGCAGCCCGGGCTCGCCGAGTCGTGGAAGCCGCTCGACGACAAGACGTGGGAAATCAAGCTGCGCAAGAACGTCAAGTTCCAGGACGGCTCGTCGTTCACGGCGGACGATGTGGACTATTCGCTCGCGCGTCCTGACACGCTGACCAATTCGCCGGCTACGTTTGGCGTCTTCACGAAAGACATCACCAAGGTGGAGGTGGTCGATCCGTACACGGTCAAGCTGACCACGGCCCGGCCGCTGGCTGTGCTGCCAAACTATCTGTCGATGATCTTCATGCTGTCGAAGAAAGACACGCAGGGACTCAAGAGCGAAGACTTCGAAACCGGCAAGGGTCTCGTCGGCACGGGGCCTTACAAGTTCTCCCGCTTTTTGCGGGGCGATCGCGTCGAACTCGTCCGCAACGACGCTTACTGGGGCGACAAGCCGGCCTATGACAAGGTGACCGTGCGGATTCTGCCGAATGCGGCGGCGCGCGTGGCGGCCATTCTGTCGGGCGACGTCGACGCGGTGATCGACGTACCGAGCGCGGATGTCGCGCGCATCAAGGCTGACAAACAGCTTGCCGTCTACACGAAGCCCAGCACCCTGATGGTCTTCTGGGTGATGAATCAGCTAAACGACAACGCGCCGTATGTGACGGACAACAACGGTAAGCCCCTGGGCAAGAATCCGTTCAAGGATGTGCGCGTGCGCCGTGCGTTCTCTTTGGCGATCAATCGGCAGGTGCTGGTGGACCGCGTGCTGCAAGGCCTGGGCGTGGCGACGCAGAACAGCGTGCCGAGTACGATGTTCGGCTACAACCCGGCGCTGCCGCCCGATCCGTACAAGCCGGATGAAGCGAAGAAGCTGCTGGCCGAAGCCGGCTATCCCGAGTGCTTTTCGCTGACGCTCTTCGCGCCGAACGATCGCTACGTCAACGATTCGCAACTGGCGCAGGGTGTCGCGCAAATGCTGACGCGCATCGGGTGCAAGACCAAGGTCGAGACGCAACCGATGGGTACCTTTATCTCGCGCGTGAATCAGCTGCAACTGGGCTTCTTCATGATCGGCTGGGGCGCGGATGCGGGCGACATGGGCGTGCAGCTCGAATCGCTGTTCTCGAATCCGACCAACAATCCGTTTCGCAAGATCAACATCCAGACATACGATTCGCCGAACTTCTGGAAGCCGTTGAACGCGGGGTTGGCAACGGTCGACAATGCGAAACGTGAAGCGCTTTACCAGCAAACGTCGAAGGTGCTACACGATGAAGTGGGCATCATTCCGACTCATCTGCAGGTTTCGACCTTCGCCGCACGCAACGGGATTCATATCGTGCCGCGCGTCGATTCGCAGATGTACGGGTTCGACGCCGCACCGGCGAAGTAATCGGTGAACGCCGCTGTGTGTCTCTAGCGAAGCGGCAAGAGCGGCACGAGCGGCGAACGAATCGGCGAGCATGGGCTCGCCGATTCGTTTTATCCCAATGTCACGCGCGTGTTGTCGTTGAAGTGCGAAACGAACTTGTCGAGCAACGCGAGAAATTGCGTGCGCTCGGCAGGATCGAACGGCGCGAGCAGCGCTTCGACCGATTTCTGCGCGTAGCGCTCGCATTGGCGGAAGCATTGC
The DNA here is from genome assembly GCF_046027825.1 of Paraburkholderia sediminicola. Lineage (GTDB taxonomy): Bacteria > Pseudomonadota > Gammaproteobacteria > Burkholderiales > Burkholderiaceae > Paraburkholderia > Paraburkholderia sediminicola_D. The sequence continues at coordinate 37,705 of NZ_JAQQDU010000028.1, forward strand.
CGGCCGGCTTCGGTCAGCGAGATTTCCACTTTGCGCTGGTCCGTTTCGCTTTTTGCTTTTTCGAGCAGGCCGCGCTCGCTCAGAATCTTGACGACCAGTGCGGTGGTCGAGCGGTCGAGGCCGATCAGACGTGCGATGCCAATCTGCTCGAGCGGGCCGCTGTGGAAGAGGATGTACAACACGCCATACTGGCTAGGCGTCATGTCGAGCGCGGCGCAGGCTTCGATGAAGAGGTCGGTCGAGATCTGGTGAGCACGCCGGATCATGAAGCCGGGACGGGCGTACAGACGGTCGAGCGGAGTCTGGCGCGTATCGCGCGCCACAGGGTTCTTTGCCATGGACTCGTATCAGGAAGTGGGCCGCCCGCGGTCGGGCGGCAAGTGTGACTGGCCGATATTATCGCGCAGTGCGGACGGGATGCTGAAGAGTGGGGCGGATGACGGGCGTCATCCGCGCAAATTACTGTGCGTCAGGCTGCTGCCCAGGCGCGGCCGCAGCGAATGCCGGCAACTGCATGCAGCGCTGCGCGATGCGGCCAAGCACCGGGTAGGCACTCAGATCGACGTTAAAACGTTGCGCGTTGAAAACCTGCGGCACGAGCGTGAGATCGGCTAGCGTCGGTTGGTCGCCGTAGCAGAACTGACCCGTCGTGTGACTGTGTGCAAGCCTGGTTTCCAGCGCGGCAAAACCCGTGTGGACCCAGTGGTGATACCAGGCGTCTTTCGCTTCCTGTGTCAGCCCGGCCGCATCGCCAAGGTATTTGAGCACGCGCAGGTTGTTGAGCGGATGGATGTCGCACGCGATGTCCAAAGCCAGTGCGCGCACGGTGGCGCGGCCGAGCGGGTCGCGCGGCAGTAGCGGTGGCTCGGGATGCAGTTCGTCCAGGTACTCGATGATCGCCAGCGACTGATGGAGCGACACCTCGCCGTTCCTGAGCACAGGGACGAGCGCCTCTGGACTGAGCGAGCGATAGGCGGGCGTGAACTGCTCACCGCCGTCGCGCGACAGATGAACGGGAATGTAATCGAATGGCAGGCCCTTCAGGCCTAGCGCAATCCGCACCCGGTACGAGGCGGAGCTGCGAAAAAAATTGTGAAGCTGCACGGAATATCCTCGATGAACGGAGCGTGACGAGCGTTACGCTCCGTTGTGACGTGAGTCGTTCAGACCACTTTGACCTGGAATTCGCCGAGACCGTCGATGCCGCCATGCATCGTATCGCCCTTGATCACGGCGCCAACGCCTTCTGGTGTGCCGGTATAGATCAGATCGCCCGGCACCAGTTCGAAGAAGCGCGACAGATATGCGATAGTTTCCGCGACCGACCAGATCAGTTGCGAGACGTCCGCGCGTTGCTTCGACGTGCCATTGACGTTCAGCCAGATCGCGCCGTCCTTCAGATGGCCCGTCTGTTCAGCGCGATGCAGTGGGCCGATCGGTGCGGAGTGATCGAACGCCTTGCCAATATCCCATGGGCGGCCCATTTTTCGCATCTCCATCTGCAGATCGCGGCGCGTCATGTCGAGTCCTAGTGCGTAGCCAAACACGTGATCGAGTGCTTCGTCGGCGGAGATATCTTTCCCCCCCTTGCCGATTGCCGCGACCAGTTCCATTTCGTAGTGGCAGTTGTCCGTCTCGGACGGATACGGAAATTCTCCAATTGTTCCCGGCGCGACATGGACGATAGCGTCGGCCGGCTTGCAGAAGAAAAATGGCGGCTCGCGGTCCGGATCGAAGCCCATTTCTCTCGCATGGGCGGCGTAGTTGCGCCCAACGCAGTAGATGCGCCGGACGGGAAATGCCTTGTCCGAACCGGCAACCGGGACCGTTACCGCAGGCGCGGACTCAAAGACCAGATTCATTGAATATTCTCCAGGTGTGATTGTGTGTGGTGCTGACCAGCGCGGTCGTCAAGGCGCGCGTTACGCGTCCAGTTTTTCTTCGCGAAGAATGTTGAGCGCGGTTTGCACAGGCCGGTCCGAGAAGCTGAACAGCACGGCATCGTCGTTCGCGTGCAGCGTGAAGGTCTTCCATGACGGCACGACGAAGTGATCCTTCGGACCGAATTCGAAGCTTTGCCCGTCGATGACCACGCGCCCGGTTCCCTCGACGACTGAATACACGGCGCCGTCGGTGCTACGGAACGGTTTGCCTGAGAAACCAGCCGGCAGGTACTGCATGAACGTGGCAAGGGTTGGCATCGGCCAGCCGCCGGTTGCAGGGTTGACGTAGCGCAGCTTGACGCCATGCCATTCATCGAGGTCACCATCGCGATAGAGGCGCTCGAGCACTTCGCGCGTGCGCTCGTAGGGGTAGCTGAAAATGGGCGACGTCGGCGATGACGGCTGATAGTCGACCGGCAACAGGTTGTGTCCATAGCGCGCGAGCGCATTGCCTTCCGGACGGGTAACGCGTTGCGACATGGCCGTGCTTTTTTCCTCGAAGCCCGCGTCGAAGAAGCGAATCATTGGTATATCCAGGCCGTCGAGCCAGACGACGGGTTCGCTGTGGCCGTCGACGCCCTCGTTGCCGTGATCGTGCCAGGTCCAGCCCGGCGTAATGATGAAGTCGCCCGGCATCATGGTCGTGCGTTCGCCGTCGACCGCCGTATAGGCGCCACGGCCATGCACGATGAAGCGCAACGCCGATTGCACGTGGCGGTGGGCCGGCGCGACTTCGCCCGGCAGAATCAGCTGCAATCCGGCATAGAGCGATTGCGTCACGCTGGCGTGGCCGGGCAGCGCGGGGTTCTCGAGCACGAGCACGCGGCGCACGGCTTCCTCGGCCGTGATCAAGGTGCCGGCCCGTTCGATGTAGGGCAGCACCTCGCGCCATTTCCACAGCGCGGGCACACAGGGTCCATTGGGCTGATGCGGCACCAGTGTGCTAAGCGATTCCCACAGGGGAATCATGTTGAGTTCGCGGATCTGCTGGTAGAAAGCTTTCCTTTCTGACGTGGGAAGGCCGGTGTTCATTGCTTGTCTCCTGTTCTTTTCTGGAAACGCCGTGTCTCGTCGAACGGCGTAGGTCTATCTGGCGATACATGACGGCGCTCTGGTGAATAATCAGCAGACGTATGTCAAAAGATATTGAATCTTGATCGTCGTGTCAAATGAATTCCGTTGTCCGGATGAACCGCTTGACGAAGCCGGAATGGCTCACTATATTTCGGCAGACGTATGCGTAAATGACGGTGGTCACGCAGCGGAAGAGGCGGATTCAGCGGCGCGTTGCTCCGCGCATATCACGAAAGAGGAGACAGATGAAAAAGGATACTGAGGTCGTCATCGTTGGTGCGGGGATTGGCGGGTTGACGCTGGCGCTGACGTTGCACAAGGCAGGCATCGCGAGCCGCATTTTCGAAGCGGCGCCGGAAATCAGGCCGCTCGGCGTTGGGATTAACCTCCTGCCGCATGCAACGCGTGAACTGGCGGAACTCGATCTGCTCACCGAGTTGGCGGCGGTCGGTGTGACGACGCAGGAGTCCGTGTTTTTCAATCGTCACGGACAATTGATCTACCGGGAGCCGGCTGGTCGATTTGCCGGTTACGATCATCCGCAGTTCTCGATCCATCGCGGCGATCTGCAGAGCGTATTGCTCAAGGCGGTGCTTGAGCGTCTGGGGCGGGACAGCGTGGTGACAGACCGCCGCTGTCTCAGCGCAACCCAGGACGAGACGGGCGCCATCGCACGCTTTACCGATAGCGCCGGCAACGAGCATCTCGCCAGCGGCGCGGCGATCGTAGCGTGCGACGGCATTCACTCGGCGATTCGCAAACAGTTCTACCCGGACGAAGGCGCGCCGCGCTATTCCGGTTTCAACATGTGGCGCGGAACGATCGTCGCGCCGCCGTTCCTGACCGGCGGCAGCATGGTGCGTGCCGGCTGGCTGACGCACGGCAAGATGGTCATTTATCCGATCCGCGATAACGTCGATGCCGCCGGCAATCAGTTAGTGAACTGGGTCGCCGAAATCGAGGCGCCGCAACCCGCGCGCCGCGACTGGAATGGACAAGGGCGTCTCGCCGATTTCTTCCCGGCATTCGCAGACTGGCATTTCGACTGGCTGGATGTGGCCGCCATGATCGAAGCGACGGAGACGATTCTGGAGTATCCGATGGTCGATCAGGATCCGCTGCCGCGCTGGACGTTCGGCCGCATCACGCTATTGGGCGACGCGGCGCATCCGATGGTGCCGCGTGGCTCGAACGGTGCCGGGCAAGCGATTCTGGACGCGCGTTTTCTGGCCGACCGTTGTGCGGAACTGGGCGTTTGCGAGGAGGCGCTGCTTGGCTATGATCGGGCGCGCGTCAAGGCGACAGGCGATGTCGTGCTGATGAACCGCAAGGCGCCGCCCGACCGGATCTTGCAGGTGGTTTACGAGCGCACGCAGGGGCAGCGCTTCGAGCGGATCGAGGATGTGGTCAGCGCGGAGGAGTTAAGCCAGATCGCGAACCAGTACAAAACGGTCGCTGGTTTTCATCTCGACGATCTGAAAGCCAGGCAACGGGTGGGATGACGCCTGCCTCCGATATATGTATAAACGATATATACTGTTTATACAGTTATCAATTCGGAGGTAAATATGACAACACCCGTGACGCAGGAGCCTACCAAGAAGGCGTTCCATTTCCCGAAGAGCTCGGCTAAGCACGCAACAGACAGCGCGGCGCCGGCGGCCGCGCCGGAACAGCCGGCGGAAGCGGCGCCTGTCGTCAAGAAGGCGGCCAAAGCGAAGCGTTCGGCGGCTGCGGAAGCGACGCCTGCCGTTAGAAAGGCAGCGAAAGCCAAGCGCTCGGCAACGGCGGAAGTGGCCCCTGTCGTCAAGAAGGCAGCCAAAGCGAAGCGTTCGGCAACCGTGGAAGCGGCCCCCGTCGTCAAGAAGGCGGCCAAAGCGAAGCGTTCGGTAGCAGCGGAAGCAGCGCCGGTCGTCGAGAAAGCGGTCAAGGCGAAGCGTTCGGTAGCGGCGGAAGCAACCCCTGTCGTCGAGAAGGCAACCAAGCCGAAGCGCTCGGCAGCCGTGGAAGCCGCGCCTGCCGCCGCTCCAGAAGCAAAGAAAGCGAAGCCGCCGAAGGAAGAGAAAGTCGTGCGCGACAGCTTCACGATGCCGAAATCGGACTACGACAAGATCGCGTCGCTCAAGCAGAAGTGCCTCGACGCCGGCGTGCCGGTCAAGAAGAGCGAGTTGTTGCGAGCCGGTTTGTTGATGCTGGAATCGGCCACGCCGCAGCGCCTGCTTGCCGCGGTGTCGTCGCTCGAGACGGTGAAGACGGGGCGTCCCGCGAAGGGCTAAACCTGGCATTGTGGTTCGATGCAAGATTTAGCTGGTGTCGTGCCCGCCCGGGCGGTGTCGGACTGCAGCGCATCCGGCTGCAATTTCTCGAGCCGCAGGGACGGGTACGAAGCATCATCATGACACCGCCACATGGCTGGAAGGTGACGGCCAAATTACGCCGACCCGCCAGCAGTTTCCCAGCCAATCGGCCTTGCGAGTTGATCGCACCGTGCACGAACAGTGTGCGCACGCGGAGGGGCAAGCCGGTTGTAAGTACATTTCGACACGCGAGCGAAATGCGGCGACGACACAATCTGTAAGCACTGACGCTTACTGCGCGCTAATGTCAGCGCCATCTTCATGCTCTAGACGACTGGTCTAATTGAGGCCATAATCCGGTTCCTATGAGAGCTAGCCATCCCCACATTCGCCGGCATATCCTCGACGCCGGGCGCGCCCTGATTGCGCGCAAAGGCTTTGTCGCGGTCGGGCTGAACGAGATTTTGACAACTGCCGAGATCCCGAAGGGGTCGTTCTATCACTACTTCGGCTCGAAGGAATCGTTCGGCACCGAGTTGCTGCAGCAGTATGTCGCCGACTACGCGACACGTCTTGACGAGCTGTTCGGTCAGCCCGGTGTCAACGGCCGTGACAAGCTGCTGAGTTATTGGGCCGCCTGGCAACAGGCGCAACTCGATCAGGACGGCGACGAAAAGTGTCTGGTGGTGAAGCTGAGCGCGGAAGTCGGCGACCTGTCCGATGAGATGCGCATCGTGCTGCGCGATGGCGTTGACCGTTTGATGACGCGTCTGGCGTCCGTGATCGAAGAAGGCCAGACAGACGGATCGCTTTCGCCGGAGATCCGGGCTAAGGAAGCGGCCGAGCTCCTTTATCAGATGTGGCTCGGCGCGGCGCTTGTCACGAAGCTGCGACAGGATGGAAGCGCGATGGCGCAGGCCATGGCTGTCACCGTCAGCGTACTTCGCGCGCCTTGACCGTGTCGCGGCGGAGGCCGAGGCCGTGGCTCTATTGAAGCTTCTTGAACAAAAACACCAGCCGAAGCGCTTATAGAGGCGCTCGCTGAAGAATCACTCGCAGAAGAGTCATTCGTAGAAGAAGCGCTCACAGCATCACTCGTAGAACTACTCGCAGAACCACTCACTCCGTGCAGAACGGAGTCCTTACCGTTGCACATTCCAGGAGATCGATTGTGCGTAGCGTTATCTATTCCTCTTTCGGCAATCCCACTGACGTGCTGCAAGTCGCGGACCGCCCCACGCCGAATCCTGGCGCCGGGCAAGTGCGCATCAAAACCACCATGTCGCCGATCCACAATCACGATCTGTGGACGATTCGCGGTCAATACGGCTACAAGCCGAAACTGCCCGCCGTGGGCGGCACTGAAGTTGCCGGCGTGATCGACGCGATCGGTGAGGGTGTCGAACACGTGAAACCCGGTCTGCGCGTGGTGGTGGCCGGCATCTACGAAGGCTGGGCCGATTACGTTCTGGCGCCGGCGGCAACGGTCGTGCCGCTGCCCGATGCGATCAGCGACGAAACAGGCTGTCAGTTGATCGCTATGCCGTTGAGCGCGGTGATGTTGCTGGAATATCTGCATCTGGAGCCCGGTCAGTGGTTCATCCAGAACACGGCGAACGGCGCAGTCGGCAAGACCCTGGCGATGCTGGCTAATGCGCGCGGCATCAACGTGGTCAATCTGGTCCGGCGCGAGTCGGGCATTGCGGAATTGGCCGAGGTGGGTATCGGCAATGCGGTGTCGACCGACAGCGACGGCTGGAAGAAGCAGGTTCGTGGCATCGTCGGCGATGCGCCACTGGTAGCGGGTGTCGATTCGGTGGGTGGCGATGCCAGCGGCGACATCTTCGGTCTCCTTGGCGAAAACGGCACCCTGGTTTCGTTTGGCGCCATGTCCAATGAGCCGATGCGCCTCAGCTCCGGCGATGCGATCTTCAAACAGGCGACCGTCAAGGGTTTCTGGGCGACCAAGGTGTTCGAGGCCCCCTCGGGCGCGGACAAAGCGCGAATGATCGGCGAACTGCTGAAGCTCGCTGCATCGGGCGAGTTGAAGCTGCCGGTCGAAGCCGTCTTTGACGTCGAGAACGCGGTGCAAGCGGCTGCGGCGAGCGACAAGAGCGCGCGCAAGGGCAAGGTGCTGCTGCGGTTTAAGTAAGCAGAGGGGCTTTTCGTTGCATCGCGTGCGGCGCCGTGCAGCGAAGTACCGTCCCAATGCCAGTTCGTAAGCTATCTCCAACGCCTGCCGGTCTGAGTCTATCGATCGGATACACAGCAGGCGTTGGCCGCATTTTTTCTCGTCGACTCCAAAGCCCCATCCATGATCGAAGTCCATCACCTCAATGAATCCCGTTCGCGCCGCATTACCTGGCTGCTCGAAGAACTCGGCCTCGACTATAAGCTGATTCAGTACCAGCGGAATCCGCAGACCCGTCTTGCTCCGCCGGAACTGATGGCGATTCATCCGCTGGGCAAGGCCCCCGTGATTCGCGACGGGGAGAAGGTGATTTTCGAGTCGGGCGCGATCGTCGACTATCTGATTCGCCGTCATGGTAATGGCCGCCTCGCTCCGGCATACGGAACCGACGCGTACGACCGTTACGCGCAGTTTCTGCACTATGCGGAAGGATCCGCCATGCTGCCACTGATGCTGAAGGTGTACACGGCACGTCTTGGCGAGGGTGCGGCTCCGTTGCAACCGAGAATCGACAGTGAGTTGCAGAACCACCTCGGTTTCCTGAATCAGGAATTGGCCGGCCGCGACTACTTCATGGGCGATGAATTGACGGGTGTCGATATCCAGCTTTCGTTCGTGGCCCAGACGTGCCTGAAGTTTTGCGGACGCGACGCGTTCCCGAATATCACGGCGTTTGTCGATCGCATCGAGGCGCGCCCCGCTTACCAGCGCGCGATGGAAAAGGGCGGCGCGTAAGCGTACTTCAGCCGGCTATCACGCCGGTTCGCTCAACGCCGGTTCATTGACGGCATGTTTGATAACTGCCTCCATCAAACCTCGAAACCGGGCATCTGGACTGACGAGCAGGCGCAGGCCTTTGCGCCGGTCGTCGCGTGGATCAAGGGAGTGAAGGCGTAAAAAAGCGCGCGGCAGGGTGTGAATTCCACACACCCTGCCGCGCGCTATTTGCAGTTCAAGCCTGCTGCGGATTGATTATCCTTTGACGTGCTCCGTCGAAAGCCAGCCCCCGCTTACGCCGATCTGCGCCACCTGTTTTGCCACTGCGTCGGCCAGACGCTTCGCGTCCGCCGAAACACCGGCCTTCTTGGTTTCGGATACACCGTGCAGGGCGCCACCCACAGCCGCTGAGGTCGCGACGCTGCCGACTGCCGCGCCCACGCCGGCTGTTTCTGCCATGCCGGGTGCCTTGCCGCTGTCGCCGGTGGCATTGAAACTTTGCACCAGCCGCGCGGTGCCGCCCGCCGGTTTGTACAGAATCTGCACGGAGCTGCTGACCTGGCTCTTGCCTGCGCCCAGGCCGATCAGCACGCGGCGGCGGCGATTGCCCTGGTCGATCGTGTCGAAGCTGCCTTGTACGAGCAGGACGTTCTGATCGGCGGGGGCGGGGATGTCCGAGCGAATCGCGCGCAGACCCATCGATTGCAATTGATGCACGATTTCGTCGGCGACCTGCTCACGCACAGCGATCGCATCGGCGGATTGTTTTTCCGCGGCGGACGAGCCGTCGAGCTGCGATTTCAATTTCTTCAGCATGCCGCCGTTGTCCAGTTTCACCTGGTCCGGATTGCTGTCGAAGGTGTAGACATAGATGTTGTCCGGGCGCACTTGCGGCTGTGCGCTGGTCTGGGTCGCATTGCTGATGCTGCCGCCGGCGCAGCCGGTCAGGAGCGCGCTGCCGCAGACCATCGCGACGCATGCAAAACGGGCGGCATTCTTTTTGAGGAAACTCACTGAAGTCAACATATTCATCCTGTCGTCGGCACGCGGTGCCGTTGTGTTCGAACGTATATCTCGATGATTAGGCAACCGTGGGATCGTTCATCATCGGGATCGCGTTCGCACGCGCATTTTCACGAAAAGCACCCTTGATCGCATGCGTCTTTTTTCGTACGCACCGGCAGCGAAACGAAGTATGGGCGAGTCACTTCCCGAACTCCATTCAACAATTATTTCGCGCTATGTCACCGCGAAACAGGCCGCGTCGAGATGGGTTCGGGAGAGGGTGAAAGCGACGGCAGGGGGCGTCAGTTCAAGGCGAGTCTGATGATGCAGAACAGAATGAAGGCAAGAAGGGCGGCGGCGACGGCCATGTTCAGCGGATAGCGCATTGTTCACCTGGCACTAGCGTTGCGGTGCTCTTATCCTAATCATCTGAGGGAAGATGAAAAGTGGGCAGCGAGGCGGCTATGTGCGAAAGCCAACGCAGCGCGCTGAACGGCTGCGCTGGTTTTTTGGCGGGAGCGCTTCCAACTAATCTTGCGTCGGGACGGATTGCTGTGTCCGTCTCCATGGCCTGGAATGACAGCGCCCAAAAGCGAACGAGTGTGCGCGTCGGCACGATGAAACCGAGTGTGTGCCGCGGCATACGACCGCGCACACGCACCGCGCACATCGTGCGGCGTTCGAACGCGTGATGATCGAGTCCGCGCCTTACTGCTGTGGCGCAGACGGTTGCATGCCCGCCGGCATGCCATGCGGCAGCCTGTTCGCCGCGACGAGGTCTTCCGACAGACTGGTACGCAGCGTAGCAATCGCCTGGTCCGTATTGGCCGGCTTCAACTGTTCGCGGGCCAGCGCGTCGTACACATAGTGGCGCAGCATCGCATCCTGCGTCTTGTTCAGCACCTCGTGATACACGGCCACGATCTCGCCTTCACGCCCGCTCATGGCATAGAGGCGGCGCAACTGTTCCAGATCGTTGATCACCGCGAAACCCGGACCCATCGGCCCATGCCGTCCAGGCGGCCCGTCGCCGCGATGCGGCTCCCTCTGCGCGTGCGTAGATTCGGACGACGGGGGTGCCGCTTCCTGTGCCAGCGCGCCAGTCGCGGCCACGCTCAAAAAGGCGGCGAGTGCCGCGCTCATCCATCCTTTTTTCATGATTTCGCTCCCATCGAGACAGCGCCGGCGCGACAGTGCGCCAGCACATCGGCAACGATAGTCGACCTGCCGTTTCGTCGGGTTACTGAAGCGGCTTCGAAACTTACCGGGCCTTGCTTGCCGTGTGGCCGAACCCGCAAAACATGTCGGCAAGAAGACGGTCGACGCCAGGGTGTGCCCGCTGGCGCAATGTGGCCGGATGGCGCATGATTGAAGCAATGTGCCGTCCGACCCCAGAAGCCGCAAGCCTCTGCGGGAGGTGCGGCGCACGCGACGCCACGGGTGCATATGCCGGAGAAACCCATCGCGGCGATGCCCCGCGGGCGAGTATTCAATCGTTAAGGAGGATTTCGCATGGACCGACCTGACGCCGCCAATCCGTTTGGCGATTTCACCAAAATGCTGGAGCAGTTCAAGCTCCCCGGCTTCGACGTACCCGCCATCATGGAAGCACGACGCAAGGATGTGGAAGCGCTGGTTCAGGCGAATCAGACGGCCTTCCAGGGCATGCAGTCGCTCGCGCAGAAACAGACCGAGATGCTGCGTACTACGCTGGGCGAATTGCAATCGCTCACAGGGCAGTTGTCGGCCGGCGGCGCCGCGCCTCCGGCGAAAGCCGCCGAACTGATCCAGCAAAGCCTGCACAAGTCGCTCGCCGATATGCAGCAGTTGGCGCAAGCCGCGTATCAGACGCAGGCGGAGTCGTATGCGGTGATCGCAAAACGCGTAGAAGAAAATGTGCAGGAGCTCAAATCGCTCTTGCAGCAGCAGAAGAAGTAATCAAAGCGGCCGCATCGAATCGCTCGATCCGGATCCGGCGCGGCTTGCGGTATTTGCAACGAATCCGCAATGAATTCGCAATGAAACAGTAATGAAGTACCCGGTGCCACGGATGACGATCAGGTTATCCGCGGCATTTTTTTTCGCCTCGAATCAGACCCATCCCGCGATTTTCTCTTCACACAAAAGCAGTCTGCACGCGCCGTAATTGTCGGATGAAACAGGCCGGTAGGCGCGGATTATTCAGCAGACGCTTACATTGATCGTCACATGCTGCACGCATCGATATTTTTCTGCTGTGGCCCCGCTATTTTTTGAGGGTGTTCGCTTTAAACAGCTCGAAGCAGAAAAACCTGCACCGAAGCACCGCCCCTTGGTGATCCTGTCCTCAAATTTCAAACGGTCTGAAACGGCACTGCGCTCGCGAAAGGTTTAAATCGTCGCGCAAACGATTGCCGTGCCACGTCGCGATACCTAAAGTTTCGCGCCGCCACTCCGTAGACGCATTCACGCAACCCAACCGGTGTGAATGCAGGTCCGGCACCACCGGTCAGGAGTGCACCCCTGAATTCCCGCTCGTGATGGGCTCACCCGCCGGTCACGCGCGTTTCACCTCGAAGGAAATCTCTTGAAACCGATGCTTACTAAAAGCATTGCTCGCGCAATGCTCGGGGCTAGCTGCGCGCTGTCGTTTGCCGCGCACGCCACGCTCGGCCAGAACGTCAGCACTGTCGACAGCGATCAGACACACCTGCGCGCGGTTGCGCACACGGCGACTACGCAAAGCGCGTATTCCGTACACCTGATGGCAATGCCTTCCGGCACGCTGGTGCGGGAGTACGTGGCGTCCAACGGCACCGTGTTCGGTGTCGCGTGGCAAGGCCCGACGCTTCCGGATCTGAAATCCATCCTGGGCACCTCGTTCGACCAATACGTCGCCGCTACCGCAACGCGGCGCGGCACGCCGCTCGCGGTGTCCAGCAGCGATCTGGTGGTCTACTCCGGCGGGCACCTGCGCGCGTTTGCCGGCTATGCGTATCTGCCGCAAGCGGTGCCTGCGGGCGTCGATGTCGGCGTCATCCAATAACGGAGCGGATCATGCGTCGACCTTCTTCGTTCGTGACCTTGTTGTGCGCGGCGCTGCTCGCGTTGCTCGTCAGTGCCTGCGGTGGCGGAGGCGGCGGCTCCGGCGGGTCCAGCTCCTCAGCGAGTTCCGGCAGTACGACGAGCCTGTCGGCCGGTCCCACCGTCACCAATGCTTCACCTTCGCCGCAAGTAGTGGCCGCCAACGCGGTCCTCGTATCGGTCGACTCCGGCGTGAGCAACGTGCCGAACATGCCGTTTGTCAGCGTCACGATTTGCGTGCCCGGCACGACCCAGTGCCAGACCATTGATCACATGCTGGTGGACACCGGTTCATGGGGCGTGCGCGTGTTCGCTTCGCAATTGCCCGCTTCGATGACGCTGCCGCAGCAGAAAGACGCCTCGGGCAATCTGGTCGCCGAATGCATGCAGTTCTTCGACGGCTACACATGGGGTTCGGTGAAGCTCGCGGACCTGCAGATTGCCGGTGAAAAAGCGGCCTCGCTGCCGATCCAGGTGATCGATCCGAACTACGCTTCGCTGCCGTCCGATTGCGCCACCTACGGCGCGTCGCGCAACACGCCGTCTACCTTGCAGGCCAATGGCATTCTGGGCATTGGCGTGTTCAAGCACGATTGCGGCGCGAACTGTGTGCAGAAGGCGGTGGCCGGCACGTATTACGGTTGCAACAGCACGCCATGCACGTCGATTCCGCTCGCTGAAGCGCTGCAGGTCGCCAATCCGATTCCGTACTTCGCGACCGACAACAACGGTTCGATGCTGAGCCTGCCGATGGTGTCGGGTGGCGCGCAGACCGTCAGCGGGCAACTGGTGTTCGGCATCGGCACGCAGAGCAACAATTCGCTAGGCAGCGCGCAGGTGATCGGCGTGAGTCCGTCGAATGGCACTTTTACGACGGTGCAGAACGGCACGACGTATTCGAGCAGTATTCTGGACAGCGGCTCGACCGGCCTGTTCTTCCAGACCAGTGCAATGCCTGCCTGCGCGAGTCCCGATAACGCGTACTACTGCCCGGTGTCGACCGAGTCGTTGAGTGCAATGATCCAGGGGGTGAACGGCACGACGAGCACGGTGAACTTCAACGTCGGCAATGCGACGACGATTTCGCAGACATACAGCGGCGATTCGGCGTTGCCGCTGCTGGCGGGACCGGCCTTTGTGACGTCGTCGATTTTCGACTGGGGCCTGCCGTTCTTCTACGGGCGTAACGTGTATGCCGCTGTCGAGCAGCAGGTGACGCCTGGCGGGACGGGGCCTTACGTCGCGTATTGAGCGATAGCCAGGTTTGGCTCTGATGGAAAGAAGCCCGCTGCCGGTTTGTTCGGCAGCGGGTTTTTTTGTGGGTTATCGAAGCGTGTCACCTGCGGATAGTGCAGTTAGACTAACGCCGGCGTGCGGCCCGCCTGGCGGGCGCTGTTTTGCTGGCGGTGGGCCCGGATTGCAACGGTGGCTCTGACGGCGCGACTCTCTCCATGGCGGGCGCCTGCGCGGGTTCTGGCGACATGACAGGTTGCGCGACCGGTTGTGGCGCAGACAGCGGCGCTGCTTGCAAACTGGGTTGCACGCCCGGTTGCGCCACTACCGCTTGCAACGCGCCAGCCTGCGCCGTCTGCAACGGCGCCTGCACTGCCCCGGCATGACCGGCCGGCGTCGCCACTTCGCACGGTCGTGTTTTATCGCCGAATGCCGCAATCACCCGATGCACGAACCGCAGCTTATCCACCACCGGCGAGGCCAGCGTGAACGGATAACCGTCAGGCATGCCCAGACTGCGGTTCAGGCTGTTCAACGCATAGGTGAGCGGAAACCAGCGCTTCATCAGATTGTCGAAACTCGCGTCTTCCACCGGCGTGCGGTCGGTCAGCGTCGGCTCGCTCGGGTCGTCGGGCAACAAGGCGAGGCCGTACGAGGTCGAGGTATCCAGCACGTCGACGATCAGCATGTAGTGCGCCCACGTCTCGGCCCAATCTTCCCAGGGATGCATCGTCGCATAGGCGCTGATCGTCGATGCCTGCCAGTCCGCCGGTGCGCCGTCGCGGTAGTAGGCCGTCAACGCCTTGCCGTAGTCGGCGCGCTCGTTGCCGAACAGCTTGCGGAACGGCTTGAGCCAGCGCGGATCGTTCTCGATCAACTGGCTGAAGTAGTAGTGGCCCGTCTCATGGCGGAAGTGGCCGAGCAGCGTGCGATAGGGCTCGCCCATCGCGCTGCGCACCTTTTCGCGGTAGGCGTCGTCGGCTTCGGCGATGTTCAGCGTAATGAGGCCGTTGTCGTGGCCGGTCATGACGCGCGAACCATCTTCGCCGTCCTCGAGGAATTCGAATGCCAATCCATGCTCGGGATCGGCCTGGCGCGATGGCACGTCAAGGCCGAGTGCGGCCAGCGTGTACAGCAGACGCCGCTTCGCCATCTCCAGCCGGTACCAGTAGAGCCGGTTATCCGGCGTGCTCAGATTCGGTATGGTCTGCGTGAGCTGGCAGGCGCGGCAGAGCGTGTCGGGCGAGTCGGCGGGGATCATCCAGTTGCAGACATTTTCGACGGCGTAGTTGTGGCACTGCCGGAACAGCGCGCCCTCGGCCCGCGGATGCAGACTGCGCCAGCGTTCGTCATCAGCTTCTTCGAAGGCGCTGATTTCGGCCAGTTCGGGTACATATCCGAGCAACGACTCGCACCGTTCACAACGAACGTTTTCGTAGAACACAAGATGCGAGCAGCGATTGCAGTGGAAGGTTCTCATCGATCGAGCCCTGAGAGGTAGGGGCAGTCATGGAGCAGCAGGGGGCGCTTTGCCGGCAGGCCGTACGCCGGTCGCGGGGCATCCTTAAGCGCCTGTAGAAGCATCTGCAGGCGCGAAGGCGATGCGCAATCTTCATGCCGCATTTGCCAGACGTCACTGGTTTAACGCACATTACGTGCATGATCGTGCATCGGCGCTGCGCCGCTTTGGTGCGCGGCGTCCGAAAAAGCAGTGGAAAGGCGCGTGGATCGATCGACCGGACGGTCGGCCGACGCGGCAAACTTCGTAGCAGGCGCTAATCCGGGCAGGTCAGGCAGTTCACGCGGTTTTTCGATCAACGGCATGAAGCTTGCTTTTTGGCGGGCTGCCATCCTTTGTCCAGGAGTCCGGTGTGTCCATACGCGTTGCGTTGAATCATGTCACACATTACCGCTACGACAGGCTAGTCGCGCTGTCGCCCCAGGTCGTGCGGCTCAGGCCTGCGCCGCATTGCCGGACCCCGATTCTGTCTTATTCGATGCGGGTCGAACCGGCCGAACACTTCATCAACTGGCAGCAGGACGCGTTTGCCAACTATCAGGCGCGCCTTGTCTTCCCCGAGAAGACGCGCGAATTCAAGGTGACCGTGGATCTGGTCGCCGAGATGGCCGTCTACAACCCGTTCGACTTTTTTCTCGAACCGTCGGCGGAACAGTTTCCGTTCGAGTATGCGCCCAGCCTCGAACTGGAACTTGCGCCGTATCGCGTCAAGCGCCCCATGACGCCACGCTTTGCCGAGTTCGTCGCGAGTATCGACCGCAAGCCGATGATCACGGCCGACTTCCTCGTGGCACTGAATCAGCGGCTGCAACGCGAGATCCGCTACCTGATCCGCATGGAACCGGGCGTGCAGACGCCCGAGGAAACGCTGGTGAGCGCCGCGGGCTCGTGTCGTGATTCGGGGTGGCTGCTGGTCGAGACGCTGCGGCAATTGGGGCTGGCGGCGCGCTTCGTCTCCGGCTACCTGCTGCAACTCGCGCCGGACGTCAAATCCATCGACGGCCCGAGCGGCACTGAAGTCGACTTCACCGATCTGCACGCATGGTGCGAGGTGTACCTGCCGGGCGCGGGCTGGATCGGCCTCGATCCGACCTCCGGCCTGCTCGCCGGTGAAGGCCATATCCCGGTCGCCTGCACGCCCGAACCCGGCAGCGCGGCGCCGATCTCAGGCGCCGTCGACGAATCCGAAGTCGAGTTCGAACACACCATGTCGATTGAACGGGTTCTGGAGACGCCGCGCGTCACCAGGCCGTTCAGCGAGGCGGTGTGGAGCGACGTGCTGAAAATGGGCGAGCAGGTCGACCAGCGCCTGACCGAAATGGACGTGCGCCTGACCATGGGCGGTGAGCCGACCTTCGTGGCGGTGCGCGATCGCGACGCCGCCGAATGGAACACCGACGCGCTCGGCCCCACCAAACGCGGCTACGCGGTCGCGCTGATGGACAAGCTGCGCTCACGTTACGGCGCCAACGGTTTTCTGCACATCGGCCAGGGCAAGTGGTATCCGGGCGAGCAACTGCCGCGCTGGGCGATGTCGCTCTACTGGCGCGCCGATGGCGAGCCGTGCTGGCAAGACCCCACACTGTTCGCCGACGAACGCGAGCCGGGTACCTACACGGCCGACGACGCGCAGCGTTTCCTCGCTCATCTGACGACCAAGCTGGGGCTCGATAAGGACTGCATTCAGCCCGGTTTCGAAGACGTCTGGTACTACCTGTGGCGCGAGCGCCGTCTGCCGGTCAACGTCGATCCGCTCGATGCGCGTCTGGACGACGAGCTGGAGCGCGTGCGTCTGCGGCGCGTGTTCGATGCGGGCCTGGGCGGCGCGACCGGTTTTGTCCTGCCGCTCGCGCGCGAGCGCGATGTGCCGAACGAGGCGCCGAAGTGGGTCAGCGGCCGCTGGTTCTTCCGCGACGAGCGTATGTTCCTGATTCCCGGCGACTCGCCGATGGGGTATCGCTTGCCGCTGGATTCGCTGCCGTGGGTGTCGAAGACCGACTATCCGTACCAGCACGCGCACGATCCGTTCGCGCCGCCGGTGCCGTTGCGCCCGGCCGCGCAATTGCGCATGCAATACGACGGCGATGGTGAGTCCCGCCGCACCCTGAGCGCGGCCGATGCGCGGCATGCGGCGGCGTTGTCGACGTCAGCGGCGGATTTGCTAAGCGGCATGGCGGGCAGCGGTGTGCTGGCCTTTGCGCCTCAACCGGGCGATGAACAGGCACCCACGCGTGGGCAGTCGTCGAAGGAAACGCTGCGTACGGCGATCTGCGTGGAAGCGCGCGACCCGAAACGTGCCGCCGGTCCGAAAGCAGAAACCGAAGCGTTCGGCAGCGGCCGTTCGCTGCTACATGTGTTCATGCCGCCGCTCACGGAACTCGACGACTATCTCGACCTGCTCGCCGCAGTCGAAGCGACGGCGGCCGAGTTGCAGATGAAGGTGGTGCTCGAGGGCTACCCGCCGCCGCGCGATGCGCGCCTGAAAGTCTTGCAGGTAACGCCGGACCCCGGTGTGATCGAGGTGAACATCCATCCGGTTTCGAACTGGAGGCAGCTGGTCGACAACACGGAGTACCTGTATCAGTCGGCGCACGAAAGCTATCTGAGTAGCGAGAAGTTCATGACCGACGGCCGGCATACCGGAACCGGCGGCGGCAACCACTTCGTGCTCGGCGGCGCGACGCCTGCCGATAGTCCTTTCCTGCGACGCCCCGATCTGCTCGCGAGTCTGATCGCGTACTGGCACAACCATCCGTCGCTGTCGTATCTGTTTTCCGGGCTCTTTATCGGGCCGACGAGCCAGGCGCCGCGTGTCGATGAGGCACGCAACGATCAGGTGTATGAACTCGAAGTGGCGTTCCGCGAGTTGCAGCGGCAGATCGATCTGCTCGGCGGCCGCGAAAGCGCCAACCTGCCGGCGTGGATGATCGACCGCTCGTTGCGCAACATCCTGATCGATGTGACGGGCAACACGCACCGTGCCGAGTTCTGCATCGACAAACTCTATTCGCCCGATGGTCCGACCGGCCGCCTCGGCCTGCTCGAATTGCGCGGTTTCGAAATGCCGCCGCATGCACGCATGAGTCTGGTGCAGCAGTTGCTGCTGCGTGCGTTGGTGGCGCGCTTCTGGCACACGCCGTACACGCAGCGGCTCACGCGCTGGGGCACGGAATTGCATGACCGCTTCCTGCTCGGCACCTTCGCGAAGATGGATTTCGACGACGTGCTCGGCGAACTCAACCAGGCGGGCTTCGCCTTCGAGAGTAGCTGGTTCGCGCCGCACTTCGAATTCCGCTTCCCGCTGGTCGGCGAGACCACGGTGAACGGTGTCTCGCTGACCATTCGCAGCGCGCTCGAACCCTGGCACGTGATGGGCGAGGAGGGCTCGCCGGGTGGCACGGTGCGTTACGTGGATTCATCGGTGGAAAGGCTCGAAGTGCGTGCGCTCGGTTTGAACGACAACCGCCATGTGCTGACGGTCAACGGGGTGCCGGTTCCGCTTCAGCCGACCGGCCGCGTCAGCGAATATGTGGCCGGCGTGCGCTTTCGCGCCTGGTCGCAACCGTCGGCGCTGCACCCGACCATCGGCGTGGATGCGCCGCTCACCTTCGATCTGGTCGACACGTGGACTGGCCGCTCGGTGGGCGGATGCCAGTATCATGTCGCTCATCCGGGCGGGCGCAACTATGAGACCTTCCCGGTCAACGCGTACGAGGCGGAAGGCCGGCGGCGCTCGCGCTTCTTCGCGTACGGTCATACGCCGGGGCCGGTAGCGGTCGATATCCCGTCGCGCAGCCTTGAGTTTCCGTTCACGCTGGACCTGCGGTACTGGTAACCTGGTAGACTGAAAAGCGGCAGCATACTTTTAAGAACGACACGACCTTGGCCTTTCAATCGACTTTTCCCTTCGAAACGTCCGCCGCCCGCGCGGACGCTTCGTCCTTATTGCGGCTGTTGCCGGCCTACGAGGGACATTGGGACGAGTTACGCGATGCCTCAGGCGCGTTGCGTGAACCGTGGCGCCAGTTCTTCGAGCGGCTCGGCGAAGACGGCATCGCGCGATTGGAAGATCACTACGCGTCGGTCGCGCAGCAGATCCGCGACAACGACATCAGCTACAACGTCTACGCGGACAACGGCGAGTCGCGGCCGTGGGCCCTCGACCTGCTGCCGTTCCTGATCAGCGAGGCCGAGTGGGCGCATATCGAGCGTGGCGTGACGCAGCGCGCGCATCTGCTCAACGCCATCGTCGCCGATATTTATGGACCGCAGACCTTGCTCGAGCGTGGGCAGTTGCCGCCCGCGCTGGTGTTCGGGCATCCGGGTTACCTGCGTTCCGTGAAGGGCTTCACACCGCCTGGCGGGCAATATCTGCAGGTGGTCGCCGTCGATCTGGCGCGGACGCCCGGCGGCAACTGGACCGTGATGGCGCATCGTACCGAGGCGCCATCCGGCCTCGGTTATGCGCTGGAAAACCGCCTGATCGTGTCGACGCTGTTCGCCGATCCGTTCCGCGCGATGCGTGTGAGCCGCCTTGCGCCGACCTATTCGCAACTGATCGCGACACTCGTGCAGGCCGCGCAGGCCACGATGCAGCACGACAGTTCGGGGGCCGACAGTTCGCCGCATATCGCCTTGCTCACGCCTGGGCCGTTTAGCGAGACTTACTTCGAGCACGTGTTTCTCGCGCGCTATCTCGGCGTCACGCTGGTCGAGGGCAAGGACCTGACGGTGCGCGACGACATGCTGTATCTGAAGACGCTCGCCGGTCTCGAACGTGTGCATGTCGTGCTGCGCCGTCTGGACGACGCGTTCTGCGATCCGGTCGAACTGCGCGCGGATTCGAGCATCGGCGTGCCCGGTCTGTTGCAGGTGATGCGCGCGGGCAACGTGATCGTGTCGAATGTGCCGGGTTCGGGCTTTGTCGAATCGCCGGCCCTGCATGGTTTTCTGCCGGGCATCGCCGAAGTGTTGCTCGACGAAGACCTCGTGCTGCCGAGCGTGGCGACCTGGTGGTGCGGCGAAAAGGCGGCGCGCCAGCATGCGTTCGCGCGTCTGGACGAAGCATTCATCGTGCCGACGTGGCCGGTCGCGCCACGCGATGCGCCGCCCGGGATCGAGCAGGGCAGACAGCGGCTGTCGACCTGGCGCGAACGCATTGAAGCGATGCCCGACACCTATACGATCCAGCAGCCGCAGCGCTTTTCCTGCACGCCGCGTTATGAGGATGGCACGATTGGCCGCCGTCCTTCGGTGCTGCGTGTCTACGCGATCGCCGACTTCAACGGTGGCTGGCATGTGATGCCCGGCGGCTTCACGCGTATGGCCGCCGAGCGTCAGGCGACGGTGTCGATGCAATACGGCGGCAGTAGCGTCGATACGTGGGTGCTGTCGAGTCAGCCGACGTCGACCTTCACGCTGCTGCCTTCGCCGATGCAACCCGCCGACCTCGCGCGCAAGCATCGCACCGTGTCGAGCCGCGCGGCGGAAAATCTGTTCTGGGCCGGACGTTATGGCGAACGCGCCGAAAACAATGTGCGGCTGTTGCGCCTGATTCTCGGCTCGCTGGAAGGCAACGACGCCGACGCGATGTTCCCCACGCTGGTCGAGCTCGCCTTGCATTGCGGCCTCGTGCAGTCCGGCGACATGTTTTCGCCGTATTCGCCGCAGGCATTCGAGCGCGTGCTGGTCGCGAATCTGAGCGAGAGCACCGGCGCTGCAAGCATCGGCCAGAACCTCAACTATCAGGCGCGTTCGAACGGGGAAGTGCGGGGGCGTTTGTCGAACGATCACTGGCGCACGATTCTCGCGGCGCGCAACGACTTTCGCGATGCATTGCAGACCTTGATGCCGGCCGCGGGGTTCAACGGCAACGGCAATGGCAATGGTAATGGAAGCGGTTCATTGCAGGGCGGCGCGAATGGCAACGGCCGTGCTGAGCGTAGTGAACGCTACGACCGTTATGACCGCGTGACGCTGATGAACGCGCTCGAACGCCTGTCGGTGCAGTTGTCGGCGATTAGCGGCGCGCAAGGCGACCGCATGACACGCGACGAAGCGTGGCGTCTGCTCTTTGTCGGGCGGCACATCGAGCGGGTATCGGCGATGACGTCGTTCCTGCGTGTGGTCGCCGATAAAGGCCAGCTCGCGACGCCGGCCGGGTTCGATCTGCTGCTGCAACTGTTCGACAGCACGCTGACGTATCGCTCGCTGTATCCGGGCCGTTTCGAAGTGCCGGCTTTGCTTGACCTGCTGGTGATCGAACCAACCAATCCGCGCGGCATCTACGGTGTCTATGAGCGCCTGCGCAGAAAGCTCGACGAGATCGCTGTGGCGGCGGGCAGTATGCGGCATCGTCCCTTTGCGGAATTGATGCCGCCTGCCGCTTCGTTGCCCACGCTCGAATCGCTGTGCGCAATCGACGAAGAGGATTCATACGTCGAACTGATGGCGGTGTGCGATCAGATTGGCGGCTACGTCGGCGCGGCGGCGCATGAAATCAGCGCGCGCTATTTCAGTCATGCCAGTACGGTCGCCTCACGGGTGTGGTCATGAAGCACGCGCCGACCGTGTTGTCCGTCTCCCATCGCACGACCTACCGCTACTCCACGTATGTGGAGACCGCCCAGCATCTCGCGACGATCCGGCCCATCGCCTGTTCGTGGCAGCGGGTGGTCTCGCACAGCGAAAAGATCGAACCAGAGCCGTCGTATCAGACTAGCCGTATCGATGCATTCGGTAACGACGTGTTGTACTTCGCTCTCGACGCACCACATGAGCGCCTGCAACTCGTCAGCGAAACAACGGTAGCGCTTATGCCGCGCTGGACCGATCTCGATCCCGACGAGACGCCGGAATGGGAAGACGTGGCGGACGCGCTGCGCTTTTGGGTCGGTGGCGAGTTCCGGCCCGAGGTGGAGTTCTGCTTTGCGTCGCCGAACATCGTGCCGCGGCCGTCATTACGCGCTTACGCGCTGCCTAGCTTTCCTCCTGGCATGCCGATCGTGGCGGGTGCGATCGATCTGATGCACCGGATTCACGAAGACTTCGAGTACAAACCCTCGGCGACGATGTTCGACACACCCGCTGAGCGCGCTTTCGAATTGAAGAGCGGCGTATGCCAGGACTTTGCGCAGGTGATGATCGGTTGTTTGCGCTCGCTGGGTTTGCCGGCGCGTTATGTGAGCGGTTATCTGCGTAACGATCCGCCGCCGGGGCAGCCGCGCTTGATCGGGGCGGACGCCTCGCATGCGTGGGTGTCCGTGTATTGCCCCGAAAGTGGCTGGATCGATCTCGACCCCACCAATGACGTGCTCGCCGATATGGACCACGTGACGCTCGCGATCGGCCGCGATTACAGCGACGTGTCCCTGCTGCGTGGAATGATCCTCGGGGGCGGGGCGCATCGGGTGGAGGTGGGGGTGACGGTGCTGGCGCTTTAAGCCGTCGCGTTTTCTGGCCGCCTTTTCCCGGCACTTTTCCCCCGTCGTTTGTTCTCGCCGCTTTTCCCCGCCGCTTTTCCCCGAATTAACCCGCTTCAACCCGTCAACAAGCCACTTCCGTGGTCAGACGATTTCCATCTACGTGCAGCGTATCCGCCGCCGCACGCTCTTTTATCCCGTTTTCGGGGAAAACCCTCTCCTTTGATTCCCATTGAGCGGGAATCCTGTTTTTGAAACCTGAGAATCTTCTGGCATTCTGATCCCACTATGCATTGTGGATAGATTCATCGTGAACGCGGAACAGGGTGTGACAGGGGCCGAACGGGTATTGCTGGTGCTGGCGGCGCTCGCCAGTCATGGCAAGGCCATGTCAGTCAAGGATCTGCTCGCTGTCACCGGTCTCGCGCAAAGCACGCTGTACCGGCAGATCGCCTTGCTCAAGCGCTGGGGGTTCGTCGCTGAAAACGCAGGGCACTATGCGCCAGGTCCAATCAGCCTGCAGCTCGCGCTCGGCTTCGACGTGAATTCGCTGCTCGTCGAAGCGAGCCGCTCGGAGATGCAGCAACTGGCGCGCGCGTCTCAAGAAAGCATCGGGCTGGTGGTCGCGGTCAAGCATCAGGTGATGTGCCTGGAAATGGTCGACAGCCAGCACTCGTTGCGTTGCTCGTTCGAGAAAGGCCGCGCCGTGCCGCTCAAAGCCGGCGCTTCGGCGAAATCGTTGCTGGCGTTCATGGCCGACAAGGCGCGCACCGAAGTACTCGACAGTGTGTTCGACAACGACCCCGCCGGCCGTGCCGCGATCGAAGCCGAACTCGAACAGATTCGTGCTCAGGGATACGCCGTCAGCGACAGCGAAGTCGATCCGGGCGTGTGGGGCGTGAGCGCGCCGATATTTCACCGCAGCGGACGCGGCGCCGGCAGCAGCGCATCGATCACGTTGATGGCGCCGTCCACGCGCGCCATCGGCCGCGAAAGCCAATTCATCGACGGGACGCTACGCACGGCCCGCGCCATTTCCGAGCATATGCAAACCGATTGATCGGACAAGGCCGCTTGCGGCCGCATTCGATCTGGATACCGAACGAACTGAACGCAGTGAACGCACTGACCGAACCACCAGGAGCCCTCCCATGAAACTGAATCGACTGTTGTCCCTCGCATGCGTCACATTTGCGGTGACGTTTGCCGGCTTTTCCGGTGCGGCGTCCGCCCAAACGACGGACGTGCTGAACGTCGCTACCGACGCGACTTTCCCGCCGATGGAATACACCGAAAACGGTGCGCGCGTCGGCTTCGACGTCGACATGATGAATGCGCTCGCGAAAGCCATGGGCAAACGCGTGCAATGGACCGATATCGACTTCAAAGGGCTGATTCCGGGCTTGATCGCCCATCGTTTCGACGCGGCGATCTCCGGCATCTACATCACCGATGATCGCGCGAAAGTGGTCGACTTCACCGATTCGTACTACGCGGGCGGTCTTGTCGCGCTGGTGAAAAACGATTCGCCGATCAAGTCGATCGCCGACCTGAACGGCAAGAAAGTGTCGGTCCAGGTGGGCACGAAGTCGGTCAACTTCCTGCGCGACAACTTCCCGCAGGTCAACCGCGTCGAAGTCGAAAAGAATCAGGAGATGTTCGACCTGGTCGGTATCGGCCGTGCCGACGCTGCCGTGACCGGCAAGCCGGCTGCCTATCAGTTCGTGAAGACGCGCGGCGGTTTCCGCGTGCTCGACAAACAGCTGACGACTGAAGCCTACGGCATCGCCGTGCGCAAGGACGAACCGCAACTGAAGGCGGCATTCAACACGGCGCTGGCGAAGATCAAGGCCGACGGCACGTATGCGGCAATCGTCAAGAAGTGGTTCGGCGCCACCGCGCAATAACCGGCTAAGCGAACATAATGGAACTCGATTTCTCGCCGGTGATCGCCGGCTTTCCGGACATCATGCATGGCGCGCTGGTGACGGTCGAAGTGACCGCCGCCGCGCTCGCGCTGAGCTGCGTGCTGGGCCTGTTGATCGGTATCGGCCGGCTCACGCCGCAGCGGCGCATCGTGTACGGTTTCTGTACCGCGTACCTCACGTTCTTCCGCGGCACGCCGTTGCTCGTGCAACTTTTCCTGCTGTTCTTCGGCTTGCCGCAATTCGGCATTCTGTTGCCGGCTTTCGTGTGCGGGATGCTCGGGCTTGGTTTGTATTCGGCGGCCTATGTATCGGAGATCGTGCGCGGTGCGATTCAGTCGGTGGATCGCGGGCAGATGGAAGCGGCGCGTTCGATCGGCATGTCGTCGGGTCAGGCCATGCGCGCGATCATTCTGCCGCAGGCGATCGTGCGAATGATCCCGCCGCTCGGCAACGAATTCATCGCGTTGATCAAGAACTCGGCGCTGGTGTCGCTGCTGACGATCGACGATCTGATGCACGAAGGGCAAAAGATCATCAGCGTGTCGTACCGTTCGCTTGAAGTGTATCTGGCGATCGCGCTGGTGTATCTGGTGTTGACGCAGGTGACCAATTACGCGCTGCATCGTGTGGAACGCCGCTTGCGCGCAGGAGGGATGGTGCAATGAACACCGTAAAAGTAGATGAACCTATCGTCAGCATTCGCGGACTGACCAAATCGTTCGGCTCGCATACGGTGCTGAACGGCATCGATTTCGATATCCAGCCGCAGCAGGTCGTGGTCGTGATCGGGCCGAGCGGCTCGGGCAAGAGTACTTTCCTGCGGTGCTGCAACGGGCTTGAAGAGGCCGAGGGCGGCACGATCGATATCTGCGGGCACCGGCTGGTGGATCACGGGGCGATGCTCAAGGAACGCTCGCTGAATGCGCTGCGCACCGAAGTGGGCATGGTGTTTCAGTCGTTCAATCTGTTTCCGCATCTGTCGGTGCTGCATAACATCACGGTCGGTCCGCGGATGTTGCGTGGCGCCAGCAAGGCCGAAGCCGAAGCGACTGCAACCGCGTTGCTGGAAAAAGTGGGCCTCGCCCACAAGGCGCACGTGATGCCGGCGAGTTTGTCGGGCGGTCAGAAGCAGCGTGTTGCCATTGCTCGCGCTTTGGCGATGCAGCCGCGCGTGATGTTGTTCGACGAGCCGACTTCCGCGCTCGATCCCGAGCTGGTCGGGGAAGTGCTGCAGGTGATGAAGCTGCTCGCGAGCGAGGGCATGACGATGGTTGTCGTCACGCACGAGATGGGTTTCGCGAAAGAAGTCGCCGATGTGGTGGTGGTGATGGACGGCGGCGTGATCGTCGAGGCAGGACCCCCTGCCGAGATTTTCTCGGCGCCGTCGCAGCCGCGCACGCGCGCTTTCCTTCAGGCGGTGTTGTCGCGCGCATGAGAGTTCCATTCGATGACAAGGTGTGGAGCGGCCGTTCCGACGATGGCGAACCCGGCGACACCCGGCGTATTTTCAATCAGGTGGTGCCGTTCGGCGGCGCGTTGCGGCATGAGGATGTTTTAGGCACCGCGCCGCTTATTGGAAACGATGCGCCGGTGATCGTAGGGTTTGGTTCCGACGAAGGCGTGCGGCGCAATCAAGGGCGTACCGGCGCGGCCCACGCGCCGAAGGAACTGCGTCGCGTGCTGGCGGGCTTACCGGCGAAAACGTCAATAGCGACGCTCGCCGATGCGGGCGATGTGGTGTGCGACGACGGCGACCTCGAAGGCGCGCAGGCGGAACTCGCGAAGGTGGTGAGCGACGTGCTCGCGAGCGGCGGCCGGCCGTTGGTGTTGGGCGGCGGTCATGAGGTTGCGTGGGGGACGTATTGCGGTTTTCGCCTGCATCAGGATCGCGTGGCTGGGGCTGCGGGCACAGACGCGGGCGCTGGCATCGTGACCACCTCGCCAACTTCGGCGGCTGCGGCAGCGAATGCAGGTGCGATTTCGACAATCACGTCGGCGCCTGCAATCCGCAAGCTGCTGATCATCAACTTCGACGCCCACTTCGATCTGCGCCAGAAGCGGCCAGCGAATTCAGGCACGCCGTTCGATCAGATTGCCAGCGACTGCGCCGAACGAGGTGTGCCGTTCAACTACGTCTGTTTCGGCATTAGCGATCTGGGCAACACCGCTTCGCTGTTTGCGCATGCGGAGGAACTCGGCGTGCGCTACGTGCTCGACATCGATATGCAGGAACCGCAATTGCCACAGCGTCTGGACGATCTCCAGCAGTTGCTGAACGCAGCGGACGACATCTATCTGACCATTGATCTCGATGTGCTCCCGGCCGCTACCGCGCCGGGCGTATCGGCGCCTGCTGCGTTGGGCGTGCCCTTGTCGGTGGTCGAAACGATGGTGCAGCGCGTGCGGGCGTCGGGCAAGCTGCGCGTGGCGGATATCGCGGAGTACAACCCGTCGCTCGATCAGGATAAGCGCACGGCGAGGGCGGCGGCGCGCCTCGCGTACCGACTGCTTTAACACGCATGCTAAATGCATTGATCGGAGCGCCGCTGCACCGCGCCACGCCGATCGGTGTATCGTAGTTGCCGGTAATCGTCATGCCGGCATGCGTATGGATGGACTGTTGCTTCGAAGGTCGTCGTTACCGATTCTTGCGAAATATCTGCTGAGCAATCGTAAACTTGACTCTGTGTGTATGCACATATAAACTGCAGAGCATGAACCGTCCTCTCTCTTACGACGAATGCAATTGTTTCGCGCTGCGCCAGGCGGCGCGGCACGTCACGCAAATCTACGAGCGCCATCTCGGGCAGGTTGGGCTCACGGCCGCGCAGTTCACGATTCTCGCCAAGCTAGCGCGCACGCCGAACCTGCCGATGGTGGACCTCGCGGACGCGATGGTGATGGAGCGCACCACGCTGGTCCGCGCCATGAAGCCGTTGCAGCGCGACGGGCTGGTGGTCGCCGAATCAGCGGAGCATGACGGCCGCACGTTTCTGTTCAGTCTCACGGAGAAGGGCGAAACGATCTTCGATCAGGCCGCCATCGCATGGCGTGCTGCGCAGAGCGAGTTCGAAGAAAAGTTCGGCCATGTACGCGCCAAGGCGCTGCGCTCCGAGCTTTTCAGCATCACCGGATAGACAAAGCGCATGAGCTCGTTCTGACGAGCTTTTTTACACCAGATTATGTGCATACGCACTTACGAGAAGGAAGCGCAGCGATGGACGGGCTCTTCGACGACGACTGCTTTGCGATCCGCCAGGCTGCACGCTATGTGTCGCAGCTTTACGACCGCCACCTTGAGCATGTCGGCCTCACCATCACGCAGTTTTCGCTGATGGGGCGCCTGAAGCGCACCGGTCCGATGACCATGAAGCAACTGGCCGAAGCCATGCGCATGCAACGCACCACGCTGGTCCGCACGATCCAGCCGCTGCGGCGCAACGGATTGTTGTCGAGCGAGACAGGCGGGGCGGACGCGCGGGCGTTGTCGATTGCACTGACTGCAGCCGGAGAAGAGCGCTTGCACGCAGGCCGCAAGCATTGGGATGCCGCGCAAGCCGAGTTCGAGGATCGCTTTGGCGAGCAGCGCGCGGCGGCGTTGCGCAGCGAGTTGTTCGCCGTCACAAGAGATCCCATTTGAATCAGGCCCGCGTGGAGCGGGCCAAGCCAGGCGCACTACAACGCGCCGTTTTTTTTAGTTCAACGAGTGCATACACACATTCGAACATCATGTCCACTACACCCTCGACTATTGCACCGCCCAGCGTGGCCAACGCCGCCAAACCGGCCCGGCGCATTCCGTGGATGCTGCTCGCGATCATCACGGTGCTCGCCGTGCTGGCGGTTGCCGCGTCGTACTGGTTCATCGTCGGCCGCTTTGTCGAAACGACGGACGATGCCTACGTCGGTGGCGATGTGACCGTGATGTCGCCGAAAGTGAATGGCTTCGTCACGGACGTGCTGGTGCGCGACAACCAGTTCGTCCATGCGAATCAGGTGCTGATCCGGCTCGATGCGCGCGATTACGATGCTCGCCTCGCGCAGGCGAGTGCGGAGGTCGAGAGTGCACAGGCCGCTGTCACCGAGCTGCAGGCGAAGAAGTCCCTGCAGCTTGCCACTATCAACGAGCAGGCCGCCGAGGTTCGCGCGTCCGGCGCCGAGTTGACGCGCAGCGCCGCCGATCAGACGCGCTATCGCGAACTGGTGAAGGACGAGGCGGTATCGAACCAGGTCGTCGAACGCGCGGACGCCGATCTGACCAAGGCGCATGCCGCGGTCGACCGCAGCAGCGCAGCGTTGATTGCCGCGCAACGGCAGATCGCCGTGCTCGACGCGCAGATCGGCGACGCGCAGGCACGCATCGCCACCGCGCAGGCGGCACAACGCGTCGCCGCATTGAACGTGGAATACACCACGATCCGCTCGCCGATCGACGGTTACGTCGGCAATCGCACCGCGCGCGTCGGCCTGCTGGCGAACACGGGTGTGTCGCTGTTGACGGTGGTGCCGTCGAGCGGACTGTGGATCGACGCCAATTTCAAGGAAGACCAGTTGAAGAAGATGCAGGTCGGCGACACCGTCGACGTCGATCTCGATGCATCGAGCAAACGGATTCGCGGCGTGATTGAGAGCCTCGCGCCCGCGACTGGCGCGACTTTCAGCGTGCTGCCGGCGGAGAACGCCACCGGCAACTTCACGAAGATCGTGCAGCGCGTGCCGGTGCGCGTGCGTCTCGATGTGCCGAAGGACATGCAGGGCGTGCTGCGCCCGGGGCTCTCGGCGACGGTGAAGGTGCATGTCGATGCTGACAACACGCCGGTCCACGGATAAACCGATCATGACTCAGGCCCCCGCCCATTTCGCCAATCCCGCTGACCAGCCGACGCGCACCAAATTTTTAGCGTTCGCACTGATGTGCGTCGGCTTTTTTATGGCGACGCTCGATATCCAGATCGTTGCGTCTTCCCTCAAAGACATCGGCGGTGGTCTGTCCGCGAGCCAGGACGAACTCTCGTGGGTACAGACGTCCTATCTGATCGCCGAGATTCTCGTCATTCCGATGTCGGGCTGGCTGACGCGGGTGTTTTCCACGCGCTGGCTGTTCGCGTTCTCCGCACTCGGCTTCACGATCACCAGCATGCTGTGCGGCCTCGCATGGGACATCAACTCGATGATCCTGTTTCGCGGTTTGCAGGGCGCGCTCGGTGCGGCGATGATCCCGACCGTTTTCACCACGGCATTCGTGCTGTTCCCCGGCAAACAACGGCTGATTGCGTCCACCACCATCGGTGCGCTGGCCACGCTCGCGCCGACCATTGGTCCGGTGATAGGTGGCTGGATCACGGCGCAATGGTCGTGGCACTGGCTGTTTTATCTGAACCTTGTGCCGGGCCTCGCTGTCACGCTGCTGGTGCCGAAATACGTCCACATCGACGAGGTCGATCTTTCCTTGCTGAAAAAAGGTGACTACCTCGGCATCCTGCTGATGTCCGGCTTTCTCGGCTGCCTCGAATATGTGCTGGAAGAAGGCCCGCGCAAGAACTGGTTCGGCGACGACGTGATCATTCTATGTACATGGGTGTCGGCGATCTGTGGCTTCCTGTTCCTTGTGCATGCGTTTACCGCGAAAGAACCGATTGTCGATTTGCGCGCGCTGGCGATTCGCAACTTCGGCATCGGCAGCTTGCTGTCGTTCATCACCGGGATCGGGATTTTCTGCACGGTGTTTTTGACGCCGGTGTTCCTGTCGCGCGTGCGTGGCTTCGATTCGCTGCAGATCGGTTTGGCGTTGCTGTCGGTCGGCTGCTTTCAGTTGCTCGCGCTGGTGGCGTACTCGACGCTGGCTCGTGTCATCGATATGCGCTGGCTGATGGTGTTCGGACTCGTTCTGTTCGGTGTCGGGTGCTATCTCTATGTGCCGTTGACCAGTCAGTGGGGCTGGAAAGAACTGCTGATACCGCAGGCGTTGCGTGGCATCGGCCAGCAGTTCTGCATTCCACCTATCGTCACGATGGCGCTCGGCTCCTTGCCGCCTTCGCGGCTGCGTTCAGCGAGCGGCCTGTTCAATCTGATGCGCAACCTCGGTGGCGCGATTGGCATTGCAGTGAGCAGCACGATGCTCAACGACCGTTTGAATCTCCACTACGAACGGCTCGATGAGAATTTGAACGCGGGCCGTCCAGTGGTCGAGTCGATCTTGCAGCAGCAAAGCGCGCATTTCGCGGCAGTCGGCGGCGATGCGTTGAATGCAGCCAATGCGGGGCTCGGCGAGTTGCATGCGCTGCTGATGCGCGAAGCACTCGTGCTCACGTTTTCCGACACGTTCTTTGCGCTGTCGCTCTGTTTTGTCGTCGGTTTGCTCAGCGTGCTGTTCTCTCGCCCGTTTGGCCTGACCGCACCGCCGCCCGATGCTCATTGAGGAAGTCAGCATGAAACCAATCGTTATCAACGTACTGGTGAGCGCGGCGCTGCTGACACTCGCGGCATGCGCGGTGCAACCTGAAACGCATGCGGACCTGCAGCAGTCGGTTCAGACCATAGCGCCGACCGCATGGAATGTCGATGCGCCTCAAGGCAGCATCAGTGCCGACACGTGGTGGGCGCAATTTGGCGATCCTGTCATGCATCAACTGGTCGAGTCGGTGCTCACGGGCAATCTTGACGTGCAGGCCGCGGCCGAACGCGTGAAGCAGGCGAAGGATCTCGCGACGCAAGATCGCGCGGCATTGCTCCCGGAACTGAACGCCGGCGCGGGCGCATCCGACTCTCGCCAGAACACGCCGCCGCCGCTCGGTTATGTGCGTCAAGCCGGTGTCGGTGTGACGGCAAGCTGGACGCCGGACGTTTTCGGCGGTGAGCGTCTTGCAGTTCTCGCAGCCCAGGCGCAAGTGTCGGGCCGTCAGGCGGCTTTGAATCAATTGCGTCTGGCACTCGCGGCGAATACAGCGGCGGCCTATATCGATCTGCGCTGGGCACAATCGCAATTGCAGATTCTCAGCGACAACGAACAGATCCGTGCGCGTGCCTTGAAACTCACGCAGGAGCGCTTGCATTACGGACTGTCGACCCAACTCGACGTCGCGCGTGCACAGAACCAGCTGGAGGGTCTGCAGGCGCAGATCCCGCGCGTGCAGTCGGCCGTGCAGCATCAACTGAGTCTGATCGCGGTGTATTCGGGGCGCACCCCGGAGAGCGTCGACGGCCTGCTGCTGGCTGATGCAAATAAGGCACGCGACATTCCGGTGCCCGCGCAAAGCGTGCCGCAGACGCTGCCGTCCGACGCGCTGTTGCAGCGGCCGGACGTGCGCAATGCCTACGCGGCGGTCGAACAGCGCGCGGCGGAAGTGGGCGTGTCAAAGGCGCAGCGCTATCCGCAGTTCAGGCTCAATCTCGCCGACGGCCTGCTGGCTTCGTCCTATCTCGGCTTGCCGACGCTGACCGATAACCTTTTCAGTGCCGCATTAAATGCCACGAGCCCGATCTTCAACGCCGGCCGCATCACCGCGAATATCGACGCGAGCGAGAGCCGCATGCGCGAATCGCAACTCGGCCTGCAGCAAACCATGCTGCAAGCGCTCAAGGAAATCGAGGACAACCGCAGCGATCTGGTGAGTGGCGCGGTACAGGTGCAACGTCTGGGCGGCGCGCTCGATGCGTCGAACCATGCGCTGCGTCTGTCGAGTGAGCTCTACAAGAACGGCGCGACGGATTTTCTCGATGTGCTCGCCGCACAGGAAGCCTATCTGCGCGATGCGGAATCGTTGAATCAGGCCAAACGCGAGCATGCGCTCGCAGCCGTTGCGCTGTACCGCTCGCTCGGCGGCGGCTGGGATGTGCCCGCTACGGTCACGGCGGCATCGGCCAATTGATGCGCGTGGACGTGGCGGCGGAATGCGTGAAACGGTGAAATGGGTAGTCCAACTGGAGATAAACGATGAGTAAGCTAGAAGTGGTGATCTGCAATCCGGTGAGAACGCCGATTGGCGCATTCGGCGGATCGTTGAAAGAGGTGCCCGCAACCGAACTCGGCGCGGTCGCGGTACGTGAGACGCTGCGTCGCAGCGGCCTTGATCCGGCCGCGTTGGCCTCGGTGGTGATGGGCAACGTGATTCAGGCCGGCAACAAGATGAACCCGGCGCGTCAGGCATCGATTGGCGGGGGCGTGCCTGTGGCCGTGCCGGCGTTAACGGTCAATCGTGTGTGCGGTTCGGGCGCGCAGGCGATTGCGTCCGCGGCGCAGGAAATCTGGCTTGGCCTCGGCGATGCAGCCGTGGCAGGTGGCATGGAAAACATGGACCGCGCGCCGTATCTGCTCGACGGCAGCCGCTGGGGCTACCGCATGGGCAACGCGCAAGTCCACGACAGCCTGCTGCGCGACGGCCTGAACGACGCGTTTTCCGGCGAGCATTCCGGCTGGCATACCGAAGACCTCGTGACGCATTTCGACCTCACGCGCGAAACGCAGGACCGTTGGGCCGCGCGCTCGCAACAGCGTTTCGCCGAAGCGCAGGCGCGCGGCGATTTCGAAGCTGAATTGGTCGCCGTCGAAGTCCCTGGGCGTAAAGGCCCGCAGCATTTTTCGAGCGACGAACAGCCGCGCCCGGATACCACCGTTGAAACGCTCGCCAGACTGCGTCCGGCATTTCGTCCGGACGGCACGATTACCGCGGGCAACGCCCCGGGGTTGAACAGCGGTGCAGCAGCCATGCTGGTCGCAGAACGTGAGTTCGCTGAGGCGCGTGGCATTGAGCCATTCGCGCGGCTGGTGGCGTATGGCGTTGCGGCCGTCGAGCCGGGCATGTTCGGCCTCGGTCCGGTGCCGGCTGTGCAAATGGCCTTGGCCCGCGCGGGTTGGAAACTCGAGGACGTCGAACGCTTCGAGATCAATGAAGCCTTCGCAGCCGTGCCGATCGCGGTGGCGCGCAGACTCGGCATCGCGGATGAACTGATCAACGTGCAAGGCGGCGCGATCGCACACGGTCATCCGATCGGCGCGACGGGTGCGGTATTGACGACGCGTCTGCTGCATTCGATGCGCCGCGACGGCCTGAAACGCGGCGTCGTCACGTTGTGTATCGGTGGCGGGCAGGGGATTGCGCTGGCGTTGGAAGTGATCTGAGATCGGCCGCGGCGCGTTGTGGTGCCAGGAAGCGCTGATGCGCCGCGGCTGGGATGTTGCTGAAACGGCCGCGGCGGTATCTATCGGCTAATGAAAGATCGGCAACGCCAGGTATCCCTTGATGACGAGCGCATTGGCAATGTCGATAAAGAACGCGCCCACCATCGGCACCACCAGAAAGGCGAGGTGCGAATGGCCGAAGCGGGCCGTGACGGCCTGCATGTTGGCAATCGCCGTGGGTGTGGCGCCCAGTCCGAAACCGCAATGACCGGAGGCCAGCACGACAGCATCATAGTTGCGGCCCATCACGCGGAACGTGACGAAGATCGCATAGAGGGCCATCAACACGGTCTGCGCGACGAGAATCGAAACGACCGGCAGCGCTAGCGAGGCGAGGTCCCAGAGCTTGAGCGTCATCAGCGCCATGGCGAGGAACAACGCGAGGCTCACGTTGCCGAGCAGGGCGACGGCGTGATCGATAACGGGTTTGCCCGCGAGCCCGAGTGCATTGCTTAGCACCACGCCGACGAATAGCACGCAGACAAAAGTGGGCAGTTCGACCGCGGTGCCGGCCAGTACTTGTGAGAGCGCATCGCCGGCCGCGAGGCTGATCGCGATCAGCGCCAGCGTCTCGATGAAGGCGCCAGGCGTGGTGGCTTGTTCCGCCTTCGGTTCTTCGAAGGCGAGCGTTGGTTCGGCGAGGTTGCCGCCGCGGTTCTCTGCCTGATTCCCGGCATGCGCGGCGTCCTTCCTGGCGACTTGCCGCATCAGCACACGCGCCACTGGGCCGCCGAGAATGCCGCCCATCACGAGGCCGAAAGTCGCGCAGGCGATCGCGGCTTCCGTAGCGGACTGAAGCCCATGGTGTTCGGCGAACACCTTGCTCCATGCAGCGCCCGTGCCATGACCGCCGGACAGGGTGATCGAACCGACCAGCAAACCGTACAGCGGATCGATGCCCAGTAGATAAGTGAGGGCGATGCCCACTGCATTCTGCAGGACCAGCAGGCCGATCACGAGACCGAGAAAACGCAGCAACAGCGGGCCGCCCGACTTGAGGCTGGCGAGGTTGGCGTTGAGACCGATGGTCGCGAAGAAGGCGAGCATCAGCGGTGTTTGCAGCGCGGTATCGAAGCGTACTTCGACGTGACTCGTCGTGCGCAGGATCAGCAGGACGATAGCCACCAGGAGCCCGCCGGCAACGGGCTCGGGAATCGTATAGCTGCGCAGCAGGGGGACCCATCCGACCAGCTTGTTCCCCAGCAGCAGAACGAGTGAAGCCGTGACGAGTGTTCCATAGATACCGACGTTCATAGGCGACCTCGTTGAGAATGCATGGTCGTCACAGCGTGACGAGGCGTCTGACGGCGTGTGGAGCGGCAAAGGAGCCGGAAACGCCTGTGGCGTGAGGGTACCTGAACGGTGCTGATCCAACAACGATTGAGCGCGAGGCACGCTGTCCTGGACCGGCTGTTCGTCGGTGTTGGCGTGAGGCCACATTGAAAGTTTTTCTCCGGCAGCGGTTTCGTTTAGCATCGTTGCCACTCTCACAAGAACACCAAAAAGACATGGCACTGATCGCTCGAAACATCCTCGGGATTGCCGTACTGCTGCTGATCGCTTTCATCTTTTCGACCAACCGGCGCGCCATCCGCTTACGGACTGTAATCGCGGCGCTGCTTGCGCAGATGGGTATCGGCGCCTTCATTCTGTTCGTGCCGATCGGCAAGACGGTCCTTGCGGCGGCTGCGTCCGGTGTCAATGACATACTCGGCTATGGCAATGCGGGCATCGCGTTTCTGTTCGGCGGCCTCGTGCAAGCGAAGATGTTCCAGGTCTTCGGCGACGGCGGCTTCGTTTTTGCCGTGCGGGTGCTGCCGGCCATCATCTTCGTCACCGCGCTGATTTCGGTGCTGTACTACATCGGCGTGATGCGCTGGATCGTGCTCGTGCTTGGCACGCTGTTTCACAAACTGCTCGGGGTATCGAAGCTCGAATCGTTCTCGGCCGTCACCACGATCTTCCTGGGCCAAAGCGAAATGCCTGCCGTGGTCAAGCCGTTCACGCGCGACATGACCGGCGCCGAACTGTTTGCGGTGATGTCGAGCGGCATGGCGGCGGTTGCCGGTTCGGTGCTGGCCGGCTATGCGGGCCTCGGTGTGCGGATCGACTATCTGCTGGCTGCGTCGTTCATGGCGGTGCCCGGCGGCTTGTTGTTCGCGAAGATACTTCACCCGACCACCGAACCGAGCCGCGTGCATCTCGAACATCTCAGCTTCGACGAGAAGCGTCCCGCGAATGTGATTGAAGCCGCGAGTTCAGGCGCGACAGTGGGCCTGAAAATCGCCGTGATGGTCGGCGCGATGCTGATTGCGTTCGTCGGATTGATCGCGTTGCTCAACGGTATTGTGGGCGGTATTGGCGGGTGGTTCGGCCATCCGCAACTGTCGATGCAGTCGGTGCTCGGCACGGTGTTCGCACCGCTCGCGTATCTGATCGGCGTGCCGTGGAACGAGGCGGCAATCGCCGGTAATTTCCTCGGCCAGAAGATCATTCTGAATGAATTTGTGGCTTATGCGTCGCTGTCGCCGTATCTGAAAGATGCCGCAAGCGTGAGCGCGGCCGGCCTGCAGGCGCTCGATCCGCGTACCATTGCTATTCTGTCGTTTGCGTTGTGCGGCTTCGCGAATTTTGCGTCGATCGCGGTGCTGACGGGCGGCTTTAGCGCTGTCGCACCGGAACGCCGCGCCGAAGTCGCGCGCTACGGCCTGCGTGTCGTGCTCGCCGCGACGCTCTCGAACCTGATGAGCGCCACGATTGCGGGCATGTTCCTGACGCTGAATTGAATTGAGGATCGTTGCATGAACATGGAACAACTGCTGGAACGCGCGGGTGCCGCGCGAGAAAAGGCCTATGCGCCTTATTCGAAATTCAAGGTCGGCGCCGCGCTGCTGACCAAAGACGGCACAGTATTCGACGGCTGCAACGTCGAGAATGCATCGTATGGGCTGTGCAATTGCGCTGAACGTACAGCGTTTTTTAGCGCGATTGCCGCGGGCTATCAGCGCGACCAGTTCGCCGCGCTTGCCGTGATTGGCGATACGGATGGACCGATCGCGCCGTGCGGCGCATGCCGCCAGGTGATCATCGAACTGGGCGGCCCGGAGTTGCCGATCCGCCTCGGCAATCTGCATGGCGCGACCCGCGACACCACCGCACGTGAACAATTGCCGGACGCGTTCTACCTATGAGCAAGCACAAGGTTATCTACGACACCGATCCCGGTGTGGACGATGCGATGGCGCTCGTTTTCCAGGCGCGGCATCCGGACATCGCATTGCTCGGTCTGACGAGCGTATTTGGCAATGCCACGATCGAGACCACCACGCGCAATGCGCGTTTTCTGGCCGGGCGGTTCGCGCCGGGCGTGCCGGTTGCGCAGGGCGCTGCCGCACCGCTCAAGCGCGCAGCGCCCGAACCGCTCGCCTGGATTCACGGCGACAACGGACTCGGCAACGTCGCGATCGAAGCCGGGGTTGAAGCCGCGCTCGACGCACGGCCCGCACACCGTTTCATCATCGACACGGTGCGCGCGCATCCCGGCGAAGTCACGCTCATCGCCGTGGGCCCGCTCACGAACCTGGCATTGGCGCTGGCCGACGATCCGCAGATCGCACCGCTCGTCAAGCAGGTGGTCATCATGGGTGGTGCGTTCGGCACGGACGGCGTGCTCGGCAATGTGACCCCCGCCGCCGAAGCAAACATCCTCGGCGACCCCGATGCCGCTGACATCGTGCTCGGCGCGCCGTGGCCGGTGGCGATCGTCGGGCTCGACGTCACGCAGCGCACCATCATGAGCCGGGATTATCTGGCGTCACTGCGCGATCGCGGCGGTGCAGCAGGGCAGTTCGTGTGGGACGTGTCGCGGCACTACGAGGCCTTTCATGAGCAAAGCGCGCAACTCAGGGGCATTTACGTCCATGACTCGTCGGCGGTCACCTATGTGCTGGCGCGGTATCTTTATACGACGCGCAGTGGCCCCGTACGTGTCCTGACGGACGGTATCGCCGTGGGCCAGACCATCCAGAAGCCTTCTACGATGCCGGTGCCCGCGCCGGACTGGGACAGCCGGCCCGAGTGCGAGGTCTGCGTGGATGTGGATGTGCCCGGGATGCTCGCGCTTTACGAGCGTACTCTCTGTGGCACGCTGTAGGATGATCTTGCAACGTCGTCGCCGCTTGTTCCGTGGGCCTCCTCTCAGTGCCTCTTTTTATGCAGACGGAGGCGTAGCACACGGCTGGCGGCGCGGCGATTGATCTGACATAAGAGAATAATGCGGAGAACAGTGCGCCGCAGTGCGTTGCAGCAAGCCCGCTCTGCATGTGTGGCCGATGCGCATCGCCAATCTTTGCTACATTTCTGCAGATGTGCTGCGTGCGTGGTCGTCGAAGCTTCGGCTTATCGACCCGGCATGTGTGACCCAAATCTATCAAGAGGCAAAAGATGCGAATTCTAGTCGTAGGGGCGGGCGCCGTGGGTGGCTATTTTGGCGGACGTCTCGCAGCGGCGGGCCAGGACGTGACCTTCCTCGTGCGCCCCGGCCGTGCGGAGAAACTCCAGCGTGACGGTCTCGTCATCAACAGCGCGCGCGGCAATCTCACGTTGCGCGACGTCAAGACGATATTCGCTGGCGTCGGCGCGGAGCCGTTCGATCTGGTGCTGCTCAGTTGCAAAGCCTTCAGTCTCGACGACGCGATCGATTCGTTCGCGCCGCTGGTCGGCGAATCGACGCTGATTCTGCCCATGCTCAACGGCATGCGCCATATCGACGTGCTCAAGGAAAAATTCGGTGCGTCACGCGTACTGGGCGGTCAATGCGTGATAGCGGCGACGCTCAGCCCCGAGCAGCACATCATGCATCTGAACGAAACGCATGCGATCACCTTCGGTGAACTGGACGGCGGCACGTCCGAGCGTGTCCAGGCGATCGCGGATGCGATGGCCGACGCGAATTTCGATGTCGTGATCAGCGACAACATCCTGTTGCGCATGTGGGAAAAGTGGGTGTTCCTGGCCACACTGGCGGCCGGTACGTGCTTGATGCGGGGTTCGGTCGGCGATATTCTGGCGGCGCCCGATGGCAAGCGCATCTTTGAAAACCTGCTCGGCGAGTGCCGTGGCGTAGCCGAAAACAATGGCTTTACCATGGGCCCGGATTTCGACGCCCGGGCGACCCAAATGCTCTTTACGCCTTCGCCGCTCACGGCTTCGATGATGCGCGACGTCGAAAATCAGTCGCATACCGAGGCGGATCACATTCTCGGCGATCTGATCTCGCGCGGCGGCGATGCGCAGAAGGGCGAGCATGGCTTGTCGCTGCTGCGTATCGCCTATAGCCATCTGAAGACGTATGAAGCGAGGCTGACCCGTACGTCGTAAGCGTTGCGGATATCAGTGCTTGCACATAGCAGCCTAACCTTTCGGAGGTCAAGCATGCCGAGTCCAACTGGATCGGTGCCCGCGCTGAGTTCGGCCGCAGCCACGATCTTCTCGATCGGCATTGTGTTTCTCGGCTATTGGGGCGTGCACGAGTCGGCGAAATGGCGCTTCACCGACGTGACGGTGGTGGTGTTTGCGCTGGTCGGCTTTGCTTGCCTCGGGCTCGTGCCGTGGATGGCGACGCGCCCCGTCCCAACCGAAACTAGCGACGCCGGCATCCGCGTCGCGCGGCGTCTGTTTCTCGCCGGCGTGGTGGCGACATGGCTCGCGGTGGTGCTGTCGGTCGTCGGATAACACGCGGCGCACCCATTAAAACGCGGGGGCCTTGCAGCAAACAAGGCGTGCACGTCACCGAAGCAAGTCAGCCTCAACGCTCGATCTGCCGATTCCAGCGCGTATCCCACTGCGCCCGATGCGCGTTGATCGTGTCCCAATCCACCACGGTCACCTTCTTCACCAGATCGTCGACGTTACCGAGGCTTTGCTGCATCGGCGGCGTCATTTTCGCGAGCCGGTTGGTCGGAATCTGCTTGCCGGCCTCGGCCGCTTTGGTCTGAGCCGGTGCGGACAGCAGGAACTGTGCGAGTTTCTGCGCCAATTGCGGATCGGGGTTGTTGTTGACCACGCACAGATCGACCAGCAGCAACACCGGACCTTCCTTCGGGTTCACATAGCCGACCGGAATGCCCTTGTCCTGCAGATCGCTCACGGCCGTTGGCGTCAACGGGAACAGGCCCGCTTCGCCGGTCTGGACCATTTCAGAAATCTTCGCCGAGTTCGGTACGTACTCCACGACGTTCGGGCCGACCGTGCTCGCCCATTTTGTGAAACCCGGTTCGACGTTCTGCTCGCTGCCACCCATCAAGCGGTTGATCGCCAGAAAGCCGTGCAGACCGAAGGTGCTGCTGGAAGCGGACTGGAACACCACTTTGCCCTTGTACTTCGGATCGGCAAAGTCCATCCATGAAGTCGGCGGCGCCCAGCCTTTTTCAGCGAACAGCTTCTTGTTGAACGCGATGCCGGTCATGCCGAGTTGGACACCCGCGCCCATGTCGTCCTTCATGCGAGCGAACGGGTAGAGTTCCTTGAGCACCGGCGAGTCGTCGAGCTTCTTGCACACGCCCATGCTGACCGCGCGGGCCATCACACCATCGTCTAGAAACACCACGTGGATTTGCGGGTTAGCCTTGTTGGCGAGCAGCTTGGCGAGAATGTCCGACGAGGTGCCGGGCACCACGACCACTTTGACGTTGTTGGCTTTCTCGAAGTCGGGCAGGACCTGGCTCGTATAGGCCTTTTCCATCGGACCGCCGTTCATGCCGATATAGATGGTTTTTGTGTCCGACCATGCCGGCGCGGCCGCGGCGAATGCGCACAATGCGGCCAGCGCCGCGATCGTCTTGAACAGTTTCATTGAGAGGCTCCTGAGTTTCACTAAACGATAACGGGGCGATGACTAAGCGATGACTAGCTAACAACTAAGCGACGGAAGGCGCGGCAACAGCAGCGAAGCGATTGATCGAGAAAGCGTCGAGCGGTGTGGTCGTGTCGCCGTCGATCACGAGATCCGCGAGTATTTCGCCGACGCCGGGCGCTAGCAGAAAGCCGCCGCCCGAAAAGCCGAACGCATGCAACAGACGCGGCACAGTGCGGCTCGCACCGATAATCGGATTGCTGTCGGGTGTTTCGCCTTCCACACCGCTCCATGTGCGGATCAGTAGCGCCTCACGCAACGCGGGCAGCAGGGCGCACGCATCGCGCATCACGGCGCGGGTGGTTTCCGTCGATGGTTGACCGTATTCGCCGTCGCCATGTCCGCGGCCGCCGCCGATCACGCAATTGCCGCGCGCCACTTGCCGTGCATAGATGCCGCCGCCGACCACCCCGAGGTTGTGCGTGATGAAGAGCGGCAGTGGCTCGGTGACCCACATGTTCGGGTAGATCGGTTTCATCGGTGCGGTTTCGCCGAAGTAACCGGCGACCGTATTCGCCCATGCGCCCGCGGAATTGATCAACCAGTCGGCGCTGATGTGCATGTCGCCCGCGCGTAACTGGAAGCGTGTGCCGTCGTGATGAACCCCGGTCAACTCGGTTTGCTCGTGCACGTCCGCGCCTGCGGCTCGCGCGGCACGGGCAAACGCGGGCGAGACCAGACGCGGATTCGCATGACCATCGGTCGCACACAGCGAACCGCCGATCGCCGCAGCACCCAGCCATGGATAGCGTTGCCGGAACGCGGTGCCACGGATCACCTGCGCTTGCAGTCCGTGGCCGCGCGCCATCTCGGCCCATGCGTCGAGCGCGGCAATATCGGCTTCGCTGCGCGCGAGCCGCAAATGTCCCGACACAGTGAATTCGCCGTCGATGCCGATCAGTTCCGGCAGGCGATCCCAGATGCGCCGTGCACGCATGGCGAGCGGCATCTGTTCGACCGGGCGTCCCTGGACGCGCACGCCACCGTAGTTCACGCCGCTTGCCTGCGCGCCGCAGTAGCGCCGCTCGAACAGGCCCACGCGCAAGCCGCGCCGTGCCAGCGCCAACGCCGCCGATGAGCCGACGAGGCCCCCGCCCGCAATCGCGACGTCGTAGTGCAGGGTGTCACTCATCGCGCGCCTCCTCGGGAATCTCGACGACGTCATCGGCATACATCGCGGGCGATAGCGGAATCGGTTTGACTGGCGGCTGGCTGCGCAAGCGGCCGACGGCTTCGAGGGGTTTGCCGGTTTCTTCCGCCAGCAGCGTCAATGCCGCTTCGCCACACATGCGTCCCTGGCAACGGCCCATGCCGACGCGCGTGAGCGCTTTCAGGCGATTGATCTCGTTCGCTTCGCCGCCGCGGATGCAGCGCCGCAACGTGCCCGCGTCGATTTCTTCGCAGCGGCACACGGTCATGTCGTCGGGCCATTGCGCCGCACATTTTGCAGGTGGCGCAAATGCCGCTTCGATACCCTGGCGAAACACGGCGATACGTTGCAGGCCGCGGTCGAGGGAAGCCGCGCCGCGCATGCCCACGCCCCGTGGATGTGCGATGCCGAGGTCGTCGAGTAGCGCCAGCGCGGTGCGGCGGCCAGCGAGTTCGGCTGCGTCGGCGCCAGCGATGCCCGCACCGTCGCCGGCAAGATAGATGCCCTGTACGGAACTGCGTCCTGCGGGGTCGAGCTCGGGCAGCCAGCAACGGTTGTGCGTATCGAAACGGAAGCGGCACCCGGCGAGATCGGCGAGTTGGGTTTCAGGCTTCAAGCCGAAGCTGATGCCAACCGCGTCGCACGCGATGGTTTCGGACCTCGAGCTGTCGGTTGAAGAACGCCATTCGATTGCGCTCACGCCTTGCACACCACGAACGCCGATCAGGCTCACATCGCGTTCGATCCGCACGCCGCGCATCTTCAGCCAGCCGACGTAATAGAGCCCTTTGGCGAACGTAGCCGGTTGCCGTGCGAGTTTCGGTGCCGCGGCAATCTGCTGCGATAGCGGACTCGTGTCGAGTACGGCCACCACCTGTGCGCCGGCTTTCACGTATTGATAGGCCACGAGATAGAGCAGCGGTCCTGTGCCTGCCAGCACGACACGCTGACCGATCGCACAGCCCTGCGCCTTCAAGGCGACCTGCGCCGCGCCCAGCGTGTAGACGCCGGGTAGCGTCCAGCCCGGCACCGGCAGCACGCGGTCCGTGGCGCCGCTCGCGATGATCAGATGCGAAAACGGCACGCTGATTTCCCGTCCCTCGTGCAACGTATCGAGCCGCCCGGGTTCACAGGCCCAGGCCAGTGTGTCGGGGCGATAGTCGAGGTGCGGAAGCAGTGCGGCCATCGTCGTATGCAACGCGTCGGCTTTGTGCGCTTCGAAACCGTAGAGCGTTTTTTTCGAGCGCTGGAATGCGCTGTTCGCGGGCGGTTGACGATAGATCTGTCCGCCCCAGCGGGCGTTTTCATCCAGCACAATGGGTTTGATGCCAGCGGCAACCAGGGTTTCGGCGGCGCGTACGCCTGCCGATCCCGCGCCGACGATAACCACGCGGTGTGCGTTGCTCATGGCGTGTCTCCGTTTGCCATTGCAGCGGATGTGGCGACAGGGGCAATCTCAGAGGCAACGCCGGCAATAAAGGTAACTTCTGCGAGCCGCGTGACCACACGCATGCCCGGCGTCACCAGCGTCGAGCACGCGCGCAAACGCATGCCCGCTTCGGTGCGCATCCAGCAGTCCTGGCAAGCGCCGATCAGGCAGAAGCCGGCACGCGGCGCGCCGCTGAATTCGCTATCGCGCACGCGACGTTGCTGCATGAGCACGGCGGTGAGCAGCGTATCGCCTTGCAGTGCAGTGACTTCGTGACCGTCGATAAAAAAGCTGAGCGGTTCACGCTGTGTCTCCGCAACGCGAACAAATTGCGCATCACGCATCGGCGCGGCGGGTTCGGAAGACGGCGAGTTCGACGGCATGGGAGAGAGGGCAGGAGAAGACATCAGTGCTGGCCGATCAGAATCCGGTTGAGCCCATACACGCGATCGAGCAGCAACATCGCACCGGCCGTGATGAAGATCACCAGCGCGGAGACCGAGGCCATCATCGGGTCGATCGACTCGGTTGCGTACATGTACATGCGCACCGGTAGCGTGACGGTTTGCGGCGAGGTGACGAAGATCGACATCGTCAACTCGTCGAAGCTGTTGATGAACGCGAGCAACCAGCCGCCGGTAATGCCCGGCAGAATCATCGGGAAGGTGATGCGGC
This sequence comes from Paraburkholderia sediminicola, assembly GCF_046027825.1. GTDB lineage: Bacteria > Pseudomonadota > Gammaproteobacteria > Burkholderiales > Burkholderiaceae > Paraburkholderia > Paraburkholderia sediminicola_D. The sequence continues at coordinate 81,441 of NZ_JAQQDU010000028.1, forward strand.
GAAACGTGGTCCATGCGTCGGCGCCGAGCGAGTGCGCGGCATGTTCGACGCTGCGGTCGAGACCGCTGACCGAGGCCAGCACGAGCCGCATCACGAACGGCGTGATGATGATCATGTGCGCGAGCACGAGCCACGCGAACGAACCCGTCGCGCCGATCAAGGCGAAGAAGCGCAGCAGTGCGATGCCGAGCACAAGGCCCGGAATCACCAACGGCGACAGCAGTAATCCGTTGAGGAAGCCGCGGCCCGGAAAGCGGGCACGGCCGATCGCGAGAGCGGCGGGCAAAGCGACGATCAAAGACAACGTGGCCGAGGCAAAGGCCAGCTTCAGGCTGTTGAAGAACGCCGAGATGAAGTCCGGATAATCGAGGATCGCACGGAACCAGCGCAGCGATAAGCCGTGGGTGGGCAGCGTGAGCGTTTCGTCGGGCGTGAAGGCGACCAGCACGACGATCACGAGCGGCGCGAGCACGAACGCAATGACGAGCGTGTGGAAAATCAGCGCAATGGGGCCGTTTTTTCTCATGATGATCTTACTCAGTGAGCTGACAAATAAGCCGATGAACGAGCCGATGCATTAACCGAGGCTTCTGGCGTACTTGCGTTCCAGAATCCGGTAGTAGGTGAGCATCACGATCAGATTCGCGACCAGTAGCAGGAGCGCGATGGTTGCGCCGAGCGGCCAGTTGAGCGAGCCGAGGAATTCGTCATAGACGGCGGTGGCGGCGACTTTCAGGCGCCGTCCGCCGAGCAGGCCCGGAATCGCGAACGCGCTCGCGGATAGTCCGAACACCATCAGGCTGCCCGACAGAATGCCCGGCGTGAGTTGGGGCAGAACGATGCGGCGCAGCGTGGTGGCGGGGGAGGCCATGAGTGAAAGTGCCGCATTTTCCGTTTGCGGGTCGAGCTTCTGCAACGCGGTCCACACCGGAATCACCATGAACGGAAGCATGACGTGCACCAGTGCGATGACGATGGCGAAGGTGGTGTATTCGAGCTTGTACGGTCCTAGCCCAACGAGACCGAGCGCCTGATTCACGAGGCCGTTGCTGTTGAGCAGCATGCTCCAGCCAAACGCGCGCACCACGACCGAGACCAGCAGCGGCGCGAGAATGATCAGCAGGAACATCGAGCGATACGGATCGCGCATTCGCGACAGCACGTAGGCTTCGGGCGTGCCGATCACGATGCACAACAAGGTGGTCAGAAAGGCGATGCCGAAGGTGCGCAGGAAGATCGTATGGAAATACGACGATTTCAGCACTTCCGCGTAGTTGCCGAACTGGAATGCGGCGATCGGGCCGCTCGACGGATCGAAGCGGTAGAAGGTCAGCACCAGCGTCATCAGGAGCGGCACCAGCACGAGCGTCGCAAACAGCAGGAAAGCCGGCGCGCACATCAGCCACAACGGTAAATAGGCCTGCCACGGCGCGCGGCGTGCATTGACCGTCTTCATGCTGTTGTTGTTCGAAGCGGGCAGCGTACTAGCCATGATGCGCATCCCGTTGAATGAAGCGGATCGCCTCGCTGTTCCAGTCGACACCGACCGTCGCGCCTTCCGGCAGCGGCTCGGTGCCCTCGTTCTGGCAACACACCAGTACTTCGCCGAGCCGGCTATCCACGCGATACAGCCATTGGCTGCCGAGGAAGAAGCGGCTCGTCACAGTGGCCGCTAAACGTCCTGCGTTCGGCGCGCATAGGCGCAGCTTTTCCGGGCGAATGCACAATGTGACAGCGTCGCCGACGCCGATCACGCGTTCGCGTATCGGCAGTTGCGCGGTGTGGCCGGTCTCGGCGAGGTCGTGCCCGAGATCGATGCGGATCGCGTCGCCGTCGCGCGCGACTACCGTGCCCGCCAGCATGTTGGCCTTGCCGATGAACTGCGAGACGAACTTGTTTTCGGGGCGCTCGTAAGCTTCATACGGCGTGTCGATCTGCGTAATGCGGCCGGCTTCCATCACCACCACGCGGTCGCTGATCGACAGCGCTTCCGACTGGTCGTGCGTGACCATAATGGTGGTCGTGCCGATCTTGCGTTGAATGGCGCGCAGTTCGAACTGCATGTCTTCGCGCAGCTTGGCGTCGAGGTTCGACATCGGCTCGTCGAGCAGCAACACGGGCGGCGCGATCACAATCGCGCGGGCAATCGCCACACGTTGGCGCTGTCCGCCGGACAACTCGCGCGGAAAGCGGCGCGCGAGCGTATCGAGCCGCACCAGCGCCAGTGCTTCGCGCACGCGTTCCTTGCGCTCGGCCTTGTCGACGTTGCGCATCTCGAGTCCAAACCCGACGTTGTCCGCGACGCTCATATGCGGAAACAGCGCGTAGCTCTGGAACACGATGCCGAGGCCACGCTTATTTGGTTTCATATGCGTGATGTCGCGGCCGTCAAGCGTGATGCGCCCGCGCGTCGTTTCGACGAAGCCCGCGATCATCTGCAGCGTGGTGGTCTTGCCGCAGCCGGACGGCCCGAGCAGCGAAACGAACTCGCCTTTTTCAACCGACAGGTTCACGTCGGCGACTGCCTGCAGATCGCCGAACGATTTCGCTACGTCCGTGAGTGTGAGGAACGACATGATCTGGCCTTTGGATGGATCGACACCGGTTCAATCGGCTACTGCCTCGATGGAGCCGACTCTATCTAGCCAAATTGGATCACGTCAATTTCAAATTCCGTTTGCCGGTATAAGAGTTAGAAAAATTCCGTTGGATGGAAGATGTTGGTGGAACTGACTTCAAGTATTCCGCTGCATGAAGTCTGGAAAATCTCTATGAATCATGACAAAGCGTAAATGGAACGGGCGTGCCATGAATATTCCATTCATGGATAAAACCATCTATAGTGTTCCGATCAATGAAATAATTCGGAGCGCTGGAGATGAATGCTGCCGCCAAACGAGATTCGGATGCCGCACTGGCCGACGCGGGTAGTGCGCCCGGCCCCGGGATGCTGGAGCGCGCCTTTGCTGTGATCCGCGCGTTATCCGAAGCGCAATCCGACGGCGGCCGCGTCACGCGTCTCGCGAAAGCCGTGGGTCTGACGCAAGGCACGGTGCACCGCATTCTTCACGCGCTGATCGCGGAAGGCATTGTCGAACAGGACGAGAACTCGAAGCTCTATCGGCTGAGCGTGGATTTCTTTGCGCTTGCCGCGCAGGCCGGCAATCCGAGCGGCATGCGCACGCTCTGCCGCCCTGCGTTGCTGCGACTGTGCGCGAGTCTCGGCGACACGATTTTCCTGCTGGTCAAAAGCAGCTTCGACGCGGTGTGTCTCGACATCTGCGAAGGGCCGTTTCCGATTCGCTCGTTTACCGGCGATATCGGCGGGCGCGTTGCACTGGGTGTCGGTCAGGGGAGTCTGGCGATTCTCGCTTTCCTGCCGGAGGCCGAGCGCGAAGAGATCATTCGCTTTAACGTGCCGCGCATTCGCGGCTATGGCGTGCTCGACGAAGTGTATCTGCGCACCGAGATCGAACGCGTGCGCCAACTCGGTTACGCGGGCCGCAATAGCGGGGTACTCGACGGCATGGCGGGCGTGGCGGTGCCGATTCTGGACCGTACCGGCGTGGCGGTGGCGGCGTTGAGCGTCGGCACGCTGGCGGCGCGTCTCGGCGACGATCGCTTGCCGATGGTGGTGGAATTGCTGCGCCGTCAGGCCGATGCGATCGGCCCGCAAACCAATCCCTTCGATGTCGCGTTGCGCCGGCCAATGCACGGCTTGTCGCGCGCCATGACCACCGAGCGCATTGCCGGATAAGCTCGCGCATTTCTGTGAGTCCGCTATTGAGCAGGTCGAAAGGCTGATCGTTCACGCGAGGCCGGAGGCTGTCCTCGACCCGGATGCGCTTTTGCGACTACCATAATCAGCGCTCGCCGGAGTTGAGTGAGGCGGGCGCCGTTTTAGGCATAGTCGACATGTGGCGCGTGGATGCGAAACCTGCGCCGGGGACGAGCGTGAATGAGCCGGGCCAATGAACACTAGCTACCTCTTCGGCGAATCCAGACCGATCATCCCGTGGCGGCGCATGGCGTGGGCGTGGGCCGTGTTCTGGCTGCTCATGCTGGCGGCCGGGATTCAGGAATCCCACTGGACAGGCAAGGTGCAGTTCTGGCGGCCGCTCGTCAACAACGGCACCGCGGCGCTCGCGGCCACGGTGCTGATTGCGGTGCAGATAAGGCGCGCGGACCGGCTCAATCATCCTCTCAACCAGCCGCTGCAATGGGTTCTTCGCTCCCTGGCGCGGATGCCGTTGCAAATGGTCGCGTACATCACTGCCATTTATGCGATGCGATTGGGTGTCTATGCACTGGCTGGCTCACGCTACCCGCATGGACCGTGGGTCGAAGTGCTGGCCTACGATGCGACGAGCTTCGTCCTGTTCTATACGTTGTTCAGCGGTATCCTTTTTGGCCTTCGGTCCTACGGGGCGTGGGTTGACGAGCGGTTGACCGCCGAAAAACAGGCGAACCTGGCGCGCCAGGCGCAACTCGCCCAGTTGACCCAGCAACTGCAACCGCACTTTCTGTTTAACGCGCTGAACACCGTTTCATCGCTGATCCACAAAGACCCCGACGCTGCCGACGTCCTGCTCACCCGCCTGGCGACATTGTTGCGCGCAGCGACTGACGCGAGCCAGCGTCCCGAGCAGTCACTGGCCGATGAGCTGACGTTGCTGCGCGCCTATGCGGACATCATGGTCCAGCGTTTCGCCGATCGCGTCCGGATTTCATGGGAAGTCGATGCTGCTGCGCAGGATTGCCGCGTCCCCACGCTCGGATTTCAACCGCTGCTGGAAAACTGCTTCCGTCATGTCGTCGAACGGCGCAGCGCGTTGACGCACGTCGCAATCCGCATAACGCATAGCGAGAGCCGGCTACAGATCGAGATTGAGGATGATGGAGATTTGCAGCGCCTGCCTGATAAGCGTGGTGTGGGTCTGGGCAACCTCGAGCGCCGTCTGCAATCGTTGTACGGCACGCAGGCAAGTCTCGAATTGCGATTGCGACCGGGCGGTGGCCTGATCGCGGGGGTGAGCCTGCCGTGCGCGCACTGATTGTCGACGACGAGACACTGGCTCGCAGCAAGCTGCTGCGTATGCTTCAGGTATTCCCCGATGTCGAAGTGATCGGCGAAGCCGCCGACGGTGCGGCGGCGCTGGTGCTCGCTGCGCAACTACGGCCGGACGTGATCTTCCTCGACGTCCAGATGCCCGAGGTCGACGGCTTCGCCGTGGCGGCGTCACTGCCCGACGACGCGCCAGCGCTGGTATTCGTGACCGCGTTCGACCGCTATGCGTTGCAGGCATTCGACGCCCAGGCAGTCGACTACCTGTTGAAACCTGTCGAGCCGGAGCGCCTCGCGCGTACAGTGCAGCGGTTGCGCGAGCCGGTCCGCCGTGCGGCCCGCCCGAGCGTCGGCATGCCCGCGCATCTGATGATCGCCGATCGCGGGACAACGCATGTCGTGCGCTGCGCGGATATCGAATGGCTAGAGGCGGCCGACAACTACGTGAACATCCATCTGCCCGGGCGCAGCCTGCTGATACGGCGCACGCTGGCCGCCTTGCTCAATGACCTCGATCCCGCATTTGTCCGCACGCATCGCGGCGCTGCGGTGGCGTTGGCCGCCGTGCTCGCTGTGCGGCCACGGGGGAAGGGCGATGCCACCGTCGTACTGCGCAGTGGCGTTGAGGTACCCTGCAGCCGGCAGCATCGGGAAACGCTGATGCAGCGCTTGCGGCACTAGCGCGGACAGCCCAATCCGCCCCGCGGCGGACCCGGCTCGTCCCAGTTCGATTGCGGCTCACGGGGTGTCAAACTACGCTGGCTGGCATCACCCTATGGATGGTCCGGCCATGTCTGTGTTGCTCACAATCCTCAAGTACGCAAATATCGTCATCCTCGTTTCCTCATTGGCCGAGGCTCTGGCGCTTGCTGTCCGACGCGGCTGGCGTGGCTATGACTGGAAGGCAGCCAGTGTGTCGGTGGCCGACTTTCTCGTTCGCGAGTATCCGTTACGCTGGTTGCTGCCGCTGGTGTTCTGGAGCGACGCAATGAACTGGTTCTGGCGGCACAGGCTCTGGACTTTGCCGATGAACCATTGGAGTGGATGGCTAGCGTGTTTCGTTGTTCAGGAGTTCTGCTATTACTGGTACCACCGCGCGGCCCATCGGACGCGTTGGTTCTGGTGCACCCATGCCGTTCACCATTCACCTAATCAGCTCAACCTTTCCGCCGCGTATCGTATCGGTTGGACCGGGCGTCTTACTGGCGCGATGCTGTTTTTCGTGCTTGCGCCGCTATTCGGCATGCCGCCTCAAATCGTGCTGATGCTGCTTTCGCTAAACCTGCTCTACCAGTTCTGGCTACACGCAACCTGGATTCCTCGCCTCGGACCGCTTGAATGGGTTCTCAACACGCCTTCCGCACACCGAGTGCATCACGCGTCCAACCTCGAATACCTTGATGGAAACTATGGCGGTGTGCTCATCGTGTTCGACCGGCTATTCGATACTTATATTGCAGAAAGACGCGACCTGCCGTGTCGTTTCGGTCTGGTCCGTCCGATGACCACCTATAACCTGCTGACTGTCGAGTTCGGTCACTGGCGTGCGTTGTGGCGCGACATCTTGTCCGCGCGTTCCATACGCGAGGTATATGGCTACGTAGTCAAGCCACCCGGCTGGCGGCCAGATAACGAGGGGGAAACTACCGAAGATCTGAGGCGTTGTGCAGATACGCGGTCCTTCGGTCGCTAACCGAAGCGTTTAAGATGGCCACTTGATGGTTGCGGCGAATTTATCCACCTTGTTGTAAGGAATGAATCGGCTTATGAAGGTGAAGATCGCATACATTGAGGAACCGCCATTCGGTTGGGCGGATGTGGACCACACGGTTACTGGTGCCGACATTGAGTTGGCAGAGACAGTTCTTCGAGCAATCGGAGTCACGCGGGTTGAACATCACCTGACGACTTTCGCGGAATTGCTGCCCGGCGTTGAAAACGGGCGGTGGGATATGAACGTTCCGCTCTTTGTCACACCACAGCGCATGACCCGCGTGGACTTCAGCTTGCCCGTGTGGGCAATCAGCGATGGCTTTCTCGTTCGAGCTGGCAATCCGATGGCGCTGAATAGCTACGAGTCGCTTGCACAACGCGATGACGCTCGCCTCGGCATTATCGCGGGCCAGGTGCAGCATCATGCGGCGCAAAAGGCGGGCGTATCCGACGATCAGATTGTATTGTTCGATCAGCAGGCCGAAGCTATCGACGCGCTCCTTACCGGCAAGATTGATGCATACGCTAGCACGGCACTTGGAAATCGCATTCTTGCAGACCGGATTGGTCACGAACTCGCTGCTGCGGTCTCACATCCCACGGTCAATGTCGAAGGCGATTCGTCGCCGACGGGTGCGTTCTCATTCAAGCAGGGTAGTCACGAACTGAAAGATGCTGTTAACAGGCAACTGCGGATGTACCTGGGCTCAGCTGATCACCGACGTCGGATGTCGCGATTTGGCCTGACGGAGAACGAAATCGATCCGGTCGTGATTGGCTGAGATTGGCCATGGAGGGCCTTCATCGACTTACCCGAATTCAACCGCGATCGCCGGCCTTCAAGACGGGCGTTACGCCGTTGGCGCTGTGCGGCGCCGTGATCGAGTAGCCCGCCGCTTCCAGGCGGGTCAAAAGCGAGTCATCGCCGAAGAAGTGACCTGCGCCAACTGCAATTAAAATCGGTCCCTTTCCGTGAAAATAGCCGTAGCGTTCTAGCGAAGCAGCAAAGATCTTCGTGCCACCGCGCAGGATGTATTGGTTTGCGTCGTGGAACGACTGGTTCTCGTGCGGATTGCGTGTCGTTATGAGTTGGCCCAGCCGAGTAACGTCCGAGTTGAGCCATGCTCGTTCGATTTCGTTGATGTCCAGATCACCCGGCGTGCGACCGGTCAGTTCATTGCAGGTGCCTTGCAGGTAGGCATCCTGCGCATCGGTGGGTATTTCGTCGTAAAACTTCAGCGCTTGTGGGAGCGTCTCGAGGTATATCAGGGGAATCATCTTCTGCTGCGCGAGATGAAACAGTCGTACGTCGATTCCGTCATAAAACACGGACGGATTGATACCGGGCGCCCGCGCCACACTGCGATCCGTCAGCCGATGGGAGTTTACCGTCATCGATGCAAGCCACGGTTTGAGCTGGAGGAACGGTACGATATCCAGGCCGCTTAGCCGTGCGCATCGCGCCAGTTCTTCAGTCGTCATGCTCGTAACGTGATTCGTGAGGTTGTCCTCCGTGCCATAAAGCCCGAGCCGCAACACGGTCTGCAGTTCCTTTTTCGTATAAGACAACGGACCTTCTAGCACAACGGCCTGGGCGCGACCGGCGATCTGCGCCAGCCATTCGTCGATGCGAGGATCGTCGATTGTCAGCATGTGAATGGTGGGAAGTAGCAGCAAGGTGGGCCGCCCTGGTGCAGTCGCAGTCCATACGGGCGCGGAGTTGCCCGCAGGCGGATTCGGCGTCTGTGCGGACGCGTTCATGACGACCAATGCGCCGCACACCAGGGCGATAACTAACTGAACGATTGGTCGCATTCCTTCCCCCTTCTCTTTTTTGTGCGCCAGATGCGTCGGAAATTGATTCCCCGAATCTTGTCCCGATGCGCCGGCTAGAAACCTAACCTTGAGTGTTCATTTTCATCCAAAGCACGTAAGCGTGCTAGATCGTTCATTTCGATTAGCCTACAAATTCTCAATTGCCTCGTAATCGCATCCGGTTAGTCAACCAGATTATTTCTCAACCGTTTAGCAAAAGCCGGTATCGCGACAGATATTCGTATTCTTCGAAATGAGAAAGGAGCCGTGCAATGCTGCAATGCGTTAAGGTGACCGTAGGCTGCATTCTGGCGTTGTCATGTGCGATGGCGCAGTCGGGTGCGGTGTTCTCCGACACCGGCTATGCCGCTGACGCTTACGGTGCTGCAGATCACTATCCACTACTCATACCCGGCCAAGCGAGAACACAGAAGCAGTTCGTAGGCTATTACACCCATTTCGACGAGATCCGTCCCCCCGATCCGATTGCCAAGGCCGGCGCTCCGTCCACACTCAAACCCTCCGAACACGAACTCACCCTGAACTACCCGTACGGAGGCCAGTATCGCAGTATCAACGATTATCTCGATCGCAATCCGGTGACCGGCCTGCTTATCGCTCGCGGCGAGACAATCCTTTACGAGCATTATCGCTATGCGCGGAAAGATACCGACCGGTTCATGTCGCAGTCCATGGCGAAGACACTCGTCGGTATGCTGATCGGTATTGCCATATCGGAAGGGGCCATTCACTCGGTTGACGATCTCGCCGACGCCTATGTGCCGGAGTTGGCTAACAATGCTTACGGCCAGACTTCAATTCGCGATCTGCTGCACATGTCTTCTGGCGTCCACTTCTTTGAAGACAGCAACCCTGGCGACGATCGGGACAAGCTAGGCCGCGATCTCTTTAATCCGAATGGCGCAGGGGCAATCGAAGCCGTCAAGCGGTTCGATAAACGCGAACGCGCGCCCGGCACGCATTTCAGCTACGCCAGTATCGAAACGGAAGTGCTTGGTCTGGTTTTGAGCCATGCAACGCATATGTCGGTGGCACAGTACGCGAGTGAGCGCATCTGGAAGAAGATGTGCATGGAGTCGGATGCATCATGGGGACGTGATGCGACCGGGCAGGACATTACCTACTGCTGTGTGAGCGCCACATTGCGTGATTGGGCAAGACTCGGACTGATGCTGGCCAATGACGGCAAGTGGAACGGTAAGCAGATCGTGCCGCGCGAGTGGGTGCTACAGGCGACGAGCATCGCTTCTCCCGATAGCTTTCTTGCCTCTGGCAAGGCCAACCCGATTTTCGGTTACGGGTATCAGGTCTGGATATTGCCGGGCGACCACCGCATGTTTGCGCTGCAAGGTATGGACGGTCAAAGAATCATTGTCGATCCACGTTCGAAGCTCGTACTCGTGCAAACAGCCGTATGGACCAGCGATCACGATCCCGGCATGCGGGAAGTTTAAGCGCTGTGGAACGCGCTTGTTGCGCAGTACGGATAGATTCGTGTTCGCGCAAACGATCCCTTCTTTATGAGAAAAGCTATGCGCCTACTATGAGTTGCTGGGTTTTACTCGCGTGACAACCAAACCATTGTCCGCGGACTACGTAAACAAACCTCGACGGAAAACCTGAGATGCTGCTGCGGCCGACAGAAATCCAGATTGAATCAACCCGGCTCTTGATCAAACCGTTCTCGGCCAACGACGCGGATGCCACGTTCTCATGCATCACCCCTTCGCTCACCCGTCACATGGCGTGGGAGCCGCCGGCATCCCGGCATGACTTCGATGGTGTTTGGCGGTCCTGGATGCCGTCGATAGACGACGGGTCAGACTATGTATTCGCGATACGGCAACGCGCTGACGGGAGTTTCCTTGGGTTGGCCGGACTTCACCGCGTACGCACTGAGAGCCCGGAGCTCGGCATCTGGATTCGTGAAGATCGTCATCGAAATGGTTTTGGTCGCGAAGCCGTGACTCTGGTTGCAAACTGGGCAACGCGAACCATTGGCTGTGCAAGCTTTACCTATCCGGTTGCGGAAGAGAACCGCTCCAGCCGGCGCATCGCCGAATCGTTAGGCGGCGTCATCGTGGAAAGACGCGTGACGCCAAAGTACACGTCCGTCGTTTACCGAATTCCTCGCTGCCCAGTCACTCGATAAGACGA
>NZ_JAQQDU010000280.1:0-419 GCF_046027825.1 Paraburkholderia sediminicola
GTTCATCCGCGAGCGCAACCAGACGGCACGTCCCTTCAGATGGACTTTCCGCGGCTATCCGTTGCAAACTGGCGCATCCTGAACCGGAGCGCTCATGCCTGCCTTACCCGCGAAACATCATGCAAGCGAACTACAGCGTCAACTGCGCGAATTGTTGGGCCACGACCAGGTGGTCACGCAGGCTTACGGGCGTCATCTGCTGATCAAACGCCTGGACAATCAGGAGCCGACTGTTGTGGCACGCCTGAGTGAACTCAGCCGCAATCTTTATGGTGCGGCCTTTCGTAGCCATAGCGGGCGATGGGAACCTCTGCCCGGCTCAGGTTCGCTCGCCGAAATGGCCCAACTGGTTGTCACGCTCCTGCAGCCTTATTTGCAGCCAGACAATTATTAAACCTATTTGAGGGATGTTGTACTAG
>NZ_JAQQDU010000281.1:0-394 GCF_046027825.1 Paraburkholderia sediminicola
TTTCATTCGAAGTGCGAATTCACATCTGCACGCACTTGGCTCCTCTGCTCCATCCGCGCCAAGGCGAAGCCGATGGCCCCTGCCGCCCCTTGAACGAAGCCCCTGATTTCCCGTGCAGACCCGTCCGTGCCGAGGCGAAGCCGATGGCTCCCACCGCCCCCAACCGAAGCCCCTGGTTTCCCATGCAGACCCATCCGCGACGCACGCAGTGCGGAGTGGGAGCTGATGACTCCTTTGTCACTGACGCTAAATGTGCGAGGGCACGGATTCCAGATGCACCACTGCCCCCTCCAAGCCAGGGGACCCGCTTAAGAATTTGCGGTTGGAGCCGCTTTCTCTTGCTTACTTCTCTTTGCGGCCGGCAAAGAGAAGTAAGTGCCCGCCCCGCACAGGG
>NZ_JAQQDU010000282.1:0-393 GCF_046027825.1 Paraburkholderia sediminicola
TTAGGCGAAAATCCATGTTGCTTCAAAAAATCCTCGATATTCGATTTAACCAGCTCGCCAATTTCCAACTCTCGCGAGGAAATGGCTATGTCATCCGCATATCGGCTATAGATTAGATTGTTCGCCGCGCAAAACCTCTCTACACTTTCGTCGAAAGCTTTGAGTATTATGCTGCTGATTGCTGGGCTGGTCGGTGCGCCTTGCGGCAATGCTTCATCCAATGTCAGCAGATGAGCTAAGAAATTCGAAAGTCGAGAGTTATATCCTAAGGAGCGGAAAATCTCACATACCCGGACACGACTGATCGATGGGAAAAATTGTTCAATATCCATCCGCAACATTGCTTTGCTCGCAGCGTGCGATGTTACGTGATCTAGAATGCTTTTGCCCTTG
>NZ_JAQQDU010000283.1:0-388 GCF_046027825.1 Paraburkholderia sediminicola
CAATTTTTAAGTGGGTCCCCTGGCTTGGAGGGCGTAGTGGCACATCTGGAATCCGTGCCCTCGCACATTCAGCGCGAGTGACAAAGCAGTCATTCTTCCGGCGGCGCTGCGCGCGCCGAACAGCATTTCACAAAACCATCCACGACGTCTCGGCGCCAGCGCTTTGCTCTCCGACTACCTGTCAGATCAAGTCCGGGCTAATGCAGCAGAGCTGCCGCGCCGAGGCGAAGCCAATGGCCCCCACCACGCCAAACCGAAGCCCCTGGTTTCCCATGCAGCCCCGTCCGCGACGCACGCAGTGCGGAGTGGGAGCTGATGACTCCTTTGTCACTCACGCCGAATGTGCGAGAGCACGGATTCCAGATGCACCACTACCGCGACTGCGCGA
>NZ_JAQQDU010000284.1:0-373 GCF_046027825.1 Paraburkholderia sediminicola
CACGCGTCGCGCTGCCGTTCGAACCTGTGACGGTATCGATCGAAGCCCAGGCCCGGGTGCGTCCCGACGCGATTGCCGTGTGCTGCGAGGGTGAATCGCTCACCTATGCGCAACTCGATGCATGGTCGAACCGGATCGCGCATCGACTGGTTGCGCTCGGTGTGCAGCGCGACGAACGGGTTGGCGTGAGCCTTGAGCGGTCGTGTGCGCTGGCCGCCGCACTGCTCGGTGTACTAAAGGCTGGTGGCGCGTACGTGCCACTCGATCCGTCGTATCCGGCAGGACGTCTGTCCGCCATGATCGCCGACGCCGGCGTGCAGCGTGTCGTGCTGCAGGAACCGGATCCGGTGTTCGACGGTTGTGAGCCGGTGCA
>NZ_JAQQDU010000285.1:0-373 GCF_046027825.1 Paraburkholderia sediminicola
ATCACCGGTTCACAACCGTCGAACACCGGATCCGGTTCCTGCAGCACGACACGCTGCACGCCCGCGTCAGCGATCATGGCCGACAGACGTCCTGCCGGATACGACGGATCGAGTGGCACGTACGCGCCGCCGGCCTTCAGCACACCGAGCAGTGCCGCCACCAGCGCGCACGAGCGCTCTAGGCTCACGCCGACCCGTTCGTCGCGCTGCACGCCAAGCGCAACCAGCCGATGCGCGATCCGGTTCGACCAGGCATCGAGTTGCGCATAGGTGAGCGATTCACCCTCGCAGCACACGGCAATCGCGTCGGGACGCACCCGGGCCTGGGCTTCGATCGATACCGTCACAGGTTCGAACGGCAGCGCGACGCACC
>NZ_JAQQDU010000286.1:0-372 GCF_046027825.1 Paraburkholderia sediminicola
TGGTCTGCGGGTGGTAAGGCCGGCTGTAGCTGATGCGGATACCCAGCTGGATCAGCCAGACGGCCAGCTCGGCAAGCTGACCGGGACTGCCGGGCGACCCCCACGGCGAGCCGTTATCGGTGTTGATGCGCAACGGCAGGCCGTAGTGCCCGAACGCCTCCTGTAAGCCCGCCTGCACGGTAGCGGTGTCGGTGGGTCCACAGGCGCGCAGCAGGATGCTAAAGCGCGAGTGGTCGTCGCGTACCGTCAGGGGACTGCAGCGCTCCTTCTCGAGGGTCTCGAAGTACCCCTTGAAGTCCATCTGCCAGAGTACGTTGGGCTGGTCGTGCTCAAAGCGCTTCCAGGGCTCGCTCATCGCTGAATCGGCCGGCA
>NZ_JAQQDU010000287.1:0-351 GCF_046027825.1 Paraburkholderia sediminicola
CCTGGAGTCTGTCATTGACTCGCTGTTGGCGAAGCGCTTATCCGGTCCCCAAACTCGCACCAATGTGCCCGCTCCAGCGGGTTCCCGATGGCAACCCATATCCTCAAAACTTTTGATGTAGTGGGCGGCGATCGAAGCTTTGAGTTCGGCCGCCTGTGATAATCTGGGCTGAGTGTCACACGAGGGTTGACAGCGCGATATGAAACCGGCGATCGCCAAAGGGTCCACAACGGTCGTGGAAACACCTCACCCGGGTAGGCTCCTTCGCGATCATGTTTTACCCGGCTTGACGCTCTCGGTGAGCCAGGCCGCTCGCGATCTCGGAATTTCGCGCCAAACGTTGCACCGAAT
>NZ_JAQQDU010000288.1:0-344 GCF_046027825.1 Paraburkholderia sediminicola
CGTAACCCGTAGGGCCTGCCTCGTAGACCACATGTACATGCGAGGTCTTCGCCTTCAGCCGTGTGACCAGCCGTTCAATGTCGCGCTGCGTCGTGCCGATCTTGCCCGCCTGCTCCACCTCACCCAGCCCAATCGCGTACGCAACCGTGATCGAATCCTTGTGGACGTCCAGTCCAACGTACAGTGTGCTATGGTTTTCCATGCTGGCCTCCGTGCCGGAAACAGCCTTTGCACGGGCTCCGTGCCCATGCATTGCGGCTCTGGCAGCAATGCTAACCCGCGTCCTGTCTTCCCCACGAAGGCCAGCCTTGCCGCTGTCCACGAGGAGTCATACTGACTTACTT
>NZ_JAQQDU010000289.1:0-334 GCF_046027825.1 Paraburkholderia sediminicola
CCAAACAGCGATAACGCTGAGTGCCCGCAGCCGTTTTACCGAAGGCAATGTACTGACCTCCTGATTTTGAGAGCGGTATGCCGTGCATAGAACAGCCTTCTGTCTTGCAGGAAGGCTCTGATGATTGCCGGTAAAGATGATTAGCCAGCCGCGAATATTCTTCCGCTACCGCTTGATTACTTCTAATCGGCGATTTCTCGTTGCAAAAAGCGCATTTAATGGCTGGCGTGGTGCTTCGGCTTGTAGTTTCGACGATGTAATCGCCAAGAGCAGCCGGGGTTCCGCGTCGGCGATAAGGGCGAATCGGACTTGCGGGATGGCAGAAATTGGCGCA
>NZ_JAQQDU010000029.1:0-91987 GCF_046027825.1 Paraburkholderia sediminicola
GCAGACGTAGAACGGGGCTTCGCCTCCAGCCGCGCCAGATCAACGACCCCGCAAGCGCCTGCCAGGCCGGCGCCGTCCATCGGTAAAACTGCGCCATCACGACTGCGATGGCATGCTCACGCCGGGATTTCATCCGGGAGTCTGTTCGTCGTAACGAGCGGATCCGGAAACATCGCCGCCGCGACCTTGCCCGCGGCGCTCCAGTTCTTCCGGCATCGCTGCTGCCCAATCAAAAAACATTGGTACTGTCTGGCGGGCCATAGATGCCATCAAACATGGCCCGCCACTTCCTCATCCGCGTCGCTGCCTTGCGCAGGCGTGGCCGGCTCTTCGGCTTCAAAATACGCGTCAGTGCGCAGCGACGTCTCCGTCCCCAGGGCTGGCCGCTCCCACAGGCGCCGCGTCATCGGCTGCGGCCATCTGGCCGACTTCGACAAGTAACGCCTCGTCGCGTGCAATCACCTTCGGCAGATGCGTACGTAAGAACTCGACCCACGTCCGCGTCTTCGCGTCGATGAACTTGCGTGACGGATACAGCGCATAAACGTTCGTCTTCTGCAGCGTATATTCAGGCAACACGCGGACTAAGGTCCCGTCACGCAACCCGGCGATCGCCGAATAAAGCGGCACCATACCAATGCCCATTCCCTCGCGAATTGCGACGATCAGCGATTCCGCAATATTCACGTGCACGGGTCCGTTCACTTCCATCGTCTCGCTGCCGTTGGGGCCGTCGAGTACCCATTCGTGCGGCGGAAATGCCGGCGTGTGCAGGATCAGACACTCGTGATGCGCGAGGTCACAGGGCTGTTGCGGCGCGCCATGAGCGCGCACGTAAGCAGGCGATGCGCACAGGATGCTGAAAGTTGTGCCAAGCGGGAGCGACACGAGGTCGGAATTCGGCAGAGTCGAGGCGCTGATCACGGCGACGTCGGCGCTCCCTTCGAACAGATCGGGCATGCGCTGCGACAACGCCAGCTCGACGGTCACTTCGGGATAAAGCGCGCGATACCGGGAGATGGCCGGCAGCACGTAATGCTGGCCGATACTGGCAAAGCTGTGCATGCGCAACGCGCCGCTCGGGCGCTCATGAGCGCAACTCGCTTCTTCTTCAGCGGTGTCGACATCTGCAAGGATCTGCTGAGACCGCTTCAGGTAACGCTCGCCCGCTGTGGTGAGCGCGAGTCGCCGCGTCGACCGGTTCAGCAAGCGAGTACGCAGATGAGCTTCGAGTTCCGAGACGGCACGGGACATCGCGCCAGTCGTCGAATTGAGCGACTGCGCGGCGGCGGTAAAACTACCGGCTTCGACCACGCGCACGAACACTCGCATATTTTGTAACGTATCCATCGATCCTTCTATTTCACGGCTGAAGCCGTATTGTCCGCCTGTCCCGCGCACGCATTGTTGTTCGTTCTGGAAGGGACGTTCCGCGCCAGTCCTATTAATGCGCACAGCGCATGCTCCTACAATCGGCGCCTTGCCTGCCGGTGTGCGCAGCGTTCACCGGTGCTTCTTTCAGCGACAAACCGGGACGCGTTGCTTTCTCATGAAACGCCAACATGCGATCAAACCGATGGCGGATTCCCGCCGGCAGTGGAGCGTCATGTTGTCAACGCTCAGTCCGGCCGTCCGCGACTGGGCGAACAGCGACGGTCTGATCTGGCTGCATCTGCTGAAAACGGTCACCGCGGGGCTGCTCGCGCTGGGTATTGCCATGTCGCTGGATCTCCAGCAGCCGCGAATCGCCATGACCACGGTGTTCGTGCTGATGCAGCCGTTCAGCGGCATGGTGCTCGCCAAGAGTTTCTACCGGATTCTCGGCACCGCGGTAGGCACGGTCGCGGCCCTGGTGCTCGGCGCGCTGTTCGTCCAGCAGCCCGAGTTGTACATGCTCGGCATGATCGGCTGGGTGAGCGCCTGTATCGCAGCAGCGGTCCGGTATCGGCATTTCAGATGGTACGGTTTTGTGCTGGCAGGTTACACGGCCGCGCTGATCGGCATTCCGAATGTCACAGCGCCTCACGACCTGTTTCTGGCGGCGCTCACGCGCGCCGCGGAGGTGGCGGTCGGCATCGTGTGTTCGAGCGCGGTGAGCGCACTGATCGTGCCGCAGCGTTCCAGCCTTGCGTTGCGGCGCGCACTCCATCTTCGATATACAAATTTTACTGCGTTCGCTGCTGACGTGCTGGGTCGAGGAATCGAGCGCGGGCAGTTCGAACGGCGCTTTGCGGAGCTCGTCGACGAGATCGTCGGCTTTGAAGCGACGCGAACTTTTGCGGCCTTCGAAGACCCAGCCATGCGTTCACGCAGTTCGCATCTCGGCCGTCTGAATGGCGAGTTCATGGACGCGTGCGCGCGGCTGCACGCACTGCACCAATTGCTCAAACGTCTGCGCGTGAGTGGCCCGAGCCGGATGGTCGACGCCATCACGCCGTATTTCAGCGAACTGTCGGCACTGCTGGCCTCCACCCAAGGCACGAACGCTGATGCATCGCGCGTCGCCGCCGGGTTGCGGCTCTTCCAGGCGAGTTTGCCGAGGCGCGTGCGCGAAACGAGGCGGCCGCTGGAAGCCGCACCCGCGGAATCGCTAGCGGACTTCGATACGGCTGCGGAACTGCTATATCGATTTGTCGACGAATGGATCCGTTATTCCGAAACCTACGCGTCCTTGGCGCGGCGCAAGCGGGGATCAGAGCAGCGCACCGCCGGCCGCTACGTGAGCAAGACAAACGGCTTTGTAGTCGCGTTCACCTTTGCCCGATCGGCGGTGGTCATGGCGATTGCCGGCTGGTTCTGGATCGCCACCGACTGGCCGAGCGGCGCTCTGGCGGTGATCGGCGCGGCGTTGGTCTGTGCGTTGACGTCGACCGCGCCGAATGCATCGAAAATGGCCGTGCAGATGGCAGTCGGTGCGGTACTGGCAACCATGACCGGCTACCTTTTCACGTGCTATGTGTATCCGAACATCGATGGTTTTCCGCTGCTTTGCGCGATGCTCGCCCCTGTGCTTGCGCTCGGCGCCTTCATCGCATCGCGTAAGCGCGCGGCAGGGTATGGCATCGGCTTTTCGGTGTTCTTCTGCCTGCTTGCCGGACCGGACAATGTCGTCACCTATGCGCCCGATCTGCTGATCAACAACGGCATGGCGATCACGGCGTCGCTCCTGCTTGCGGCGGTCGTTTTCGCGGTGGTTTTCCCTGCTGATATGCCATGGCTCACCGAGAGAATCAAAGGTGATTTGCGTGCGCAAGTGGTGTCTGCGTGCAAGGACGAACTGCCCGGACTCAATCAGCGCTTTCAGTCGAGCACACACGATCTGACCTCGCAGTTGCGCATGCTGCTGACGCGGCGTTCCCGACGCCGCCGTGATGCCTTGCGCTGGATGCTCGTCACCCTCGAAGTTGGGCATGCCGTGATCGATTTGCGTAATGAAGCGGCGCGTGCCGGCTACGCGCAGGCTCTTCATTCGCGCTGGAGTGGCAGCCTCGCACAGACTTGTGATGACCTCGCGCGGCTTTTCGAGCGGCCCGACGCGCGTGGTCTCGAGCGCGCGCTCGTATCCGTGCGCTCGGCCACGTGGATCGTGCAGGACGTACTGGAAACCGTTCATGCCGACCGCGACAAGCGGCACGACCTGCAGCGCATTCTGAGTTGCCTGCACTTCATCCGCACAGCGTTGCTCGACAAAGACGCGCCTTTTAATGCGCGTTGACCCATGCGCGTTGGATCGGGCGTGCGCCCCGATCCTTCTGCCAGATGGAAAGATCACTTCCGTCCAGCCCCATTTATCCACGTAGGCTGCGGTCATATAGTTTCATCACTGCCACGCAGTCTCCCACGAGGATTTCCTACTGGCCGTAATCGTAAGTACTGGAGAACGAAATGAATGTGTTGAAGATTGCCCTGATTGCCTGCTCTTTGTCCGCTGCTGTCGCTCATGCACAAACGGCGCCGGCCGCTCCGGAACAACAGGTCGCACAAGCGAATGCACCGCGCGCGAACAGCATCGCCCCGCAAAACCGTGTCGCGGCACCGAAGGTCAGGGCGGAAGAGTGCGTCGGGCCGGTGAGTTTCTGCAATATCTACTTCGGCAGCTAAGCAGCGCCACGCGCAGCACCCGCAGTACCTGCAGTACCTGTCGTGACAGTTTTGCACGCGACGAAACGCCTGGCCGCGACGCCGTCCCAGCGAGACGCCGCGGCTGGTGCGACAATCTGGCTACTGAGCGAAGCACACCAGAGACGTGCGCACCGGTAGACTGGACTAGTGACTATGGAGAGACTCAGTTTCATGTACCAAGACCGGATTCGTTGCTCCGCGCTGCGCGGAAAAATCACTTCAGCCGCCGAGGCGGCGCTTCTGATTCAGGACGGCATGATCGTCGGCGCCAGCGGCTTTACGCGCGCGGGCGACGCCAAAGCTGTCCCTGTCGCACTCGCCGAGCGGGTCCGTCAGGAAGGCAAGCCGTTGCAGATTACGTTGATGACCGGCGCATCGCTCGGCCATGACGTGGATCGCATGCTCACTGAGGCGCATGTATTGGCGCGCCGCTTGCCATTCCAGGTCGACAAGACGCTGCGTGATGCGATCAATCGCGGCGAAGTGATGTTCGTCGATCAGCACCTGTCCGAAACGGTGGAGATGCTGCGCGCCAATCAGCTCGGCAAACTCGACGTCGCCATTATCGAAGCTACCGCAATCACCGAAACCGGCGGCATTGTGCCGACCACTTCGGTCGGCAACTCGGCCAGCTTTGCGATCCTCGCCGACAAGGTCATCGTCGAAATCAATCTTGCGCAGCCGCTCGCCCTCGAGGGACTGCACGACATCTGGATTCCGGGCCGCAGGCCGGATCGCGAGCCGCTGCCGATCGTGCATCCGCGAGACCGTGTCGGCACGCCGGCCATCGAGATCCGGCTCGACAAGATCGCGGCGATCGTCATCACTGATATGGCGGACAGCCCGTCCACGGTGCTGCCCGCGGATGCTGAAACCGAGCTGATTGCCGGTCATCTGATCGAGTTTTTTCAACACGAAGTGTCGCACGGGCGTATGCCTCGCCACCTGCCGCCGTTGCAGGCGGGTATCGGCACGATTGCCAATGCGGTGCTGGCGGGTTTTGTCGATGCGCCTTTCGACGCCTTCGAAATTTACTCAGAAGTGCTGCAGGATTCGACCTTCGATCTGATGGACGCCGGCAAGGTGACGTTCGCCTCGGGTGCGTCGATCACGCTGTCGGCCGCGCGTCAGGCGCAGGTGTTCGGCGAGCTCGAGCGCTATCGTGATCGCCTGGTGTTGCGTCCGCAGGAGGTGAGCAATCATCCTGAAGTGATTCGCCGGCTCGGTCTGATTGCGTTGAATACCGCGTTGGAGTTCGACATTTACGGCAATGTGAATTCGACGCATGTGGGCGGCACGCACATGATGAACGGCATTGGTGGGTCGGGCGATTTCGCGCGCAACGCGTCATGCGCGATCTTTGCGACGAAGTCGATGGCCAAGGGTGGCCGCATTTCGAGTGTCGTGCCGATGGTCCCGCACTGCGATCACAACGAACACGATGTGGACGTGGTCGTAACGGAGCAGGGGCTCGCCGATCTGCGCGGACTGGCGCCGCGAGAACGCGCTACGCTGATCATCGAGAACTGCACGCATCCGCTGTATCGCGATCTGCTTCGCGACTACTATCGGGACGCCTTGCAATGGGGCGGGCAAACACCGCATCAGTTGGACCAGGCTTTCGCCTGGCATACGCGGCTGCGTGATACCGGCTCGATGTTGCCGGCGGTGGAAGCACCACTCTAAACGCTAAGTAAAACCGGCGTCAGGTGGCATTCGCTCCCGACGCCGTAAGACATCAGGTGCTACGCTCAGGTGCCGCGCCGGACGAGCCGGATAAGAAACAGCAGAATGACGGCGCCGATTACAGCGGTAATGATCGAGCCGATCCAGCCGCCGCCGAGCGAAATGTGCAGCACACCGGCAAGCCAGCCGCCGATGAACGCGCCGACAATCCCGACGATGATGTCGACGATCAGGCCAAAGCCGCCGCCCTTGACGAGCACGCCAGCCAGCCAGCCGGCGATTGCGCCGATGATGAGCCATGCAATGATGCCGTGTTCCATAATCGAGACTCCATGGTTGAGTGTGAAAAATTCACGGTGACAGAGCTTAGTCGAAGGTTATGGGACAGTCCATATTCAGGACGCGGAATTAACATTGTCTAAATCTATTGCAGACTAAGTGTAGACGATGCGCGCGAATATGGGGAGCTTACGCGTGGAGACTCACTCTGGCGTCGGCTCCGCTTCTTTAGCCGTCCAGCTGACGCTCGATACGCTTTTTTCCATGCTGATGCGGCTTGCCATCTGTTCGAGTTTCGGCTGGTCTTTCGGATGCAGCTTTAATGTTGCCGTAACGCGAATGCGTCCTGTATCGTCGTCGACGTCTTCGCTAGTCAGGCTCTGGAACGACAGCGGTGTCGAATACATCGAGTTGGATACGGCGGTACGAATGTGAATCTCGTCAGCCTCCCGGCATACGATCGTCAGCACATATTCGCGCACCAGGTCCGCGTTCGAAACAGGCGTCGCGTTGATCATACGGCTCACTTCACGTAGCGCCGTATTGGTCAGCAGCACGACCGCGGTGCCGGCGAGCGCCGGACCGTAATGCCCTGCACCGCACAATACGCCGACCGCCGCCGAGCACCATAAGGTCGCGGCGGTGTTGATCCCCTGAATGGAACCCTTGTCGCGCATGATCACGCCGCCGCCGAGAAAGCCGACGCCGGATACGACATACGCGGCAATCTGCGTGATGCCGGCTGTCCCGTTGCCGGTCAGCACACCGAGCGTGACGAACAGGCATGCGCCGCTGGCGACCAGCGTGATGGTGCGCAGGCCGGCGTTGCGTTGGCGCATCTGCCGTTCGAGGCCGATCGCGACGCCGCAGCTGAAGGCGGCCAGGAGCCGCAAGACGAATTCAATGGTCATCGGTAAGAAAGGTTGAGGCGCGTGTTCGCACAGTGTGAACCTTACGCGTGACAGCCGCACGTATCCATGCATGGAACGCAGCTGCGGTCAGGCGTGACGAGGCAAGCGAGCCTGGGGCTCGCGCGCTGAAAGTCATGGAGCAACGGCCGGGCATCGAGCCATGCTGCGCTTCACTGGCAGTGAGCGGATATAAAACGAGGTATAAACGACGTGCACCGTCAGGCCCGAAGGCAAGACGGCGACAGGGAAAAGCTGGCGCGGAAATCTTGCGGATCAGGCGATCGGGCGGATCGAAGCTCGACTGGTACTACTGCTACTGTCCAAGATCGTGATTCCGGTTAAATGAACTGGGCGAATTTTAGGCAGCTCTGCAAAGTTAAGTCAAGCCGGGATGAGACCGGGCGACGGAATGCGCTTTCGGCTGCTTCGGAAAATTCCGCGACAGACTCGGAGTTTTCCCTGCATAAATACGGACTCCGAATGTTGACGGTGTCCATCCCGGAAAACACACTGTTTGCACACTTCGAAACATGTCGTGCGTTTTGGCGCTCAATCCGCGTTTCGCTTCTAACGGCTGCTCACGGTTTTGCCCACAAATTTTTCGGTTGTCCTTGCGCCATGCCAGGCGCATCCGATCCGCACGGCATCGTCTCTTTTCCGCTGTTCACCCAATTGAGGAATGCATGAAAGATAAGGCTCTTGGCATCATTGCCGGTGCATTGATTGCTGCGGCTCCCCTCGTGTCGTTCGCCGCCGGTCTGCCCGCGCCGTTTGAAGGCAGCAGCACGCTGCAGGCAGAGGGTGTCGTGAAGGCAGTCGACCAGGCTAAACATTCGGTGACCTTGCTCGACGCGCAGGGTGGCGAAGCTGCATTCACGGTCACCGATACGAGCAACCTGGCGCAGATCAAGCAAGGTGGCAAGGTCCACATCCGCATGATGCGCAATGCCATGATCAGCGTAACGCGTGGCGCCGATGGCCATGGTGTGGCTGCTCAACCGGTACCGCCGAACACGGCGCAGCACGTGACGGCCGAAGTTCAGGCTATCGACCACGCGTCCGGCATCATGGCTCTGAAGGGCCCGAATGGCGCGGTGTTTCCCAGGGCCGCGAGCCGGCAAAGATCGCCGGCGTGACGCCGGGTATGCAAGTGTCGGTGGCGTACGCACCGCAGGTCCGCGTGGCCGTGGCGCCCGTGCAGTAAATCTCATTAGCTGAAGCGGCGCGTCAGCGCCGGAGCGCGGATGTTCTTGACGGACGTCCGCGCTTTTTTGCGCAATCCAACATGACCTCGGCGCGCCGATACCTCGCGCGTGGTTCGATACTTCAGTCGGGCTCGCCGGGCACAAGGCGCAGTCGCGTGATCTCCGAGGGGGCCCCCAAACGCTTCGGCGGTCCCCAATAGCCGGTGCCGCGACTCGTGTAGACCCACAGGCCGTTCAGTCGTGCGAGACCGGCCGTGAACGGCTGCTGGAAACGCACAAAGAAATTCCACGGGAAGAACTGGCCGCCGTGTGTGTGGCCGGATAGCTGCAGCGTGAAGCCTGCTGCTGCGGCTGCTTCGGCAGAACGCGGCTGGTGCGCGAGCAGTACCTTGATGAGCACGTCACCAGGGGCGCCTGCGAGGGCCGCAACCGGGTCGCTGCGATGCAATGGGTCATGATGGCCTGCCGAGTAATCGGTGACCCCGGCGATCACGGCGCGCGCGCCGTCGTGTTCCACGATCACATGCTCGTTGATCAGAACGTTCAACCCCAGGCGCCGGAATTCGTCGATCCAGGCGTTCGCCCCGGCGTAATACTCGTGGTTGCCGGTCACGAGGAACGCGCCGTGACGCGCGCTGAGTCGCGACAGCGGCTGCGTGTGCCGGGTCAGTTGCGGCACGCTGCCGTCCACGACATCGCCGGTGACGGCAATCAGGTCTGGCTTGAGACGATTCACCGCGTCGACGATCGCGTCGACATAACGGCCTTTGATGGTCGGGCCGACGTGGATGTCGCTGATCTGGACGATCGTGAAGCCATCGAGCGCTGCCGGCAAATCGTCGATCGGCACCTCGATCGTCACCACCTTGGCGCGACGCCGGGCGTTGAACAGACCGACAAGTGTCGAGAGCAGCGCAAGCAACGGGACCGCTGCCGCCGAGCCGATGCGCCAGTGCGCGATTGCAATCGTGTTTGGCCAGATTGCATCGACGGTGAGCAGCGAGGCGAGCGCGAGGTCTCGCGCGAACGTCAGCACCAACAGCGACGAGAAGAAGCCCATCGCCAGCAGGCCGATCCACGCGAGGCGGTCGCTGAGCGGCTGCTGTTTGATGGTGCGCGCCAGCATGCCGAGCGGTATCAGAAAGATCGACAGCACCAGCCACAACGCACACAGCCACCGGCCTGTGGTACTGACCGGCATGTCGGGAATCAGACGAAAGCCGACGTAGATATGCAGCAGGATGCCAATCAGGATGAAGCGAACAAGAAACGATGAGCGGCGCATAGAGAGGATGGAGGCGGGAAGGGGCCGGCACGAGCGAAAGGACGGCGGCGGCTCGCCAACCGCAACCACTGAAATAGTGGACGAGCCGGACCATTCTACCGAGATGTGCACCCCCTTGCCGACGGCGCCAGATTTGCACCTACGAGGCGGCCGAATACGCCTATGTTTGACGGGGGCAAGCGGATATCGCATTGCAGCAATTTTCGTTGAGCATGCCACCCGTCTGCACTGCTGCGGCACCCTAATTAAATGGGCTTTGAATTGTGTTTCTAGTGGAGTATTCTCAAATAGAACCGGGTCGCCTCAGCGCCATCGCGGCCCAGGGGCGGTTGGTTTTGTTGTTGGTTGAGGGCGAGGCAGGAGACGCATCATGAAACTGCTTGGATCAGGCAATCAGGTACGCCACGTACTTCATGGGCATCACGTCGGACGAGAGGGCAGCCACGTCATGCTGCCGCTCGTGGGCATATCGTTGATGGCGATCGCCTTGTACTTCGGCGTGCGCGACATCGACTTCTCCGAGCTGGGCAAAAGCGCGTTATTCGACGTAGTGATGGTGTGCGTTGCGCTTGGCATCGCAGGACTGTTCGGCGTCGTCGGCGCGTGGTTGCGTTCCAATGGCGACGACGCCGATGAAGGCTTCTGCTTTATCGGCGCGGTGATCGGCGCCGTGGTGTTCTACGTGGCGCTCTTCAGGTAAGCGCACCGGAGGCCTTAGGCCCGTCAGACGATCTGGGCGGCTTCGTCGAAGGAGAAGCGCGGGCTGCGCGGGAACAACTTCGACGGATCGCCGTAGCCCAGATTAATCAGGAAGTTCGACTTCACGGTCGTGCCGGCGAAGAAGGCTTCGTCGACCTTGGCGGCGTCGAAGCCCGACATCGCCCCCGTGTCCAGACCGAGCGCGCGTGCCGCGAGAATCAGATAGCCGCCTTGCAGCGTCGAATTGCGAAAGGCCGTATCCGCGATCGCCTTGTCGTTGCCGGCGAACCAGCTGCGCGCGTCGGCATGCGGAAACAGTTTCGGCAGATGCTCGTAAAACGCCATGTCCATCCCGACGATCACCGTGACCGGTGCCGCCATCGTTTTCTCGAGATTGCCCGGAGACAGGGCCGGACGCAGCTTCTCTTTGCCTTCGGGCGTTTTCACGTAGACGAAGCGGCCGGGGCTCGAATTCGCCGAGGTCGGGCCGAGCAGCACGAGCTCGGTGAGTTGCTTGAGCACGGCGTCGTCGACCGGTTTGGCCTGCCAGCCGTTATGAGTGCGCGCTTCGCGAAAGAGTTGATCGAGCGCCTGATCGGAGAGAATCATGGTGGTAGTCCGTTGAGGTAGGAGAGTGAGAAGCAGGATGAACGTGGCGGATGACAGCGCAAGCCACGGGCATGAGCGGCATCGTCGTTGCCGCCATAATAGCCAGGGTTCTCACTCGCGCGCGTTTCGCGTGCGCAATCGTATTCAGGCAATCTCATGGCGGACCTTTTTGACGACCTTCCCGCGCCGGACGTGGACTGGTATCCCGAATGGCTCGCGCCCGAGGCCGCGGCACACGCTTTGACGCAACTCATCGGCGAAGTGGAATGGCGGCAGGACATGATGGGCACGCCTGCCGGTCGTGTGCCGCTGCCGCGGCTGACGGCCTGGCAGGGCGAGCCGGACGCGGTCTACGTCTACTCCGGAATTCGCAACGTGCCGCAACCGTGGACGCCAACCGTCGCCGAACTGCGGGCCGCCGCCGAGACAGGCTGCCACGCGCGCTTTAACAGCGTGCTGATCAACCGCTACCGCAGCGGCACCGACAGCATGGGGTGGCACGCGGACCGCGAGCCGGAGCTCGGCGCCCAGCCGGTGATTGCGTCGATCAGCCTGGGCGTCGCGCGCACTTTCGACTTGCGGCACAACAGGACCGGCGTCGTGCAGTCGTATTCACTCAAGGGCGGCAGCTTGCTGGTGATGAAGGGCAACACGCAAGCCGAATGGCGGCATCGCGTGCCGAAAGAGCCGCGCGTGGCCGGCGAGCGAATCAATCTGACGTTCCGTTGGGTGACGCCGCGCGCGGCATACCGCTAGCTTGTGGGACGAACCATACCAAAATTGGTATCGCCAGCGCGAATCATATGATTGGACGGTTAACGCCCCAGACACTACGCTACATCACGATCCACGCACCGTGAGGGCCGCAATCGCTGGGCGGGTTCGATGGATCGCCTACACAACAACGATCAGGAGACAGTCATGGCGAATATACGACGCGCCGCATGTCGTGCGTTGGGCGCGCTCGCGCTTTGCTCGAGCATCGGTGCGCTGATGCTGACAACGCCGGCCGCTTACGCGCAGGACAAACAGATCACGCTCGGCTTCGCACAGGTCGGCGCCGAAAGCGCATGGCGAACCGCCAATACCGAGTCGGTGAAGTCTGCGGCTGCGGACGCGAAGATCAAGCTCAAATTCTCCGACGCCCAGCAAAAGCAGGAAAACCAGATCAAGGCGATCCGCTCCTACATTGCGCAGAAAGTCGATGTGATCGCGTTCTCTCCGGTCGTCGAATCCGGCTGGGAGCCGGTGCTGCGCGAAGCTAAGGCCGCAAACATTCCCGTGATCCTGACCGACCGCAACATCGACGTGAAGGATACGTCTTTGTACGTGACGATGATCGGCTCGGACTTCATGGAAGAGGGCCGCCGCGGTGGCCATTGGCTCGAAGATCACTATAAAAACGACCCAGGTCCCATCAACATCGCCGAACTTCAAGGAACAGTTGGCTCGGCGCCTGCCAACGACCGGCATGCCGGCCTGATCGAAGTGATCAGGAGCGATCCCAAATTCAAGATCATCGCGTCGCAAAGCGGCGACTTCACGCTTGCTGGTGGCAAGCAGGTGATGGAAGCATTTATAAAAACTTATGGAAATAAAATAAATGTAGTTTATGCGCATAACGACGATATGGCGCTTGGCGCCATCCAGGCGATGGAAGAGGCCGGCATGCATCCGGGCAAGGACATCACCGTCGTCTCGTTCGATGCGACCAAGGGCGGCTTCCAGGCGATGGTCGCGGGGAAGATGAACGTCGATGTGGAGTGCAGCCCGCTGTTGGGGCCGCAACTGATGTCGGCAGTCAAGGACGTGGTGGCCGGCAAGCCGCTGCCCAAGCGCATCCTGACGCAGGAGACCGTCTTCCCGATGAGCGTCGCGGCGCAGACTCTGCCGACACGCAAGTACTGAGGCTCAGTCCGGAGGGTGGTTAATTAGCTATCCATACGATAGGTGAAGGGCGAAAACGAAGTACGGACGGATCGCAGAAGTTTCTCCAGTGGTGCCTGACCGCCTGGCTGCTTCGGTAGCGGGCGGTCTCTTTTCCGCTGAATCAGGTTGCGCCCAACCTGGCCCACCCGAGCCTACCCGACCAACGTACCGCCGATCGAGCGAGGTCTATGACGCATCCCGCTTCAGAACCGAATCCGCCGCCCGCCGGCACCGTTGGCGCTGACACAGGCGACGCTCGCACAGGCGCCTCGAATGCACGCGAGCCCATCCTGGCCACCGTCGGTGTCAGCAAAACGTTCCCGGGCGTAAAAGCCCTGCAGCGGGTGGACTTCCGCCTGTTCCCCGGCGAGATCCACACGCTGATGGGGCAGAACGGCGCCGGCAAATCCACCCTGATCAACGTGCTGACCGGCGTCGTTGCACCTGACGCCGGCACGATCCGTCTGGGTGGCGAGATCGTGGCGTTTGCTTCGCCGCAGGAGGCCGAGGCGGCCGGCGTGCGCACGCTGTATCAGGAAGTGAACCTGTGCCCGAATCTGTCGGTGGCGGAGAACATCTTTGCAGGCCGCCAGCCGAAGCGTTTTGGCGCGATCGATTGGCCCGACATCAAGCGCCGTGCGCAGGACGCGCTGCTTCGTCTCGACGTGACGCTCGACGTCACCCGATCGCTCGACGCGTACTCCATCGCCGTTCAGCAGATGGTGGCGATCGCCCGAGCGCTGTCAGTCGACGCACGCGTGCTGATTCTCGACGAACCAACCTCAAGCCTTGACGATGGCGAAGTTGCCCAGCTTTTCAAAATACTTCGCCATCTTAAACAATCTGGCATCGCCATCCTGTTCGTGACGCATTTTATCGAGCAGACCTACGCCATCTCCGATCGCATCACGGTAATGCGTAACGGCGAGCGTGAAGGCGAATACCTCGCACGCGATCTGCCCGCCGATCAACTGGTCGCGAAGATGGTCGGTCACGAGCGCATGAGTGCGCGGTTGCGCGAAGCGGCACATGACGGGCACGGTACCCATGAAGGGCCTCAGGGCAAGGAAGCCGTCCAGCCATTCGTCGAACTGCGCGGCGTCGGACGGCGCGGCACGCTGCAGCCGATCGACCTCGACGTACAGCCGGGTCAGATTCTGGGCCTTGCCGGTTTGCTGGGGTCGGGCCGCACGGAGACCGCGCGCCTATTGTTCGGCGCGGACCGCGCCGATAGCGGCACCATCCTGATCGAAGGCCAGCCCGTCAGGCTGCGTTCGCCACACGACGCCGTGCGTCATGGCATCGGTTACTGCGCGGAGGATCGCAAGAAAGAGGGCATCGTCGCCGAACTGTCGATCCGCGAGAACATTCTGCTGGCGTTGCAGGCGCGGCGCGGCTGGTGGCGCAAGATCAAACGGCAGCGCGCGCATGAAATTGCGGACCTGTGGATCGAGCGTCTCGGCATCAAAGCGACGGACGCCGAACAGCCGATCGGACTGCTCTCCGGTGGCAACCAGCAGAAAGCGCTGCTCGCGCGCTGGCTCGCCACCGACCCCAAGCTGCTGATTCTCGACGAACCTACCCGGGGCATCGACGTCGCCGCGAAGTTCGACATCATGGACCGCTTGCTGGCGCTGTGCGCGAACGGTCTGAGCATCCTGTTCATTTCATCGGAGATCGGCGAGGTGCTGCGCGTGAGTCATCGCGTGGCGGTGTTGCGCGACCGCCGCAAGATTGCTGAAGTGGCTGGTAAGGCTTCGAACGAAGACAACATCTATCGACTCATCGCGGGGAGCGGCGAATGAAGCTATCGAACTGGTTCGTGCGCGACGGTGCGGAGCGTCCGCTGATCGGGCCGTGTGTCACGCTGGTGTTGTTGTGTGGCCTGAACCTGTGGGTGAACCCGCACTTTCTGTCGCTGCGGATGCTCGACGGCCATTTGTTCGGTGCGCCAATCGACGTATTGAATCGCGCGGCGCCGCTGGCGCTGGTCGCCACCGGTATGACGCTTGTGATTGCGACGCGCGGTATCGATATTTCGGTTGGCGCGGTCGTGGCGATTGCCGGTGCCGCTGCCGCCACGATCCTCGCGACGCAACCCACACCGAGCGCCAGCCTGATTGCGCAAGCCCTGGTAGCGGCGTTGATCGTCGGCGTGTTGAGTGGCATGTGGAACGGGCTGCTGGTGTCGTTCGTCGGCATGCAGCCGATCATCGCCACGTTGATCCTGATGGTCGCCGGTCGTGGCATTGCGCAATTGCTGACGGCGGGGCAGATCATCCCGATTGGCGCACCCGGCTATCTGTTCGTGGGTGGCGGCTATTGGCTCGGCATGCCGTGCTCCGTGTGGATCGCGAGCGTTGCCGTGCTGGCCACTGCGGTGCTCGTTGAAGGCACCGCGCTCGGGCTCTTCATTCGCGCGATCGGTGTCAATCCGGTGGCGACGCGTCTCGTCGGTTTGCGCTCGAAAGCGCTGGTATTCGCGGTGTACAGCTTCTCCGGATTGACCGCCGCGATGGCGGGCATCCTCATCAGTTCGAACGTGCGCAGCGCCGATGGTAACAACGCGGGGCTGCTGCTCGAACTCGACGCGATTCTGGCGGTGACGCTCGGCGGCACGTCGCTGCTCGGCGGCCGCTTCAGCCTCACCGGCACCGTGCTGGGAGCGCTGATCATCCAGACGCTCACCTATACGACCTATTCGATCGGTGTGCCGCCGGAAGCGACGCTCGTCGTCAAGGCGGCCGTGGTGCTAGCAGTGAGTGTGATCCAGTCGCCCTCGGCACGCGCGCTCGCCGTGTCGCTCTTCATGCAGCGCGGGGTGGCGCGATGAGGCGACTCGCCGAAGCCTGGGCCCATATCGTCGATCCGCGCACGCTGCCGATCGCCGTCACCGTCCTGCTGTTTTGCGCATTGTTCGGTTTCGGCTCGGTGATGTACACCGGGTTTTTCTCGTGGCAAGTACTGCTCGATTTGCTGGTCGATAACGCCTTCCTGCTGATCGTCGCAATCGGTATGACGTTTGTGATCGTATCCGGTGGGATCGATCTGTCGGTGGGCTCGGTGGTGGCGCTGACCACCATCGTCGAAGCGGTACTGTCCGAACATATGCATCTGCCGGTCTGGCTGATCGTGCCGATCGTCTTGCTGATGGGTACGGTGTTCGGTGCGGTACAGGGCGCGCTGATTCACTTTTTCCGCTTGCAGGCGTTCATCGTCACGCTGGCCGGCATGTTCTTCGCGCGGGGCTTGTGCTTTCTGATTACGACACAGTCGATCACCATCAACGATCCGACGTTCCAGAAGATTTCCGCGTTTCGCCTCAACATCGGCGTCGGTTCGGTGTCAGCCAATGTGTTGATCGCCCTCATCACGCTGGCCGCGGCGATCTATGTCGCACATTTCACGCGCTTTGGCCGCAACGTGTATGCGGTTGGCGGCAATCCGCGCTCGGCGTTGCTGATGGGCTTGCCAGTCGCGCGTACGCGGATCGGCGTGTATGCGCTGAGCGGGTTCTGTTCGGCGCTCGGCGGCGCGGTGTTCACGTTTTATGTGCTGTCGGGCTATGGCCTGCAAGGTCAGGGTATGGAACTCGACGCGATCGCGGCCACGGTGATCGGCGGAACCTTGCTGACGGGTGGCGTCGGCTATGTGATCGGCTCGCTGTTCGGCGTCGGTATTCTGGGCACGATCCAGACGCTGATTACCTTCGACGGCACGCTCAGTTCGTGGTGGACCCGTATCGTGATCGGCGCGTTGCTGTGCGCGTTCTGCCTGCTGCAACGGCTGATCGAGCGGCATGCAAAGTCGGTGGGGCGTCCGGGAGGCACCGGTGCCGTTGTGACGCCAGGCCGCGAACGCGGGCGGGGCGATGCTGCGGCGGCGTCCGATTCGCATGTGATCGGGCGTGCGCCGGAGCAGGCGCTATAGGAAGAATGCGCGGTGGCGCGGCTTAAACAGCGTTGAGTTCGCGTCCCCTGGTTTCCGGCAAGGTGAGCGCGGCGAGGATCACGACACCATAGGCTGCGGCGGCGAATACACCGATCGCGTGACCGAGCGTCATGGTCTGCGAGACGTGGCCGATCAGGAACGGAAACGTTGCGCCGACCGCTCGGCCGAAGTTGTAGCAGAACCCCTGGCCGGAGCCGCGAATGCGCGTCGGAAACAGCTCGGTGAGGAACGCGCCCATCCCCGAGAAAATACCGGATGCGCAGAAACCGAGTGGGAAACCGAGCACGAGCATCGTGAGGTTGTCGAGCGGCAGTTGTGTGTAGATCAACGCGATCGCACACGAGGCCAGCGCGAACGCGATAAACGCGCGCTTGCGGCCAATTTTGTCGCTGACGTACGCGCCCGTCAGATAGCCGCAGTACGAACCGACGATCACCACGCCCAGATAGCTGCCGGTGCCGATCACGCTCAGGTGCCGCTCGGTTTTCAGATACGTCGGCAGCCACGTGGTCACCGCGTAGTAGCCGCCTTGCACGCCGGTCGCGAGAATGGATGCGCGAAGCGTCGTCCAGACGATATCGCCGCGGAAAATGTCGAGCAGAGAAGGGCGCGTTTGTGCCGCGGCTTGCGCTTCTTTCTGATGCCGATGCACCTCCGGTTCTTCGACGAAGCGGCGAATCCAGATCACGAACGGCGCTGGCGCAATGCCGATCGCGAACAGCACGCGCCATGCGTAATCGGCCGGTACCCATGAAAACACGGCCATGAACAGGAGCGTCGACACGCCCCAGCCGATTGCCCAGCCTGCCTGCACCAGGCCGACCGCCTTGCCGCGGTCACGCGGGCGGATCACTTCGCCGATCAGCACCGCGCCTGCCGTCCACTCGCCGCCGAAGCCGAGCCCCATCAATCCGCGCGCCCACAGCAACTGTGAGAAGCTCTGCGCCAGTGCGCAAGCGAGCGTGAACACCGCGAACCAGAGAATCGTGATTTGCAAGGTTTTGACCCGGCCGATACGATCGGACAGTACTCCGGCCGCCCAGCCGCCGACTGCAGAACTCAGCAGCGTGACCGTTCCGATGAGTCCGGCGTCGCCGCGCGTGATGCCCCATGTCGCAATCAGCGTCGGGATCACGAAGCTCAGGAATTGCGTATCCATGGCGTCGAGCACGTAGCCGATCTTGCAGCTCCAGAACGCACGTTTTTCGCTCGTGGAAATCTGCCGATACCACGCGAACGGTCCTTTCCCGGTGCCGGGCACGTCGTAGCGTTCGGCGTCTGCGGTCAACTGCGCTTCGGTTTTCATGCCTGGGCTCCGGTCGTAATCAGTGGCGCGCATCCTGGCGCGCGGCTCGTGGTTGAGGTGGCGGATAAAAGCGCCGCGGCTAAAGGACCGCCAGCGTGGTGTTGGGAATATCTGTGACGAGCATGTGTCCCGGTTTGTGCGCGATCGCGAACGGCAAACGCGCGCTTTCTATTGCGGCTTGCGGCGTGACACCACAGGCCCAGAACACCGGTAACTCGTCGCCGCGCACTTCGACTGCGTCGCCGAAATCGGGCCGCGTGATGTCACGAATACCGATCAGCGAGGGATCGCCGATATGAACCGGCGCGCCATGTACCGCGGGGAAACGGCTGGTGATCTGAATGGCTCGGATCGCGTCGGCGGCTTTCATCGGCCGCATCGAGACTACGCGGTTGCCGCCGAATACGCCTGCGGCCACGTTGCGCTCGCGTGTTCGATACATCGGCACGTTGACCTGCTGCTCGATATGACGCAGCGGAATGCCTTCGCGCCGCAACATTTCCTCGAACGAGAACGAGCAACCGATCGCGAACACCACCAGGTCGTCGCGCCATAGCTCGTCGAGGCTATGCACTTCCTCGGTACGCTCGCCGTGGCGGTACACGTAAAACGCGGGGACGTCGTTGCGTATGTCGAGATCGGCGCCGAGCGACGGGACGCGCCATTCGCCCGGTTCGCCAATGCCGAGCAACGGGCAAGCCCTCGGATTGAGCGTGCAGAAGCGCAGGAAGTCGTCGGCGTATTGCCTGGGCAGGATGGCAAGATTGGCTTGCGCATAGTCGCCGCAGTAGCCCGCAGTCGGCCCGGACAGGCGGCGGCTGCGAATCTGCTGACGAAACTCGGAAGGCGTGTAGGACATGAACGGCTCGACTCCAGCTAGGTCTGGGTGATTCATGGAACCCAGATTAGTAACGCCAAAAATATCCATCCAGCGAGTTATTCTTGTGTTTTGTTAAATTAAACTTAACAGCGAAGAAGGGCTTTTGCGGCGATGATCGTGTGCTTCTGATTGCTGTTGGGAGAGCTAATGCAATGAATACCCGCTTTGTCGAAACGTTTCTGACGCTCGCCCGTCTAGGCAGTTTTCGCGCGACCGCCGCTGCGATGCATGCGACGCCCGCGGCGATTTCTCTGCGCATTAAAACGCTTGAGGCAGAGTTGGGCGTCGAGTTGATCGAGCGCGACGCCGCGGAGTTTCAGCTCACGACGCATGGCGAACGGTTGCTTGCACATGCGCGCTCGGTGGTGCAGGCCACGCGCTCGCTGCAACTGGCCGCGCAGGACGAAACCCAGGTGACGAAGCGGCTGCGGCTCGGCGTCATCGAGACGGTGGTGCATAGCTGGTTGCCGGACTACATCCGGATGCTGAACGTCGAGTACAACCGCATCGTCGTAGACCTGACCGTTGACTCAAGCGCCGTCCTGGGGCCGCGGTTGCGCGCTGGCGAACTGGATCTCGTCATCCAGGTGGAGGAAACCGGCGAGCAGGAAGCGTCGATCGTGTCGACCTTGCTGGCGAGCTATCCGGTGCGCTGGATCGCGCGCCACGATCTGATTCCGTCGAGCCGCGCGAAACATGTGCAGACGGTATTGCAGAAACCCGTGCTGACGTTCGGCCGTGGCACTGCGCCGCAAGTCGCCGTGGAAGCGATCGTGGAGACGCTCGCGAAGCGTGCCGGTGTGCCGCTTGCGGATACCCAGGTGACCTGCATGCCGTCGGTGGCGGTGATCGTGAAACTGTTGCGCGACGGCTACGGGATTGCGGCCGTGCCGGCCTTGTTCGTCGAGCCTTTCCTCAGCAGTGGCGAACTGGGGCAATTGCAGGTGCGTCCACTGCCGCCGCCGATCGACGTTGCCATGTATTACCGCGACGACGCCGACGTTGGCGTGCTGGCGGCCTCACGTGTCGCGCGTAGCGCGTGTGATCAGTATGCGAAGGCGATGGGGCGGCAGTTGATTGAGAGGCGGTGAAGCGGGCGATCAAAAGTACGCAAAATACGTCATTCGTCTTATGCCATTTGCCGTGCTACACTGTAATAACATTGTGTTTACTTTGGTGCCCCGACCGTTTGGGATTTCACTTCAGGTTCAGCCATGAAAACGACCATCCGCAGAATGGGTAATTCCCATGGTGTACTGATTCCGAAACCGATCTTGACCCAGCTGGGGCTGGAGGACGAAGTGGATATGCAAGTTGAAGGAAACGCTCTGGTGATAAGGCGTCCGCAGAAAAAAGCGCGTGCGGGGTGGGCGGACGCAAGCCGTTCGTTGGCGGCGTCGAACGAAGACGTGCTGGTGATGGGCGAGTTCCCCAACGCCGATGACGCGGGGCTCGAGTGGTAGCGCGCGGCGACGTCTGGCTCGTTGCGTTGGATCCGACCGTCGGCAGCGAGATTCAGAAAACGCGTCCTTGTGTCGTGGTGTCGCCGGCAGAGTTGCACGATCACCTGCGGACCGTGATTGTCGCGCCCATGACCACTGCTGGTCGCGCCGCACCTTTTCGTGTTCCGCTCACGTTCTTGCGCAAGAAGGGTTTGATCCTTCTCGACCAGATTCGCACGGTCGATAAGACACGGCTTGTGAAGCGCGCCGGCTCAGTGTCTGATGCGGCGCTATCGAATGCGTTGTCCACGCTGCAGGAAATCTTTGTCGAGTGAGCAATGAAGCGTGCGTCGGCTTACTGGCGGCGTGCCTGTGCTCAATTTGCCTCGAGGCGCCGTTTGGCAGTTGCCACCAGCTTTTCGAACGTAAAAGTACTCGCGGCAAGCGCGGTGGTATCCGGAAAGTGCTCGCGCGTGATGTCCGTCAGCACCTGGCCCGGCGGGGCTTCGATCAGCACGCGGGCACCCATTTCCTGCATGACGGTGAGCGCGTCGAACCAGCGTACGGTGTAGCGCATATTGGTCGAGAGATCGTCGCGAATGGCCTCTGCCGTGTACAAGGGGCGGCCGCCGCGATTGCCGATATAGGTGCTGTGCGGCCTGCGGAAGGGCACGTCCTGTGCATACGCAACCAGCTCGTCCGTGGCATGCGCGAGCAGTTCGCAATGTGATGGCACGCTTACCGCAAGACGAACCGCTTTGCGTGCGCCAGCGGCAAGCGCGCGTTCGATGAACGTGTCCAGCGCACCATTCGCCCCCGCCATGACGATCTGACGTGGCGCATTCACGTTGCCAACATAGACACGTTGACCGCTCGCATCCGCGTGCTGCACGGCGAGCGTTTCCAGTTGGTGTTCGGTCAAACCCGATACCGCCGCGAGACCGTAGCCGGACGGGTAGGCCGTCTCCATCAATTCGGCGCGTTTTCGCACCATCCGCAACGCGTCGTCAAAGCGAATCGCGCCGCAACTGACCGCCGCTGCATACGCGCCCACAGACAAACCCGCGCTGATCTCCGGCGTGAGTTGTTCATCTGCGAGTGCGCGCGTGATCGCCACGCCCGCGACGGTCAAACCGATCTGAACGGCTACGGTCGAGCGCAACGCGTCTGGCGTGTCGAGTGTGAGTATGTTGGTGCCGAGCACCTGAGACGCTTCTTCGAGTGTGTCGGTTACAGCGTGGTGCTGCGGCAGACGGCGCAGAAATCCGTCGGATTGCGCGCCTTGGCCGGGAAACAGAAGGGCGAGCATCAGGCATCGACGTGAGCGGGCGCCCACGGATCGGTCACCAACTGTGGGCTGCGAGCATGGCGCGCCATTACGCGTGCTTTGCCCGCTGCCCATTCGGCCAGCGCAACACCACCTGCGGGTGTTTCCAGTTGCGCATCCACACGAATGCCGGCGCGTTGCGCGATGGCTTGCAGATGGTTCAGCAACAGAATGGCCGTGTCGTGCGAGAGTTTTTCCGGCGCCCGGATCAGCAGATCGAGATCACTCGAGAGCGTGACCGTGGGTACCTGCGTTGCCAGTTCGAAACCTGTGCTGCCGGTTGGACCCCAAACGAATCGCTTCAATGCGCCGGCCGTGTCGCCGACGACCACGTCGCGTTGTAATGCCGCCAAGGCCATGAAAGCCGGTAACGCATTGCGCTCCGCAGAAGGGGCACGTCGCGCTAGCGCTTCCGGCGCCAAAGCAGTTTCAATATCGCCCAGATGTACCCACGTGCCGTAGCGCTGCGACCGCTCCATACCGCGCAAGCCGATCGCAACGAAACCATTGGCCGCCAGCGCGCGTCTCACGACCACATACGGCGCGCGTTCGAACGACCCGCGAACCCACGCTGGTTCGCCGTCAAACTGCGGCAAACGATGCAAGCGCAGCAGATCATGCGCTTGCCACCGTGCATCGCACGACAACGCGTGATCGACTGCAAACGGCGGCGGCGCGCAGACCTGCATTACACGGCATCCCATTGCTCGGCGAGACGCCGCCGCACTTCGATCGACGCCGCGCGATTCTTCTGAGCCGCAGCCGATTTCAGCCGATGCGACAGATCGGTTCTTCCATCGCGCGCGCTTTGAATCTGTTCGGTCAACACCTGGCGCACGCGCTCGATTTGCGCGGCATCCGGCGCATCGGCGTCGACGCCTTCGATCAGTTGATCGAGCAGGCCGAGTTTGGCAAATGACGTCATCGAGTACGACATTGGGACGATGGTTTCGCCGAGCGCGTCGAGTGATTCGACCGTGCGCCGTGTGACGCGGGCGGCCGCTTCCTTGCCCATGGCATGGACCATGGTGCCTGGCGCGTCGAGTGCGACGATCCGGTTGGCCTGATAGCCGTGCGCGAGGAACGCGCCCGACATGGCGGGCCCGACGATCAACGCAATCACCGGATGCCCGGCGTCGCGCGCCGACGCATACGCATCGACCGCGGCGGCGCAGGCGAGGTGAATGCCGAGCATTTCTTCGCGGTAACCATACGCCTGACTTTTGACATCGACGATCGCGACGATCGGGCGGCGCGTACCGCTCGCTGCGTCCTGCGCGATGACCTCGCGTACAGCGCGCGCGAGTTGCCAGCCTTGTTCGAGGCCGACGACGTTATCGGTTGCCCGCGGAAAGCGGTTGTCGGGATCGGGGACGACCGCGATAAAGCGCGCGGTCTCGCCGCCAAGCGACGCATCGCCGCTCCATATGGGCGCTTTACCAGACGGTTCGCCGGCCAGTGCATGGAACCAGCGCGCGCCGCGGCTAAGGGTGGTATCGCTCATGCCTGCTCCTTGCGGGTATTGTCCTGGCCATGCGGGTTGTACACGTCACGCATCGATTCCGGCGTGACGCTCGCCGGGTCGATCTGCGCGAGGCGGTTAAGGAAAATGTCGACCTGTTCGCTGCGATGCGCAGCCGGCACGCCATGCGCGAATGCCGAACGCACGGCGGCGCGCACCGCGTCGGCATCGTCGTCGACCAGTTGATCGGCGAGCGCCGTCGCTGCCCGTTGTTCGCCGCCGATCAACTGCCAGACGCGGCGCCGATCGCTTGCGTCGAGTTCTTCGATACCCGCTTCCTGTTCGATCACTTCGGGGCCGTTCATGCCGAGCCGCCCTTGCTTCGTCACGACAAGGATCGAGCATAAGGCCGCCGCCAGCGACATCCCGCCGAAGCAACCGACCATCCCCGCGATCACGCCGACCACCGGCACATGCCGGCGCAACGCGACGATCGCGGCCTGAATTTCGGCGATCACCGCGAGGCCGAGGTTGGCTTCCTGGAGCCTGACGCCGCCCGTTTCGAACAGCACAACGGGGCGGACGATCTTGCCGCGTTCGCAGTCGCGTAAGGCCATTTCGAGCGCGGCGGCGATCTTGCTGCCCGACACTTCGCCGATGCTGCCGCCCTGGAACGCGGACTCGATCGCGGCGACCACGGCGGGCTCGCCGTCGATGGTGCCGCGCGCGATCACGCAGCCGTCATCCGCCTGGCAGACGACCCCTTGCAGCGGCAGCCATGGCGACTCGATCTTGTCGAACGGTCCGAGCAGTTCGCGGAACGTGCCCGCGTCGAGCAGCGAGCGGGCGCGTTCGCGCGCCGGCAGTTCGATGAAGCTGTCGCGCAGCAGCGGCGCGGAATGTGCGGTGGCGACGGTGTTCATGCGTCGTCTCCCTGTTCAGCCGCTTCGATGGCTTCCGCGAGCCGCAGCGCCACGACGCCGGGTGTCGCACCGAAGTCGTTGATTTCGATTTGCGCGGCCCCGTCGTAGCGGGTGAAGAAACGATCGAGCACGCTCTTCCAGATGTGGCTGTAGCCGTCGACGCTGGTCCGCACGACCACGTGCGCGGTCAGGGAAGTGCTGTTTTCAGCAGGCGACAGCAGGACTTCCAGATCGCCCGAACCGACCACGCCGACATGCGCGCGGGTCGTGACGGCGCGTTGCGCCGGATAGTCGAAGGTCAGATGTTCCATGAGGCTGAGCTCCCGCTAGCGTCGTGATGCGCCAGCATATCGAGAAAGAGGGTGGCGGCGAGCAGATCGGCTGCGCCACCAGGCGATGCGTTGAGCGACAGCAAGTCGTGTTCGAGTGCGGCGAGGGCGGTGTGCCCGTCCGGTGTCGAGCTTCCGCCTGCGTGCAGCACACGGCGTGCGCCGCGTTGTGCCGCGTGCAAACCAGGCAACCCCGCGCGATGCAGCAGGCAGGTGTCGTCGAGCGACACCATGATCGAGAGCAGGGCGTCGATGCGCGCGGCGTTTTCGTCGACTCCGCCGGCTCGCGCGGCGAGCAACGCCGGCAAACCGATATCGATCACGTGCGGAAAACCGTCTTTTGCCTCACGGCGTGCTCCGCCCACCTGATAAAGCTGCCGCGCGCGTTCGCCGTGGCTATCGGCGGGCGCGGCGAAGCGATCCGGGAAGCACGCAATCTGCGCTGCGAGTGTGCAGGCGTGCGAAGCGTTCAGACCCGAGGCGCTTGCGGGCATCGAGGCTCCCGCCACCAGCAAGCCGACAATCCAGATCGCGCCGCGATGCGCGTTGCTGCCGCCGGTGGCATGCAGCATGTCCTGCTCGCCGGCGCGGCCGATTTGCGCGAGTTCAGTCCGCAACAGCGCCGATGGTTCGCCACGGCGGCGCGCCACGCGTGCGAGCGCCGCGAAGGTCGGTTCGAGCGCATGCGCCGAGCGCAGCATGGTCGCGAGATCGAGGTCGCGATGCGCGCCGCTGCCGCGCCGGTCGACCAGCGCGGGTTTCGGCGTGAGTTGCGCTTCTTCGATCAGCGCGGTGACGGCATAGCGTGCGAGTTGCGCATCGGACAGTGTCGTCTGCCGCGCCACTGCAGCGCTGTTTGCCGTGCTTGCCACATGCGCCGCCGTGCCCGTATAGCGTGCCGGCGCAACGGGCCAGCGCCGGGCGGCGAGTTCCGCTTGCGCCGCCTGCTGCTGTGAGTCTTCGACAGCACGCTCGAGCAAAACTTCGCGGGAGCCCATCTTCACCAACTCCTGAAGCGAGCCGGCGGT
The DNA here is from genome assembly GCF_046027825.1 of Paraburkholderia sediminicola. GTDB lineage: Bacteria > Pseudomonadota > Gammaproteobacteria > Burkholderiales > Burkholderiaceae > Paraburkholderia > Paraburkholderia sediminicola_D. The sequence goes on from NZ_JAQQDU010000029.1 coordinate 25,374, forward strand.
GCGTACAGGCCGCCCGACCACGTCACCAGATCGTCGATGCTGCGCGCGGCGAGCAGCGAACGCTTCGCTTCGCCACGCCGAATGCCGAGATCTTCCGGATACGCGACGATGCCTCGCCGGCGCAATTCGGCCGTCTTCTCCGGCTTGGCGCGCAGCCCGATCGGTGTGACCCCGGCCACGGCAGCCAGTGCCGCGCGCCGCTCGTCGATCCCTTCAGCTTTGTGCAGATACGCGATGCCTTCCTCGGTGACGACATGGCTCACGTCGTCGCCGTAAATCATCACCGGGGCGATCGGCATACCGCTTTTCGCACCGACCGCGACCGCGTCGAGTTCATCGACGAAGGTCGGTTCGCCGCCTTTCTTGTACGTCTCGGCCATCTGTACGACCAGCTTCTGCCCGCGCGAGACCGGACCCTGATCCTTCAGCAGCTTGAGCCACGCTTCGCTCGAATGACGCCGGCCGCGCGGATCGTGTCCCATGTTCGGCGCACCGCCGAAACCGGCGAGGCGGCCGCGCGTGACCGTTGATGAATTGGCGTCCGCGTCGATCTGCAAAGTCGAGCCGATAAACAGATCGACGCCGTATTGACCGGCCAGTTGGCAGAGCACACGGTTCGAGCGCAGGCTGCCGTCGTTGCCCGTGAAAAACACGTCGGGGCGCGCTTCGATGTACGCCTCCATGCCGACTTCGCTGCCGAAGCAATGGATGCTGTCGACCCAGCCCGATTCGATCGCGGGGATCATCGTGGGGTGCGGGTTGAGCGTCCAGTTGCGGCAGATTTTGCCTTTCAGGCCGAGCGATTCGCCGTAGGTGGGCAGCAGCAATTCGATCGCCGCGGTATCGAAACCGATGCCGTGATTCAGCGAGCTCACGCCATACGGTTCGTAGATGCCGCGAATCACCATCATTGCGGTGAGTACCTGCAGGTCACCGATATGCCGTGGGTCGCGCGTGAAGAGCGGCTCGACCGCGAAGGGCCGGTCCGCCTCTACGACCACGTCGACCCATGAACCCGGAATATCGACGCGCGGCAGTTCATCGACGATCTCGTTGACCTGCACAATCACGATGCCATGCCGGAACGCGGCGGCTTCGGCGATGGTCGGCGTGTCTTCCGTATTCGGACCGGTGTACAGATTGCCGTGACGGTCGGCCTTTTCCGCGCATAAAAGTGCGACGTGCGGCGTCAGATCGACGAACATCCGCGCGTACAACTCGACGTAGGTGTAGATCGCGCCGATTTCCAGTTGGCCGTCTTCGAGCAACTGCGCGACGCGCAAACTCTGCGGCCCGGCAAACGAGAAATCGACTTTGTGCGCGATGCCACGCTCGAACAGCGTCAGATGTTCAGGACGGCCGATGCTCGAAATCAGCAGATGCACGTCGTGGATTTTTTGCGGATCCACCTTGGCGAACGAACGGGACAGGAAGTCAGCCTGTTTCTGATTGTCGCCTTCGAGGGCGACGCGGTCACCCGGCTGAATGAGTGTTTCGAGCGCATCGACGATGCGGTTGGTCGGCAGGATGCCGTCTTTCAGCCATGGCGCAATGGCCGCGAGGCGACGGTTCTTTTCGTCGCGGCGGGTGGTCCAGGAACGTGCGGTGGTGGAAGCGCTGGCGGCTTCGGCGGGTCGGTTCATCGGCGGATTCAGCTCCCGGAAGTAGTGCGCGTGCGTCTGGCGCGCGGCTTGGGTTGATTCGCAAGCGCGGCTTCCGCCTGCGCGCGTTCGGTCAGGAAACGATGAAGCAGGTCGCCGGTGCCGAGCAGATGCGCGACGACCAGGGACTGTGCAGCAGGAATATCACGGCGTTGTACAGCGTCGAGCAAGGCGGCGTGCTCGTTGTCAGACTCGCCCTTGTAAGACGGCAAGCCGAACTTCAGACGCAAATACCGTTCGCCGCGCCGATGCAGCGTGCCGATCATGTCCTCGAGTTGCGGACGCGCGGCGGGTGCATACAGGCTCATATGAAACGCCTCATTGCGCCCGACGTACAACGACGGGTCCGACTCGCGTTCAGCGGCACGGCAAAGGCCGGCGGATTCGCGCAGCGTGGCGGCGGTGTGATTCGGAATGGCGAGCCCGATGGCAAGGCTCTCCAGCGCGGAGCGGATTTCGTAGATTTCGCGCGCTTCATCTGCCGACAACGGCGCGACGGTCGCGCCTTTATGCACGGCGGCTCTCGTCCAGCCTTCGCTTTCGAGTTGGCGCAAGGCTTCACGCACAGGAATTGCGCTGACCGAGAAATGCCGCGCGATGGCGTCCTGTCGCAGCGGTGCTCCCGGTGCCAGGGTGCCGTCGACAATCGCCGCGCGCAGCGCCTCCGCGATGACGTGGGACATGCTCTCACGCGGCGCCGCAGCCGGTAGAAGCGGGCTGCGCGCCGGGGCGTCCAGGGGAAAACCATCGATTGCGTCGCTCATGATATCGAATATTATATATGAAATTGCCCAATTTACAGACGGGCAAACCCGGAAAGTTTTTCACCATCGGCGCCTGCGGTGTCCTCCCAACGTTATACGAGGCACATCGATCCACTAGCAAGCGCGCCAGTTCGTCGTCGCCTTTACGTAAGCCATGTACGTCAACCGCAGGGCCGGAGGAGCATGATGAGTTCACTAACCGACCGCACATCGGTCGCGCGGCGCCGCACGCCGCTCAATCGTTCGCAGATCGCAGGGTTTTGGGGAGCATGGGCCGGCTGGACGCTCGACGGGATGGACTCGTTCATCTACGCGCTTGTGCTGACGCCGGCGTTGACCGAGTTGTTGCCGCGCTCGGGGTACGCAGCGACGCCCGCGAATGTCGGCCTCGCCGGTTCGATTCTGTTCGCGCTGTTTCTGGTCGGCTGGGGGCTGTCGTTCATCTGGGGGCCGTTGGCGGACCGCTTCGGCCGCACCAAGGTGCTGGCCGGCACTATTTTTACGTTCGCCATTTTCACGGGACTGGCCGCGACCTCGCACAACGTGTGGGAGCTCGCCATCTATCGTTTCATTGCCGGGGTCGGCATTGGCGGCGAGTGGGCGTTGGCGGGGACGTATGTGGCCGAGTCATGGCCGGAAGATCGCCGCAAGATGGGCGCCGGGTACCTGCAAACGGGCTACTACGCCGGATTCTTTCTGGCGGCGGCGCTCAACTACACGATTGGTGTGCATTACGGCTGGCGCGCGATGTTCCTGACCGGCGCGGTGCCGGTCGTGGTCGCGATTCTGGTGCTGCTGCGCGTGAAGGAAACGGAGAAGTGGGAGAAGGCGGAAGCGGGCACCGTGCGCACCAAACCGCTGCGCGAGATTTTCGGACCGACGTACAGGCGCCGCACATGGGTCGCGTGCATTCTGCTGACGATAGCGATCATCGGGTTGTGGGCGGGAGCGGTGTACGAGCCATCGGCGGTGATTCAACTGGCGACGAAGGCGGGCATGGCAAAGAACGATGCGATCAGGACGGCGTCGCTGGCAACCGGTTTGCTTTCGATCGCGACGATTCTCGGTTGTCTTGCGCTGCCGCCGCTGGCTGAGCGCTTCGGCCGCAAGAAGACGCTGGCGTTTTACTTCACGGGTATGGCGATATCGATTGTGGGTAGTTTCGGCTGGGCGTTCTATTTGCCGAACGGGCTCGCGCCGTTTATCGCGTGGCTCTTCGTGCTGGGTTTCTTCGGCGGTAATTTCGCGCTGTTCAGCTTGTGGTTGCCAGAGCAGTTCGAGACTCGGGTGCGTGCGACGGCGTTTGCGTTCTGCACGTCGTTCGGACGGTTTGTCGGGGCGGGGGTCAACTTTCTGCTCGGCGCGGCCGTGTTGCATATGCATACGCTTGGGGTGCCGGTGGCGTTGACGGCGCTGATGTTTATCGTGGGGCTGTTCGTGATTCCGTTTGCGCCGGAGACGAAGGGGGAAGTGCTGCCGCAGTGAGTCGCTTCCACTACGACGACTAAAACGAAAACCGGGCACGCTGCCCGGTTTTTCGTTTAACGCATCAACGCGTGCATCACGCGCCACGCGTTACATCCCTCACATATGCCACCTTGCCGACACCGTCAGCGTGCGCGGCGCGCCTGGCATGTTGTACATATCCGCGTTGCCGTGCGCCGCGATGAAGTACTTGCGGTCGAACAGGTTATCCAGTGTCAAGGCCACGTCAACGTTCTTGCCGTGATACCCCGCACCGAGATCGAACGTCACGAAAGAAGGCAACGTCACCGCATCGCTCGCCGATGTATAGCGCGCTGACTGGAACTGCGCACCGCCAGCCGCGTAGAACCCGTACTTCAGATCGCGCTTGATCCACACGCTCGCGCTATGACGCGGCATCAAGCCCGGGGTATTGTCGTGCAGCACCAGCCCTGCTGAACTCGCCTGCGGCGAGCCGTCGACGCTTCCGTTCAGGTACGCATAGCCCGCATACACGGACCACTTTGGCGCGATCTCGCCCGTCATCGAAAGCTCGAGACCGCGCGTGTGCTGTGTGCCGATCGGCAGCGCGTAAGTCGGGTTGGACGGGTCGGCGATCTGCTGATTGGTCTGCTTCATGTCGAACAGTGCGACGCTCGCGCTCGCGCGGCCCAGGTCGAATTTCGAGCCGACTTCGAAACTGGTCGTCTTTTGCGGCGCCAGCGCCGAACCGTTCGCAAACGCGCCGCTGCTGATCAGCGTATCGGCGAGCGGCGAGAAAGACTGGCTATACGACGCATACAGCGACACCCAGTCGAGCGGTTCGTAAATCAGGCCGACGCGCGGACTCCACGCGCGGTCGGTACGATCCAGATTCACGTGCGCCGAGGTGTAGTCGTTGCGGGTCTGCGTCAGATAGTCGAAGCGCAGGCCGGCGAGGATCTTCCAGTGCTCGGTCAGCGAGATCAGGTCTTGCGTGTAGACACCGGCGAGTCCGAGCACCGTCGCTGCATTCGTTTTTGCCGCGGTGCCCGGTTTCACGCCCGGCAAATCGATGAGCTGAGGGTCGTACAGGTTGTAGGTCGCGACCTTGTTGGTCGAGTAGATCGTGTCGAACTTCTGTTGCTGTGACAGTTCGACGCCGTATAGCAACTCGTGTTTCATGCCGAACAACGTGGTCTTCTGCGTCAACTCGAAGAGACCGTCCACGCCGTGATCCTGACGAAAGCGGGTCGACTGGTCGAGCGTCACGACCGGGTTCAGCGCCGTCTTGATCGGTTCATACGTGACGTAGTTTTTGCGTTCGAGCGAAAAGTCGTACGCGCGCACGGCAGTGTGCAAGGACAGCGAATCGTTGAAGCGGTGATCGAGCGATACGGTTGCGCTTTTCGCGTCGACATCGTTATACGACGTGTTGGCGGCGTCGGCGGAGCCGTAGTACGTGTTGATCGGCACATTGACCGGACGGCCGAGATAGGCGGGCAGTCCCTGATCCGAAGTGCGGCGGTCGTGCAGATAGTCGGCTTCGATATTGAGGATGGTGTCCCGATCGATGCGGAATTGCGCGGACGGCGCCACGGCCTGGCGATTCAACTGGAACTGATCGCGAAAGCTGTTCGAGTTTTCGGCGGCGCCGGTGATGCGAAATCGTGCGGCGTCGTTCGCATTCCAGCCGAGATCGAATTCGCCGCGCCGTTCGCCCTCGGTGCCGAGCGTCACGCCCACGGCTTGCTGTGGATCCGCCGTCGGCTTCTTCAGGACGCGGTTGATCAGGCCGCCGGCCGAGCCGCGACCATAGAGTACAGCCGCGGGCCCCTTCAGGACGTCGACGCGCTCGACATTCGACAGATCGCGGTAGTAAAGCGCATCGTCGCGGATGCCATCGACGTATTGATCGGTGATGTTGTTGAAGCCACGCATGGTGATCTGGTCACGCTGCCCGTCGCCGACCGAAAAGCCGATGCCCGGCACGTTGCGCAATGCGTCCTGCAACGAGGTCGCGTTCTGTTCGTCGAGCAGCGCGCGCGGCACGACGTTGACCGTTTGCGGCACGTCCATTAGCGACATGTTCATCTTCGTCGCGGTGTTCGAGGTGCTTGAGTCGTACGAGCGATCGGCGGCGGCTTGGACCGCGATGGCGGGCAGCGTGCTGTCGGCCGCGCCGGCGGCGGGTGTCGTTTGCTGCGCCAGCAAAGGTTTGGCGCTGGCAAGAGACGTGGCGAGCAGCAGTGCGCGGTAAGTATTCTTATTGACGTTCATGGCGACGTTCTTCGAGTGTGGATCGGTGGTTCTATTGGTTTTTGCGTGCAGCGGAAGCGGTGACGCAAAAGCGCCAGGCTGGCGCAGAAAAGGCGCAGGCAGGCGCGCACGGCCAGGCAATGGCCGTGTGGTCGGTCAAGCGAGATGAAATGGTGATTTCCCCTGTTGCAGTCGAATGAATTCGAAAATCAAAACGGCCGGGGCGCCGTGTGTCAGCGTGCGAGATGCGCTGACGTGACATCGGCTGCCTCGGAATGGCATGTCGATGTGGGGACGGGAGGTACCGCAGAAGCCGGATCAGTGCCCGGCTTGTAATATTCGGAAATTATAAACGAGAATAATTCTCGACTGTGCGAACTGAATGGAAAATGCGGGGTTTCTGCAGGGTTTTTTTCGGCGAAATGAAAGCCGATGCCGCCAACGCAATCCGTCGCACGGCGACGGCAAGCTGCGTGCAACTAGTCTGGCGCCGCCGGCCTGCTGCTCAAAGCTCAATCCGCGTGATGCCGTGCCCCTCCACCGGGACGCAGCAGCGAAAGCAACGGCCAGCCGAGATTCACGCCGAGGCTTGCGACGACGATCAGTACCATGCCCGCGAGTTGCGGCACCGAGAGCGCCCGCCCGTACACAACCGCATCGACCACGATCGCTGTCAGCGGATAGACGAACAAAAGCACGGCGATGATCGGCGTGGTCAGCTTCGGCAGCGCGCCGTAGATCAGCACATACGACAGCCCTGTATGCAACACGCCCATGCCGACTAGCCAGAACCACTGCATCGGCCCGATATGGACGGCAGTGAGCGGCGCAATGAACGGCAGGCACACCACGCCGACCGCGCATTGCGCGAGCGTCAGCAAATGCGGCCGCAAATTGCCGAGCCCTTTGGCGATCAGCGTGACGCTCGCATACAGCACCGACCCAGCCAATGCCTCGCCGATCCCGATCAGATAGCTCGTATGCCCCTGCAGATTCCCGGCGACCGCGACGCCCGAGGCCAAAACAAGGCCGACGAACGCAGTCGCGATCCAGCCGAGCCGGTCGGCGCCAAGGCGCTCGTTGAATAGCGCCGCGCCCATCAGCACGACCCAGAACGGCTGGACATGAAACACCACGGTCGCCACCGCAATGCTGGTGCGATGAATCGCGTCGAAGAAACCGACCCACTGCGTGACCATCAACACGCCGGAGATCAACGCCAGCGCGACGGTGCGCCGCGTGAAATGCGCGCGCGTGAAGAAACCTTTCCACGCGCAATATGCCGCGAGCGAGAGGAAACCGAACAGGCAGCGAAAGAACACCAGCGTCAGCGCGCCGAGCCGCGCTTCCTCGACGAAGATGCCGAGCGTGCCCATCAGAAGCCCGCCGCTGGCCAGCGTGATAGCGCCTTGTTGACGTTGGGTGAGGGACATGCGAAGCGGCTCCATAAGGGGGAGTCACAAGTATTGCGCGGCTTGCGCGGCACCGGCAAACGAATTAAATTGAGTAATTCCATAAGCTGGATTGATAAATCATGCACCCCGAATTCGACGTCGATCTGCTGCGCACCTTCGTCGCGGTGGTGGAAACGGGCAGCTTCACGAAGGCGTCGACTACCGTGCACCGCTCGCAGGCGGCGGTCAGCATGCAGATCAAGCGGCTCGAAACCATGCTCGGCACCACGCTGTTTGCCCGCAACACGCGCAATCTTTCGCTTACGCGGCCCGGCAATACGCTGCTCGAATACGCGCGGCGCGTGCTGGCGTTGCATGAGGAGGCGTGGTCGGCGATCGTACGGCCCGAGGTGACCGGGCGCGTGGTGCTCGGCGCACCGGACGATTACGTATCGTCGCTGCTCTCGCCGGTGTTGCGGCGCTTTTCAAATCTGTATCCGCACGTGGAGATCGAGATTGTCTGCGCCCAGAGCACGTCGCTCGCACCGATGCTGGCGGACAACAAGATCGATCTCGCTTTCGTCACGCGCGACCGCCAATTGCGCGGCGAATTCGTGCGCAGCGAGCCGATGGTGTGGGTGGGGGCGTCGGTCGATACGCCGGTGCTGGCGGCGTCGCCGTTGCCGGTCGGGCTTTACGAGCCGGGTTGTGTCGCGCGTCAGCATACGCTGGCGGCGCTCGACGGTGCGCGTATCCGCTATCGGGCGGCGTTCAGCAGCGCAAGTCTGATGGGTTTGGTGGCGACGGTGGACGCGGGGCTGTCAGTGATTGCGCTCACGCGTTGCAGCGTGCCGCCGCGGCTGGCGATTCTCGGCGAGGCGCAAGGCCTGCCGAAGATCGCGCCGCTGGAAATCGTGGTGGCGCGCAGCGCTAAATCGGACCGGCCGACGTGCGATTATCTGGCCGCGCAGATGGTGCAGGATTTGTCGCTGCGCCCGCAAACGCGCGGGGCGGCAGCGTCCGCGTAGCGTTTATCGCCTAGACGCGCGGATAAGCCGTCACTTCGCCATCCACAGCAAGCCGCACGTTTTCACCCGGTTGCGGCGACAGATACCCCGGCACGCGAGCGCGCACCACCGTCCTCGCACCCGACTGCAATTGCAGCGTGACGCCCGCGTCCTGCCCCTGAAAGATGACGTCTTGCACGACGGCGTCATAGGCCGCTGCGCCATTCGGCATCGTCTCGTCAATACGCAGCAGACGGATCTGTTCGGGCCGCACCATGACGTCGACCGGGCCATTGCCCATCGGCGCGCACAACGGCAAATCACCGAGCTCGCAGCTCACACGATCCTGCTTGACGACGCCCGGCAACGACACCGCTTCACCAACGAACGACGCGAGTTCACGCGTCACCGGCCTGCGGTACAGCGTCTCCGGCGTCGCGGTCTGGATCAGCCTGCCGTTCCACAGCACTGCGACCTCATGACCGAGCGAGAGCGCTTCCGATTGATCGTGCGTGACGAGCACGGCAGTCGCGCCGGTCGCGGCCAGAGCACTGGCCACCGCCTGGCGCGTTTCGAGCCGCAATGCAGCGTCGAGCGACGAGAAGGGCTCATCGAGCATCACCAGAGTCGGTGATGGCGCGAGCGCGCGAGCCAGTGCGACACGTTGCTGCTGGCCACCCGACAACTGCTGCGGCGCGCGCTCGCCGAAGTTCGCCGGTAAGCCGACCAGTTCCAGCAATTCGGCGACCCGATGTCGCGCGCGGCGTTGCGTACGCGGCAAGCCGAACACGATGTTGTCCGCCACGGAAAGATGCGGAAACAGCGCGCCTTCCTGCGGTACATAGCCGATGCGGCGCTGCTCGGAAGGCACATGAAGGTTGTCACCGGCGACGCGGCGCCCGTCGATTTCGACGCTACCGCTGTCCGCGCGTTCGAAGCCGCACAACAGGCGCAGCAAGGTGGTCTTGCCGCTGCCGGACGGTCCGAGCAGCGCGAGCAGCGTGCCGCGCTCGACGGAGAGATCGATGCCGTGTAGCACCGGGTGGCCGTCGAACGATTTTTGCAGTCCGCGGATACGAAGTTCGCTCATGAAAATCCGATGGAAAAAGCGCGCGATGGTGAGCGATGGTCAGCTACGTTCGCCGAGTAGCGCCGATTTGCCAAGCAACGCGAACAGGAGGCCGGAAGCGAATAGCGAAATGCCGGTGAGCAGCGCGGCATAGGGCGCTGCGGCGGCGAATGCCATCGTGGACGTGTCGGCCCAGACTTGCGTTGCGAGTGTTTGCGTGTCGATGGGGGAAAGCAGCAGCGTCGCATTCAACTCGGTGACGACCGAGATAAACACCATCGCCGCTGCCGCGCCAAGCCCGGGACCGGCCAGCGGCAACACCACGCGGAACAGGGTCTGAGACCAGGTCAGGCCGAGTGCGCGTGCAGTCTCTTCAAGGCGCGGCTGCGCCTGCATGAAGGCGGCGCGCACACTCACCAGCGCCACCGGCATGAACAGCATCGCGTAAGCGATCACCAGCAGCGTCGCGCTTTGATAAAGCGCTTGCAGTGCGTGCACCGCAAGCGACACGATGGCCAGCGCGATCACCAGCCCGGGTATGCCTTGTGCCAGAAACACGGTGCGTTCGAACAGCGTCGCGAAACGCGTCGGATAGCGCACCAGCAGGAACGCGAGCGGCACGACCAGCAGCGTGGTCAGTAGCGCGGCGGCGAGCCCGAAACCGAGCGACGAGATCGTTGCGTTGAACAGCAGTTCGGGCGACACGTCGGCCGGCGTAACGGCGGCCGCACCGGGTTGCGTGAGCCAGTAGCCGATCATGCCGAGCGGCACGCCGAGCGTCGCGATCGCCAGCGCGGCGAAGCCGGCGACGACGATCCAGCGCCATGCGCCGAGGTCGTAGCGCAGGACCGCGCGACGCGTCCCGCGATCGACGCGTTCGTAACGCGCGGCACCCCGCACGCGAAACTCGAACGCCAGCACGATGAGGCAGATCACGATCAGCAGGCACGCGAGCAGCGAAGCGCCGCCGCCGTCGAAGCTGGTGCGGTATTCCGCATAGATTTGCGTGGTGAAGGTGTGAAAGCGCAGCAGCGTAAACGCGCCGAATTCAGACAGCACGCCGAGCGCGACCAGCAGCATGCCGCCGAGCAGCGCCGGACGCAGTTGCGGCAGCACGACGCGAATGAAGGTGGACCAGCGATTGCAGCCGAGCGCGCGGGCGCTTTCTTCGAGCGCCGGGTCCATGCTGCGCAAGGCAGCGGCCACGGGCAGATAGACGAGCGGGAAATAGGCGGAACTCAGCACCAGCAGCGCGCCGTTGAAGTCCTGCAAATCCAGACTCAGCGACACCCATGCATAGCTCGAAATGAAAGCCGGCATCGCGAGCGGCGCGGCGGTGAGCACGGCCCAGATGCGGCGCCCTGGCAAATGCGTGCGTTCGACAAACCATGCGGCCGCTGTACCGACGACAGCGCAGACGGCCGTGGTGGATACCGTGATCAGCACGGTGTTGACGAGCAGTTCGCCGACCAGCGGCCGGAAGATCAGATCGACCGCCTCGCCGATACCGAAACTCGCCGCGCGCCAGAAGGTAAACGCAATCGGCAGCAACACCAGCAAAGCGCTGAGTGCTGCTGCCGCGAACAGACCGCGCGGCGCGCGCGAACGGGCGCGCGCCGGGGCGGAGGTTACAGCCGGAGGCCCGGCTGACACGGCTTCGCTCATTTACAGCAAGCCCGCCTGGCGCAGCAGTTTGCCGGCCTGGCTGTCGTCGCCGAGTTGCTGGATCGTCAGCGCCGGCGGGTTCAGTTCACCGAACGGCTTGAGGATCGGATCCGGGGCAACGCCTGCGTGCAGCGGATATTCGAACATGACGTGGCTGTTGGCCATCAGCTTCTGTGCGCGGTCGCTGACCAGATACGCGAGAAACTTCTGCGCACCGTCCGCGTTGTGCGCGGACTTCAGCACGGCCGCGCCCGACACGTTCACCAGCGCGCCGGCGTCGCTGTTGCCGAAGTGATAGATCGCGCTGCGGGTTTTGGCGTCACCGATTTCAGCGTGCAGACGCGCCCAGTAGTAGTTGTTGATCAGGCCGGTCTCGACCCCGCCACGATTGACGGCGGCCACCACGCCTTCGTCGTCGTCGAAGATCTGCGAGTTGGCCTTCAGGCCCTTCAGCCATGCGACGGTTTGTGCTTCACCCTTCAGCGCGAGCACAGCGCTCACCAGCGGCAGGAAGTCGCCGTCGCTCGGTGCAATGCCGACCTTGCCTTTCCATTCCGGTTTGGCCAGATCGAACAGCGACTGCGGCAGTTGCGACGGTTGCAGCTTGGTCGTGTTGTAGGCCAGCACGTTTTCGCGTGCGGTCACGCCGACCCATGCACCCGTCGGCGAGCTGAAGCGTGCCGGCACGGTGGCGAGCGTCGCGCCGTCCACTTTGCTCAGCAGGCCTTTCTCTTCGAGCAGCATCAGTTCCGGCGAGTTTTCCGTGAAGTAGACGTCAGCAGGCGTGGCGGTGCCTTCCGCGACGAGTTGCGCGGCCATGGCCGGGCCTTCGCCGCTGCGGATCTTCACCGAAATGCCCGACTCTTTTTCGAAGTCTTTAGCCAGCAGATTGACGACCTGCTCGTGCTGTGCGCTGTACAGCGTGATCGATGCAGCATGAGCCGTCGACGGCACCGTGATGAAGGCGGCCAGCGTGAGGGCGGCAGCGCTGCTGACGAGGCGCAGGCGGGTGCCAAACCAGGAATGAGCCATGATCCTAAAATCCGTTAGTGATGTTGTTGTTGGTCTTCGATCGGCCGCCGCCTGCCTCGCGGCTTGTCGGCGGCCTGCTTCGCGGCTTGCATTACGTCTCGAACAGCCCCGCGCCGATGTACGAACCCGGCTTCGCGCCCGGCGGCACAGCGAATACCGCGCTGCCGACGTGCGTCGTGAACTGGTTCATCATGTCGAACTTCGCGAGCTTCTCGTTGATCGGAATGAAGCCCTTGCGCGGGTCGCTCTGGTGAGCGAGAAAAATCAGTCCCGCGTCGTACTCGGTTTCCTGGCGCCACGGCGGCCAGCGCTCGATGTAGAAATTCGTGCCTTCGTTATACGAGTACGAACGGCGCAGAATCTGCGCGCCGTTGTTGCTCGCCTGATTCGACAGACGCACGTGCGAGTTCTCCGGAATCACCGGATTGCCGTCCTTGTCCTCTTCCTTCAGGTCCACCGGATCGAACTCGTTCTTCTTGCCGATCGGCGCGCCGCTGTACTTGTGACGGCCAAACACCTGCTCCTGGAAGTCGACTTCGGTGTTGTCCCAGTGTTCGAGCGTGATGCGGATGCGGCGAAAGACCGTATAGGTGCCGCCTTCCATCCACGGTGCGTCGGGGGTGGCGCCGGCCCAGATGAATTCGTTCATCAACTGCGGCTTGGCGGTCGACGGATTGTTGGTGCCGTCCTTGAAGCCCATCAGATTGCGCGGCGTCTGACCGCGCGGACCCGACAGGAAACCGGACTGGCCCCAGCGCATCGTCGCCACGCCGTTGGCGAGGCGCGACAGCTGCCGGACCGCGTGAAACGCGACCTGCTGATCGTTCGCGCAGGCCTGAATGTACAGGTCGCCGCCGGTCTTCTCGGCGATCAACTGGTCGCCGTTAAAGCGCGGCAGATCGACGAGCGCGGCGGGGCGGCGCGAGGCCAGCCCGTAGCGGTCTTTGCCGTCCTTCGTGAAGAGACCAGGGCCGAAGCCGAAGGTGATCGTCAGGCCGCAGGGGCCGAGGCCGAGCACATCGGCGGAATCCGGGGCGCCCTTATTGCTGGCTGCGTCATACGCGCCGTTGGCATTAGCCGCGCTGGCCGGATCAGCCGTAGCCGTATTGGCCGCGTCGGCTGGCGGCAACGGCGCGGCCGTCTTGCCTTGCGTCATGCGCGCCGCGGCGTCGGTCCAGGCGCGCAGCAGGGCGATCACGTCATCGCGTTTCTCGGTCGTGAGATCGAGGGCGGCGACATACGTGTGGCTTTGCTGCGGCGTGACGATGCCGCCTTGGTGCAGGCCGTAGAACGGCTCGACCGCGATGGTCGGATCGGCGGCTTGCGCCGGTGTCTTGCCGAGCGCGGCCTGGGCGACGCCGGTCGCGCCGAGGCTTGCGCCCGCCGCGACCGCCGCACTGCCGGCCTTCAGAAAGCCGCGCCGTGAGGGCCGCGGGGGTTGATCGTTTGCCATGATTACATCACCTTCATTTGGCCGTGGGGGGTGCCGGGGTTGCGTCCGGCTCGATGGCCGGATCTGCGTCCGTCTTTGCTTCTTCGTTTTACTTCGCGAGCACCAGGGTGTTCACGTCGTCCTGCACGTAGTAGAAACCGTCGCCTTCCGGCGTCATCGCGAGGCCGAACAGATCGCCGTTGCCCGGGGGCGATTGTGCCTTGTCGGTGTCGATCCAGCGAGCGTAAATCTGCTTGCCGCTGGCGGGATCGATTTCCACGATCTGGCCGTTCAGCGCGTTGGTGACGAGCAGGTGGCCGTTGGGCGCGGTGACCATCGCGAGCGGGCGGTGCAGCAGGCCGTCGGCGGTCAGTTGACGGCCCACGCCAGCGCTGGTGTCGCGCGTCATCGGTTCGTCGATTTCGGTGATGCGGTTGCCGATGGCATCGGACACGTACAGCAGTTTCTGATCGTTCGACAGCGCGAGTCCGGTCGGGCCGACGAGGAACACACCCTTGTCGGCCTGCGCGCCGAAGCCGCTGCCGATCACGGTTTCCTTCTTCACGACGGGCGGTTTGCCGGCCGGCACGTCGAGGTCCAGACGCAGCACGGTGGCCTGCTTGAACACCGGCGGATTACCGTCCGCACCGCCCACGCCGAAGCCCGCATTGCTGACGAACAGCGTCGCGCTCGTGCCGTTATCGACGACCGCCATGTTGCCCCACGGATCGTTGATGTTCGGACTGTTGATGGTCGACGCAACCTTACCGTTCGAATCGAGCACGATCAGACAGCCGGCGCCCTTGGTGCCCGTTGTACCGTCATTGCTTGGCGTGCTGCCAATAATCACGTAGCCCGACTTGAGCATCGTCATCGCGGTCGACAGGCCGATGCCGCCCGGGCACTCCTTCAGATCGCGCGGCACCGTGGCGAACACCGTCATCTGCTTGGTGTCCGGGTGATAGTTGACGATCGTGCTGCCGGTGCCTTGCAGATTGGTCGAGTTGTTGAAGTTGCCGACCAGCACGTCGCCTTGCTTGACCGTGCCTGCGGTGACCGGCGCGACCACGACCGCGTACGGATTCTGATCGCCATTGTCCGGCACGGTGTTGATCAGCGTGGTGTGATGTTTGATGGTTTCGAGGAAACCTTGCGGCTCGGCGTGCGCGACGCTGGCCGTTGCAAACGCGGCAGTGCTGACAGCGGCGGCGATCAGGGCCCGCGCGGCGCGCGGCGAGAATGTGCGCGTGGGATTGTTCATGATTGAGCCTCCGTGCCTGCGCACAAAGCGGTAGTTGCGGTCATGATCGAAAGCATGGGATTCGATTTGTCTTGAGCGTAGGTGTTAATGGCGAACGGCATCAGAAGGTGATGTTGGTCCGCAAGCCGATGACGAAGGTGTTGCGCAGCGGCTGCGTCGGGTCGCTCGGATTCTGGCCGGCGCCGGCATTGAACGTGTATTGCGCATCGGCTTGCAGCTGCCACCACGGGTTGACCTGGTACTGGTAGGTCGCTTCGAGCGTGGTTTCGCTGGTGCGCACGCCATATGGGCCGCCGCTGAACGCGAGGTTGTCCTGGTCGAGGCCGTTCGTGTGGTTGCCGATCTTGATGTAAGTCAGCGCGATGCCGGCGCTGTCATTGTCGCGGCCTGCGAACGGGGCTTTCAGTACGACGCCCAGGTTGGCGGCGACACTCACCAGGTTGCGGTCGCCCGGTGCGCCCATCACGCGCGCGAAGACGTTGAGGCTGCGTGGCTCGTCCGGATCAGGACGCCAGATCATCTGGTCGGCTACCGCGTAGAAGCTGTAGTCTCCGTGGTGATTCTGTGCGACGCCGGTGCTCGCCGGGTTCGCGAGCGACAGGCCGGTGTTGTCGAGGCGCTGATCAGCGAAGCTGCCGTTGTTGTACCAGAGGCCGAGCTTGTAGGTACCCGGCAAACCGCCGCCACCGGCGCCGACCATTTCGCCGTCGGCCGGCTGGTTGATCGCGTACTGCAACTCGCCGATGAACAGCGTGCCGTTATGCAGGTTGAAGTTGGTGCCGCTCTTATTGTTCGGGTTGTTGCCGAGCGGATCGCCGTCGAATACGCCGGCGAGCGCCGTCAACGAAGGCGTGATCTGTCCGCGCACGCGCACGCCGAGATCGGACAGCGGATACGCGGGACCGCCGGACGGCATGTCATAGGACGGCAGGGCAGGCCAGCCGAACATCGTATTGACGAACAGCGCCGAATTCGTGCTGGTGATGAATTCCTGGTCGATACTTTGCTGACCGATTTTGACGTCGACACGCTTGTTCAGGAACGACTGCTGATACCACAGCTCCCACAAACGGGTGGCGTCATCGGCTTCGATACCGCTCGCCGTATTCAGCGTGCCCAGCTTGTTGGCGCTGAGATTAGCCCCGTGGATCTGCAAGGCGCTGACGTTGAACAGACCGCCCGGCAAACCGAATGCCTTTTGCGTATCCATCTGCAAGGTCGCGGTCGTGAGGCCGTCGTAGTCCGCGCCGCGCGCCAGACCGCCGCGGAGGTTGTCGAGTACTTCACTGGTTTCGGTGAGCGCGAACGTCACGCCGTACTTGCCGAGCCACGGGCGCAGGCCGCCGATGTCGCCGAGCAACGTCGCGCGGTTCCAGACGCCGGTCCACTGATCCGTCTGGGTTGCCTTGATGTTCAGGTCGGCTTCCGGCGCTTCGGGTGTCGCGTCGGGATTGGCGTCGGCCATGGCGGCGCCGGCTGTCAACGAGGCCCATGCGAAAGCCGTGCAAAGTGCGGCGCGCCGCACCGAGGGCAAACGCGAACGGCGCATGGCGCCGACGCGCGAGACGGAGTCGCGAAGCGAACGCGCCTGGCCGGCGGGTTCAGTTGATTGGGCGAACTTCATCGAAATCCTTATTTGTGTTGTATCGACTGATCGGGCTATCGCGGCGTGACGTCACCGGGTGCCTGCGATTTGCCGCATCGGTTCGCGACGCCAGATGCAGCAGATGGCGAGATCGTACGCATGCGGAATAGGTGCGTCAATACTAATGAGAACGATTCGCATCAATATTACTAGTGTGTAATTTTGATTTTTACGTACTGCTACTAAAGGTTGTTTGGTTGTAAATTAAATGGAATAACAACGTAATGCTTTAGTATGGTTTGGTTGTGTGTGGCGGCGCGCGAGCGGCGTTGAAGGGCGGGGGGCATGAGTGCTTTCTGACGCGGGCGTCACCCGCTCGGGGGCGTCGCCAATCGACCAACGCGGATCACTACGAAAACAGGGAAGGCTGACATCTTGGGCAGACAACAAAAGCAGCTATGATCATCTTCCGAAGCCGCGCGGCGGTGCGAAGCCCTTAAGCACCCAGCGCCCAACACCAAACCGGGACGACACCGATGTCACACACAGTGAATCTGGAAAACTACTTCACCCGCATAGGCTACAAAGGCCCTCGCGCGGCGACGTTGGACGTGCTCCAGGCGCTCCACGAGCTGCACCCCAGATCGATCCCCTTCGAGAACCTGAACCCGCTCACGCGGCGTGCGGTAAAACTCGATCTCGAATCCGTCGAACAAAAACTGATCGCGCAAAAGCGTGGCGGCTACTGCTTTGAACAGAACGCACTCTTCGCGAACGTCCTGACGCAGTTGGGCTTCAACGTAACGCCACTGCTAGGCCGCGTCCTGTGGGGTCGCGAATCCGACGCCATCCCCCCTCGCACGCACATGGTCCTGCGCGTCGACATCAAGAACGAGGCATGGATCGCCGACGTTGGCTTCGGCAGCGTGACGCTCACCGCACCGTTGCGCCTGATTGCAGGCACCGCGCAGCCCACGCAACTGGGCACGTTCCGACTGGCCGACGCATCGCGCAACGCGCTTTACCTCGAAGTCCAATCTCGCGATGACACCTGGGCCCGCGTCTACCGTTTCGATCTGCACCCGGTCGAATGGATCGACTATGAAACCTCGAACTGGTACACCTCGACCGCACCGGATTCTGTCTTCCTGAACCACCTGATCGTTTGCCGGATACTGGCAGAATCGCGCCTGACATTGTTCGATGACCAACTGAACGAACGCGCGGCGGACGGCCAACTGATCAGCGAACGGCAACTCAAAACCGCAGCCGAACTCGCAACCTGCCTGCACGATCAATTCGGTCTGAACACGGGCGAGATCGACATTGCGGAAGTATTCGGCCGCGTGCGCGCACCGGCGACGGTCTCCGCCTGAGACAGACGGGTAACGGGCACCGGCCAAGCGCGCCGGCAACCATCAACCACCACCAACCACCACCAACCACCACCATCTACGAGCGCCACGAACTAACCATGATCACGCGCCTCATCCTGCAAACGGTGGTCTGGCTGGCCTGCATGGGCGCACTGCTGTTCGGCGCCGCGGGCACGCTCGCCTGGCCAGCGGGGTGGTGGTATCTGATCGAGACAGGCGGGCTGAGTTTATGGATTGGTTTCTGGCTGGCGCGCCACGATCCCGGTCTGCTTGCCGAGCGTCTTGCACCGATCGTTCAGGCGCAACAAAGCCGCTGGGACCGCTTTTTCATGGTGGGCGTCACGGTGATGTGGTGCGTCTGGCTTGTGCTGATGGGTTTCGACGCAATGCGCTATCGCTGGTCGGCGCCGTTGCCGGTCTGGCTGGTGAGCCTGGGCTCGCTTTGCATTTTCCTCTGCCTCTTCATGTGCCTGATCGTCTTCAGGGCCAATAGCTACGCCGCGCCCGTCATCAAGATCCAGGCAAGCCGCGGTCACAAAGTCATCGACACCGGCCCTTATGCCCATGTGCGTCATCCGATGTACGCGGCCGCGCTGCTACTGTTCATCGGCACGCCATTGCTGCTCGGCTCGTGGTGGGGGCTCGCCTGCGTACCGCTATTGGTGATCGGTCTCGGCTGGCGCGCGGTGCGCGAGGAGCGCGTGCTGGCCGCGCAACTCGACGGCTATACCGACTACACCATGCGTGTGCGCTATCGCTTCGTGCCGTTTGTCTGGTAGGGCGCGCAATGCGCCAACTCGAAGCGCGTCAGCGCTTCAGGCGCCAACCTGTCTAGACAAAACGCGCCACGCTGGCGGATCCCGCCGCCACCAACACAACGTCCCTCTGCGTTCAAAACGCCCTTAACTGCCTTATTGCGCGGGATTGTGCCGGCGTTGACTCGATGGCCGCCGCTTTATTTGCAATTCGGCTTGCGACTACTTTCTGACTCGTACAGACGTATCTATAAAGGTATGATCGCCGCTGGAACGACGCCACTGCTGCCGAACCCGGGTAATATCCGGCCCGTGCTGGACGCCTCAGTCAGCAGCGCAGATCGTGCTGCATTGGCGAGCGTGACGTATGCCACCCGCGTACCACCCACGAGGTCGACGTGAACACTATTACAAACACAAACGCGCAAACCGTAGAGACACAGGACCGTCCTGGTCACACCCAGGAGGCACCCGCCAAGGCAATGCCCGCCTACGAGCAGATCAAGCGCTACGTGATCAGGCGCATCAGCGAGGGGGACTGGAAGCCGGGCGGTTTGATCCCATCCGAAACGGAGCTGGTCAAGGAGTTCGGCGTCGCGCGCATGACGGTATCGCGCGCACTGCGCGAACTTACGACCGAACGCGTACTGACGCGTGTGCAAGGTTCCGGCACGTTCGTCGCGCCGCAGCGCTACGAATCGACGGTGCTGGAAATTCGCAATATCGCCGACGAAATCGCCGCGCGTGGCCATCGCCATTCGGCGCGTGTGCTGACGCTCGAACCGAGCGACGATCCGCACGCGCTTGAAGCGCTCGGCCTCGCCAGCGGCCCGGCATTTCATTCGTGCATCGTGCACAGCGAAGAGGGCGAGCCGATCCAGTACGAAGATCGCTACGTCAATCCGAAGGTGTTCCCCGACTACCTGCAACAGGACTTCACCGTCGAGACGCCGAATCATTACATGGTGCGGCTCGCGCCGATCCAGCGCGCGGAGTTTCGCATCTATGCGCAGAAGCCCGAAGCGTATGTGCGGCGGCATCTGATGATGGAGATCGGCGAGCCCTGCTTGCAGCTATGGCGCCGCACGTGGGTGGGTGACGACGTGGCGACGTCGGTGCAGTTGTGGCATCCCGCGTCGCGTTTCCATCTGGCCGGCAGTGTGTGAATGGCAGGACGCGGGCGAGGGCACGGCGTACGCGCCGCTAGCCCTGGCGCTGCGACAGATCCGGCGTGAATCGGCACCCCAGCCGGTACCGCGAGCCCGGGTGCACGAAACGCGCGAACGTGACCGCCACGCCGCTTGTCCATGTGCGGCGCATCAGCGTCAGGCACGGCTCATCGACGCGAATTTCCAGCAACTCAGCTTCGGCACGCGTCGGCAGACCTGCGTCGACGATATGCTCGACGTCGTGCGCCGGCACGGTCACGTACAGATATTCGGACGGCCTTGTTGTGGAGAAATCCTGTTTCAGGAAATCAGGCGCGGTTGCCGGATTGACGTAACGGTCTTCGAGTTGCACCGGCAAACCGTTCTCGCGATGCACGCAAATCACATGAAACACGGAAGCGCCGGGCGCGAGCCCTAGCGCGTTCGACACCGTCACCGGTGCGGCTTCACGTTGCGAGAGGACCGTGTCGTAGCTGTATTCGTGACCCCGCGAGCGGATCTCGTCGCCGATATGGGCGATCATCAGCAGCGTCGATTGTGGTTTGGTTTGCGCGACGAAGGTGCCAACGCCTGACACGCGGGTGACGAGGCCTTCATCGGCGAGTTCGCGCAGCGCGCGGTTTGCCGTCATGCGCGACACGCCTAACGCCGCGACCAGGTCCTGTTCGGACGGCAGACGGTCGCCCGCTTGCCGCGCGCCCGATTCGATGATCTGGCGGATGTGGTTTTTGACCTGTTCGTAGCGGGAGGCCGGTGCGTCAGTCACCACGTGCGCGGTTTTCATGGCTGCTCCGCATCGTCGGGCCCGCGCGCCCAGAAGGCATTGCGGTCGAAGTAGTTTTGCAGGAATTGCCGCAAACGTGGCTGGCCCGCGTCGTGAAAGACGTCGCGCGGTTTGCCCTGCACGGCGATGCGCCCCTGATCGATGAACATCACCTTGTCGGCAACCTGTGCGGCAAAGCCCATTTCGTGCGTGACCACGGCCATCGTCATGCCGTCGCGCGCGAGCTGCTTCATCACCTGCAGTACTTCGCCGACCAGCTCGGGATCGAGCGCCGAGGTCGGCTCGTCGAACAGCATGATGTGCGGTTCCATCGCCAGCGCACGGGCAATGGCAACGCGCTGCTGCTGGCCGCCCGAGAGTTTCGACGGGTAGGCATCGGCCTTATGCGCGAGGCCGACTGTTTCCAGCATCGCATGGGCGCGGCGGCGCGCTTCGTCACGCGACAGATGGCGCACGCGCAGCAACGCTTCCATCACATTACCGAGCGCCGTCATGTGCGGCCACAGATTGAATTGCTGAAACACCATGCCAACGTTACGCCGCACGCGATTGATCTCGCTTTGTGACGCTCGTACGCGTTTTCCATTGCGCTCGCTATAGCCGAGCAGCTCACCTTCGATGCGCACGTCGCCCTGATCGTAGGTTTCGAGCGCGGCGAGGCAGCGCAGTAGCGTGCTCTTGCCCGAGCCTGATGGGCCGATAATGCAGACCACTTCAGAGCGGGCGATCTCGAGATCGACGCCGCGCAGCACTTCGACTTCGCCGAAGCGTTTCTTCAGGTCGCGTACTTCGATCAGCGGCGCGCCGGGCGGTGTATCGAAGGCAGCGGTAGACGTGGAGGACGGCATGTCGGCGATAGCGTTCATAGGGTGGTCCGGATTTCCGTTCATGCCATGAAGCGTGCGATGCGGGTTTCGGCCCACATGCCCACGCGCGAGGTCAGTTCGACCAGCGCGAGATAGCACACGCACAGCACCAGCAGCGTTTCGACGAAAGCGAAGGTGGCCGAACCGATGCCGGTCAGCACGAACGTGAGCTCGGGTACGGTGACGATCGACAGCACCGCGGTTTCCTTGCTCAGCACGATAATCAGATTGGTCAGCGCGGGCACGATCAGCACCAGCATTTGCGGCATCTGAATGCGCAGGACGGCTTGCCAGCGGGTCAGTCCAAGACAGGATGCCGCTTCGAGATGACCCGGCGGCACCGATTGAAAGCCCGAACGGAATGCCTCGGCGAAATACGCGCTGCCATAGAGGCCCAGGCCGAGCACACCGGCTGTCATCGGTTCGAGCGTGAGGCCGATGGAAGGGCCGCCGTAGTACAGCAAAAATAGCTGCACGAGAAACGGCGTGCCGCGAAACAGTTCGATATAGAAGCGCAATACGCCGCGCACCCAGCGTCCGCAAAAGAGCTGGAGCACGGCGATCAGAAATCCGATCAGGATGCCGATTGCGACCCCCGCGGCCCAGGTGCCGAGTGTGGTCGCGAGACCGGCGGCAATCGGCTGCAGATTGTGCGTGATGACGGTTGGATCGAGCTTTTGCATGGCTTAGTTCAGTCTCAAGCTCAGGGTCGGTCAGGCGTGCTGCAAACGGTATTCGGCGGCATGCGCGACGAGCGCCAGACTTCCGCAGATTACGAAGTAAATCAGCCCCGCGGCGAGGTAGGCTTCGAGCGGCCGATAGGTACTGGCCGCGATGTTCTGCGCGGTGCGCGTCAACTCGGCCACACCCACCACCGAGATCAGCGAGGAAGCCTTGATCAGCAGCACCATCTCATTGACGAGCGAGGGCAGCGTTAAACGAAACGCCTGCGGCACCAGAATGCGCCGCAGCATATCGAACGGCGAAAGCCCGAGCATGCGCGCGGCTTCGATATGCCCGGGCGGAATGCTGAGGAAACCGCCGCGCAGAATCTCGGCGATATAGGCGGCGGAACACAGCGATACGGCACTGACTGCCGCGACGATGGGCGACACGTTGATTCCGGCGAATGGCAGCAGGTAATACACCAGCAGCAGTTGCACCAGCATCGGCACGCCGCGGAAAAAGAACACGTAGGCGCCGCCGAACATGCGCGCGGCGCGCTTCGGGGAAAGGCGTGCGGCACATACGCCAATCGCGACGAAGAAACCGATCAGGAGACCTGTTAGCGAAATGCCGATGGTGGCGAGCGCCGCATGCAGCAGCAGCGGCAAGCCCTGTAGAAAGACGGTTGTGCTGAACATAAGCGTCGCACTCGCTAGAACGGGGAGGGCGATGCGGCTCGCCGAAGAGCGCGCATCGCAACCATCAGGAACGCCTGCTGCAAAACATCAAGCCATCAGTGCATCAATAGTTCGGCGTCGGCATCGTTGTCGGCGCATCCATCGCGACACCGAACCACTTTTTCTGCAAGGCCGCGAGGCGCCCGTCGTTGTGCATTTTCACAAGCGCCGCGTTGAAGGCATCGGCGAGCGGCTTGCTATCCGCGTCTTTACGCAGGCAGTAGGCAAAGTACACTTTCGCGCCGAACGGCGGCTGGACCACGGCGAAAGTATCGGGGCGTTGTTTGGCGACGTACGCGATGTTGGTCATCGAGTTCGCGACCGCCACGATGCGGCCGGCGGCGAGATCGGCGTAGGCCTGATTGTTGTCGACGTATTCGCGGATCTCAGGCGGTTTCGGCAAGGTGGCGACGTACGTCTTCAACTGGTCGAGCTGGGCCGAGCCTTTGCCCGCGCCGACAGTCTTGCCGGCGATATCCGACGATTGCTTGACGGAGGTGTCGTTGGCGCGCTTGAGCAGCGCGTCGGTGGCGTCCGCGATCGGCAGGGTGTACGTGTAGCGTTCCATGCGCGCCTTGGTGACCGTTAGCGGGCCGCCCACCATATCGAACTTGCCGGCTTCGAGACCAGGCAGCACGCTCGGCCACGGCAAGTCGATGAAGCGCACCTTCACACCCAATTCCTTGCCGACCTCGGCGAACAGGTCCTTGTTGAAGCCCGCTTGCTGGCCGTTTTCAAGGAAGTCGAAGGGCGCGAACTGCATCTCGGTACCGACCACCAGTTCGCCGGCTTTCTTCACTTTGGCGAGCTGGTCTTCCGCGTGGGCGCTGACGCTTGCCGCGCACAACGCCAGCATGACCAAACGACACTTCCAGCCTGCAAGGATGCTCATGGGATTCTCCGGTTGGCAAAGCGGTGTCGCGCGAAAGCGGTTTGTCAGCGGGCCCTGCGCGAGTCATGCGAGGCAGTATATACCGCAGTTTCCACGCGAAATAAATAAACGCGCGAGTAGAGAAAAGCCCTTACGTGAAGCCCTGCGAAGCAGCTTGCGAGTGCGCTTTTGGCGGTATATACAACGAAGACGCACGAGGATGCACGAGGCCCGCAAGCTTCTCGCGAGTGATGTGTGAGCCTCTTTCCTCAGTTGAATTGACCGGCCTTCCAGGGAGCAGCGCAATGCCCGTGACCCGCATTCCGATCATCGATCTTGCCGGCGTTCGCGCGGGCGACCCGCAGGCTTTGACGCGCGTGGCACATGAAATCCGCGAGGCGTGCACGACGATCGGCTTCTTCTACATCGTCAATCATGGCGTGCCGCAAACGGCAATCGATGCAGCCGAACAGGCTGCGCGCACCTTCTTTGCGTTTCCCGTGGAGACGAAGCGGCGCGCGGCGGTCAATCAGAGGCATCGAGGTTTCAACGCGCTCGGCGACGCCACCATGTATCAGGCGAAGCGCCCCGACTACAAGGAGTTCTTCAGCATCGGCCTGGAGTTGCCGGAGGACGACCCCGATGTGCGCGCGGGCCAGGCACTGCGTGGTCCGAACAACTGGCCGGATTTCATGCCCGGGTTGCGGGCCGCCCTGTATGGTTACTACGAAGCGGTCGCGGCCTGCGGCGCCGATCTGCTGCGGGCGGTGGCGGTGAGTCTCGGCGTCGACGAGCATTTCTTCGCGCCGCGCTATACGAAGCGGATGCAGCGCACGCAGATGGTCTACTATCCGCCGCAGCCGCCCCAGTCGGACGCGGATCAGTTCGGCGTCGCACCGCATACCGACTACGGCTGCATCACCTTGCTCTGGCAGGATCGGGTGGGCGGCTTGCAGGTGCGCGAGATCGCCAACGATACGTGGGTCGATGCGCCGCCGGTAGAAGGCAGCTTCGTGGTAAACGTCGGCGATCTGCTGGCGCGCTGGACCAATGACCGTTTCCGCTCCACCTTGCATCGCGTGATCAATGCGTCGGGGCGCGAGCGCTATTCGATCGCGACGTTCTATGATCCCACTTACGGTGCGATGGTCGATCCACGTGAACTCGGCACGAGCGACGCCGACCTCAAGTACCAACCGGTCGCCGCGGGCGACTATATCCTCGGGCGGATCAACGATTCGATGGGTTATCGGAAGAAAGCAGCCGTTGAAGGAAAGCAAGGAACCATTGCATGACAGATAACAGTTTGGCAAGCGGCATAGCAGGCAGCAGCACGGGCGGCAACGCAACTCCTGGCGCTGCGCCGCTTTCCGCAACGCTCGATGCGCTACGCGCCGCGCTCGGCGCCGATGCGGTGCGGGTCGGCGAGCAGATCGGCGAACACGCGATGACCGACTGGACACGCCACGCCCCGACACGTCCAGCCGCGCTGCTCTTGCCGCGCAGCACGGAAGAAGTGTCACGCGCGCTGGCGATTTGCCACGCAGCGCATCAACCGGTAGTGCCGCAGGGCGGTATGACGGGTCTCGCCGGCGGTGCGATTGCGCGTGCGACCGATATTGCGTTGTCGCTCGAACGGCTCACCGGCGTGGAAGAAATCGACACCGCTTCGGCCACGCTAACCGTGCGCGCCGGCACCACCTTGCAAACGGCGCAGGAAGCCGCCGCCGAAGCCGGCTTCGAACTCGCGCTCGATCTGGGCGCACGTGGCTCGTGCCAGATCGGCGGCAATCTGGCCACCAACGCGGGCGGCAATCGCGTGATCCAGTCGGGCACCGCGCGCGACCAGGTGCTCGGCCTCGAAGTCGTGCTTGCCAATGGCGACGTGCTGACTTCGCTCGGCAAGATGGTCAAGAACAACACCGGCTATGACCTGAAACACTGGTTCATCGGATCGGAAGGCACGCTCGGCGTGATCACGCGCGCGGTGCTGCGGCTTCATTCGCAACGGGCGGCGCGCCACACGGCGCTCGTCGCACTCGATGGTTACGATGCCGCCGTGAACCTGCTGCGCCGCCTGTCGACGAGCTTTGGCAACGACATCGGCGCGTTCGAGATCATGTGGCCGGATTTCTACGGTTTCGGCGTGAAGCTGACGGGTACGCGCTCACCGTTCGCCGACTCACACCCGCTTTATGCACTGATCGAGCACGCGAGCTTCGACGCCAGCGACGACGGCGAACGCTTCTCCGCCGCGCTGACTGAAGCGCTCGACTCAGAAGCGATCCGCGACGCGGTGATCGCGCAATCGGTCGCTGACGTGCGCGCGTTATGGGCGATTCGCGAGTGCACCGCCGAGTTTCCGGTGCGGCTGGATGCGATCAACTTCGACGTGAGTTTGCCCATCGGCGAGATCGGCGCTTTTGTCGACCGTTGCCGCGCGGCGCTCGATCAGCGCTGGCCGGGCAACGTGTCGTATTTTTTCGGCCATATCGGCGATTCGAATCTGCATGTCACCGTCGACGGCCATTCGATCCCCGGTGTCGATCATCACGCGGTGTATGCGTTCGTCTACGAGATGCTCAGGCCGTTGCACGGCTCGGTGTCGGCGGAACACGGAATCGGCTTGCTCAAGCGCGAGTTCTTGCCGATCTCGCGCTCGCCGGCTGAATTGGCCGCCATGGCGGCGATCAAACACGCATTGGACCCGCACGGCATTCTGAATCCGGGCAAGCTGTTTTGAGCGAGGTGGCGCGTACGTGGCCCGTTCAGGGCGCGGGCTCGCCGATGGGCTGTTCGCTGACAAGCGTGCGCAGTTCGCTAGCGAAACGGGCGTAGAGCCACGACAGCGTGACGGCGCTCAGCACCGAGAACAGTGTACTGAGAAACCCCTGGCCCGCCGCGGTAAGCATGAGCTGCTGTACGGGATGCAATCCTGCGAGGAGCGGTTTGAGGACGACCGCGATGACAATCCCGATCAGCATCAGCGGCGCCGCCACGACGAACATCATGCCGGCGATTTGCCAGAAATGCGTTCGACTGTCGCGCCAGGCGGCCTTCAACGCAAAGCGGCTGCCAAGCGACAACGCGGGGAACAGAAGACTGACCCGTACCGCGATGAACAGGCCGGCGGCGAATGAAAGCAGTAGCGTGACTGCCGAAACAAGAGGAAGATTGAAAACGGCCTTTCCGATCACCATGATGGCGATGGCAAGCAACAGCGTCGCTATGCCGATCACCCCGTAGAGCCCAACATAGCGCGGCACCACCCCGCGTTGGACGGGAAATAGCGGCTTTTCTCCCTCACCTAGCAGCACCGTGCGATGAATCTTGACAGATAGCAGGGCGCCGATGACGACGCGCGCGAGATTCATCAGGCTCGATCCGGGCGCGGCTCGCATCGCCTCGTGAGCGCCTGCATCCGGCGGCGCCGCTGCGGCGGCGAGAATGTCAGGAAAGGCGAACGTGCACGCCAGTGCGGCCATGAAGCTCAGTAAGAAGAACGGCATCGTGGTCACAATTTGCCACGTACTCAACCACGATTTGCCGGCGCACTCGCCGAAACTCATTTGCTGCATGTCGGTCACTCGTATCGTTCGTTAATGTTGTTACCCAGCCGGGCAGATTCTATGCCGCCTTGCGGACCTCGAAGGAGGGGCCCAATGCTGTTTTTCAAGGCAATGTGGATGGGATGATACGTGTTTGGCCGGACACGCCCGGGTTGTTTCGTCAATGCGCCGCGACAGAGTCCAACCCGGTCGATCTAACATCGGGTTGCGCCGCGGGTGAAGCGAGGTAGTCGAGCAGCGCCTTCGCCTCTTTCGGATGCTCCGCGCCAACTGGAATGCCTGCGGCAAATCGCGTAACCGATTGCACCGACTCCGGAATCTTTCCAACGAAGGTGGCGCCCGGTACCGGCAGCAATTCGCTGACCTGCTGGAATCCCACCTCGTAGTCGCCATTGGCTACGACCGACGCGACCGGGATCCTCGGCACCATCGTCGCTTTGGACTTCACCTGATCCTCAATGCCGAGTTTCCTGAAGAGCTCGCGTTCGATATAGACACCGCTTGCGCTGTCCGAGTAGGCGATGGATTTTGCGTGGAGCAAGGTCTCCTTCAGCGACTCGACAGAGCTGATATCCGGTTTCGGTGCGCCGTTACGCACCACCATACCGATGCGAGAATCGGCAAGCTCGACTCGCGATCCGGGAATCACCTTGCCTTGCTTGATCAGATCGTCGAGCGCGTAGCCGACCATGATGACCACGTCCGCGGATTCGCCGCGTTCGAGCCGGTTCGGAATGGCTTCCGGCGATTTACCCATCGACGGCCCGAGTATGGTGTCGAGGGTATTGCCCGTCGACGTCGTGAACTTGGGGCCGAGCAGTTTGTATGCGGCGGTGAAGCCGCCCGAAGTCATCACGTGGAGTTCGGCTGCCTGTACGTCTGCAGTTGCAACGGTGCTGGTCAGCAGCCCAGCGGTCAACATGGTCAGAAAGAAGGTTTTCATCCGAATGGGCGTAGCAGTCTGATGTGGATAAAGGCGTGATGGGCTCACGAGGCCAGGTGCGTCGACCCGCTTCCTTGATAGATACCACACCTGAACCGGCGCGGGAACAGCGAGCGGCGCGCAACCCGTGCACGCGCCGGCCGGATTCCCCGACCCTATGGCAACGCCGCGCTCAACTTTCGTCAATGCGCATTCAGATACCGCGCAATCACCGGATAAACATCCTCTGCTGCATTCTTGCCGAAGATACAGTCGATATGCCCGTAGCCGGGAATCAGATGCCGCTCATAGGGCTGCTCGGGGAAGCGATTGACCAGCATGTCGTACGTGAGCTCGGTACTCTTTGGCAGATAGGTTTCGTTTTTTTCGCCGTGGATGAAGCCGATCGGCAGGCGCATGCCTTCCAGACCCCGCATGCCGTCCGCGCCGCTCAGGTAGACGTCCCGGCCTTCGGCATCGACAACCTTGCCCGCCCGCACCATCGCAGCGAGATGCTTAAAGACGGAGACGTCGTGCACGCCGAGCAATTCCTGCAGGTTCGAATGAAGCGTCTCGTTCAATTTTTCATGTTCGTAGAGCAGGCCGTAAAGGAAGGTGCCCCTGTGGCAGATCGGGCTGCCGCAGCCCTGTTTGTGAGTGAGCGGGTAGAGCCGCAACGCTTCATCGAGCAGGTTATGGGGCCACGACCTGTGCTCCGTGAAGGCGGTCAAGTCGAGTACGCCGAGATGTTGCATGATGTCCGGGACGTGCAGCCCGCACTTGATCTTTTCGAGCGTGCCCGGCACCGGATGTGCTGATACCTGCGAGATGACCACCGAGCGCACGCCCTCGAGGCCGTACAGCAGCGACATCGTCAACGCCAACCCACCCATGCAGTGGCCCAGCACCTGAATGTCCGGCAGGCCGGTCAACTCCCGCACTTTGGCGACCGCGGCCGGAATGTCCTCGCGAGCGACCTTGTCGACGTTAGTCGGCACGAGCACGCTCGGCATCTCGATGCTGACGCGGAGATCGACGAGCCACACGTCGTAGCCTGTCGCACAGAGATATTCCACCAGGTTGGTCGTGATCAGATCGGTAGAAAAGATGCGGCTCGACACGCCTGAGCCGTGGATCAGCAGCACGGGGCGCAGCGGCGTGTTGGGCGGCCCGGCGTAGCGTGTGAGCCGCAGCGTGGTCTTATCGGGCGTGTCGAAGAAGACCACTTGCGGCGCGGGTGCGCGCAGCACGCGCTTCAGACGCGGCGGCGCCTTCGGATCATAAAACTGCAAGGGCGCAGCCACGCCTCCGTATTCGCTGAACAGCACGCCCGCGAAAAACTTGCCGAACTTCAGCGTCCATTCAAGGCGCGTTGTCAGATCGGGTGCGTTGGTGACTTCAAGCGTGCGTTGCTGCTTGAGGAAATTCTCGGGCGTGATGATCAGCGTTGCTTTGCCGATCGCCGGCGGATCCGCTTCTGCCGACTCGCGAATTTCGGCGTAGAGCGTGTTGGTCTGATCCCAAAGATTGATCGGCGACGTACGCGTGATGATCTTCTGCCCGCTCAGGTAGTAGGTCTTGCCTTCGGTCGAATTAAGCGTCATGCGGTAATTCATGTTGCGCTCGTCCACATCCGATTCGTTGACTACGAACAGGTTGAAGGTGCCGTCCGTGATGGTCATCGGTTGCGCGGAGAGCGCGGGGCAGGTCAGCGTGCCCGTGGTGTGGGCCAGATGTTGCGGATTGCTCAGCATGTCGGCCAGATCGTCCGATTCGACGGTCAGGGTGAATTCGATCGGACTGGTGGCGGCATCGCCCGCTACGGCCGGCGTATAGGTGCCGATCATCGTTTCGGTGAAGCGCAGGCCGATCTTCTGGGGCGGGGGCGTACCGGCCGTGCCCACGGCCTGGTAGTCGATCTGCCAGTCTCGCGCGTTCGCAAGCAGCGCGCAATTGCGCTCCGCCAGCGCGGAAATCGTCAACAGCGGATTGACGCCGAGCGACATCGGCATGACCGCGCCATCCATCACATACAGGCCTTCGTGCACGGCATCTCCTGTCGTGCCGCTGAAGACCCGGCCCTGATGGTCGACGACACCGCGCTCCGCATCCTCGCCCATCCCGCAGCCGCCGAGCGGATGCACGGTGACGGTGCGGTTCTTGAGCATTCTGGTCGAAATCGGGTTGCGCACGTATTTGCCGCCGAGCGGCGCCTGCGCCTTCTCGAGCGTTTCTTCGACGGTGCGGAAGATCGGCTGCTTGCCGGCGTTCGGCCAGTCGATGCGTGGCCTGCCTTTGTCATCCACGCTGATCTGGCCGCTTTCGTCGTCATGCGCCATGACCAGGTAGGTTTGCGTATGGTTGAGGGCGCCGTGATAGGGGCCGCGCAGGAAGCTCTCGATCACGCGAGCGTCGTAATCTGCCGGTTCCCCGGCGGCGCGCGGCGCGGGAATCTCGACGCCTTCGAGCGGCGCGGCGCCGCCGAGCAGGGCGACCATCGCAGCGCCGACCGGCCCGGCGAGCGAGCCTTCTTCGATCACGAAGCCGTCCGTCACGTCAGGGGTGTTGCGGTGGTCGATGATGCCGGTAATGGTCGGCCCGACCGGCGGGATCTCGCCCAGCAGGTGCACGCCCCAGCCGACACCGTTGATCACCTCGTCGGTGTTGTACGCGAAGGCCAGTACGTCGCCATTCCCGGTGAAGTGTTGGCCGAGCATGTCCGAAACGGTTAGCCCCGCCTCGCGCGAGCGCAGCAGCAGGGCGGTCGAACCGATCGTGCCGGCCGACACGATGACGATATCGGCGCTCACGAACAGATCCGGCGCTTCATAGCTCTCGCGGCCCAGCTTCACCTCCTGAAAACGCACGGTCCACTGTTGCGTGGCCGCATCGCGCAACACCGAGTGCACCGCTGCGGCCGTGAAAATATGGGCGCCGTGCGCAACCGCATCGGGCAGATAGTTCAGGTGCGTCGAATTCTTCGCGTCGTAGTTGCAGCCGGAGTTGCAATCACCGCATCCGACGCAGGCGTGCTGCGCGACGCCCGCAGCGTTGATGCGGTCCTCGAAGGTGACGGTGACCGGCGGCGGGTAAAAGCGATCCTCCATACCGAGCGCCTGCGCGGATTGTTTGAGCGCCTGCAGTTTCGGCAATTGCAAAAAATCGCCAGACACCGGCGACGGTTGCAGCATGGCGCGGGCAAGTTCGTAGCCCTTGTCGCGTCCCGCCTGGTCGACGCGTAGCGCCTCGGGCCAGCGGGCGTCGTCCCATAACCGCGGGTCGGCTTCGAGCGCGACGTTCGCGTTGATCAGCGACGTGCCGCCCAGTCCGCAGCCCACCACCGCATTCACGTCTTCATTCACGTGCACTTCGAGCAGCGCGAGCGGCGAGCCGACTTGCGCGAGAGCGGTGTTGTATTGCACCTGCGCGGCGCCTTCGAGCGGCGTGCGCGGAAACTCGCCGGCCATGAATTCGCGCCCACGTTCCAGCACGCACACGCTGCGGCCGGCGCGCGCCATACGGCTCGCGGCAATCGCACCGCCATAACCCGAACCCACCACCACGACATCGTAATGCGACTGCATGGCTGTCAGGGCGCTCGATAAGCGGTTCATTCAGACCACCTCGTCAGGAAGGGGATGCCGGGTAGGGGAACCCGGACTTCGGAAGGAAGACGGCGTGCGGTTGCGGCTTTTTTATCGTAGGCGGTGCGCGATGACAAAAAAAGGCGCATCGTACGTGGCGCGTAGGTGGCGAATACGCGATTGGCGGAAAAGGAAAACAGCCGCCATCGGTCCACGCCAGCCCGGGAATGCGCTATTAGGCGGCTACTTCATTCATTTCGCTGTCGCTCGATTCGGCGGCGAGCAGGTTCAACGCGAGCAGAATCGCCGGCCGATTGTCGAGTTCGATCTCGATGCCGAGCACGTCGATCAGCCAGCGACCGATCTTGGTATTGGAAAATTCGGCGGCGCCGGCCGTCTTTTTCATGGTGACGCCGAGTTTGACGGCGCGATAGTGATACGAGGGCACACGATGCTGAGCAGCGACCGCCGACAGGCCGCCTTTCCCTTCCGAGCACCAGCCGAGGCTGCCGGCCAGCACGATGCGCTCCGGCTCGTCGAGGCTGTCGATAAAGGCGCGCGCCGCGAGCCGCACGCGTTGCTCGTCGAGCCCGTATTGCAGCAACACGCTGTCGACGGGGTCTTCCAGCGCTTGCGCGTGCAGATCGATCTCCTGCGCCATGCCTTCGTTTTCCATCGACACATTGCGTTGATGGCCGGCGCTGCGCAGGCAGTCGATCAGGTAACGGCGAAAATACGCGCACAGTGCGTAGCCGTTGGACGGGGCGCTGTCGGCGCAGGCATGGGTTTCCGTGTGGCCGGGCGCGAGGCGCAGGACTTTCGCGTAAATGAACTGCGCGACCAGTTCTTCCTTGTCCTCGCCGAGTGCCTGCAGCTCAAGCGGGTGATAGGTACGCAGCGCCCGCTTGACCAGTTCGACCATCGACACCATTTCGTCGGCGGACAACTGGGTACGCCGGCGCCACAGGTCGGGCAGGATCGCATCGTCGAGATTGCGGACGAACGCGTGGCTCGGAACTGCGCCCATGAAAACCTCCATAAGGGGTAAGGCGAGGAGTGCGCGGAGCCTCGGCTGCAGGCAAGGAAGGGGTGTTGGAGCTTGTAAGCCGCGCTGGAATGTGAACCCAGTATGGTTTCCGGCGACGGCTTCGCCTATATGGATTAAGTGGTAGCTGATGGGTAAACCGCCGGGTAAACCATCCGGTCAGCATAAGTTGCCGTGCCCGACGAGGAGACCGCATGATGCGGGCAGACCCGATCCAGCGTGCAATCGATGAAGACCTGGTGCGCGTGCTGTACGCGCAAGATCCGATCGCCTTCTTTTCGCACTGGTTCTCGATCGCGGTGCTGGTGGCGATCTACTGGCCGAACATCCCGTCGCCGCGGCTGTTCATCGCGTGCTTCGGGTTTTATGCGGTGGCCAATTGCGGCAGCCTCGCACTGTGGATCTGCAATCGCCGCTACCCGCATCTCGTCACGCCGCGCGGCTGGATCATCCTGCACGCGGTGCGCGGCGTGCTGCTGTATAGCGCGCCGGGGCTGGCGGTGTGGTTCGCGTTCCAGAGCCCGCAAACCGATTTGCCGCTGCTGCACACAGTGATGCTTGTCACGCTGGCGGCAGGCGTGTTCATGTCGAACGGCTTCGATCTGCTGAATTTCTCAACCGCGATTCCGTTTCTGCTGTTTCCGTCGATCCTGCTGCATTTCGGTTCGCATACGTTCGATCGCACGATTCTCGCGATTGTCCTCGCGTTCTTCTTCTGCGCGATTAACGTCTATGCGCTGAGCTATCGCAAGCTGTTTCGGCGCGTCGTGCAGGCGCGCGTCGATCAGCAATACCTGGCGGAATCGCTGGCGGCGCAAAAGCGTGTCGCCGAAGAAGCCAGTCTTGCCAAAACACGTTTTTTTGCGGCCGCGAGCCACGATTTGCGCCAGCCGTTGCATGCGATCGGCCTGCTGGCGGCGTCACTCAACGACACGGCCGCGACGCCC
This sequence comes from Paraburkholderia sediminicola, assembly GCF_046027825.1. Taxonomy (GTDB): domain Bacteria; phylum Pseudomonadota; class Gammaproteobacteria; order Burkholderiales; family Burkholderiaceae; genus Paraburkholderia; species Paraburkholderia sediminicola_D. Next base: position 59,237 of record NZ_JAQQDU010000029.1, read on the forward strand.
GTGCAGCATGGGAAGACCGCCGAACACATTGTTCATAACGTCGAGGCGTTGAATCAGCTGTTCAACCAGGTGCTCGATCTCGCCAGGCTCGAAAGCGGCGTGACCCAGGTGATCCGCTTGCATTTCCGGCTTTCTGAATTGTTCGAGCGGGTCGGCAGCCAGTATCGTCCGCAGGCGGCGGCCAAGGGCCTGGCGCTGCGGATCGCACCGGCTTCGGCGGTCGTGCATGACGATCCGGTGCTGCTCGAACGCGTCCTGAGCAACCTGCTCTCGAACGCCGTGCGCTATACCGAGGAAGGCGCGATCTGGGTGGGCTATCGCCGCGCCGGGCGTCGATCGGGCGGCTATGTCGAGGTGCGCGATTCGGGTATTGGCATTCCAGCCGAGGAACACGAGCGCATTTTCGAGGAGTTTTATCAGGTCGCCAATCCGCAGCGCGACGCGCGACAGGGGCACGGTTTGGGCTTGCCGACGGTGAAACGCCTCGTCGAGATGCTCGGTGGCGAGTTGCAGATGCGCTCTGCGCCGGGCCGCGGCTCCGTATTCCGCTTTCCTGTGCAGACGGGCGACGCCGGCGGGATTGTCGCGAGCCTGAACGAAGCAGTGGCGGGTGGTCCATCGGCACAAGGGCGGCGCGTGCTATGCATCGACGACGAACCGTCGATTCTCGAAGGCCTTGCCAGTCTGCTGGGACGCTGGGGGTGCATCGTGCGTGGCGCACGCGACGAGGTCGATGCGCTTGTTGCGCTGGAAGACGGTTTCGTCCCGGATGCCGTGTTATGTGACTACCAGTTGGCCAATCATCGAACCGGCGCGCAAGCGCTGGCGGCCGTGCGCAATGTGCTCACGCGGGCGGGGCACGAAAGCGTGGTGACCCTGCTGATCACGGGCGATATGGCGTCGGCGGAACTGGCGGCGCTGGCCTTACAGGGGATTCCGGTACTGCATAAGCCGGTTACGCCGGCGCGTTTGCGGCGCACCCTGGAAATGCTCTGGCAGCAGGCGGAACTGGATAAGGGGCGGGCGGCGTGAGTGCCGCCCGCCGACCCGCTATTACAGGGTTCTGCCGGCTTCCAGCCAGCCGTTGATCACGGCGATCGCCGTGGACCGGTTGTGCACACCGAGCGCCCGGAAGATCACCGAGAGATGCACCTTAACCGTCCCTTCTGCCACACCCAACTCACGCGCGATCATCTTGTTGGTCCAGCCCCGATGCACGAGCCGCATGATGTCCTGCTGTCTTGGCGACAGGTTCTCCAGCAAATGTTGCTGGTGCGGCTGCAGGGCCTGGATTTGCGCGATCGGTTCGGTGAGCGTGGCGCCGCCCTGACCCTGAGTCGAGGCGGGGGCGGTGCCCTGGGTGGAACGCTCGGTCGCCGCTTCGGCGTGCGTCTCACGCGAGCCCAGCAGACTGAGTGCTTCCATCGGCACATAGGCGCCGCCTGACAACACCAGTTCGATCGCCTTGAGCATGACGCTGGCGGGTTGCCGCTTGGGCACGAAGCCGAGCGCGCCGGCGGCCAGCACCGCGCGCATTTCGTCGGGCGATTCTTCGGCGGAGAGCACGACGACCGGCAACGCCGGGTTTGCCTTCAACAGCACTTCAAGCGACGAAGCGCCGCTCATGCCCGGCATATGCAGATCGACGATGGCGAGGTCGTGGTCGGCGTCGGGCCGCGCGGCGGCGGCGAGTGTTTCCCAGCTATCGGCTTCGTCGAATTGCGCGTCAGGATCGAGCCCGCGCAACAGCCCCTTGACACCTTGCCGGATCAGTTCATGGTCGTCGGCCACAAGAAACTTCATGATGTCTCCGCGAGTCGGACCTGCGCGTTGTGGACTACCGCCGCCGTGCTGCTGGCTTCACTTCCCGTTTTACTTCTATTTTCGAATGGCGTCATGGCCGGCTACCCCGCGATCATATGCCGATCGGTGGCGCGGCGCGCTTTCCGGCGCGCCACATATTTGACAGTCTATTTATATGATCGCCGGCTGGTTCGATGCACCAGCATTATGGTTAAGGCAGGTCTCCCGCGCATAGGTTCCGGCTTGCTATGTAGACGAGCCACATGCCCCATTTTTTGAAGCCGTCCACGCAGGAATCCGAAGGTTATGCGCGTCGAATGAAATTATGCGCAAGCCGTCGTCAATTGACTGCAAATAATGTCGCATTCATCAGAAGCTTGAACGCGAAACCGAGCGACATCGCCGCGCCTACTCCGAAGCACCAGAGCGCGATGAACCACAGCCAGCCGGGCAGTTTGCGCGCCGGCGCTTGAGACGCGCTGCGGGCGGCTTCGGCGCCCGCGTCCTTAGTGATAGTGATGTTGATCGTCATGACGCACCTTGCCACGAAATACCCAATAACCCATCGTCGTATAGGCGATGATGATCGGCAGAATCACCGCTGCGCCGACCAGCGTGAACATCTGGCTCGAGCGTGGCGCGGCGGCTTCCCAGAGTGTCATGCTCGACGGAATCGCATACGGCCACAGGCTCACCAGCAGCCCGGCGTATCCGAGCAGCACCAGCAGGAGCGCCAGCACGAACGGCGTGTTGTGATGCCGCGCACGCACCGCGCGGTGCATGAAGAATGCGCACACCGCCACGAGGAACGGCACCGGCAGCAGACGGTAGAACAGGCTGTCGTGGAACCAGCGTTGTGCGATATTCGGATCTTGCAGCGGCGTCCACAGGCTGACCATCGCGATGAAGCCGAGCAGCACGAGCGTCAGCGGCCACACCACGCGATGCAGGCGGCGTTGCAGATCGCCTTCGGTCTTCGCGACCAGCCAGCAGCAGCCGAGCAAAGCGTAAGTGATCACCAGACCGAGGCCTGTGAGCAGACTGAACGGCGTGAGCCAGCCGAAGGCCTCGCCCGCATAGCCACCGTCGATCACCGGAATGCCCTGCAGGAACGCGCCCAGCACGATACCCTGAAAGAACGTCGCGCCCGCCGAGCCGCCGATAAACGCCAGATCCCACAGATGTTTCGTGCGCTTGGCCTTGGCGCGAATCTCGAACGACACGCCGCGAAAAATCAGGCAGACGAGCATGAAGATCAGCGGCAGATACAGCGCGGACAGCACGGTCGAGTAGACCACCGGAAACACCGCGAACAGCGCGGCGCCGCCGAGCACCAGCCAGGTTTCGTTGCCGTCCCACACGGGTGCGACGGTGTTCATCATCAGGTCGCGTTCTTTCTCATCGGGGAAAAACGGGAAGACGATCCCGATGCCCAGATCGAAGCCGTCCAGCACCACGTACATGAATAGGCCCAGCGCGATGATCGCGGCCCACGCTACGGTTACGTCCATTTTCTTTCTCGCAAGCAGGTGAGGTTAGGCGGCGTCGATCATCTGATCGGCGGCGGACAGCGGGCGGCGCGCGGTCTGATTCGGGGTGTGCTCAGGCACGCCGTGCGGCGTGTGTCCCGGCAGTGCCGGACCCGAGCGCATCAGCTTGAGCATGTAGTAGATGCCGGTGCCGAACACGAGGAAGTACACGACCACGAATGCCATCAGCGAGATGCCGACCTGCTGCGTGGTGAGCGGCGACACGGCCTGCGAGGTACGCATCACGCCGTACACCACCCACGGCTGGCGGCCTGCTTCAGTGGTGACCCAACCTGCCAGCAGCGTGATGAAGCCGGTCGGGCCCATCGCCACTGCAAGACGCTGGAACCACTTCGCTTCAAACAGGCGTTCGCGGCGGCGCAGCGCCCATGCCGTCAGCGACATCAGGATCATCAGCACGCCGAGCCCGGCCATGATGCGGAAGCTCCAGAACACGACGGTCGAATTCGGCCGGTCTTCTGGCGGGAATTCCTTCAGGCCGCGAATTTCGCCGTCCCAGCTATGCGTGAGGATCAGGCTGCCAAGGTGCGGGATCGACACTGCATAGCGCGTGGTCTCCGCTTTCATGTCAGGAATGCCGAACAGGTTGAGCGCGGTGCCGCCTTTCTCGGTTTCCCACAGGCCTTCGATCGCGGCGATCTTGGCCGGCTGATACTTGCGCGTGTTCAGACCGTGCTGATCGCCGACGAATGCCTGAATCGGCGTGAGGATCAGCAGCAGCCAGAGCGCCATCGAGAACATCTTTTTGACGGCAGGATCGCGCCGGCCACGCAGCAGATGCCATGCGCCCACCGCCGACACCACCAGCCCCGCGACGATGAATGCCGCCAGTGCCATATGCGCAAGCCGGTACGGGAACGACGGATTGAAGATGATCTTGACCCAGTCGAGCGGCACCACATGGCCGTCGACGACTTCGAAGCCTTGCGGCGTTTGCATCCAGCTATTGGACGCGAGAATCCAGAAGGTCGAGATCAGCGTGCCGATCGCCACCATCAGCGTGGCGCCGAAGTGGGCGCGCGGACTCACGCGCTGCCAGCCGAACAGCATGATGCCGAGGAAACCCGCTTCGAGAAAGAACGCTGTCATGACCTCGTACATCAACAGCGGTCCGGTGATGGGTCCGGCGAAACTGGAGAAGCCCGACCAGTTGGTGCCGAACTGATAGCTCATGACGACGCCGGAGACGACGCCCATACCGAAGGCCACTGCGAAGATCTTTGACCAGAACAGGCAAAGATCTTTGTAGTACGCCTTGCCGGTTTTCAGCCAGCGCCATTCAAGTACGACGATGAAGCTGGCGAGGCCGATGCTGAGCGCCGGAAAAACAATGTGAAACGAGACGGTGAACGCAAACTGAATGCGAGCGAGATCGAATGCCGAAATTGCGGAGTTCATGAGCGTGAAGTGCTTTAGGTGCGTCATGCCCGGAGGCGGACTACGCGCGTCGACCGTTGTCGGTGCGCACTGCGCTTGGCAGATGGCGCAAGAGTAGGGGATGAGTGACTTTTTTGCTGCGATGCGACGTGCGTCAAAAAACCGCGTTGTTTTGCGCGGTTTTTCGATTTTGAGACGGCAAAGCCTTGATAGGTATCAAGTTTTCCTTATTACGTGTTTGCGCGTCTTTCCCGTGGTCGCTGCCGAACTGCGGCAATAGACCGCGCTGCAACAACACTGGCGAACCCCTTCGCGGCTGCCCGCATTGGCCTGGTGTTTCTCCACAGCCCGCTTGACTTAAATATTTCCTGAGCATAAAGTTTAATTCACGTGCAGGAATTAAAGGCGATGGTGTGCCATCGTCCAATCAGGAGACAAGCCTTGTTCAATCTCACGCCCGGTTCGCTCGCAGGGCTTCGCGTCATCGATCTGTCACGTGTGCTGGGTGGTCCGTACTGCACGCAAATCCTCGCCGACCACGGCGCGGAGGTCGTCAAGGTCGAGCCGCCTAACGGCGACGAAACCCGCACCTGGGGGCCGCCGTTTGACGGCGACACGGCCTCGTATTTCATCGGCGTGAATCGCAACAAGCTTGGTGTGGCGCTCGATCTGACGCAGGAGCCCGACCGTCAGAAACTGCTGACGCTGCTCGACACCGCCGACGTGCTCGTCGAAAACTTCAAGATCGGCACATTGGAACGCTGGGGCCTGGGCTACGACGCGTTACAGGCGCGTTTTCCGCGCCTAGTGCATTGCCGTGTGTCCGGTTTTGGCGCAGACGGTCCACTTGGCGCCTTGCCGGGTTACGACGCTGCCGTGCAGGCGCTGACCGGTTTGATGAGCGTGAACGGCGAGGCGGGCGGCGCGCCGTTGCGCATCGGCGTGCCGATCGTCGATCTGGTTACCGGGCTGAATGCGGCGCTCGGCATCCTGATGGCGCTGCGCGAACGCGAGACGAGTGGACGTGGTCAGTTCGTTGAATCGACACTGTTCGACAGTGCGTTGTCGATCCTGCATCCGCACACGCCGAACTGGTTTTACTCAGGTAAGGAGCCGCAACGCAGCGGCAACGCGCATCCGAACATCACGCCGTACGACATGTTTCATACCGGCAGCGTTGATATTTTTCTGGCGGTGGGTAACAACGCGCAATTTGCGGGGCTGTGCGCCGTGATTGACGCGCAGACGCTCGTCGACGATCCGCGCTTTGCCAGCAACAAGGAGCGCAGCGCGCATCGCCGCGAATTGCGCGCCGAACTCGAGAAGCGCTTTGCGTCGTGGGAAGGCGAACTGCTTGCCGATACGCTGATCCGGCGCGGTGTGCCATGCGCGCCGGTGCTTGGGCTGGGCGCGGCGCTGGAGCATCCGCATACGGCGCATCGCGGCATGCGGGTGGAGATGGGCACGTACAAGGGTATTGCATCGCCGATCAAGCTGAGCCGTACGCCGGCCAGTTACCGCAGCACGCCCCCTGCGCTCAATGAGCACGCCGAGCAGGTCTTCGGCAAGCCGCCCGCGGACGATTGACGTTTTCGCATCAGCTCGATAAACCCCGTCGATACAACAAAGAGCGGCCGCGTGCCGCCAAGGAGACAGCATGTGCATTAACCGCGCAGGACGGCGCTCGCCGTCGCGTTTCACAGGGCTTGCCGGATGGACGTTCAGCACGCAAGGAGCCGCACCATGCTCGCGCTGATCGGCACGGTTGCCATCGTCGCGCTGTTCGGGTTGATCATCACGAAGCGCCTTTCGCCGCTGGTCGCGCTGTTCATCGTGCCGATCGTGGCGGCGCTCGTTGCCGGCTTCGGGCTGTCGACGGGTAAGTACATCGTGAACGGCGTGCAGAACATCGGGCCGGTGGCTGGCATGTTCGTGTTCGCCATTCTGTTCTTCGGCATCCTGACGGATGCGGGCATGCTCGATCCGATCATCAGCGGCGTATTGCGCGTGGTCGGCTGTCACCCGACACGTATTGTGATGGGCTCGGCTTTGCTCGCGCTGCTGATTCACCTCGACGGGTCCGGCGCGGTGACCTTTCTTGTCACGTTGCCGGCGATGCTGCCTTTGTACACGCGCCTCGGCATCGACAAGCGGATTCTCGCGTGCGTGGCCTCAATGGCGGCGGGGGTCAATTTTCTGCCGTGGGTGGGGCCGATGCTGCGCGCCTCGGCCGCCTTGCATATTCCCGGCACGGTGATTTTCTATCCGATGATTCCGGTGCAGATCGTCGGCCTGATTTTCGTGTTCGGCACCGCGTATATGCTCGGCAAGCGCGAAGAAAAACGCCTCGGTCTCGACCGCGCAAGTGCGGCAACGGTCGCGGTCACACCGCGCGAACTGACGCCCGACGAGCAGGCGCTGCGCCGTCCCGGCCGCTTCTGGATCAACCTCGCGCTGACCCTGATCGTGCTGGTCACGCTGGTGTCGGGCATCGTCGATCCGATGGTGATGTTCATGCTCGGCACGGTTGCCGCGTTGATCATCAACTATCCCGACGTCAAGCAGCAGCGCGAGCGTATCGATGCGCACGCCAAGGCTGCATTGATGATGGCGAGCGTGCTGCTGGCGGCGGGTGCGTTCACCGGCATCATGTCCGGAACCGGCATGCTCACCGCGATGGCGCAAGTCGTGGTGCAGCACGTGCCGGTCGAACACGCGCGCCATATGCCGTTCGTGCTCGGGATCGTCTCGATGCCTTTGAGTCTGCTGTTCGATCCCGATTCGTTTTACTTCGGCATTCTGCCGGTGCTGGCCGAGAGCGGGAAGATTCTCGGCGTGCCGCCCGTGCAAATGGCGCAGGCCGCCTTGCTCGGTCAGATGACGACCGGTTTTCCGGTCAGCCCGCTGACGCCCGCGACGTTTCTGATCGTCGGCCTGACCGGCGTCGAACTTGCCGAGCATCAGAAGTTCACGATTCCGTTTCTCTTCGCCGCCACGATCATCATGGTGTTGACCGCAGTGCTGGTCGGCGTGTTTCCGCTTTGATTGCGCTTTGAGTGTGTCTGGATAAGCGCAGGTACTACCCAGTAACAACTGAGGATGTTGATATGAATTTCGATCTCACCGAAGACCAGCAATCGATCCAGGCCGCGATCGAAAAGCTCTGCGAAAAATACGACGACGAATACTGGCTCGCCCGCGATCGCGACGGCGGTTTTCCACACGACTTCCATCGCACGCTGGCCGATGCCGGCTGGCTCGGTATCGCGATGGCGCCGGAATATGGCGGCTCGGGTCTCGGCATGACCGAGGCCGCGCTCATGATGCGCACGATCAGTGGCTCGGGTGCGGGCTTGTCGGGAGCCTCGGCGGTGCATATGAACATCTTCGGGCTGAACCCGGTGCAGGTGTTCGGCAACGAAGAACAGAAGCGCCGCTTTTTGCCGCCGCTGATCGAGGGCCGCGACAAGGCCTGCTTCGCGGTTACCGAACCGGACGCCGGTCTTGACACCACGCATCTGAAAACCCAGGCCGTGCGCGACGGCGACCACTACGTGCTGACCGGCCGCAAGATCTGGATCTCCACGGCCCAGGTCGCGAGCAAGATGCTGATCATCGCGCGCACCACGCCGCTCGAGCAGGCCGCCAAACCGACCGATGGTCTCACGCTGTTCTATACCGACCTCGATCGCGAGCGCGTGGAAGTGCGCGAAATCGAGAAGATGGGCCGCAAGGCGGTCGATTCGAACATGCTGTTCATCGATAACCTGCGCGTGCCTGTTGAAGACCGCATTGGCGACGAAGGCGCGGGCTTTCGCTATCTGCTGCATGGCCTGAACCCCGAACGCATCCTGATTGCCGCCGAAGCGGTCGGTCTCGGTCAGGTCGCGTTGAAACGCGCGACACAGTACGCGAAGGAGCGCGTGGTGTTTGGCCGGCCGATCGGCCAGAACCAGGCGATCCAGCATCCACTCGCCCAAGCCTGGATGCAGCTCGAAGCGGCCAACCTGATGGTGTTCAAAGCCGCCTCGCTCTACGACGCCGGCCAGCCCTGCGGCGCGGAAGCCAACGCGGCCAAGTATCTCGCAGCGGAAGCCGCGTTCCAGTCATGCCAGACTGCGATCGCCACGCTCGGCGGGATGGGCTATGCGAAGGAATATCACGTTGAACGCTATCTGCGGGAGTGTATGATTCCGAGGCTCGCCCCGGTGAGCCCGCAGATGATCATGTGTTTCATCGCGGAGCAAGTGCTGGGCCTGCCGAAGTCGTACTGAGCGTTACACCCCACCGCCATGGATGTCAAACTCGTTGCCCGCACGTTAGACCTGTTCGAATTGTTCGCCGCCGAGCAACGGCCGCTGCCGCTCACTGAACTCGCGCGTTTGCTGAACGCACCGGTGTCCAGTTGTCTCGCGCTTGCCCGCACGCTGGTGAGCCGCGGCTATCTGTACGAGGTCAGAAAACGCGGCGGCTACTATCCGACGCGACGCTTGCAGTTGCTCGCAAACGCCATCAATGCGGTCGATCCGATCGTCGAGATGGTTCATCCGCGGCTCGTCGAATTGCGCGACGCGAGTGGTGAGACGGCGGTGCTCGGCAAGATTCACGGCACAGCCGTGGTGTATCTCGATGTGGTTGAATCGACCAAGGCGATTCGCTACACGCGCGCGCCCGGCGAGTTGCGGCCCTTGCACGCCAATTCGATCGGCAAGGTGATTTTCGGTGAGCTCGATGCCGCCGCTCAGCAGTCACTGGGCGCGCAACTGTCGTTTGAACGCTTCACCGCTGCGACCGTTGCCGACCTGCCCGCGCTCGTTGCGCAAGCGGCGGTTGCAAAGGCTAAGGGCTGGTGCGCCAATCTCGGCGAGAGCGCGCCGGAGTTATCGGCGATCGCGGTCGCTTTGACGATTGGAGGGGACCTGTACGGACTTTCAGTCGTGGGCCCGACCGAGCGCATACAGAAAGATCAGAAGGCGCATGCGGTCGAATTGATACGTGTGAAGCAGGCGATCGAAGCGCAGGAGCCGCAGGAGCCGCAGGAGTAAGGGCCGCGAGCGCTCAACGCTACGAGCACACCGGCTACGCGATCGAGATAAACAGTTGCTTGCCACACGCCGCCGCGTATCTGCGCAACGTGTCGATAGAGGGCGAGTGTTGCCCCGAAGCAAGGGCCCGTTCCAGCCGGGTGATGGCGGGCGCTTTCGTGCCCATGCGCTCGGCGACTTGCGCCTGCGTCAAGCCGGCTTCGCGGCGCGCGGCGAGCATCTGGTCGAGCAGCGCGAATTCTTCGCGGTTCAGCCGCTCGTATTCGGCACGTACTTCGGGATCGGCGATCGCCCGTTCGCGCATTGCCTTATAGGTTGCCATTTCTGATCTCCAGCAGTCTTTTGCGCGCCACGTCCAGTTCGTTACGCGGCGTGTGTTGCGACTTCTTCACGAAGCTGTGAAGCATGACGATTTTCCGTTCCACGATCGAGCAGTAGAAGACTCTGGCGATGCCCTCCGCGCCTTTGAGGCGCATCTCGAACAAGCCACCACCCATTGACGCGGTATGCGGCTCGCCGAGGTTTGGGCCGTATTCCTCCATGCGATCAGCCAGCGCGATGAAGCGTGCAAGCAGCGTTTTCGGCAAGGAGGCAACGTTCACTTTGACCTTTTCGTTGTAGAAGTCGATCGTAAATGCCATTGGAATTCATGATAACAAATATGTTATTTATGCGCAAGCAGGCCGCCTTGCCGTTTGCTGCTGTCATTCAGCTAAGGGCGGAGGCATTGCTCGGCAACGGAATCGAACGACGGAAAGAGGGCGAAGGCAGGATCGCGATGAGCGGTTACGACGGCGTTGGCGCAACTAAGCTGTTCGGCTAGATTGAGTCGTGCGGAACGCGATATCGGGCGCGGCACGGTGAAGGTCTCCTTTGGCATCGGCTGACTGAATGGACGTAACGGATCAAGGTCCGCTCGTCATCAACCGACAATAGCTCCGTTCGTGCCGACTTTCTATTAGCCTGTCAGCTAGCCATCAGGCTAGTTTGCTTCTACCATGCAAGCTGCTAACCGGCGGCTCCTCCAGCGTCACCGCATGCTCGAGATAGACGAGCGCCGCATCGACATTCGCTGTTTCATACCTGCTAGTTATTTCGAAGGCCGCGTGAACCGATTCGGTTCTTCGTACGTCCGTCATCAAAGTGTGTTGCAGGCCGTGTCATGCTTGAGTAATCATCCCTGCCGTGTATCGCCGGTCGGTTTTCTCCCATGTTCCGCCCCTACGCGCATCGAGTTCGTCCTGCATTCGCTGTTAACGGTTTTCGTCGGATGGCACGAATCGTATCGTCCGAATGGTTTGAGAGGCATGCTTCATCCACCTGCCGGCAGCGGCAGACTTCATCCAGAAGGAGTCAGCAGATGAGCACGATCACCACGAAAGACGGTACGGAAATCTTCTACAAGGACTGGGGCACAGGCCGCCCGGTTGTCTTCTCCCACGGTTGGCCGTTGTCCGCGGACGCCTGGGACGCGCAGATGCTGTTCCTCGGCAGCAAAGGCTTTCGCGTGATCGCGCATGACCGGCGCAGTCATGGCCGTTCAGCGCAGACGTGGGACGGCAACGACATGGATACCTATGCCGACGATCTTGCCGCGCTGATCGAGCACCTCGACCTGCAGGACGCCACGATGGTCGGCCATTCGACCGGCGGCGGGGAGGTCGCGCACTACATCGGCCGGCACGGCACGAAGCGCGTGGCGAAGGCTGTGCTGATCGGCGCAGTGCCGCCGCTGATGCTCAAGACGGAAGGTAACCCCGAGGGCACGCCGATCGATGTGTTCGACGGCATCCGCAAGGGCGTGGTCGACGATCGTTCGCAGTTTTTCAAAGATCTGGCGCTGCCGTTTTACGGCTACAACCGTCCGAACGCGAAGGTGTCGCAAGGCGTGATCGATTCGTTCTGGGCGCAAGGCATGGTCGGTTCGATCAAGGGGCTGTACGACTGCATCAAGCAATTCTCCGAAGTCGACTACACAGAAGACCTGAAGAAGATCGACGTGCCGACGCTGGTCCTGCATGGCGACGACGACCAGATCGTGCCGATCGATGCGGCAGGCCGCAAGACGGCGAAGATCGTGAAGAACGCCACGCTCAAGGTCTACCCGGGCGGGCAGCACGGCATGTGTACCGTCGAGGCGGACAAGGTGAATGCCGATCTGCTGGAATTTATCAGCGCGTAATACGCTGATGTAGCGAGTGCGAGTGCGAGTGCGAGTGCGAGTGCGAGTGCGAGTGCGGCGGCGTGCGGCGATTGCCTTGCGTCAGCCGTACCCGTGCCCGGCTATGACGGCGTCGCTCAGGCCGTCGGCCAGCCGATGCGCGCCGCCCGGCGCAATGATGAGCGAACCACCAGCCGGTGGAATGGTGCGATGGCGAGGATATAGAAACGACCGAGCCCATTGTGGCAGTGCACGACGGTGGACAGGATCAAATAGCGCGCGCGGCCCTCGTGCGTATCGCGCGTTTGCTGCAACACCGAAAGCCGGAAGTCGAGATGGCTGTCGTTCTCGCCGAGGATGATCTCGCGCGCGCTGCGCGTATAGATTCTGAAGATGTCGACCCGTTCTCTGGCGACGTGCGAACCTGCCGCGCGCAACTGCTTCGCCGTCTTGATCCCGAAGCGGCCGACCAGCGCATCGCGCAGCGTCAGCAGCTTTGCAACCCATCCTGCCTGGTGCGCGAACAGAAAGCGCGCGAGTAATTCTGGATCGTCAATGGCGTCGTCCGGCAAGCGGACGGCGTACGCGTCCGCGAGGTCCGGGGCATCGTACAGGCGGGCCACGCCGGATTCGGCAGGCACGGCGACGGAAAGTACGGAACGGTTGGTGTCGGGCATGGGGAGCCGTTGAGCTGAAAATAGATCGTAGTGGGAAGGGCCACGTCGCCGGGGGCGCGCCGCAGTTCGATCGCGCGAATGCGCGTCAAGTCTACGCGCGTCCGACAGCACGCGCTTGAGCATCGAGCCAATCGAGCCAATCGAGCCAATCGAGCCAATCGAGCCAAGCGAGCCAAGCGAGCCAAGCGACCCAAGCGACCCAAGCGACCCAAGCGACCCAAGCGACCCAAGCGACCCAAGCGTGCGCTGGATCGCGTATGACTCGTGCTAATTTACGTTTGATGTTATACGACGTCATATAAATTTAGGCGACTCGTACATACTTGTTTACTAACGATAAATTGCCAAGTCACAAAGACTAGTACGGGTAAGTGCCTGGTTGAAATTGGCCTTGGAATCGAAGATAGTACGTTATCGTACAACTAGTGACTGTTCTCAGTCGGATGCCGTCACGGCTCGACCCTTGCCGTCCTCCAGCTCAATCGCGCGCAGCGCTGTAAAGGAACCTTATGAAGAAGATTGCCCTGAGTGGGGCCGGCGGACAGCTCGGCTCGGTAGTCCGTGCAGCGTTGATCGCGCGCGGCATCTCCCTGCGTTCGGCCGCGGGTTCCAGGGCTCTGGTTCCGCTAGTGGAAGGCGAGGACGTGATGCACGGCGACTTGCGCGACCCCGCCGTCGTCGATCGTTTGCTGGATGGCGTCGACGTATTGATCCACTTCGCCGGCACGAGCGTGGAACGTCCGCTGCCGGAAATCATCGACAACAACCTGCGCGCGCTGGTCGAGGTCTACGAAGGCGCGCGGCGGCAAGGCGTCAGGCGCGTGGTGTTTGCCAGCTCCAATCATGCGATTGGCATGTATCCGGTCACCGAACATCTCGATCTCGACTGCGCGCTCCGCCCGGACGGCTTCTACGGCTTGAGCAAGGTGTGGGGCGAAGCACTGGCGCGCATGTATTGGGACAAGCATGGCATCGAGAGTATTTGCGTGCGCATCGGCAGTTGTCTTGAGCGACCGACCGAGCAGAGACACTTGAGTACCTGGTTCGGTCATCGCGACCTGCTGCATTTCCTCGACCGCTGTGTCGAGGCAGAGGACGTCGGTTTCATCACCGTGTGGGGCGTGTCGGCCAACAAACGGAGCTGGTGGGACAACAGCGGCGCCGCGCGCCTCGGTTATCAGCCGACCCAGGACGCCGAGGCCTATGCCGAGGAAATCCTGCCACGGCCGAATCCGCTCGACGCATTGTGTCAGCGTTACCAGGGTGGCAGCTTTGTCGGCATCGATTACTCGCGCGACGAAAAAGTGAGCGACGACAGCGCGGGCCGGCCGTCCTGATTGGTTAAAGAATAGAAGGAGACGTAGTCATGAAAATCAAGGGCATCCGCTGGTGGATGGTCAGTCTGGTCGCGGCCGGGCTCATCATCAATTACCTCGCGCGCAATACGTTGTCGGTGGCGGCACCGACGCTGATGAAGGACCTCAATATCACGACCGCGCAGTATTCGCACGTCGTGGTGGCGTGGCAGCTTTGCTATGCGTTCATGCAACCGGTTGCGGGCTACGTGCTCGACACTGTCGGCACCAAGCTCGGCTTTGCGGCGTTCGCGCTGGCCTGGTCGCTGGCCTGCGCCGCGGCGGCATGGTCGACGGGCTGGCGCAGCCTGGCGTTCTTCCGCGGCATACTCGGTATCGCTGAAGCGGCGGGCATCCCGGCCGGCGTCAAGGCGACGAGCGAGTGGTTCCCGGCCAAGGAGCGCTCCGTTGCAATCGGCTGGTTCAATATCGGCTCGTCCGTGGGCGCGCTGCTGGCGCCGCCGCTGGTCGTGTGGGCGCTGTTGCACGGCCAATGGCAATGGGCTTTCCTGATCGTCGGCGTGGCGGGGATTGTCTGGAGCGTGCTGTGGATGCTGCTGTACAAGCACCCGCAGAAACAGAAGCTGTTGAGCGACGCCGAGCGCGATTACATCCTCAGTGGGCAGGAGGCGAAGCACAGCGACGCCGGCGCGGTCAAACGCAACTGGGTTGCTATGCTCGGCAGCCGCGACTTCTGGGCGATCGGCATTCCGCGGATCCTTTCTGAGCCGGCCTGGCAGACTTTCAACGCCTGGATTCCGCTGTACATGATGACCGAGCGCCACATGAACCTGAAGGAAGTCGCGCTGTACGCGTGGATGCCGTTTCTGGCTGCGGATATCGGCTGCGTGCTCGGCGGCTACCTCAGCCCGCTGTTTCATAAGTACGCGAAGGTTTCGCTGTTCACGTCGCGCAAGTTGGTCTTCGTCGTTGGCGCGCTTTGCATGATCGGGCCGGCCTGCGTCGGGCTGGTGGCGAGTCCTTATGCGGCCGTTGCGCTGCTGTGCGTCGGCGGCTTTGCCCACCAGACCCTGTCGGGTGCGCTGTACGCCATCACGTCCGACATGTTCGGCAAGAACGAAGTCGCCACTGCCACGGGCATGGGCGGCATGGCGGGTTACCTGGGCGCCGCAGCGTTCACGGCGCTGTTCGGCGTGCTGGTCACGCAGATCGGCTACAGCCCGTTGTTTGTGGTGCTGGCGGTGTTCGACATCATTGCGGCTGCTGTGGTGTGCCTGCTGGCCCGAAGCAGTGATAAGGCGCCCGATCCGCGCTGGGTGGCAGCGAGTGCCGGAGCGAAGTAAGTAATCCCTAGTCCTGAGTAATCCTGGGTAACTCTGGGTAATGGGATTAGGGCCGGTCGCGAATCGCGGCGGGTAATGACAAATGGCGGGAAAAATGGCGGCGCCCGAGGGCGCCGCCATTTTTTTGCCATCCTGCCAAACACTGATCGACGACCGTCGTGTTGCAAGTCGTCGAACCGATGATCACGCGCGGTCTCCGGCATGGTAAACGCCGGAAACCGCGTGTCCGTCAGCCTGCCAGCGCGCTGTTATACGTGACGCCACCAATCACCACGTTGCTAAGCGTGATGGATTTCACGTTGTTCACGAAGACCGGCCCTGGCGTGGTCGTCGTTGCCGGCCCCGTGCAGATCGGCGTCCCCAGGTTGCAGTTCGAGATCGTCACGCCGGTGATCGGCTGCACCGTAGGGACAGGCAGCGGACCGTTGTAGTCCGCAGCCACCGGGCCTTGCGCGACGATCGCCTGGAAGCACGAACCCGACGTTGCGGAGAAGCCTGAAGTCAGCGCGTAGCTCACCGCGCCCGATGTGTTGGTCGCGTTCACGTTCGTGATGTTGACGTTGTTGATCGTCGCCGGGTTCCAGCGCACCGCATCGCCCGAGGGGCTGTAATCGCAGTCGAACGTGATCAGCCCGCCCTGGCCGGTAGACGGGTTGGCCGCGAGACCGACCGTGCCCGTGCCGGGGACCGTGCCCGGAACGGTCGAGGCCAGCGAGCCGCCGCCGTATTTCCCCGTCAGGTTCACGCCGTTGGGCAGCGTTACGCCATTGATCCACACGTTGTTGATGAACCCGCCGCGGTTCATGTTGGTCTTGAAGCGAAGCGCGATGTTCAGCGGATTGCTCGCCCAATTCTCGTTCTGCATCGTCAGATTGCGGGCGTAGACGTTTTCCACGCCCGCGCTCATTTCGCTGCCGATCGTGAGCCCGCCGTGGCCACTCTGCATCGTGCAGTTCTGGACCACGATGTTCTGCATCGGGCCGTATTCCGTGTCGAGGCACTTGCCGGACTTGATCGCGATGCAGTCGTCGCCGGTGTTGAACTGAACATTCTGCACAAGCACGTAGTTACACGCATCCGGGTCGAAGCCGTCGTTGTTCGGGCCGATGCTGTCCGCAAACACGCCGTCGATCACCACGTTCGTGCAATCGGTCGGATGATGCTGCCAGAACGGCGTGTTCTGCGTGTGGTAGTTCTGCAGCAGTACGTTGCTGCAGCCGATGAACTCGACCATGCACGGCCGTAGAAAATGGCCCATGCCGAAGATGCGCTGCAGCACCGGCACGCCGAGTTCAGACAGCGCGGGCAGATAGTTCTGATCCTGATTCCAGCCCGAGGCCGTGAGCAGTTTCAGCAGCGTCGTCGTGGTGCCATCCTGATTCGTGAATGACACGTTGGCCTGCGGATTCGTGATCTGGGAAGCGGGCAGACTCGTCAAGGCGGTGTTGCCAGGGTAGGCGGCGCCGTTGGCCGAGTAGGCGGTGGCGCCCGTGTTGGCGTCGGCTTGCGAAACCGGCGCGCCCCCCGAAGCTGGTTTGACGTAACCGTACGCGTTACTCGTGCCCTTGAACGTCCACCAGCACGACACCGGCGGCTGGGTGCTCAACTGCATCGGCGTCATTGCCTGACCGTTCAACACGCAGGTGTTGTCGTCGGCGGTCAGCGCGATGTTGTTCTGCTGGTACGCATAGATCGGCGCGGCGAAGTTCAGACAGTCGTTTGCCTGCCAGCGCGACCAGTACAGATTGCCGTTCGCCGTCGGGTACGGACCATTCTTCGCGTAGTCAGCCGGGTTCGGGCTGAAATAGATCGTGCAGCCGGAGCTCAAATGGAAATTCACGTTGCTCAGGAGCATGATCGGGCCGCCGCAATACCAATTGCCGGCAGGCACCACCACGCGGCCGCCGCCCGCCGCGTGCGCGGCCTGAATCGCGGCATTGAACGCGGAGTACGAATCGTACGTCGTGTCCGTCATGTCCCACGGCACCATCACGTTCGAGCCAGGGCTTTGCGGCGACGTCGCGGCCTGCGAGCCCGCCACCCATGGAATCGCGCCACCGGGCCACGCGCTCGCCTGGATCAAGGCGGATGCCAGCAGCGTCCGTGCGCCGTAGCTCGTCACCTGAAAATCAACAGCCGGGAACGTCGACGTGGTGATGCCGGCGAGCTTGTTGATGATGGCTGTTGCCTGGCCGGTCGGCCCCCAGATCGGGTCCGCAGCCACGGGCGGTGTGGTGGGGGCAGTCGACGCTGGCGTCGTGGAGCTTGGCGAGGTGCTGCTACCGCCGCAGGCGGACAGGCCACCTAGCAGCGTTGCGCCTGCGGAGGTTCCTGCGAGCACGATAAACGCTCTGCGTTTAGGTGAATTCGGTTCGTCCTGGCCGCGGATTCTCGATGTTGCCGGCTTGCCGTTGTTTTTATCTTTAGTTGCCACGGATGTCTCCTTGCCCCTTACGGGCGTTGTGAGTAATCGTCAGTACTCGATGAGGCGCGGTTCTTCAATCCGTCGCCCGAATCAGCAATAGATATCGAAACAGCATCGCTAGTTGTAAGTTATCCTTAATATTTGTAATGAAGCGATAAAAGCGAGTACGAAACCGTCGTTGTTGAGATTCGTTAGCTCAGGCCGTGAACGCGCGGATGCGCCGTTCCATCTTCTCTATCGACATAGAGCAGGTGGAGCGGCGCCCGGAGTAGGGTCTATGGGTTCAGGCGGGTTGCTGGCCGATTTCGTGATTGGCGAGTATTTCGAGTGCGCGCACCATGGCGGAGTGATCCCACGCTTTGCCGCCATGCGCGACACAGGCATTGAATAGCGCCTGGCAGGTGGCCGTATTCGGCAAGGAAACGCCGAGCGCCTGAGCCGTCGAGAGCGCGAGATTCAGATCCTTCTGATGAAGCTCGATCCGGAAGCCCGGATCGAAAGTGCGCTTCGTCATTCGTTCACCGTGCACTTCGAGAATGCGCGAGGACGCAAAGCCGCCCATGAGTGCTTCGCGTACGCGCGCCGGATCGACGCCGGCTTTGGAGGCGAGCAGCAACGCCTCGCCGACAGCCTCGATCGTCGCGGCGACGATCACCTGATTGGCCACCTTGCACACCTGGCCCGCGCCGACAGCGCCGATCAGTGTGACATTCTTGCCCATCATGTCGAAGAGCGGCTTGACACTATCGAAGCTCGCCGTTTCGCCGCCCACCATGATGGTCAACGAACCGGCCTTCGCGCCGACTTCGCCGCCGGAAACCGGCGCATCCAGATAGTCCGCGCCGTGCTCGCGCACACGGGCCGCGAAGTCGCGGGTGGCCATCGGCGAAATCGAGCTCATGTCGACCACTATTTGCCCCGGGCGCAAGGCGTCGGCGAGGCCGTGTTCGCCGAACAGCACGCGTTCGACGTCCGGCGTGTCCGGCACCATGACGAAGATCACGTTGGCATGCGCGGCCACGGCGGCGGGGCTGTCACACGCAACCGCGCCGGCCTGGATGAGATCGTCGGGCACGCCGCTGCGCGTAAACGCCGCGAGGGCCACGCCGTTCTTGAGAAGGTTGGCGGCCATGGGCTTGCCCATGATGCCGAGTCCGATAAAGCCTGCTTTTTGCATGGAATTCTCCGGAGATGTCATGGCGGCCGTCTCTACTTCCGGTCCGCCTATTTCTGCATGAAGTGTTTTTGAACGGTCTGCGCGGCGGTTTTCAGCAGCCCCATATCCGCACACACGGCGACGACGCGGCAGCCCATCGCGATATAGCGTTCCGCGTCGGCTTGCGCCGGCGCGAGGATGCCGCTCGGCTTGCCCGCGGCCTGCGCACGCTCGAAGACGCGCGCAATGGCCTGCTGCACGTCGGGATGACCCGGGTTGCCGATGTGGCCATAAGCAGCCGCGAGATCGGACGGTCCGACGAAAACGGCATCGACGCCGTCCACGGCGAGAATTTCGTCAATGTTGTCGACGGCCTTGCGGCTTTCGATCTGAACGATGACGCAGACGTTGTCGTTGGCGATGTCGAAGTAATTGGCGACCGTCGCATAGCGATTGCCCCGTTGGCTCACCGAGACGCCGCGAATACCCTGCGGCGGGTAACGCGTCGCGGCGACGGCGCGGGCCGCGTCTTCGCCGCTGTCGACGAACGGCACCAGAAAATTCGAGAAGCCGCTATCGAGGAGCCGCTTGATGAACACGCTGTCGTTGGCCGGCGGCCGCACCACAGGCGCACTCGGGCTGTCCTTGAGCGCCATCAACTGGGGGATCAGCGTCAGCACGTCGTTCGGCGCGTGTTCGGCATCCAGCAGCATCCAGTCGAAGCCGACAATGCCGAGCAGTTCCGTGACAATCGGACTGGCGAGGGAGGCCCAGCAGCCGATCAGGGTTTCGCCACCGCAGACGGCGCGGCGAAAGCTATTGGGTAAGGGCTGGTAAGGCGTGGCGGCTGTCATGGGATGTCTCCTCGGACTGCGATTAACCGGGCATGCTCTGATGGGGTGGGGCCAAACCGAATGTTATAAGTTGTCGTACCTCTAAATGAAGATTAGCACTGACCTGTTTGATTGTAACGGCCACGTAAACCCGAATTCCTCGTGTGACAAGGGTTTCGGGTTGCGCGCGGACCTCTCTGTGTTGTAGGATGACCTATATCTGAGACGTCCATCCAAGGAAAGCGAAATGTCTATTACCGGCGAAATGCTGATTGGTCGCAAAGCAGTGCGCGGCGAGGAAAAACCCTTGCGTGCGTTCAATCCCGCCACGGGATCCGACATCGCCGAGCCGGTGTTCGGCAGCGGTTCGGTCGCGAATGTCGAACTCGCCTGCGAACTCGCGCAGCAAGCGTTCGACCCATACCGGCATCTGCCGCTCAGCGTGCGCGCCGAGTTTCTCGATCGTATCGCCGATGGCATCACGGCGCTCGGCGACGCGCTGATCCAGCGCGCGCACGAAGAGTCGGGTCTGCCGAAAGCGCGTCTCGAAGGTGAGCGCGGCCGTACGACCGGCCAGCTCAAACTGTTCGCGCAAGTCGTGCGCGCCGGCCAATGGCTCGCCGCAACGCTCGATTCGCCGTTGCCCGAGCGTAAGCCTTTGCCGCGCTCCGACCTGCGGATGCAAAAGATTCCGCTGGGCCCGGTCGCGGTGTTCGGCGCCAGCAACTTCCCGCTCGCGTTTTCGGTGGCGGGCGGCGATACCGCTGCGGCGCTCGCGGCGGGCTGCCCGGTGGTGGTGAAGGCGCATCGCGCTCACCTGGGCACCTCCGAGATGGTCGGCCGTGTGATTCAGCAGGTTGCGCGAGACATGGACTTGCCTGAAGGCGTGTTCTCGATGATCGTCGGCGCTGGCAACTCCGTCGGTGAAGCGCTGGTTGCGCATCCGGCGATCAAGGCGGTGGGTTTCACGGGTTCACGGGCAGGCGGTACGTCGCTGATGCGCGTCGCGGCCGCCCGGGCCGAGCCGATTCCGGTCTACGCGGAAATGAGCAGCATCAACCCGGTGTTCCTCCTGTCGAATGCGCTGGCGCAACGCGGTGAGACCATCGCGCGTGGCTTTGTCGATTCGCTGGTGCTCGGCGCGGGGCAGTTCTGTACCAACCCGGGGCTGGCGATCGCTGTCGACAGCGAGGCACTCAAAGGCTTCGTTGCAACGGCGTCCGAGGCGCTGAGCGGCAAGCCCGCCCAGACCATGCTGACCGCCGGCATTCATGCGGCCTACGAAGAGGGCGAGGACAAGCTGGAGGCGACCCGGGGCGTCGAGGCGGTGGCGCGCGGCGTTGAGGCAACGGGGCCGACGCAGGCTCGCGCGGCCTTGTTCGTGACCGATGCGCTGACTTTCCTGTCCACGCCGGCTCTGGAGGACGAGGTATTCGGGCCTGCGTCGACGATCGTGCGTTGCAAGGACGAGCAGGAGATGCTGGCCGTTGCCGAACACTTTGCCGGTCAGTTGACCGCCACGGTGCAGATGGATAGCGCCGATCTACCGGCGGCGAAGAAGCTGGTGCCGCTCCTCGAGCGCAAGGCCGGGCGGATTCTGGTCAACGGTTTCCCGACGGGCGTTGAAGTTTCACACGCGATGGTGCACGGCGGCCCGTTCCCGGCCACGTCCGATAGCCGGGCGACGTCAGTGGGGACGACGTCGATCGAGCGCTTCCTGCGTCCCGTGTGCTATCAGGATTTCCCGGCCGATCTGTTGCCGGAGTCGCTGGCCGACGGTAATCCGCTGGACTTGTGGCGTCGCCGTGATGGCGAGATCACACGCAGCTAAACGATGCGTGAGCGGCGCCGAAGTGGGCGCCGCGTGAGATAAAAAATGGCCGGGATATTCCGGCCATTTTTTCTGCGTCCCGCGCGACGAATCAGCGCTTGCTCAGCGTCAGCGCAAAGAATTAGCTGTTTGCTTCAGCGGTTTCGTTGGCGCGCCGTAGCCGCTCGCGGCTGTTGGACAGGTGCATGCGCATTGCCGCGCGCGCCCCTTCGGCATCGTGCCGGGTGATCGCCTCGAGAATGCTTTCGTGCTCCAGGTTGACGAGCGACAGATAAGCGTCGGGCTCGGCACGCGCGATTCCCGCCGAGTCGAGCCGGTTGCGCGGAATCAGCGCACTGCCCATTTGCGTCAGGATGTCGACGAAATACCGGTTGCCGGTTGCACGCGCCACGGAGATATGGAACTGCAGGTCGGCGTCGACGCTATCCAGCCCGTTGTGGCGGGTGGCTTCGATCGCGTCGAGCGCGGCGCGCATGCGCGCGAGGTCGTCCGGCTTGGCCCGTTGAGCCGCCAGACCCGCGCATTCCGTTTCGAGGCTGATGCGCAGTTCGAGAATCGAAAGCACGTCGCGCAACGTGGTGGCGGGCACCATGTCGATGCCCAGCTTTTCGCGCTGCGGTTCCAGCACAAAGCTGCCGATGCCGTGGCGCGTCTCAATGATCTTGCCCGCCTGCAAGCGTGAAATCGCTTCACGGATGACAGTGCGGCTCACGCTCAACGTAACCATCAATTGCGATTCGGTCGGCAGTTTGTCGCCGGGCTTCAAGGCGTTGGACGCAATTTGCTCGGTGACGTAGCTGACGACAAACTCGGCAAGATTACGCGCGCGTCGTGGCAGTACCGCGGATGCCAGTGGTGTAGCCATCGAAAACGCCCCTTAAATCAGATAGTTGCAGGTACTTCCTGTGATCCATTATACCGTCGTCTGACGACTGATTATATAAACGCCGGATCATTTTCGGTATCGATGTCAGACCTGGTGCCGATGCCCGGTTTCAGGCAGCTGACGGGCAAGCCGCGTTGTTCGGCGGCCGCCCGCGGAAGTACGATAACCGCCTGGCTGCTAGCCCTGGCGCAGTTCGACCCGTTTGATGTCTTTCACGATCACGAGGTAGCTGAACACCGTCAGCAAGGCGTTCAGGCCGACGAAAACCAGCGCGCCGTTGAACGACCCGGTCGTCGCGACGAGATAGCCGATCACGATGGGCGTCACGATACCGGCGACATTGCCGAACATATTGAAGATGGCGCCCGACAAACCGAGTGCCTCCTTCGGCGACGTATCCGCCACGACGGCCCAGCCGAGCGCGCCGATGCCTTTGCCGAAGAATGCGAGCGACATGAGCGCGACGACGATCCAGTCGGTCGACACGTAGTTGCAGCCGATGATGCACACCGACAGCAGCATCCCGCCGACAATCGGCACCTTGCGCGCGATCGTGAGCGAATGTCCGCGCCGGATCAGCCCGTCGGACAGGATGCCGCCGAGCACGCCACCGGAGAATCCGCAAATCGCGGGCAGGGATGCCACCAGGCCCGCTTGCAGAATCGTCATGCCGCGCGCCTGCACGAGGTAGATCGGAAACCAGGTCAGGAAGAAGTAGGTCAGCACGTTGATGCAGTACTGCGCGAGATAGACGCCGAGCAGCATGCGGTTGCTCAGCAGTTGACGCACCAGTGACCAGCCGCCGGCGCCGGCGATGTCCTCAGCCCGGGCTGCTTTCTTGTGCCCGTTCACCACGCCGCCGCCCTGTTCGATGTAGTCGAGTTCGGCGCGCGAGACGCGTGGGTGGTCGGCGGGATTCTTCATCACCTTCAGCCAGGTGAGGGCAAGTAACAGTCCGGTCGCGCCCATGACGAGGTAGACCGTATGCCAGCCGAACGCATGGGTCAGCCATGCCATCAGCGGCGTGAAGATCACCGCCGCGAAGTATTGCGCTGAATTGAAGATGGCGGAGGCGGTGCCGCGTTCGTTCGTGGGGAACCAACTCGCGACAACCTTGGCGTTGGCCGGAAACGCTGGCGATTCAGCCGCACCCATTGCGAAGCGCAGCACGAACAGCGCGGTCACGGCTGCGGCTGCGCTACCCAGCAGACCGATCGAGCTTTGCAGCAGCGTGAACAGTGACCACAGGAAAATGCTCGCCGCGTAGACGCGCCGCGCGCCGAAACGGTCGAGCAGCCAGCCTGCCGGCAATTGCGACAGAACGTAGGCCCAACTGAACGCGGAGAAGATGTAGCCCATCTTGATCGCGTCGAGGCCGAACTCGGCGCGCATCGCGGAGCCGGTCACCGAAAGCGTGGCGCGGTCCGCGTAATTGAGCGTCGTGATCAGAAAGATCAGCAGCAGAATCGCGTAGCGGACTTTGGTTCGTTTCGCAGCGTGGGCGGGGCTCGCCGTGCGGCTCATTTCCATGCTTGTCTCCTGAATCTTTTACAAGGGAGTGAACTCCCAGGCGTCGGGCCGCAATCGGCGCTGCCGGCTGCTCGGACCGTCGCTCCTTCGCGGGAAGCGCGAGGCGTAGAGGCAGCAAAAAGCACGGTAAAGACCGCAGTACCAAACCGCAGTCAAAAAACGCCCGGCGACGTTGCCGTCCCGGGCGCCCTGTGCGGTGCCGTGCGCGCGACCCCGGTTCGCACGGCCTCGCGCCGTACTGCGTTACTGCGCGCCGAGCTTCTTGATCAGCACGTCGAGTTGCGCCATCTCGTCTTCGGTCAGATCGGTCAGCGGTGCGCGCACCGGACCCGCGCTGTGGCCGACCAGCTTCGCGCCGGCCTTCACGATGCTGACCGCGTAGCCCTGGCGGCGGTTACGGATCGCAAGATACGGCAGGAAGAATTCGTCGATCAGCTTGCCGACGGTCGCGTGGTCGTCCGCGGCAATCGCGCGGTAGAAGTCCATCGCGGTCTTCGGGATGAAGTTGAACACGGCCGACGAGTACACCGGCACGCCCAGCGCCTTGTAGGCTGCGGCGTAGACTTCAGCGGTAGGCAGGCCGCCGAGGTACGAGAAGCGGTCGCCGAGGCGGCGGCGGATCGACACCATGTTCTCGATCTCACCCACGCCGTCCTTGAAACCGATCAGGTTGGGGCAGCGTTCGGCCAGCCCTTCGAGCATGTCGGCGTTAAGCTTGGAGTTCGCGCGGTTGTAGATGATCACGCCCATGTTCGGCACGGACTTGCAGACTTCTTCTGCGTGGGCCGCGATGCCTTCCTGACACGCTTCGGTCAGGTAGTGCGGCATCAGCAGAATGCCGTTCGCGCCGTGACGTTCGGCTTCCTGTGCGTAGGCGATCGCCACGCGGGTCGGGCCGCCGGCGCCGGCGAGGATCGGTACCTTGCCCTTGCAGACTTCCGTTGCCGTGCGCACGACGTTCGAGTAGTCGTTATGCGTGAGCGAGAAGAATTCGCCCGTGCCGCCGGCGACGAACAGCGCCGAAGCGCCGTAAGGCGCGAGCCATTCGAGGCGCTCGGCATAGGTATCGGCGCGGAAATCGCCTTGTTCGTCGAAGTCGGTAACGGGGAAGGACAGAAGGCCTTCGGAAACGATCTGTTTCAGTTCTTGCGGTGTCGTCATGATGAGTATCCAGGGCGTCGAATTGGGGCGGTATTGAGAAATGGAGATTTCTTATACGTCATCGTACAACAACAAATCGGCTAACTCAACGGTGTTTTCACGGCATAATGCACGCCATAGGGTAAATACGGAACGTCCAAGTCATCTTTCATGTTGTAGGATGACGTATGAATGGATGATGCAGCAGGCGTGAAACCGCCATAAGGATCGATGCAATGGAACAAACCCCGCTCTACATTCGCGTTCACCCCAATGACAATGTCGCAATCGTCGTCAACGACGGCGGTCTGGGTGAGGGCGCCGTGTTTCCCGATGGCATTGCGCTGCGCGAGCGTGTTCCGCAAGGGCACAAAGTCGCGCTGGCCGATCTCGCGGAAGGCGACGAGGTCATCCGCTACAACGTGGTGATCGGTTACGCGCTCAAGGCCTTGCCGAAGGGCAGTTGGATCAACGAACATGTGATCCGCATGCCGAGTCCGCCCGGACTGGAAGACCTGCCGATCGCGACCATCAAGGCGCCGGAGATGCCGCCGCTGGAAGGCTTCACGTTCGAGGGCTATCGCAATGCCGACGGCTCGGTGGGCTCGCGCAACATCCTGGCGATTACGACCACGGTGCAATGCGTGGCCGATGTGGTTCAGCATGCGGTCACGCGCATCAAGGCCGAACTGCTGCCGCGCTACCCGAACGTCGACGATGTCGTGAGTCTCGGGCACACCTATGGTTGCGGCGTCGCGATCGACGCGCCGGACGCGATGGTGCCGATCCGCACCGTACGCAACATCAGTCTGAATCCGAATTTCGGCGGTGAAGTGATGATGGTCAGCCTCGGTTGCGAGAAGCTGCAGCCGGAACGCCTGATGCCGCCGGGCACGATCCCGATTGCCGCTGCTGCGAATGTCGCCGAAGTGGCTGACATCGGTGACGTCGAGGCCGATCTGAACGGCGACGTGGTGGTGCTTCAGGACGAAGCGCACGTCGGCTTCCAGTCGATGATCGAGTCGATCATGAGAATGGCCGACGGCCATCTGAAGCGGTTGAACAATCGCCGCCGCGAGACTTGCCCGGCCGCTGATCTGGTGGTCGGTGTGCAATGCGGCGGCAGCGATGCATTTTCCGGGCTGACGGCGAACCCCGCGGTGGGTTTCGCGACCGACTTGCTGGTGCGCGCCGGTGCGACGGTGATGTTCTCCGAAGTCACTGAAGTGCGCGACGGTGTCGATCAACTGACGGCGCGCGCGGCCAACGCGGAGGTGGCGGCTGCGATCATCCGCGAGATGCAGTGGTACGACGATTATCTGAAGCGCGGCGGCGCGGACCGTAGTGCCAACACGACGCCGGGCAACAAGAAGGGCGGCTTGTCGAACATCGTTGAAAAGGCGATGGGTTCGATCATCAAGTCGGGCAACTCGGCCATCTCCGGCGTGTTGTCGCCAGGTGAAAAGGTCAAGCAGAAGGGCCTGATTTACGCGGCCACACCGGCCAGCGATTTCATCTGCGGCACGTTGCAGGTGGCGGCAGGCATCAACCTGCATGTGTTCACCACGGGCCGCGGCACGCCGTACAGCCTCGCGGAAGTGCCCGTCATCAAGGTCGCGACGCGCTCCGATCTCGCGCGCCGCTGGCATGATCTGATGGACATCAACGCCGGTACCATTGCAACCGGCGTGGCGACGATTGAAGACGTGGGTTGGGAGCTGTTCCGCCTGATGCTCGACGTCGCAAGCGGACGTAAGGAGACCTGCGCGGAGAAGCTCAAACTCCATAATGCGTTGACGCTGTTCAATCCGGCGCCGGTGACCTGACAGTACTAATAGTAATCACGATAAAGACCAGGACATGACTGACTCGAACCTTGACCGCACGGCGGCGCAGAAACCTTTCCGCCGTCTTCTGCTCACCGGCGCTGCCGGCAATCTTGGCAAGCAGTTGCGCGGTGCGCTCGCCGCGTGGGCCGACGTCGTGCGCGTCACCGATATCGCGCCGCTCGGCGACGTGGCGGCACACGAAGAAGCGTCGATCGTGGACCTCGCGGACGAGGCCGCCGTTCACGCGCTGCTCGAAGGCGTGGATGCCGTTGTTCACCTTGGCGGCATTTCCATCGAGGCGCCGTTCGAAGATCTGCTCGAAGCGAACATTCGCGGCCTGTACAACCTCTATTCGGCGGCGCAGAAGCAGGGCGTGAAGCGCATCGTGTATGCGAGCTCGAACCATGCCGTGGGTTTTCATCCGACGACGTCGGTGGTTGATATCGATGCGCCGCTTCGTCCGGACAGCCTGTACGGCGTGACGAAGTGCTTCGGCGAATCGCTGTCGCGCTATTACTTCGATCGCTTCGGTCTCGAGACGGTGTGCCTGCGGATCGGCTCGTCGTTCGAGCAGCCGAAGAATCCGCGCATGCTCGTCACCTATCTGAGCTTCCGCGACTTTATCGAACTGGTGCGCTGCTCGCTGTTCACGAACCGGGTTGGGCACGCGATCGTTTATGGCGTCTCGGATAACCGGACCAAGTGGGTCGATAACACCAAGGCGGCATTCCTCGGCTTTCGTCCGCAGGACAGTTCGATCGAGTTCGAACACCTTTTCCCGGTCACGGCGCCCACCACCGATCTCGGTGATCCGACGCAGCATTTCCAGGGTGGCCCGTTCGTGCTGGCCGGACCGATGGAGCCGAAGCGGTGAGCGCCATGGCGAACCCGCGGGTGGAACGTGTCGAGGCGCCAGGGCAGGCGCCCGCGTCGGTCGGCGAGAGCCCGGTGTGGCGTGCCGCGGAACAGGCGCTCTACTGGGTGGATATTCCTGCGCAAAAGATCGTGCGGCTGCAGCCCGATTCGGGAGAGCGCGCCGAGTGGCAATTGCCGGAGAAGGTGGCGTGCATCGCCTTCGATCGTCGCGGCACGGTGCTGGCGGGCTGTGAAACGGGGCTCTTCGCGGTCACGCTGACTGAAGGCGCGCCCGGCGACGGCGAACCGGTAAAGGTGACGGGCAGAAAGCTCGCCGCGCCGGTCTTCGCGTTCGACGATATGCGCTTCAACGACGGCCGTTGCGACCGGCAAGGGCGCTTCTGGTCCGGCACGATGGTGCAGGACATGGCGGCTGCCGTTCCTGCGGGCGCGCTCTATCGTTTCGATGAGCGCGGTGTCTTGTCAGCGCCAGTCGTCGACGCCTTGATTACGCAGAACGGTCTGGCGTGGTCGCCCGATGGAACCACGATGTATCTGTCGGACTCGCATCCTCTGCGCCGGCAAATCTGGGCATTCGATTACGACATCGAAGCGGGCGAGCCGCGTAACCGGCGCGTCTTCGCCGACCTGCATGATTACGCCGGGCGGCCGGACGGCGCTGCGGTGGATGCGGATGGCTGCTACTGGATTTGCGCGAACGATGCGGGCTTGCTGCTGCGCTTTACCCCACAAGGCAAGCTCGATCGGCAGATTGCCGTGCCGGCCGTGAAGCCGGCGATGTGCGCGTTCGGCGGCAAGAACCTGGACACGCTGTTCGTGACGTCGATTCGCCCCGCGACTGGCGCGAGCGAACACGACGGCCATCTCTTTGCTGTTCGCCCCGGCGTGAGCAGCCTGCCTGAGCCGGAATACGCGGGCGAACTCTGAAAAGCGACGTGTGTGAAAGGAGTGGCGTCGGCAATTAGCATGCCGGCGCCAAACAGTGGCAGCCTTTTATTCATCACTTGTCGTACAACATAGTGGCATAAATGCCACTTTCGAGTCATCTTCCTCTCTACGAAAAATATAAAGCCACGAGACACGGATTCTGCTCGATTTCCCTTCTGTATTGCCTTTTAGCCTGTTTTCGGCCCGGAAACTTTTACGTTAAACCTGCTGTGGTGCGGGTAAATACCGGCTGTACAACTCAGATTACGTTTTATAGACTTCATATGTCGTCGTACAACATATGAGCCCAAACAAACTCCTTTCGAGATAGCTTTGTCGGTTGGACAAAGAGGGCAGCGTTTTCTGCGCGCGTGACCCACTCGCGCGAGGTTCACACCGATGCAGTCGAAGTAAAGAAGTCGAGTTGTCCGAGAGGAGTGCTGAGGATCTGTGTCGGGGATATCGCGCAGGCCAGTACGTTAAAACTCTCGCCACCCGAAAGGGCGGTGATCGTACGGCAGAGAAAAATGAGCGGCATTTTTCTTGAGCCGGGAGACGCATTAAAACCATGTCGCAGCATCCGCAACCGATTGGATGATCTATTTTTCAAGGAATGTCACGATGAACAAGAAGTTTGCCTCTTCCCGTGTCTCGATGATTGTCGCGGCCTCCGTGCTGGCGTTCAGCACCGTGTCGGCTCACGCGCGCGTGTTTCGTGTGTCGGACGTGCATGGCGACACCTATCCGACCAATATGGCCGTGAAATACATGGGTGAAGAAATCAGCAAGGCAACCGGTGGCAAAGATTCCGTGAAGGTCTTCGGCAACAGCGCGCTGGGTTCTGAAAATGACACGATCGATCAGGTGCGCATCGGCGCACTGGACATGGCGCGCGCCAACGGTGCGGCGTTCAACGAGATCGTCCCCGAATCGATGATTCCGTCGCTGCCGTTCCTGTTTCGCGACATCGACCATTTCCGCAAAGTGATGTACGGCCCGGAAGGCCAGAAGATTCTCGACGCCTTCACGGCGAAGGGCATGATCGCGCTGACGTTCTATGAGAGCGGCGCGCGCTCGATGTATGCGAAGAAAGCCATCCATTCGCCCGCCGACATGAAGGGCCTCAAGGTGCGCGTGCAGCCTTCGGACCTGATGGTCGATGAAATCAAGGCGATGGGCGGCACGCCGACGCCGATGCCGTTTGCCGAAGTCTATACGGGCCTGAAGACGGGCCTCGTGGATGGCGCGGAAAACAACCTGCCGTCGTACGAAGAGACCAAGCACTTCGAAGTCGCGCAGGTCTATTCCGAAACCCAGCATTCAATGACGCCGGAAGTCCTGGTGTTCTCCAAGAAGGTGTGGGACACACTGACGCCACAGGAGCAGGAGATCATCAAGAAGGCGGCGGCTGACTCGGTGCCTTACTACGAGAAGCTGTGGACCGCGCGCGAAGCCGATGCGGCCAAGACGGTCACCAAGGGCGGCGCGACGATCATTGCCGCCGCGCAGATCGACCGTCCTGCTTTCGTGAAGGCGATGCAGCCGGTCTGGGCGAAGTACGAGAAGACGCCGCAAATGAAGCAGATCGTCGACGAAATCCAGGCAGTCAAGTAATTCGGAAGTAGAGCGGCGGCGAAAGACCTTGCAGGAAGTGCTGCAGGCCTTTGCCGCCGCGCGGGTTCCTGATCCGGTGATGGCTGGCAGGAATCCTGAAGATTAAGAATAAATCCGTTGTATGCAAGGATGGGGTCAATGAGATTCATGAAACGCCCAAATGATTTTCTCTTCCGCGTGCTGGTGATCCTGGCGTCGGTGAGTCTCGCCACGCTGTGCCTGTTGGTGATTTATAGCGTCGTAATGCGCTATGTCTTCAGCGATGCACCGGATTTTGTCGAACCCATTGCCCTGTTGCTGGTGATTGTGATCGCCATGTTCGGCGCCGCGCTGAAGGTTCGCGAGGGTGGCCATATCGGGCTGGATTCGCTCGTCAAGAAATTGCCGCCGAAAGGCCAAGTGCTTGCCCACGCATTCCAGCATCTCTGTCTGATCGTGCTGGCCGTGGCGATCTTCTTCGGCTGCTGGCAGATGGCGGAGACGACCATGGACGACAAGATTCCGATTCTGGGCCTTCCGGAAGCGCTTCGTTACGTCATTCCGATCATTGCCAGCGCCTGCATCGCACTGTTCTCATTTGAGAACCTGCTGGGGCTTTTCGCACAGAAACAAAAATAGAAGAATCATGGAACTTGCCATCCTCTCAGTTAGTTTCCTCGTTTTCCTCGTATTCGGGGTTCCTGTTTCGTTTGCGTTAGGACTCTCGTGCGTCCTGACCTATCTATATGAAGGCTTGCCGGCGGCCACTGCCATGCAGTCGATGATTTCGGGCATGAACGCGTTTTCGTTCCTCGCGGTCCCGTTCTTCATTTTCTCCGGCGAGTTGATGTTGCACGGCGGTATCGCCGACCGCATCCTGCGTTTCGCGCAGGCCACGGTGGGCCATTTCCGCGGTGGGCTCGGCATGGCGAATGTGGTCGCGTGCACGTTGTTCGGCGGCGTGTCCGGTTCGCCGACGGCAGACACGTCCGCGATGGGCGGCGTCGTCATTCCGCTGATGAAGCGCGAAGGCTATAGCGCGGCCTATGCGGTCAATGTGACGACCCATTCCTCGCTGGCGGGCGCGCTGATGCCCACCTCGACGAACATGATCATCTATGCGTTCGCGGCCCAAGGCATCACCGGGACGTTGAACGGTCAGCAGTTGAGCGGTGTGTCGATCGGCGATCTGTTGTTTTCGGGTTTGTTGCCGGTTCTGTGGGTGATGGGTTTCGTGCTCATCGCCGCGTACTGGCAAGCGGTCAAGTTCGGCTATCCGCGCCGTCCTGACGGTTCGACTGAATTGCAGCGCTTTCCCGGCTGGTTCGCGGTGGCCCGCACGTTCCTCGGCGCCTTGCCCGGCCTGATGGTGATCGCGATCATTCTTGTTTGCGTGGCCAAGGGCATTGCTACAGCGACGGAGGCCGCAGCCATTGCCGTGGCTTATTCGCTGGTGTTGACCATCGTCGTTTATCGCTCGATGACGATGAAGAAGCTCTTTCATGCGCTGTCCAAGGCGGCTAAAACCACTGGCGTGGTGTTGCTGCTGATCGGTGTGTCGAACATGCTGCGCTATCAGATGGCCTATCTGGAGATTCCCGACGCAATCGAACGCATGCTCGACGGTGCAACGAGTCACGCCTGGTTGATGCTGCTTTACATCAACATCCTTCAGATCTTCCTCGGCACGTTCGTCGACATGGCCGCGCACATCCTGATCACTACGCCGTTGTTCCTGCCGATGGCGATGCATGCCGGTGTTGGCCCGGTGCAGTTCGGGATCATGATTTTGCTGAACTGTGCATTGGGCCTCGTGCATCCGCCGATCGGTTCGGTGCAGTTCATCGGCTGCGCGATCGGCAATGTGTCGATAGGTGAAACCACCAAGGTGGCATGGCCTTATTACCTGGCTATCTTCAGCGCGATCAACATTGTGACCTACGTACCGCTGTTTTCGACGTGGTTGCCTAGCCTGATCAATGGCCATCCGGTGTTTTGAACGCTTGATCAAGAGTCGGCGCCGGTGAGGCACTGCCAGACATAAAGAAGAAGTTTTTTACAAAGGAGCAGAAATGAAAAAGGCATTAGCAACCTCGGCCCTTGGGTTGGTCGCCCTCGGCGCGCACGCTCAGAGCAGCGTGACGTTGTACGGTATCGTCGATACGGGGATCGGCTATCAGAGCAGCCAGACGTCGCTCGGTTCGACGAGTGGCGGTCACTCGGTGGTCAAGATGATCAACGGCATCTGGGCAGGTAGCCGCTTCGGCCTGAAGGGCGCCGAGGATCTGGGCGGCGGCACGAAGGCGATCTTCCAGTTGGAAGAAGGCTTTAACAGTGCAACCGGCGCGCAGTCCGTCTCCGGTCTGGCGTTCAACCGGCAAGCCTATGTCGGCCTCGCGAACGCCACGTACGGTTCGTTCACGGCTGGCCGCCAGTACACCTCGTACTACACG
>NZ_JAQQDU010000290.1:0-328 GCF_046027825.1 Paraburkholderia sediminicola
AACCGAACATTTCAGTGTCGACAATGAAACCGCCGCCATCGAACAGCTGGTCCAGCGTCTGATCACGCTGGGCCCCACCCTGATCGTCATGGAGGCCACCGGCAAGCTCGAACTCGCCGTGCTCAAGGCGCTTTGTCAGGCCGGTCTTCCCGCTGTCGCCGTCAATCCCCGACAGGTGCGCGACTTTGCCAAAGCCACCGGCAAACGCGCGAAGACAGACCGCATCGATGCGTTCGTCATCGCCCATTTCGGCGCCGTCATCAAACCCGTCGTGCGGCCACTGAACGATGTGCAGACCGAGCAGCTGCAGGCCCTGCTGCTGCGCCGT
>NZ_JAQQDU010000291.1:0-323 GCF_046027825.1 Paraburkholderia sediminicola
GCCTCGATGATCGGCATGCCCGCGATCGGTGACTTCGGATCGTTCTTCGCCGCCGGATTCACCACGTCGTTCGCGCCGAGCACCAGCACGACGTCGACCTGACCGAACTCGCCGTTGATGTCGTCCATTTCGTAGACCATGTCGTACGGCACTTCGGCTTCAGCAAGCAGCACGTTCATGTGCCCCGGCATGCGTCCGGCCACAGGGTGAATCGCGTACTTCACCTCGATGCCCTTCTCGACCAGCTTGTCGGTCAGCTCCTTCAACGCATGCTGCGCACGCGCCACCGCCAGCCCATAACCCGGCACGATCACCACGGTTTC
>NZ_JAQQDU010000292.1:0-313 GCF_046027825.1 Paraburkholderia sediminicola
GCTGCACGCGAAGTACACGCTGTTCTGCGAAGGCGCGCGCGGGCACCTCGGCCGCCAGCTGAACGACAGGTTCAAGCTGCGCGAAGGCGTCGATCCGCAGGTTCACGGTATCGGGATCAAGGAATTGTGGGAGATCGATCCGGCCAGGCACAAACCGGGTCTGGTGATGCACACCGCCGGCTGGCCGCTGGAGAACGACACGTACGGTGGCTCGTTCCTCTATCACATGGACAACAACCAGGTGGTGGTGGGCTTCGTGGTCGGCCTGGGCTACACGAACCCGTATCTGTCGCCATTCGAGGAATTCCAGCGG
>NZ_JAQQDU010000293.1:0-312 GCF_046027825.1 Paraburkholderia sediminicola
CAGGCAGGTATCCAGTTGTTTTGGATCAA
The DNA here is from genome assembly GCF_046027825.1 of Paraburkholderia sediminicola. Taxonomy (GTDB): domain Bacteria; phylum Pseudomonadota; class Gammaproteobacteria; order Burkholderiales; family Burkholderiaceae; genus Paraburkholderia; species Paraburkholderia sediminicola_D. The sequence continues at coordinate 30 of NZ_JAQQDU010000293.1, forward strand.
GCACCTCAAAGACACGTCGGATGGTGTCGTGCCCCGGGATGCCATGCGGCAATTCCAGGTATTGCTGAAGCCTCGCTTCATGGGCAATACCCCATTCCTCCATCTCGTCCCACCCCTGTGCGCCGGCGAGCACCGAGAACAGCGCAATCGACAAAATGTCGATCAACCTGTGCCAGGTTCGTCCCACGACGCGGGGATCTTCTATCGCTGACAGCCGCATGATCAGTTGTTTGCCGGGGCTCATTAGCTCGCCTCTGAAAAATCAGAGTTAACCCTTTTCTCA
>NZ_JAQQDU010000294.1:0-304 GCF_046027825.1 Paraburkholderia sediminicola
GCGTCGCCCCTGTGCGGGGCGGGCACTTACTTCTCTTTGCCGGCGGTGTATAGACCGGAGACATAGCTGACAGGTGTGCGGGGACATGGTTGACACTTCCGGGTATTAAAACGCCCGGTCCCGACCATGCCCTGGAACGCAAAAGACACCATGAGCCTCCGACAGGAATTTGTTCATCTGGCCAGTCAGCACACGCTGACGATGACCGAGCTGTGCCAGCGCTTTAACATCAGCCGGCAGACCGGCTACAAATGGCTTGATCGCGGCGAGAACGCGCTGTCAGATCAATCCCGACGCCCGGCCC
>NZ_JAQQDU010000295.1:0-304 GCF_046027825.1 Paraburkholderia sediminicola
GGGTCACTTCCCACTGTTGGGTCGTCGAATAGCCGGTATCAATCCTCTTGATGAGCCCGCGCCGCTCGAGTTGATCGTAAGACTTCCTGTCAAAGGGCGCGGTCCTCCTGTCGTAGACCATTGCCCAGAGTAACCTTTGCGCTTCCGGGTGCAGACCGCTTGATTTTTGGTTCATGATGCAGTTTTCCGTGTTCGGTCAAAGAGGTCGAATACGGCCAGCGAAGCGTCTTACGTCTGCCGCGATTCGTCGTCGTCATTGGTCATCGACGGGGTAACCAAATTCCCAATTTCGATGACACATTCC
>NZ_JAQQDU010000296.1:0-285 GCF_046027825.1 Paraburkholderia sediminicola
CGTGTAAAAAGACATTCATTGGCAAACAAAAATCAATAGCAGGACAAAGGCGTTCAGAAAAAAACCGGGACGTCTTTATTTTAATTGTGAATCAAGCCCCTTTGTCTCGGATTGTCGAGACGACGACCTTGGCGCCCAAGGCCGTCTACGACAAAATCGAATTCATTTACAACCAGTGCCGCCTGTATTCTGGAAGTCGAGAAGCCCGATTATTGAAGCCGGATTTCGTCTTGCCGAAGATGTATGTTGCTGTCGACCGACAGCATTATCAAGTTAACTGGTTAA
>NZ_JAQQDU010000297.1:0-284 GCF_046027825.1 Paraburkholderia sediminicola
CCACCTTGAACGGTTTGCCAGCCTTGCGCAGGCGGTCATAAAACGCCCTGATGGTGGGGTTAAAACGCAGTGCCGGTATGCAGGCCATGTAAAGTGCGCGACGCACGATGGCGCGACCGCCCTGCACGCGACGCTTGCCCTGATGCCTGCCGCTGTCGCAATTGAACGGAGCGACGCCGGTAAGGGCGGCGATCTCGCGGCGGTTCAGTGAACCGAGCTGGGGCATGAAGGCGATCAGCGTGGCCGCAGCGCCGGGGCCAATACCGGGCACCGAGCGCAGCAGG
>NZ_JAQQDU010000298.1:0-282 GCF_046027825.1 Paraburkholderia sediminicola
TTTACAAGCGCTCTTTCTGGAGAGTTGTGGGTAATCCTGAGCCTGCTAAGCGGGTCCCCCGCACAGATGCGGTAGTGGTGCATCTGGAATCCGTGCCCTCGCACATTCGGCCCTGGTGACAAAGCAGTCATACTTCCGGCGGCGCTACGCGCGCCGAAGCACATTTCTTGAACCGGCGCTGCGCGTGCCAAACGGTACTTCTTAAAACCGCCCGCTGCAGTTTTGCTCTCGCATTTTGAACGGCACCAAAGCCGCTTGCGGACCTCACCTTCTAATTGCCTA
>NZ_JAQQDU010000299.1:0-264 GCF_046027825.1 Paraburkholderia sediminicola
CCCTGTGCGGGGCGGCACTTACTTTCTTTGCCGCCGCAAAGAAAGATAAGCAAAGAAAGCGGCTAGCCCCCTGCTAAGCGGGGCCCCCGCGCAGCCACGGTAGTGGTGCATCTGGAATCCGTTCCTTCGCACACTCGGCGTTAGTGACAAAGCGCTCATCAGCTCCCACTTCGCACTGCGTGCGTCGCGGATGGGTCTGCATGGGAAACCGGGGGCTTCGTTCCTGCGCGGTGGGGGCCTTCGGCTTCGCCTCGGCGAGGTACC
>NZ_JAQQDU010000003.1:0-192428 GCF_046027825.1 Paraburkholderia sediminicola
AGGGGATGCGCCCGCGCAACGCGGTTAGCAGTAGATCCCTGGCCTCACGAATGCGGTGCCACAAATCCGGAGATACCAAACTTCGGGGTAGCCCACGGTTCAGGCTACGCCACAGCGGATGCAGATGCGGTCCGATAGCGTTCAGAGACGCGAAGGCCGGCCCGATTAGTGCCGTTTACTCGAGTTCCGGCTCCCGTCCTCGAGGAACAATGCGCCGCTTGTGACCCGTGTGACGGCGGTCAATGCAACCTGAATTTTCAAGGTGCAGGCACCCCCTGCCCGTGAGCCGACGTGTTTGCTTTCAAACGTAGTCGCCGGCAACACCGATACGCAGCCTTCTGGACGGCGACGTTCGAGGTTGCCGCGTGACCCGCAGGAGCAACTGTGCGAACTATAATTTGTTGGTGGATCAGTCGTGCGCGGTTCTCATGAGGAACGCTGCCCGGCCTTTCGCAGCGGCACTCACGCCCTTTCGTCTGACATGGCCATCCACCTGTCGCTAATGCCTGATATTGTTAGGCTTGGTTGCGGATGCGGCGCGGTTCTGGACAGTATGCCGGGGAGCGAAACATGTCAGACGAGCATCGTCGGAACGAGAATCACCTGCTTGCGGTTCTGTCTGAAGCCGAGTGGGCTCGCCTTTCCCCGCATCTGATGCTGGTCGATATGCCGCTCGGGCAGGTTGTATATGAGTCAGGCGATCGCCTCGACCACGTTTACTTTCCGACGACTTCAATCGTATCTTTGCTGTACGTGATGGAGGACGGCGCGTCGGCTGAAATCGCGATCGTGGGCAACGAAGGATTGATAGGTATTGCGCTTTTCATGGGCGGTGAGACCACCCCAAGCCGGGCGGTTGTGCAAAGCGCAGGGCGCGCATTTCGGCTAGACGCCCGATTAATGAAAGAGGAATTTCGTCGGGGCGGTCCCATGCAGCGACTTTTACTGCGCTACACCCAGGCACTGATCACGCAGATGGCGCAGACAGCCGTTTGCAACCGGCACCATTCGATCGACCAGCAATTGTGCAGATGGCTGCTGCTGAGCCTGGACCGTCTTGGGTCGAACGAGCTGAGGATGACGCAGGAGCTGATTGCTAACATGCTCGGTGTCCGGAGACCCGGCGTGACGGAAGCAGCGATGAGGCTGCAGGATGCGGGGCTGATTCGTTACAGCTACGGGCATATCGCGGTACTAGACCGACCGGGGCTCGAAAAGCGCGTGTGCGAGTGCTATGCCGTAGTGAAACGGGAATTCGACAGGCGCCGATTGAAGCGCCCATACAGCGTCACAACGGAAAACGACAAAAGATGCAGCCTCACAACGTTTCAACCAGCGTCAAGTTCGAATGTCCTGTTTGCGACAACCTGGTCGACACAGAAGTCGAAGTGCCCGAGGTCGACTGCAACTGATCTCAGGGCCGGACCAAGGCTATACGCCTTCGCGATGAGTCGTTCAACGCTGGCTGAGCCCAGCCTAACGCATAGCCAAGGCATTGTAGGACTTAAAGTCGTGACCGCTCAGGCAGACCCATGGTTAGCAACGGTCTAGCGAACGGCCGATATCCGCCGGAACTTGTCGTTGGGGCGATGTAGAGCTGGACGACGGGAATGGGTCGACTGCTGCCCGACGTGGGAGCCTCAATGTCGGAGCGCACTGTTGGCTCATCGTCGGACCGGGTTCGGCCACAACCGGTCATTCGACACTGACGCGAGAATCGTCAACAATCTGAGCGCGGGGACGACGGCGCGCTCTGGGAACAGCGTGATTCTCTACAATGTCTTTACGATATTCGAGTTCAACCTATGATTCCTGTTATGAACAATACGAAATGGGCCGAGCTGCGAATCGGAATGCATGAACTCGGGGAGTTGTCACCTCGATTCCGGGTTCAGAATCTTTGGAGTGGCAGTACCGGCGCGTGGGATCGAGAATGGTTTTATCATTTCTTCGGCCATCATGAAGAGGATGAATGGGTTGAGGTCGAAGTGACCTCGTCGGCTCAACACGACGCTGTGTTGCGGCTACTCCGGTCGGTGCATGTCCCCGGCGTAAAGACAAAGCACGGCTTCAAAATTTATGGTTACGTTGCTAGAGGCACGCAGGTCGACTACCTTTAGCCGCCCCGACCTAAGGACGAATTGCGGCCAGGAGCGGCCCTTCGACCCTACAGCGAAGATCGTCGACAATAAGCGCACTAGATTCGGTGGAGTTTTCACATGTCAAACGTTCACGACTACCGTTCGAACTGGAGCAAGACGTCAGAGTACCTTCGCGAAGCGAGAGCCAACCTTTCCGAAAGTGCAGACGGAGTCTGTGCGGACGAAATTGTCGAATTCGAAGAGTACCTAGGTCACAATGAATTCGAGTTGGCTTTAGATGCGATTGAGGCGGCGTTCGAGAAAGGCGATCAGGCCAATTGGCGCGTTCTTGAATATATGGGTATGGCAGCTTTGAGCATGCAGTTGCTTGATAGGCAACGACGGTACGATGATCGACTGACGCAGGCGCGAGGTTGGCCGTACAAAACGTTTTTGCCACGATAGATCAGGTCAATTCCAATGACCGCTATGTAGTAGCCCGGCTGACCGCAACGGGTCGACTACAGCCGGTCAGGAAGATCACAAGTTGGATTCGCAACGCGGCGTTCGCCGAGAACGGCTGTGCGCACACTATCGGCACGCGAAAGGAGTCTGCGCTGTTTTTGCAACAGGCGGCGCCAAAATATTATTTAACACACGCCTTCGCCGGATTTTGATAGCCTTGGTCGTGGCAGAAGAAGAGCATCCAACGACAGGAGGACTTCGCCATGTTGAAGTGGATCGCAAATTGGGCTGTGCACAATGCACTCACTCCGGAGAAACAAGCCGAAAGAGCATTGCGAGAACTGCGTTTGGAGCTTTTCCAGGCGGAACAGCGCATCCTCGACGCGCAGTTGCATGCAGATTACTACCGCGCACGTCTTGCCTTTTGCGAGGAAGTCATAAAAAACGGTATCGAGCAGGTGGCGGATCGGCGCAAAGGTCAACAGGAAACCTCACAGGTGTCGCGGCCGGGACTCAAGCTCACAGCAGCTCAATAGCGAGTTGATCAGAGACATTCAGTCCGTATGCCGCGTGCGGGAAGGCTCACCACATTTTTAAACCGTGAAGCAGTTATGACGGTTTAGATGCTGTTGATTTTCACCTTCAATGGTTCCAGACCGCGCGAATTGGCATATAGATCGGCAACCGCGCCGGTCATGTGGCCAAGCAGCGCCTTTGTATCGATCCCACCTTGTTCCATGTAAAGCCGCTTCGTCAGGCTTCGCATTTCGTGAAAGGTCGGTGCGTCGTCGCCCGTGATACCGGCGAGATCTCGCGCCTGTTTGAACTTCGACGTGAAGGTCTTGATCTTGATCGCCGCGCCTTTGGGGGCGTTGACGTTTGGCCGGATGTGATGGATCAAATATTTACTGACTATCCCTGTGGACCTGCAGCGCGCGATCACGTCGGCGAGTGACATTCCAAGCACATCGAGCCTCAGCTCGAGTGGGATCGCGATGCACACGCCTGTCTTGCCGCGCGTCAACACTGCATAGCCGTCCCGTTGGAAACCACGCTCCCAACGGGCAACTGTGGACTGGTCCTGCCCGGACACGAGTGCCAGCAACATGGCGTTCTGGAGCCATAACGCTACCTGTGGTGCCTTTTCGTAGATCGCCTGGAATTCCGCGAACGTTAGCCGGCGGCGCTTCACCGTGACCTTCGCCTTGTCGGTTGCGTCGGCCGGGTTCTTGTCCATCCAACCATGCGCCATCCCTCTGCGACACACTGCACGCATGCGACTACGGATGTTAACAGCCCATTGCATCTTGCCGCGCGCCTCGACCTTTTCCAGCATGTCGGCGACGTGTTTCGTCGTCAGGTCCGCGCACAGTACCTTCCCGATCTCGTCGCGGATTGCCGAATCCACATACTTCCTGTGGCGTACCGTCTCGGGCTTTGCTTTGCCAACGGGCATCTTGTCCAATAGATCGCCGATCGTCTCGCTCGGCGTGTCCAGGCGCTCAGCTAGGCTCTTCGTTACCTTGCCAGCGGCGGCCTTTGCGTTTGCCTCCTGCGCCTCAAAGATCGCGAGAGCGAGGTCGATGCGCCCGAGGACGTACGTCTTTCCGTCGCGCGGATCGCGCCAGGTGTAATAGCCGGGACGTGGTTCGTGCATATTGGCTGGCCAGTTGGCGCGGCGCCGGATGCGTGGTCGTGCTGCCATAGTTATTGTGGAATTCGTTGTGCGAGACGTGGGCGAACCGTACCGTCCTGAAAGACCGCGTTCTGTTCGACGTAGTAAGCGCGGCCGACCTTGACCGGCGTGGGAAAGATTTTTACCGCGTTGATCCAGAGGCGTGCTGTGCGGATCGCTGGCGGTGGATCGAACTCGCGTTTCAGCCACTCATCAAGCCTGATTTTCATTTGACCTCCCAGAGTTTTTGCATGGTTTTGAGTATTCGTTGAGTTGCTCGTGTCAGCATCTGCGAGCCATGGCCGCCACAGCCGACTAGCGTCACATTCACGCGTTTCTCGAGAAAAGTCGCGGGGGTACTGTGCGTCATGACCCCCCCCCCCGCAAAAGGGGCGCGCTCCTCCACCAAAGCGGGCCGAAATCGCGCCCGATCAATGCCGCGCATTCAGAGATCGCGCGGCGCGTCGCGCGACGCCGCTCAGCACAATCCAGGTCGGGCAGCTTGTCGACGTTGATATCTTCGTGCGTGAAGATTCGCATTGCACCAACGCCAGCCATCGCAGCGACATACTCGTCGTGATGGCTGACGTCGACGCGGGCACCCATATCAACGAAGGCGACATCCTCAACCGGTTGCAGCAGCAGCGCCTCGAGGTGCTGGAGCAGACCATGACCAAAGTAACAAGATAAGGAACGGATCAATGACACCTGATAAAAAAATCGATGCGCTGATCGGCCGCGAGGGCGGCTACTCGAACAATGCGGCCGACGCTGGCGGCGAAACGATGTGGGGCGTTACCGCCGCGGTCGCACGCGCATTCGGCTATACCGGCCCAATGCGCGACATGCCACATTCGACGGCAGTGCAGATCTATCGCAGCCGCTACTGGTTACAGCCGAAGTTCGATCTGGTCGACGCGGTCTCGCCCGCGCTCGCCGACAAATTGTTCGACATTGGCGTGAACGCCGGGCAGGCGACGGGCGTGCGGTTCCTGCAGCGTGCGCTGAATGTGCTGAACCAGAACCAGCGCGCGTTCGCCGATATCGCCGTCGACGGTGGCATTGGTGCCATGACGATTGCGGCGCTGAAGGCTTTCCTCGCCGCGCGCGGTGCGGACGGCCACCGGGTTCTGCTTGGCATGGTGACCGCACAGCAGTCTGTCTATTACATCGAGTGTGCCGAAAAGCGCGTGGAGAACGAGACGTTCGAATACGGCTGGCAGCTCAATCGTGCATTTGGGGTAAGCGCATGATGGATTTCCTGAAAACGGTGGCACCATGGCTTGTCACGGCACTGACAGGTGGGGTACCTGGCATTGCCGCGATGGCCGCATCAGCGATTGCCGGCAAGCTCGGCCTCGAAGATGGTTCAGCCGATGCGGTCAGGTCCGCACTGACCGGCCAGCAGATCACGCCCGAGCAACTGCTCGCGCTCAAGCAGGCCGACGACGAGTTCGCGCTGAAGATGCGGCAGGCGGGTTTCACACATGCGGAGAATATGGCCGGCATCCAGGTGCAGGCCGACAGGGTAGCGGCCGACGACCGTGCGAGCGCGCGCAATTTTGCGGCGGTGGAGCATGACCATACGGCGCGCAATCTTGCCTACATGTACACGGTCGCGCTTTTTGCCGTAATTGGCCTCGAGTTCCTGCTTGCGGCGCAGCAGATCAGGCTCGACGACGGCGTGATGCGCGCGCGCGATACGCTGTTCGGGATTCTGATTGCCATGGTGCTCGGCGCGAAAGAGTATTTCTTCGGGTCGTCTTCGCGCGCGGACAAGCAGGCTGCGGCCATCACGCAGTTTGCGGTGTCGCCGGACACCGTGGTGTCGCGTTCTGATGCGGTCGATGAACAGACGTCCGCACGGCACCAGACTAGAGCGGATTGAGCAGGTCGGGCCCGTCCGCGCCGGGCTATTGACCGTGCTCCAGTGGGCCTGCGACTCAGTTCTTTGCAGGTGTTTTGAGCGGCAGGTATTGCTCGCTGTCGTACGCGGTGGTGATGGCGTAGCCGTCGCGTTTGCGTATCTTCAGAAAGAACAGGGTAGGCGAGACGCCGGCGGCGCCCCCGCACGCCTCCGTGTGGTTTTCGCGCACCCGCACCAGAAAGTATTCGCCTTTGTCGGCAGTATCGAAGAGAAGGCACTCGGTCTTGTCTTTCGAGAGACCGTAGGTGCGCGTGATGTCGGCCGCTCGGGCGGCTGCGTTATCGTCATTCGTCACCGGTTGCTGGGCAGCGCACGCCTGCGTGCAGACGATCAGCGCTGCCGTGATGATCACGCGGCGCATCATCATGGCTCGGTCCTGCGCGCGTCATACTGGTCGAGCTTGTGCGCACGGATGATCGCGTTGAGCTTGACTGCGTAAGCCGGATCCGTCGCATAGCCGTTGTGGGCGAGCGCGTTAGCAAACTGCGAACTGCGGGTGTAGAGAAAGGACGACCGGAAGCGCGGGTTGTTTCGAAGCACCTGCGCATAGTCGTCGGCGGCATCTTCATAGCTGCCGTAGGCGCGGAACGCGTCATCGATCTTGATGGCCTTGCCATTGACCACTTCGTGCGTGGTGAACGTCGTGCTGTCGCCGCTCGGGGCGCGGCCCTTGACGCCGAAATAGGCGTTGCCGACGACCGACCTTCCCCAGTTGCTTTCAAGTGCAGACTGGGCAATGACAACGCCTGCTGGCACCTGGTACTTGCGCTGGATTTCCTGCGCCGCGGCCAGATGGGTATCGATGAATTGCTGCACATACGCCGGCGCCACGTGAGGCTTCGGCGTGTGCCGGGTCGCGGGGTGATGGTGCGTAGACGGCTGTGCCATGACCAAGCCTTTCCTCGTACGAAACGGCGTTCAGCATGCCACACGGGCGTGTCACGGGCAATCAGCCACCCGATGCACACAGCATAAAGTTACTTTGACCGTGCTTCGTGGCGCGGGAGAAGACAGGGCGACCGGGATGATGTTCTCGCATTTCCCCCAGCCGCCTTTCCACTGCACCAGCCAGTGAATTAGCCAAGGCCCTGACACCTACCGGTAGGCGGGGCGAATTCTAACAAATTCCCAACAAGGCAATCCACATATGGCAACACCCATCATTCCCTGGATCGGCGGCAAGCGTCGTCTGGCAGATCACATCATCCCGCGCTAGTGCTACGTCGAGGTTTTCGCGGGCGGGGCCGCGTTGTACTTCATGCGCCCCCCGGCGAAGGTCGAGGTTATCAACGACATCAACGGTGAGCTGGTGAATCTTTATCGCGTCGCGCAGCATCATCTCGAGGAATTCGTGCGCCAGTTCAAATGGGCGCTATCGAGCCGGCAGGTATTCACGTGGCTGCAGGACACGATTCCGGAAACACTCACCGATATCCAGCGTGCGGCACGCTTCTACTACCTTCAGCAGAATTGTTTCGGCGGCAAGATCGAGGGGCAGTCATTTGGTACGGCAACCACTGCGCCACCGGGACTGAACCTGCTGCGACTCGAAGAGACCCTGTCGGCCGCTCACCTTCGCCTGTCCAACACATTTGTCGAGCGTCTTGACTGGAAGACGTGTATCGACAAATACGACCGGCCGCATACGCTGTTCTATCTGGATCCGCCGTATTGGGAGACGGAAGGGTACGGCGTGCCGTTTCCGTACTCCGAGTATCTCGGGATTGCAGTCCGCCTGCGGTCGCTGAAGGGCAGGGCTATCGTAAGCCTCAACGACCATCCGGATATCCGTCGGGCGTTCGAAGGTTTTCACATTGAGACAGTCGACATCAAGTACACCGTGGGTGGCGGGGGCAAAGAAGCGTCGAGGAAGGAAGTGATTATCTTTAGTTGGGATGACGCGGCACAACCAACAGGTCTGTTTTAGGGGAGCTGGTCAATTCACTGATGGTTGGCGCCTTGACTACCGTTCGCAACTCGTGCGTTGGCTGCATGACGTTTGCGATGCCCATTTACACGGCAATGGTGGCTTGCCGTTCTTTGGCGCGCCTGTTCATAACCCTCAGTAACTGGTTGATTCCATTAGGAGGTGTCGAGCCGTTTTTGCATCCGATTTTTTGCTCAAAAGCGATCGTAAGTGATTGATTATAAGATGGAATCTGGCGTGCCCGAGCCTCTATCATTTCGACACGCATCGCCAGCTCGTCATGCTGCGCGGTCAGCCGGTCCAGCTATCGGGTACGCAATACCGGTTGGCGTCGCTGTTCTTTTCCAACATTGGCCGTGTGATGTCGCGCGACCATATCTTCGCGATGGTGTGGGGCCGTGAGTTCCGCGAGTTCACCCGCACGATCGACAGCCACGTGTCGCGCCTGCGTTTGCTGCTCGAGATCGAGCCGCAAAACGACTTCCGCCTGCAACCCGTTTACAAGAGCGGATACCGGCTGCTGCATCTGCGGCAAGGCGAGGCGGGTGCGGAAAAGCAGGCGGCCTGAGCGGGACTGGGTGGGCGTTGCGCGGCGGATGCCAGGCGCCACGCCGGGGCAACGCCCAGCGCGCTGCTCGATGTGCCGTCGGCGGCGACATCGGTGTAGCGTGGCTAGATACGATACCCGGCGCGACACCGGTGTGGCGTCTCAGCAAAACGGCGCATCACCCGTCACGCCACGACCGGGCGCGGCACCCCATCAACTTGCCGCAAGTCAAACCTACGGCAGCGCCGGCCGAGCCTCAATCTCCCGGCGGATCAACGCTTCCACCGCCTTGCGTTCCTCGCCGGCCAACGGCCGACGCTGCGCCCACCCAGCCATGTGCGCCCATCAAGATCGCTTCCATCGCCAGGTTATCGATTCCGTACAGCGACGCCGCACAGGATCGCGCCCGCCGTTCAGTCCGGCGCCAATCGGCACCTTGATGGCGGCGAGCGCGGAGCAGCCCCCGGTCGAATGACACCGGTATCCTGACGCTTGCCGGATATTATCGGTGGCGGCCCAGCCCTATAATCGAGCGCAGACGCACACCCGCAATCGCCTGGCTGCGTGGCTGCACGGATGATGAACGTACCGGAAAATGTAGCGGTCAACGCGGGGGAAAGCGCCGAAAAATGGAACAACGAACGCACCGCTGAATGTACGGGCGAGCACGCCGATAACGTACAGCCAACGCACAACCGCCCCGACCACGGAATCCGCACGATGAACACGCTGGCTCATCCGCTCGAACCGGACGACGCAACGCTGTCCGGCATGCTGTCGCATTTCACGCTGCTCGAGCCAGTGTTCGACGCGATGCCGGACGTCGCGTTCTTCGTCAAGGACGAGCACGCCCGCTATGTGCTGGTCAATCGGACGCTGGCCTCGCGCTGCGGTTTCAAGGAAAAGGCCGCGTTGCTCGGCAAGACCGCCGAGGACGTCTTTCCGCGCCGTTTCGGCCGCATCTACACCGCACAGGACAAAGCGATCATCAACGTCGGCAACCAGATGATCGATCAACTGGAGTTGCATCTGTATCCCGGCCGCCAGCCGGGTTGGTGCCTGACCTGCAAGCAGCCGTTGCGCGATCCGGCGGGCAAGGTTGTCGGCCTCGCCGGCATCTCCCGCGACCTGAAAGCGGACGAAAGCAGTCATCCCGCTTACAGCCGGCTGGCAGCGGTGGTGCAGTCCATCCAGGAAAATTACGTGCAGCCGTTAAATCTGAAACAGCTTGCTACGATGGCGGATATGTCGGTGGCGCAACTGGAGCGCTACTTTCACAAAGTGTTTCATTTGACGCCGCGCCAGGTGTTGCTGAAAACGCGACTGGACGCCGCCACCGCGCTGCTGGTCTCGCACGACAAAGTCACCGACGTCGCCGCGCTCTGCGGCTACACCGACCACAGCGCCTTTACGCGCCAATTCAAGGCGACCGTCGGCGTGACACCGACCGAATACCGGATGCTGCTGCACGGAACCACGCGAAGCTGAACTGCCGCCTATATGGTTCGTCGCAAGCATCATTACTACGTCTACGTTGTCGCACTCGACGATACGGTCTGGAACGAGGCGCGCTTTCGCCGCGCGAATCCGGATTACCGGTTCGACAAACCGTGCGTCTACGTGGGAATGACGGGACTGGACCCGGATCTGAGATTCGACCGGCACAAGGCCGGCATTCAGGCAAATCGCTATGTGCGCGATTACGGCCTGCGCCTCTTGCCCGAGCTATATGAAGTGTTCAATCCCATGCCTTACCGCGGCGCACAGGATATGGAGGTGGAATTGGCGATTGGACTGCGGGAGGCGGGGTACGGCGTATGGCAGGCGTAATGAAACGCAAGACTCGCCTTATTTCACGCCAAGCCCGCGCAGCACTGCATTGCCTTCTGGCGTGAGACGGATATGCGAGGCGCCTGCTTGGCCGGCGACCGTTTCGATCAATCCGGCTTCGTGAAGCTGCGGAATCTCGGGTTTCGCGGACGCGTCGATCGGCGCGTGCAACAACAGCAATAGCGTTGCCAGTTCGTGGTGGCTCAGCAGGCGGCGCAGAATCGTGGGCCGCTTTGCCGGTGCCGTCGTCTCGTTCGTGTTGTGATCGGGCTGGTTCATGGAGCGCACCTTGTGCGGGATAGTGTCGGACGGATCATGCGGACGAAGTCTTAAACGATTCTTAAGACACCATTGTGGTGTAACACCGTGACACTATGATTGCGCCGGAACAAGTTACCGACAGTTACACCTGGCCGATTATTACCTTTGCTTACCTTACGGCGCGCAGGTTTTGCTCGCGGATTCAATCCACATATTGTTCACGTGGCGCTTGCCCGCGTAGAAGCGATAAGTCGTCGCGCCATTGTCGCTGCGCACCTTGATGACATTCGAATCGCCGAAGTCGAGCATCTGACCCTGCGGGATGCCGGTCGACTTGAACGCGGCGTTGTGGCTGGTCGCCACTTGCGTCAGGCAGGCGACCACGTCGTTGACCGAGCGCTGCGTCGTGGTGTCGATGACGGGTTCGCCGGCATCCGGATTCTTCTGGAAGTACGCGCAAGCGCTGAGAAGCAGGGGCACTGACAGGACTAAGGCAAACTTCTTCATATCTCTCCTGGCGTTTCATTCGGACGACGGGTGCGCGCGGGACGCCCCGATGGAGCAGCGCGCGCGGCACCGGGCCGCGGATCAGGCCGCCATTATATCGGTGCGGCGCGCTCGCTTGAGCCGATGAAGCACGGGCCGTGCCCGATCCGCCTGAATCCACCTGAATCCGCCCGAATCTACGGACAGCAGGCCGCCAGCCGCCGTCCTCCCGCGTGGCGGCCCGAACGCCTATTTGCGGCGCTGGGCCTGCGCGGCGAGCCGCACAGCCGCATTGGCCGCGCCATAGCCGTCGTAACCGCCGCGCCGTTCGACAATCTCCATGAAAAAGCGCTGATCCAGTTGTTCGGTGTACGCGTGGAAGAACTCGCCACCGCGTTCGTCCCTGTCATACAGGATGTTGTGCGCGCGCAGCGCCTCGAGCGTCTCGTCCGGTAGCGCATAGCGCGCGGCGAGGTCGTCGTAGTAATTACGCGGGATGCGCAGCACCGGCAGACCGTCGGCGACGAATTCGGGAACCGCGCTGAAGATGTCGCCTGTGCTGAACGCAACGTGGTTCAGGCCCGAGCCGTGGTACGTGTGCAATGCCTCGGCCACCGCCGTGTGATGGTCCACCGACGCGTTCAGGACGATGCGCACCGACCCGTCATGACTGCGCAGCGCGCGGCTGCGCACCAGCCCGTACGGGTCCGGCACCAGAACGCCCGGCTCGGCCTGAAAGCCGAGCGCGGTCCGCAGAAACAGCACCCACGTATCCAGCGAAGGCGCCGGCACCGACAGACAGACGTGGTCGATGCGCGTGAGCGGCCCCACTTCGGTCGGCCCGTTAACGTCGGTGAGCACGAAATCGGCTTCGAACAGGGTGGGCTGGTCCGGCGTCTCGTCGACGAAATAGTTCAGGCTGCCGTCGGGCGCCTGCACCGCGGGCAGCACGCGTTCGTTCGGGCCGATCTGGCCGGAGAACGGTGCGTAGCCGAACCCGGCGGCGCGCTCGAACGCCTGATTGGCGTCGTCCACGCGAAACGCCGACGCGCAGAGTGACAAACCGTGCTGCTGAAAGAAGGCGTTGGCGAATGAATCCGGTTCGGCGTTCAGCACGATCGACGCCGCGCCGTGCTGAAACAGGGTCACATCTTTCGACCGATGCTGGCCGGCCTGGCGAAAGCGCAGCTTGCCGAGCCAGTCGACGAGATGCGCGCGGGTGGTGTGGTCGACCGCGAACTCGAGAAATTGATAGCCGACGTGCGCGGGCGCGGCGGGCGATTGATAAAGCTGGCCGACCGGCTGCTGCGTGGACTCGAGCAGCGCGCGGGTCTGCTCCTCGAGGAAGAGCAGCGAGCGATGGCCGTCCGCCGCGGTGATAGTGGTCGGCGCGGCGCGAAAGCCGTCGTTGAAAATTTCGAGCGAAAGTGGCCCTGTGTAACCGGTTTTCACGACCTGCGCAGTGAAACCTGCCAGATCGAAATCGCCCTGGCCCGGGAAGCAGCGGTAGTGGCGGCTCCATTCGAGCACGGCCATTGCCAGCTTAGGCGCGTCGGCGATCTGCACGAAGGCGATGCGTTCGCCCGGAATGTCGGCGATCCCGTCCACCGTATCGTTCAGCGAGAGCGTATGAAAGCTGTCGAGCACGAGCCCCAGATTCGGATGATTCACCGCGTTGACGAGCTTCCACGCATGGCGGTAGGTCTTCACATGCTTGCCCCATGCGAGCGCCTCATAACCGGCGATCACGCCGGCTGCTTCGGCCGCGCGGGCCAACGCGCCCAGCTGGTCGGTCATCAGCGAATCGTCGCCGATGGTGTCGGGCGAGACGTTGCTGCACACCAGAATCCGGTCCGTGCCCAGTTCGTGCATCACGTCGAACTTGCGCTTCGCCCGATCCAGGTTGCGCTCGAGGCGCTCCGGGCTCACTCCGTCGAAATCGCGGAATGGCTGGAACAGCATGATTTTCAGCCCGAGATCCTCGGCGATGCGCCGCACCTCGGCTGGCGAGCCGTCGAAATACAGCAGGTCGTTTTCGAAGATCTCGACGCCTTCGAAGCCCGCCGCCTGGATGGCGGTCAGCTTCTCGACAAGGGTCCCACTGATTGACACGGTGGCAATCGAACGCTGCATGAACGGCTCCTGCAAAAACAATGAAACGGCTGTTGGGAGGGCGCGAAACGGCCGCTGTGCCGCGTCCGTCTGCCTTGCGTCCTGCCATGTTGCAACGCGCAAAATGGTCTAGCTAGTTACCATCAACCAGAAAGAGGCAGGCTGCAAACACACATTAACCGCAATTTTCGACAGTTTATACAAACTAACTAGATGGTACAAATTCGTAGAAACCCCGAATGACGATTGCGGCCAATGCGCGCACACTGCGCTCATGTTGTAGAGCCGCGGCGCGTGCTGTGGCCCGCTTTATGTCTTACTTTTGCAGGAGTAGTCGTCATGAGTTTTGCATCAGTGCTGGTCCTCAACGGACCGAATCTCAACCTGCTCGGCACGCGTGAGCCGGCCATCTATGGCTCGGAAACGCTCGATGACGTCGCGCAACTTTGCCGCGACGCGGGCGATCGGCTGGATCTGGCGGTCGACTTCTGTCAATCGAACGCCGAGCATCAACTCATCGACTGGCTGCATGCGGCGCGTACCAAGGTCGACGGCATCGTGATCAATCCTGCCGCTTACACGCATACCTCGGTGGCGATTGCCGACGCGCTTACCGCCATCGAAAAGCCCGTCATCGAAGTGCATATTTCAAACGTGCATCGCCGCGAAGCGTTCCGGCACCACTCGTACGTGTCGGCGGTGGCCGAGGCGATCATCATCGGTTGCGGCACGCAGGGCTATGTGCTCGCGCTGGAGCGGATGGCGACCATCCTTAAGAATAGGGCGGCAAAATGAGCCAGCAAGCGAACACGCAAGCGAACCCACAGGCGAGCGCAAAATCGTTTCTGGTCGGCCTGATCGGCTCGGGCATCGGCGGATCGCTCAGCCCCGCGATGCATGAGGAGGAGGGCAGCAAGCTCGGCTTGCACTATGTGTACCGGCGCATCGATCTGGAAGCGTTGAAGCTGGACATCACGGCGCTCTCCGACTTGCTTGTTGCCGCCGAACGCATGGGCTACAACGGATTGAACATCACGTACCCGTGCAAGCAGGCCGTGATCCCGCTGCTCGACGAACTGTCCGACGACGCGCGCGCACTCGGCGCGGTCAACACGGTTCTGTTCAAGGACGGCAAACGTATCGGCCACAACACCGATTGGTCCGGTTTCGCCCGTGCGTTTCAGCGCGGCTTGCCTGACGTGTCGCTGGAGCGCGTCGTGCAGTTGGGCGCGGGCGGCGCGGGCGCGGCAGTCGCGCATGCCGCGCTGACGATGGGTGTGCAAACGCTCACGCTGTTCGACGTGGACGCCGCGCGCGCCGCATCGCTCGCTGCGGAATTGCAGCAGCGTTTCCCCGCATCCACCGTGACCGCCGGCAGCTCGCCCACGGAATCGCTCCATGAATCGCTCCATGAATCGCTCGTGGCCGCTAACGGCCTGATTCACGCGACGCCCACAGGAATGGCGAAATTGCCGGGCTTGCCGTTGCCGGTCGAATTGCTGCACCGCGATTTGTGGGTCGCCGATATCGTCTACTTTCCGATCCGCACCGCGCTATTGCAGGCAGCCGAAGCGCTCGGCTGCCGCACGCTGAGCGGCGGCGGGATGGCGGTGTATCAGGCGGTCGACGCGATGCGTATCTTCACGGGCCTGGAACCCGACGCCGAGCGCGTTTACACGCATTTCCAGTCGTTGTTACAACGCTAAGCCGGTAGCACGCGAGCCGGCCACAGCCGGACCACAACCAGACCGAGGAGACAGAGACGCCATGCCGCAACCCATTCAATCCACGCCCGCCGACGCACCAGGCCAAACGAACGCCACGGCGAGCACCGTACGCCGTTCGAAAGCCCGCTACCAGATTCTCTCGCTGCTGGCGGTCGGCACGATGATCAACTATCTGGACCGCACGGTGCTCGGCATCGCGGCGCCGCAGTTGACCAGGGAACTCGGCATCAACGCCGCGCTCATGGGGCTGCTGTTCTCCGTGTTCTCATGGAGCTATGTCGCTTCGCAGATTCCGGGCGGGCTCTTTCTCGACCGCTTCGGCAGCAAGCTGACGTATTTCCTGTCGATGACGTTCTGGTCGCTGTTCACGCTGGCACAAGGGCTCGTGCATGGCATTGGCGCGTTGTTCGTGTTCCGTCTCGGCCTCGGCGTCTCGGAAGCGCCGTGCTTCCCGACCAATAGCCGCGTGGTGGCCACATGGTTTCCGCAGAGCGAGCGCGCGATGGCGACCGGCACCTACACCGTCGGCGAATATATCGGCCTCGCGTTTTTCAGCCCGTTTCTGTTCATGCTGATGGGCGCGTTCGGCTGGCGTTCGTTGTTCTACGTGGTGGGCGGCGTGGGCCTGGTGTTCGGCGTGATCTGGTGGATGTTCTATCGCGAGCCGCACGATCATCCGTCCATCAATCAGGCGGAGCTCGACTATATCGAAGCAGGCGGCGGTCTGACGCACGGGAAGAAGGACGCCGATTCTGCCGGCGCACCGGCTGCACCGGCAGCGGTGGCAAAGAGCGGCTTCGAATGGCGCACCATCGGACGCCTGCTCAAGCATCGTCAACTGGCCGGCATCTGCCTTGGCCAGTTCGCCGGCAACTCGACGCTGGTGTTCTTCCTCACCTGGTTCCCCACGTATCTCGCCACCGAACGTCATATGGCGTGGCTGAAAATCGGTTTCTTCGCGATCATGCCGTTCATTGCCGCGTCGATCGGCGTGATGTTCGGCGGTATCTTCTCCGATTGGCTGCTGCGTCGCGGCAAGTCGCCGAATGTGGCGCGCAAGCTGCCGATCATTGCCGGCCTGCTGCTCGCGTCAACGATCATTCTTGCCAACTATGTCGAGAGCAACGTGGTGGTGATCGCGATTCTGTCGGTGGCGTTTTTCGCGCAGGGGATGGCGGCGCTGGGCTGGACACTGGTGTCGGACATTGCGCCCGAAGGCCTGCTCGGTGTGACCGGAGGCATCTTCAACTTCGCCGCCAATCTGGCCGGTATCGTCACACCGCTGGTGGTGGGTTTCATCGTCGCGGCAACCGGCTCGTTTGTCGGTGCGCTGGTGTTCATCGGCGCGGTCGCGTTGATCGGCGCGCTGTCGTACATCTTTATCGTCGGCGATATAAAGCGGATCGTGCTGGTGGATTGAGCCGCACGGCTTGATCCAATCGCCTGATGGAATGAAGAAGGGGGACGTGCCGATGCACGTCCCCCTTCTTTCGTTTCAGTCTTGCCTCAGTCTTCCTTGCGCACGAAACGCAGCACGGCGTCGACGATCATCGCGCGATGACGCGCACGCAGGCGCGGGTGCGACGGATCGCGGCCGAACGCCGTACCAAAGGTATGGCGATTGCCCACGCGGTGAAAGCACAGCGAACTGATCATCAGGTGCAGGTCGATCGCATCGACGTCGCTGCGGAACAGTCCCGCCGCGATGCCGCGCGAGAGCAGGTCTTCGATCGTATGAATGACGGTGACGTTGCGGCCTTTGAAGCTCTTTACCTGCTCGACGTACTTCGCGCCGTGAATGTTCTCGATCGTCACGAGGCGGACGAAGTCGCGCTGGCGGTCGTGATAGTCGAACGTAAACTCGACCAGCGCGCGCATGCCCTCGATCGGGTCGAGTTCGCTGACGTGCAGATCCTGCTCGAGTGCGCGAATGTCGCCGTACACTTTTTCCAGCACGGCCTGATACAACCCTTCCTTGCTGCCGAAGTAGTAGTACAGCATGCGCTTGGTGGTGTTCGTACGCTCCGCAATCGCGTCGACGCGCGCGCCCGTTAGCCCCATCGCGGAGAACTCCTGGGTCGCGACGTCGAGAATGTTGCGCTTGGTCTGTTCTGGATCGTACTTGCGTCGGGCGTCCGTTCGCGGGGCGTTCGACACGATGCCGGTGGTATCAGGCTCGGCGGCCTTGCTTCCCTTTTTCATTGTGTATTCGAGCGGCAGTGACGGCGCATTCTAGCACGGTCAAACCGGCCTCTGGAGCGGGTCTCCGGCATAAGCGCCCGCGTATTGCCTGGCGTCACGTCGTCGACCTGCCCGCGGGGCGCCGGGCGGCGAGTGCGTCGCGCGTCTGCATGGCGGTGTAGGTGAGTTGCGCGGCCGCGAGACCGAGCGCGCCGTAGGTCGGCGTCAGGCCGAAGGCCGCGAACGCGTCGGGCACTGGCCGTTCGCCGGAGATGGCCGCCGCCAGTAATTCGCCCGAGACGGTGGTGGGCGCCATGCCGTGCCCGCCGAAGCCGACCGCGTACCAGATGCCGTCCGTACTGCGGCCGATTTGCGGCATCTTGTGCCGCGCGTAGCTCATCAGGCCGCCCCAGGCGTGCTCGATACGCACGTCGTGCAATTGCGGATAAACCTTCAGCAGATCACGCCGCAACAGCCGCGCGATGGTCTCAGGGGCGCGGTCGCGAACCGAAATGCGGCCGCCCCACAGGATGCGTGTATCCGGCAGCGGGCGGTAGTAGTCGAAGGCGAAGCGCGTGTCGTAGACGGCGGCGCGGGTGTCCATCGCGTCTTTCAGACGTGCGCCGAGCGGTTCGGTGGCCATCACGTAGGTGGCGATCGGCAACACCGCGCGTTCGACCCGTGGATAGACGTTGCGCGCATAGCCGCCGCCGGCCATCACGACGTGGCGCGCTTCGAGCGCGCCGTGCGGCGTATGTACCACGAAATCCGAGCCTTCGAGCTGCAAGCGCACAACGGGCGATTGCTCGTGAATCTGCACACCCGCGTTAGCCGCGGCACTCGCGATACCGAGCACATATTTCAGCGGATGAAAGTGGAACGCGTTGCGCTCGAACAGGCCGCCGTGATACCGGCTCGTCTTTAGTTGTGAAGCGAGTTCCGCAGCCGCCACGGGTTCCCACTCGACACCGAACGAATCCCGCATCAAGCGCCGTTGCGTGTCGAGCCTTGCCGGTTCGTCGAACCAGTTGGCGAGGATTACACCGGCATCGGTCACGTCGCAATCGATCCGGTAGCGCCGAATACGCTTCCTCATCAGATCGACGGCCTCGGTGGTCAGCGTATAGAGTTCGCGCGCGCGGGCCGGCCCGAGGGTTTTCAGCAGATCCGCGCAATCGAGGCTGTAGCCGCCGAACACGAATCCGCCGTTGCGCCCGGAGGCGCCGAAGCCCACCTGCTCGGCTTCGAGGACGGCGACGTCGGTGACGCCGCGCTCGGCGAGTCCCAACGCCGTGGATAAACCCGCGAGCCCGCCGCCAATGATGCAGACGTTGACGCTACGCCGGCCGGTTAGCGGCGCGTAAGCGGACGGGTGCCCGGCAGAGCGGCTCACGGTGGCTTCATAAAAGCTTTGCATGCAGCTAGCGTAGCGGCAATGGCGCGCCCGCGTCCAGCCATCTGACAATGCTTGCACTTCCGAATGGTTAAACAGAAGGCCGGCATCCGCAAAAAACGGATGCCGGCCTTGTCCGCTGATGCCGGACCGGTTCAGGACACCGGCAGCAGCTTGCCGCTGAACACCACCGGCCCCGTAGGCGCATTGTGATCGGGCGAGCCGCCCGGCGCTTCGATCGAGACCGCCAGCGCTGCGTATTGCTCAGGCTTTTGCTGACCGGCCGTTACCTTGCCGGTGGCGCTGTCCGGCAGCATGCCGAGCGACACCGGATGGCCATTGGCCGGAATGCCCCATAGCTCCATCGCCCGTCCGGCCGGCAAGTCGACCTTGCCGAGCGGATGCAGCGTCATGGTGGCGTGGGCTTCGTCCCAGGCCACCAGCATGACCGGATGCGCTGCCTTGTCATTCAGCACCGCGACATGCGAAACGGCCGCTTCGGGTGTTTGCGGCTGTTGCGCGACGGTCGGCGCCGTGGCAGGCGTCACACTGGACGGCAACAGCGAGCGCACGGCGACCACCACGGCGACTGCGGCGAACCCTGTCACGCCGATCGCCCAGCCACGCCAGAACGCGAGGTTCTCGAAGATGCTGCCGGACGGACGCGCGGTTTTTTCGACCACGGTGCGGGGGTGGGTAACTTCGCGTGCCGCCTCACGTGCCGAGCTCAGGCCGAGACGCCGCTCGATGGCATCCCACACGGCGGCCGGCGGCATGCGCGGTTCCGCGAGTTCGGCCAGCGGCGAAATCCGTCGCTGCCACTCTTCGACGGCCTGACGAATCACCGTATCGTGGTCCGCGTACTGCTGGAAGCGGCGCCGCGCGCCACCACGCAGCGTACCGAGCGCATACTCGGCAGCCAGCATATCGACCAGCTGAGGATAGCGATGGAGATTCATCACTCACCTCCCAGGCAGGTTTTCAGCTTGGCAAGGCCGCGCCGGATCCAGGATTTGACGGTGCCGAGCGGCACGGTCAGCACTTCGGCGATCTCGCTATGGCTCTGATCGCGCAGGTAGGCGAGCGCAACCGCCTGACGCTGCGCCGGGTCCAGTTGCTGCATGCAACCGGCCAGCAGACGTGCCTGCAGGCTGACCGCGGTCAATGCTTCGGGATCCGGATCGCCGCTTGCCACAAGATCGTCCAACGCATCGCTCCATTCTGTTTCCTGCTTGCTCACCCGCCGCAGGTGATCGAGAGCACGGTTCCGGACGATTGCGGACATCCACGTCATCGGCGCGGATAGAGCCCGGCGGTAGTCGCCGGCAAAACGCCAGATGTTGACGAAGCTGTCCTGCAGTACTTCTTCGGCCCACTCGTGCTTGCTCAATATACGGAGGGCGAGGCCAAACAGTTTCGGGGCGGCGAGATCATATAGCTCGCGCAGTGCCGCAGCGTCTTCCTTGGCAATGCGTTCGAGCAACTCGGCGAGGGTTTCCGGCGTCAGTTCTCGAGGATTGGCGGTCATGGGAAGTGGTGTGGTGAGCGTGCGCGCCTATGGTACTCAATTTCTTCCCGGCCTTATATGCGGTTTTTTCCCCGCGGGCTGCCTTAGACGCCCCAGCGCAACACCAGCGGATCGAGCCGCCGCGCGACTTTCAGCAAGCCTGCACGCGTGGCCGGATGCATCGGCGGCAAAGGACGGCGCACCGCGTCCGATCGAATTACCCCGCCTTCTTTCATTAAAGCCTTACACGACGCAAGGCCACCCTGGCGATTTTCGTAGTTGATGAGCGGCAGCCATTCCTGATAGTGGGCGGCGGCCGCTTCGGTGTCGCCGGCCGCATAGGCGTCGACGATCAACCGGATGCCGTCCGCATAGCCACCACCGGTCATCGAACCGGTTGCGCCCGCATCGAGATCGGCCATCAGCGTGATCGCTTCTTCGCCATCCCACGGACCCACCACGGCGTCGCCGCCCAGTTCGATCAGCTCGCGCAGCTTGCGGCACTTCGATCTTGAAGTACGACACGTTCTGCAGTTCACGGGCCATGCGCGCGAGAAACGGCGCGGACAACGCGGTGCCGCTGACCGGCGCGTCCTGGATCATGATCGGGATCCCGATTGCATCGGACACCGTGCGATAGAACTCATAGATGCCGCGCTCGCCAATGCGGATCGTCGCGCCGTGGTACGGCGGCATGATCATGACCATCGCGGCGCCCGCAGCTTGCGCGCTGCGGCTGCGTTCAGCGCACAGGTGCGAGCTGAAATGCGTGGTCGTGACGATCACCGGCGCGCGCCCGGCGACGTGTTCGAGTACCAGGTGCATCAGCGTGTTGCGCTCGTCGTCGGATAGCGCGAACTGCTCGGAGAAGTTCGCCAGAATGCACAGGCCGTTGGAACCCGCGTCGATCATGAAATCGATGCAGCGTTTCTGGCCTTCCAGATCGAGACGGCCGGCCTCGTCGAAGATGGTCGGTGCGACGGGGAACACGCCGCGCATTGGAGCAGGGTTATGTGTTTGGGTCATGGCGATGTGCGTTGTGCCGAGGTGAGGTGATGACGCGATGAGGCGTGGGTTTTTGAATGTCTCCGTCGCTGACTATGCGGCGGCGTGCGTGGCGGGTATATTGAATTGTTTCCATCTTGTGATCGCTTTTACGACTCACCTCGTGGGTCCGCGGCAAGCCATGAAAGACACCCTGAACGTTCTGCTGTCGAGACTGCGGATGAAGCAGCTGCAATTGCTGATCGCGCTCGACGACCACACGTCGCTGCACAAGGCAGCCGGCGCGATGTCGATGACGCAATCGGCTGCCAGCAAGGCGTTACAGGAGCTGGAGTCGATGCTCGAGGCGCCGCTCTTCGAGCGCTCGAAGAGCGGCATGATTCCGAACCAGCTTGGCCACTGCGTGATCCGCTACGCGCGGCTCGTGGCGACGGACCTCACTGCGCTGTGCCAGGACGTTGCCGAGATACGCTCGGGGCGCGGCGGCCGTCTCGCGATCGGGGCGATCATGGGCGCGATTCCCGAGTGCGTGGCGCCGGCGCTGAATGAATTGCATGCCGGGCAGCCGGGCCTGTCGATCGAAGTGGTGGAAGACACGAGCGCGCGCATGCTGCTGCAACTCGACGAAGGTCGGCTCGATCTGGTGATCGGCCGTGCGGCAGTCGCCGCCGATCCGACGAAGTATCAGTACCATCCGCTCGATGACGAGCCGTTATCCGTGGTGGTGGGTTATGAGCATCCGTCCTTGTCCAGGAAGGAAGTGACACTGCGTGATCTGACCGGTCACCGCTGGGTGATGTATCCGTCGCATATGCCCTTGCACGCGTTGCTCGAACGCGAGATGGATCTGGCGGGGCTCGAGATGCCGGACAACCCGATCTCGACCGCCTCCACCTTTGTGACAGTCGCGTTACTGCAAAACAGTGTCGATCTGGTGTCACTTTTGCCGACCGCGATCGCTACGTTGTTCGCCCGGCAAAAAATGCTGCGTCTCGTGCCGGTCAAACTGAAGTCGCCATCGCAAACCTTCGGCATTGTGACGCGCAAAGGCGGCGTGCTGTCGCCGCCCGCCGAGCAATTCATTGAATTGCTGCGAGGACGAAAGTCGGGGCAGGTCGTGGATCAGGTGACGCAGAAGCAAAAAACCGCTTGAAACAGCGGTTTTTCGACTTGCGAAAGACATCCAATATCTCACGCTAACTGGCGCTCCGCCATGTCTTGCGATGGGGTGTTGCTGCGGCGACACTCTCGGGTAAATCCGAAGCGATTGCACGCTCGTTTTCCGCGCTACACTTGATCGAAGGTGCGCCGAATTCAAGAGCATGGCGCACGCTCGGGGAGAGCAGCCATGAATCGGCCACTGGTTCGGTTACCGCTTCGCGTGACAGGCATCGCGCCCGTCAGGAAGTGGCTTAAATGGGGGCTGGCAGCGGCGTTTCTGCTCGCGCTGGCTTTGGCGGCCCGCTTTATCCAGGTCGAGATCGAAACGTCGCGATTGCAGGCGCGCTATCTCTCCGAACTCACGCGCGACGTAGGTTTCTCCGTCGACAGCGGTCCAAGTCACTCCATCCGATTTCCTCAAGCGGACAAAGGCCCCTACGACAGCCGGCTCGGCTACGCGTTGCTGCCGTCGTTCCAGAAACGATTGCTCGAACGCGGGTTTGAAATCAGCGCACAGTCGCGTGATTCCGAGCGGATGCTGTCGCTGGCCGATGACGGTCTGTTTATTCCTTACGCTGAAAAAGACCAGGAGGGGCTGCAACTCTTCGACGGTACCGGCGCGCCGCTCTTTGGTGCACAGTTTCCTGGCCGCGTTTACGGCAGCTTCGATTCGATCCCGCCGCTGGTCGTCAATTCGCTGCTGTTTATTGAAGACCGCTATCTGCTCGATCCGGACCAGCCGAACCGTAATCCGGCGATCGACTGGGGGCGCTTTAGCCGCGCGCTAGTTGATCAGGGGGCGCGCGTGTTCAACCGGCATCAGTCGACGCCCGGCGGCAGCACGCTCGCTACGCAGATCGAGAAGTTCCGCCACTCGGCGGGCGGACGCACGGCAACGCCGCCGGAGAAATTGCGGCAAATCGCATCGGCCTCGGTACGCGCCTATCTGAACGGCCCGCAAACCATGCCCGCGCGCCAGCAGATTGTCGTCCACTATCTCAACTCGGTGCCGCTTGCCGCGCAACCGGGCATCGGCGAAATCAACGGGATTGGCGACGGTCTGGCCGCCTGGTACGGTCGCGATTTCAACGACGTCAACCGCATCCTCAAAGCGCCGTCGACAGAAGAGAATCTTGCGGAGCAGGGCACGGCGTTTCGCCAGGTGCTGTCGCTGATGATCGCGCAGCGTGCGCCGTCGTATTTGCTGAATCACGGCTATGCTGATCTCGAACGTCTGACGGATAGCTATCTACGGCTACTGGCGAGCGGTGGCGTGATTTCGACTCCGCTGCGCGATGCCGCGCTGTCGGCGCAAGTGGATTTGCGGCACGCACCGGGAAAAACGCAGAACGCGGACTCGTTTGTGTCGCGCAAGGCCGTGACGTCGATGCGCTCGCATCTGTTGGCGGCGCTCGGCATTCCGAGTTTCTATGAACTCGACCGGCTCGACTTGCAGGCAACGGGCACGCTCAACAACGCCGTGCAGCAGGCCGTAAGTGAACGCCTCGCCGCCGCCGCGACGCGCGATGGCGCGCAAGCCGCCGGGATTGTCGGTTATGAAATGCTGCGCCCCGCCGACGACCCGTCGAAGATCGCCTATAGCTTCACGCTGTTCGAACGGCGTGGCGGCGCGAACCTGGTACGGGTGCAAACCGACAGCGTCAACCAGCCGTTCGACATCAACTCGGGCGCGCGGCTGAATCTCGGTTCGACCGCAAAAATGCGCACCGTTGTGACGTATTTGCAGATTGTCTCCGATCTGCATGCGCGTTATGCCCCGCTGAGCATAGCGGAGCTGAAAGCGGTGAAGCCCGATCCGAACGATCAGCTAACGCGCTGGGCGCTCGATTATCTGACGCATACCTCGGATCGCTCGCTGCAAGCCATGCTCGATGCGGCGGTGGAACGCAAATACTCGGCGAGCCCGGGCGAAACGTTTTATACGGGCGGCGGCGCGCAGTCCTTCAACAACTTCGATTCCGACGACAACAGCCGCATTCTCACCGTGCACCGCGCATTCCAGCATTCGGTGAATCTGGTGTTTGTGCGGCTGATGCGCGATATCGTCCACTACGAGATGGTGCAGACCACCGGACCGTCGTCGCAATGGTTAGGCGATCCGGCGATCCGCAAGATGTATCTCACGCGTTTCGCCGATCAGGAAAGCCGCGTGTACATGAATCGTTTCTACACGAAGTACCACGGCAAAGCGCCCGAACAACAGCTCGCCTTGCTGCTGCTCGGCGTGCGCAAATCGCCGCCTAAAGTAGCGACGGTGTTGCGCAGCGTCGCACCGGACGAATCGAATGTGTGGTTCAACGCGAAGATGCGTGCCGCGTTGAAGAACACGCCGGCGGCCTCCATGCTGGACGATGAGGATCTGGGGAACCTGTACGACAAGTATGGGATCGACCGCTTCAACCTGAACGATCGCGGCTATATTTCGAGCGTGCATCCGCTGGAACTGTGGACCCTCAACTATCTGCGCGCCCATCCCGATGCGACGCTCGATCAGATAGAAAACGCGAGCCGCGACGTGCGCCTGTCGACGTATTCCTGGCTCTTCAAGACCCGCTATCACGCCACCCAGGATCGTCGCATCAAGCGGATGGTGGAACTGCGCGCATATGATGCGATCGGCAAGTCATGGCAGGCGCTCGGTTATCCGTTCGCGACGCTCACGCCGTCGTATGCGGCGGCGATTGGTGCGTCCGGTGACCGGCCGGCCGCGCTCGCGCAATTAATTGGCGTGATTTCCGACGGTGGCAACAAGCTGCCGACCGAAACCCTCACGCAACTCGACTTCGCGAACAATACGCCATACGAAACGCATTTCCAGCGCGCGGCAGTGGCGCCACAACAGCAGATTTCGCCGGAGATCGCCGGGGTGGTCAAGGGGCTGTTGCGTGATGTTGTATTAGGCGGTACAGCTAAGCGTCTCGCCCAGGGTATGACATTCCCTGATGGTCAGACACTGGAGATTTACGGCAAGACCGGCACCGGCGATCAGCGCTTCAATGTGTGGGCCAAGGGCGCGCGCCTGATTGAGTCGCGCAAGGTGAACCGCAGCGCAACCTTCGTGTTTGTGATGGGAGACCGGTTCTACGGCACGCTGACCGCCTGGGTGCATGAGCCGTATGCGGCCCATTACGAGTTCACGAGCGCGCTGTCGGTGCAATTGCTGAAGTCGCTTGCGCCGGTACTGCAACCGTTGCTGCAAAACCCGCCGGCCAAAACTGTTTCTGTGGCGAAGGTGGCGACACAATGAGCGGCTGGTGAAGCACGGGCAATGACTGCGTGAGGGCGGTGCAATCTTCATGGGCGACGGTGCGCTCGGTGCGGACCCGTGCGCAACAGGAAACCGATGCGTGTCGACGCCTAATATCCCGCGTCCGTCGCCGGCTTAAGGAAGAGTTCGTGCACGGGAGCGAAATGCGCGTATAGCGGCAGAATCGCGCCACCCATTGCCCGCGCATCGGCGCCGATGGTGCCTTCCAGGAGCTGCGGGCGCACCATGCCTTCCCATTCAAAGCGATCGAGCACGCGCTCGGTTCGGCGGATGATTTCGCGCACCAGTTGCCGGTCGAGCTCGCCGTCGATCACCACCGCTTCCAGGTCGAGCAGGGCAGCCGCATTGGTCAACGCATTGGCGATCGCGGGGCAAGCGGTGTCGAGCCATTGTTCGGTCTGCCGCCACAGTTCAGGCGACAGCGCGCGATGGTCATGCGCGGCGGCGGACGGCGCACCCGCGTCGATCAACAGCTTTTCCAGAACGAAACCCGATGCGGCGTGCAGCAGTTGCCGCGCTGGCTTACGCACGCTGCCGTCTCTCAACGGAATCGAACCGACAGCGCCCGCGTTGTCATGCGGGCCGCCATGCAAACGGCCGTCGATTACCAGACCGCCGCCTATAAAGGTGCCGACGAACAGGTAGAGGAAATTGTGAATCCCGCGGCCCTGGCCCATCACGAGTTCGGCGGCGCAGGCGGCGGTGGTGTCTTTGGCGAACTCGACGGGCAAGCCCGTCATAGCGCCGATACGGGTACGCAAGTCGATCTCGTGCCACGCGTCCAGCGCTTCCTGCGGTGCGCCGAGAAAATCGCGCCAACCGCCGAGCCACAACGGCGCCGCCACGCCCACGCCCACCACTTTGTTCGCCCTCGCGCCGAGCGTCTGATTCACGCGCGCCAGTTTGCTGTCGAGCGCCGGGAATAGCGTGCGCGGGTCGGGATAGGCATACTCGAAAACGTCGCGGCACACGACGTGACCCGCGAAATCCATTGCCAGCACGTCGAGACTGCGGCGCCCCACCTTGATGCCGATGGTGTACGCGCCGTCGGCACGCAATGCGATCGGCACCGAGGGTTGACCGATGCGGCCGCGCACGCGCGCCTGCTTCTCGAGCAGGCCGTCGTCGATCAGACGGTCGACAATCATCGACACGGTCTGCATCGACAGACGCGTGAGACGGCCCACCTCGGCTTTCGGCAGCGGCCCGTGCAGACGGATCGTCTGCAGGACGATCCGTTCGTTGAACTGCCGCATGCCGACCTGATTCGAGCCGACCGTGCGTTTGAGGGGTGAACGTGTACCGGTGGTTTCCATCGTCGTGTGCCCCTCAGCGGGATGCAGGCATCATGCAATCGCCTTGACGTCCGCTTCCTTTGCGCCCGTCATGATCGCCACGGCCTCCGACATATGGATGTCTTTGGTATTCACCACCGCGGCACGCCGGCCGAGCCGCTGGATATGAATGCGGTCCGCGACTTCGAACACGTGCGGCATGTTGTGGCTGATCAGGATCACCGGCAGTCCGCGCTCGCGCACGCGGCGGATCAGTTCGAGCACCATGTTGCCTTCCTTCACGCCGAGTGCGGCAGTGGGCTCGTCGAGAATCACCACATGTCGCGCGAACGCCGCGCTGCGCGCCACCGCCACGCCTTGGCGTTGACCGCCCGAGAGCGTTTCGACCGCCTGGCGCATCGAGCGGATACCGATTTGCAGATCCTTCATGTGCGCGGTGGCTTCGTCGAGCATGCGGCGCTTGTCGATCATCTTGAAGATCGAACCGCGCCAGCCTGGTTTGACGAGTTCACGGGCGAGGAACAGGTTCTCGGCGATACTCATGGCGGGCGCGACCGCGAGTTCCTGGTACACGGTTTCGATGCCTTGAGCGCGTGCATCCAAAGGGCTGCGGAATTTGACCGGCTTGCCGTCGAGCAGGATTTCGCCTTCATCGGGGACGGTCGCGCCTGAAAGCGCCTTGATCAACGACGACTTGCCCGCGCCGTTGTCGCCGATCACAGCGAGAATCTCGCCGGGCAGCACTTCGAAGTCGCAGCCGTCGAGCGCGGTGACGTTGCCGTAGCGTTTGACGAGTCCGCGCGCCTGTAGAACGGGCATCACGGCGGAAGCTGAAGTAGATGTCGACATGACAGGCTCCTGAGTGGTCAACCGCGACGATGGGAAAGTTTGTCCGCGGCCACCGCGAGAATCACGAGCATGCCGGTGATCAACACCTGGTAGACCGAGGAAACGCCGATCAGCGTCAAGCCATTGCGAAACACGCCGACAATCAGCGCGCCGAGTAGCGTGCCCACAATCGAGCCGCGTCCGCCGAACAGACTCGTGCCGCCCAGCACCACCGCGGTAATGCTGTCGAGGTTCTCGGTCTGCCCGGCCTGCGGGTCGCCGACACCGGTGCGCGACACCGACAATAGCGCGGCGATGCCGTAGATCGCACCGGCCAGCGAATACACGGTGAGCAAAATCTTTTGCGACGAGAGGCCCATCAGGCGCGCGGCTTCGGGGTTGTTGCCGAGCGCATACAAATGCCGGCCGGGCACGGTGTCGCGCAAGACGAACCACGTCGCCCCATACATCAGCAGTGTGAGGGCCGTGCCGTAGGTGACGTCGGCGGGGCCGAACTTGAACGTGTTGCCGAGGAACATGATCGCGTCCGGCAGGTTCGAGACGCTCTCCGCGTTCGAATAGATCTGCGTGAGCGCGAACGCAATATTCAGTGTGCCCAGCGTGACGATAAAGGCCGGCAATTTGATCCGTGTGATCAGCACGCCATTGAGTGCGCCGAACAGCGTGCTCGCGGCGACACCGCACAGAATCGCAAGAACGGGCGGCACGCCGAGCGTGACCGCGAATTTGGTCATGATGATCGAACCGAACGCCATCACCATCCCGCATGACAGATCGATCCCGCCTGTCAGCACGATCAGCGTCTGACCGATCGCGATGGTGGCGACCACCATCGTCTGTTGCAGGATCAGCGAGAGGTTCTGGAACGACAGGAACCGGTCGCTCTGTGAAATGAAGAAGCCGCAGGCCAGCAGCAGGGCGATCAGCGGTCCGATTTCAGCGAGCGAGGGCAGGCGGTCGGCGAAGGTGCGTGGGTGGCCGGCGGGCGCGGAAGGGGTCGACATGATAGGTGTCCTCGATGCATGAGCGTGGCGGGCAGGGCCACGCGGTAAATGCGCGGGGCCGGCCATCTGGTGGCCGGCGATCCAGCAATGAAGCAATCCAGCGGCCCAGCGCAGTGGGCCGCCGTTCAAGACGCGTTACTTGTTGCCCCAGCAGTTGTCGAGGCCGAACTTCGTATCCTTGCTATCGATGCCGGACATCGGCTTGTCGGTGATCAGCGTCACGCCGGTGTCCTGATAGCCGGAAACCTTCTTGCCGGTCTTCGCGTACTCCACGCCCGCCGTCACGCCGAGCGCCGCCATCTTCAATGGATACTGCTGCGAGGTCGCGGCAATCGCCCCGGCCTTCACATTGCGTACGCCTTCGCAGCCGCCGTCGATGGAAACGATCATCACGCTCTTGTCTTTGCCTGCCGCTTTGAGCGCGCGATACGCACCTGCGGCGGCCGGTTCGTTGATCGTGTAGACCACGTTGATATCCGGCGATTTCTGCAGGCAGTTTTCCATCGCCGTCTGGCCCTTCGCCTGATCGCCGCGGGTGTCCTGGCTGCAGACGATCGACGGATCGCCTTCCTTCACACCGAAGCCTTCCAGGAAGCCGTTATGGCGCAGCACGCCGACCGATACGCCGGGCGCCAAGTCGAGGGTGGCGATCTTCGCGGGCTTGCCGTTCATCGCAGCTTTCGCGTATTTCCCAATCAGCACGCCGGCTTTGAAGTTGTCGGTGGCGAAGAGGGCGTCCGTGGCATCCTGCGGATCGGTCGGCGTGTCGAGCGCGACCACCATGACACCGGCCGCGCGTGCTTTCCTGATGCTCGGCACGATCGCTTTCGTGTCGCTCGGTGTGATCAGAATTGCCTTTGCGCCGGCCGTCATCATGTTTTCGATGGCGGTGACCTGGCTCGCGTTGTCGCCGTCGAACTTGCCGGCGGCGGTGAGGAGCTTGGCGCCGTCTTTCGCGGCGGCCGCTTCGGCGCCTTCTTTCATCTTCACGAAGAACGGGTTGGTGTCCGTCTTGGTGATGAGGCCGACGACAGGCTGGTCAGCCGCCTGGCTCGCGCTCGCACACCACACCGCCGATGCCGCAACGCACATCGAGACGATTTTCCTGGCGACAGGATGCCTGCGGGAATTCAGATTCATGGGACGCTCCTCCGGTTATTGGCAACGACGTTGTGAACTGCGGGCGGTGGCGCACGCGAACGCTGCGCGCTTGCCACCTGTTTGCAATCGGGTTTGGAAACTGATGCGATTCATGGGCAGCCCGAAGTTGACTGCTTAAATCACTTTAGTTGATTTAGTACAGCAGGCGCGCGAGCTTCCGTCAAGAAAACGATTGTGAGGGAAACTGACGTGCAGAAACGGCCCCCAAGACGGGGAGGCTTATGTGGCGGGGCTTGACGGGCGTAGTGCGATGCAAGATCGAACACCGGACCTTCGGGAAAGTCCTGGCTCGGTTGAAAGGGAATTGAAGTCTTAAGAGTTCCTTTGCGACGGTATTGGCTACCGTCGTGAAGGTCTTAAGTGGCGGCTGAGCGCGTCGATTCTCTCGTCGATGACCGCAAACCTGATCGATGCCGTGAAAATCGGGGTGGGCGTGCTTTAAGACGCTTACCCGCGCGGTGCGAGCCTTTGACGCTTCGTTTCGAGGTGGGTGACGACACGCTGCAAGGTCCGCTCAGCCGGCCCCAGCGTCTCTACGAACTTGCAGCCGATCACGAAGCGCCGGTCGCCCTTCGGCGTCGTCAATTGCCGCGGCGCGACGATTTCCAGGTCGAGCCGTAGTGTGCCGAAGCCGCCGAGTTGCAGTGTGACGTCGCGCAATACGGAGCCGCTTTCAAGCGAGCCGAAGCGCGCATCGGCGGTGTTCAAGGCCACGCCGCCCAATGAAAGATCCTGCAGTTCAAGCCGGAATGAACCGCCGTCCACATACGATCCGCAAGCGATGTACGGATCTAGCACGGGCGTTTGTACACGGAAGAATTCGCGGCGTTGAACGTAGTACAGGAGCGAAGGGAAGGCCGCCTCGAAAGCCGGGCGCCCTTCGAACATGATCGGGTTGGCGTTGAGCGTCGTGAACTCAGTGCGAATGCCACCTGGCAAACTGCGGAAGATCAACTGGCGCGCAGCAGGAAGCGCGTAATTGTCCATCTCCACACTGCCGGCGTCGAAGATAAAGCGGGCATTGCGCGAATCGACATCGAGCACTTGCGTCACGATCTGGCGACCGTTGAATTCCACCGTGACGAAGTCCTGTCCGGCCATCAGCTTGCGCAGGCACACTGCGATTTGCAAGGGATGGCGCTGCGCGAAGGTCGAGTCTGCGCCGAAGGTCTTTTCGGCGACATCGGCGTCCAGCAGAAGATCGGCAATCATTTGAGTATCCATGCTTGTTATGGCCTTGGCCTGGCCTGTTGGGGGAGCGCAAGCAGCATGTGAGTCATGCCGGCGCTCGGCCTTTGCCTGCTTTATTGCAGGGACCGTGCCAACTGCATGGATGGATTGATCGAAGTGGCGTTTTTTTCGCCGAACCGCTTGATACGGGCGTTTGCGGCCGGTAGCCCGGGGGGGCGGGGACGGTCGTGTGTAGAGTTCGCTACGTAACGTGCTCGATGCTGTTACGGCCACACGGCCACACGGCCACACGGCCACAGAGCCACAGAGGCACAGAGGCACAGAGGCACAGAGGCACAGAGGCACAGAGGCACAGAGGCACAGAGGCACAGAGGCACAGAGGCACAGAGGCGGCGGTCAGGCGGACATGCTGCCGGGCGGCTTCGCTGCTACGACCGGCGCGTCACAAGAAACGGTGCCTCGCATTGAGCGGGACTCAACCAGCCCGATTTTCTCTCGCGTCATTCAACGCGCCTGACGTGCGGCTCCAGTCGATGCGCGCACAACGAGCTGAGGCGCCGAGGAAATTCGCATCGGCACGTTTGCCGGGACCTGGCGACCCGCTTGCCCATACGACGATTCGATCAACTCGCGCAACAGCTCGACCGCGAGGCCGGCGACTTCGACGGTCGGCACTGCGACCGTCGTCAACGCGGGCCGCGACTCGCGCGCCAGTTGAATGTCGGTAATGCCGATCACGGACAGATCGCCCGGCACGTTCAAACCGAGATCGGCGGCGGCGTGCATTGCGCCGAGCGCCGGCAGATCGTTGGTCGCGAAGATCGCGGTGAGTTTCGGATCGGCTTCCAGCAGCGCGCGCGCTGCGGTGTAACCGCCTTGTATCGTGTCGGGCGCATGCTTGACTCGGCCCTTCGGCACGCCGGCCGCACGCACTGCGTCGACAAATCCTTCGTAACGTGCCGCGTGAATCCCCGTTGCCTTGCTGCCGACAATCGCGCCGATCCGCCGATGACCGAGCGTTAGCAGATGCGTGCCGGCCAATTCGCCAGCCAGACGAAAATCGACCGCTACGCACGGCAGTCCCGGCGGCTCATTGGGACGTTCCCACATGCACAGCACCACCGGCGTGCCGCGCGATTCCGTCGCATGAAGATCCGCAAAATCGAGGTTCGCATTCGTCACGAGCACGCCCTCGGAAAGCGTGCCGGCGATCTGATCGAGATACGCCCGCCCGGTCGACGGATCTTCGTTCGTATTGCAGATGATCACGAACTGCCCGCTGCTGCGCGCCGCGCGTTCGACGGCAAGCGCGAACTCCGGATAGAACGGATTGGCGATGCTCGACACCATCAACGCCAACGTCGGCGCGCGGCCTTCGGCGAGCGCGCGGGCGGCGAGATGCGGACGGTAGCCGAGCGCGTCGACGGCGTCCAGCACGCGTTGGCGAGTGGTCGCGCCGACCCGCCCGCGATTGCGCAACACGTTCGATACCGTGGCAGGGGTGACGCCGGCGCGCTGCGCGACTTCGCTGAGGGTTGGCATGGATATTCAATATTTGGGATGGCTGTTCGACATTTGCATCGTAGCCGAAGGCGCGGCACCATTTGCCGCACAGACAAAACGATATCGGAGACAGGCAAGGCCCAGCGATCGCACGCGATCGATTTTTTTCGGCCCTGCTGATTAAGCGCTTAATCTCCGACATCGAGCCGATTAAATCACGGAGTCGATGCAATGGCGAGCATTTCGTTGAGAGGCGTGCAGAAGGCGTATGGCGACGGCGCGCTGGTGATCCGCGATGTCGATCTGGAGATCGGCGAGAACGAGTTCTGCGTGTTTCTCGGCCCGTCCGGCTGCGGTAAGTCCACCTTGCTGCGGATGATCGCCGGCCTCGAAGATGTGACTGACGGCGACCTGTCGATCGCCGGCCGCCTCGTCAACGACGTACCGGCGGCGCAGCGCGGCGTGGCGATGGTGTTCCAGAGCTACGCACTGTTTCCGCATATGACCGTGTTCGAGAACATGGCATTCGGCCTCAAGCTCGCCAAAACCCCCAAAGACGAAATTGACCGCAAGGTGCGGGAAGCCGCGCGCATCCTGCAACTGGAGGCCTTGCTCGAGCGCCGGCCGAAGGCGCTGTCCGGCGGGCAGCGGCAGCGCGTGGCGATTGGCCGGGCCATCGTGCGCCAGCCGGGCGTGTTTCTGTTCGACGAACCGCTCTCCAATCTCGACGCGACGCTGCGCGGCCAGACCCGCATCGAAATCGCGCGATTGCATAAGCAGTTCGCCAAAGCCAGCGTTGTGTATGTCACGCACGACCAGATCGAAGCGATGACGCTTGCCGACAAGATCGTGCTGCTGCACGCGGGCAAGGACACCGAGCGCTTCGGCAGCATCGCGCAGATCGGCGCGCCGCTCGAGTTGTATCACCGTCCCAAGAGCCGTTTCGTGGCCGGCTTCATCGGTTCGCCGCGCATGAACTTTTTGCCGGGGCGGGTAACGTCGGTCGATACGCGGGGCGTGACCGTCACGCTCGATCACACAGACGAAAAGGTGCGCGTGCCGGTCAGCGGCGACGGCTTGCAGGCATCGCAACCCGTCACGCTCGGTGTGCGCCCGGAACACCTGGAATTCATCGGTACGGCAATGGCTGAAAACGCGCAGGACGCCGTTTTGACCCGCACCGTGTCTCTCGTCGAACAACTCGGCGAGCACAGCTATGTCCACCTCGATCAGCCCGGCGGCGCCGCGCTGATCGCCAAGGCGCCGGGCGACACACGCCTCGCGCCGGGTGACCGCGCGAGCTTGCACGTCCCCAGCCGCGCTTGCCATTTGTTTACCGAGGACGGTTTTGCCGCCGCTTCGCTCGAATCCGTCGAACACTACGCATAGAGGACATTCGGATGCGCCTTGGAGTCTGTTATTACCCGGAACACTGGCCGGAGTCGATGTGGGAAGACGACGCGCGCCGGATGAAAGCACTCGGTATCGAGCAGGTGCGAATCGGCGAATTTGCGTGGAGCCGGATGGAGCCCACGCCAGGCGAATATGACTGGGGCTGGCTGGATCGCGCGATCGATGTGCTTGGCGCCGCCGGTCTGCAGGTGGTCATGTGCACGCCGACGGCGACGCCGCCCAAGTGGCTGATCGACCGTCATCCGGACATTCTGCCGATCGGTGCGGACGGCCGTCCGCGCGCTTTCGGCTCACGCCGTCATTACGATTTCTCCTCGCCCTCGTATTTCGCCGCATCGCAGCGGATCTGCATCGCAGTCGCCGAGCGTTACGGCAAGCATCCGGCTGTCGCCTACTGGCAGACCGATAACGAATTCGGTTGCCATCACACGGTGGTCAGCTATTCGCCGGCGGCAGTGGGGCGCTTTCGCGAATGGCTCAAGGCGCGCTATCAAACCATCGATGCGCTGAACCGTGCGTGGGGCACGGTGTTCTGGAGCATGGAATACCGCAGCTTCGACGAGATCGACGCGCCGGTGGCGACCGTCACCGAGGCGCATCCGTCGCACCGGCTCGATTACCGGCGTTTCGCCTCCGACGAAGTGGCGCGCTACAACCGCATGCAGGTCGAGATCATCCGCGCGCATTCGCCGGGGCGGCCAGTTGCGCACAACTTCATGCAGCTCTTTACCGAGTTCGATCACTACAAGGTGGCGGCCGATCTCGATGTCGCGACATGGGACAGCTATCCGCTCGGCGCGCTCGAAGAGCAGTGGTTCGCGCCGGACGTGAAGGCGCGCTGGTTACGCAGCGGGCATCCCGACTTCGCGTCGTTCAATCATGACGTGTACCGCGGTATGTCGAAGCTGCCGTTCTGGGTGATGGAGCAGCAGCCCGGTCCGGTGAACTGGGCGCAGTGGAATCCGGCGCCGCTGCCCGGCATGGTGCGGCTGTGGAGTTGGGAGGCGTTCGCGCACGGCGCGGGCTGCGTGTCGTATTTCCGCTGGCGCCAGGCGCCGTTTGCGCAGGAGCAGATGCACGCCGGCTTGAACACGCCTGATAACCAGCTCGACGTTGGCGGTCATGAAGCCGCGAAGGTCGCCGAAGAGATTCGCGCGGTGCTTGCGGCGAACGCCGACGCTGACGCCGCGATCCGTTCGAAGGTCGCGCTTGTCTACGACTACGAAGCGAAGTGGCTCTTCGAAATTCATCCTCAAGGTGCGGACTTTCACTATCCGCGCTTCGCATTCGAGTATTACTCGGCGCTGCGCGCGCTCGGGCTCGATGTCGATATCGTGCCGGTCGATGCATCGCTTGATGGTTATCGTCTGATCGTTGTGCCGCCGCTGCCGGTCGTGTCTGCCGATTTGGCCGCGCGGCTTGCAAGCTCGGGCGCCCAGGTCGTGTTGGGTCCGCGCACCGGTTCGAAGACAGAGGACCTGCAGATTCCGGCGAACTTGCCGCCAGGTGCGCTGGCCTCGGTGCTGCCGTTGCGCGTGTGGCGTGTCGAATCGATGCGGCCGAATGTGACCGAAGCCGTGCGGCTGGTGGACAGCAAGGACGCTAGTGCGGACGATGGCGTCGCGCGCCACTGGCGCGATTTCATCGATACCGACGGCGATGCGGCGGCTTCGCTTGACGTGCGGGCCCATTTCGCCGACGGCCATCCTGCCTACGTGAAAAGCGGCGCATTTCATTACCTCGCGAGCCTGTTCGACGATGCGCTCACCGTCCACCTGTTCGCGCAGATCGCGAGAGAAGCGGGTGTCGGCACGACGCCGCTCGGCGACAGCGTGCGCTTCAGCCGTCGTGGTGCGCTGACCTACGTGTTCAACTACGGTGATCAGACGCACACGCTGGCCGGTGTTGCCGACAACGCTTTCGTGATCGGTTCACGCGTTGTTGAACCGCAGGGTGTGGCCGTCTATCGATCGGGCAAATGATTTGAAGCGCCAAACGAAGGATTCCATGCAGTAACAACAACGACGCAAAATCAAGGAACAAAGGAGACAGCAACATGGCACTGAAACCACGCAAGATTCTGCTGGCACTCGCGCTGGCCGCGGCGGCTGCAGGGACATCCGTCGTCAGCACGGCGCAGGCCGGCACGCTCGAGGTCAACATCGCGTTCAAAGGCGCGAGTCAGCGCGCCGTCTGGCAATCGATCATCGACGACTTCAAGAAAACGCACCCCGGTACCGACGTGAAGGTGTCGTTCATCGACGAAGAAGCGTACAAAGTTCAGTTGCCCGGTTGGCTCTCCACCGTCGCGCCCGATATCGTCAACTGGCATGACGGCGAGCGGATGGCGTATTACGCGCAGCGCGGCCTCTTCGAAGATCTGAGCGGCGACTGGGCGAAGAACGGTTGGAACGACATGTATGCGTCGACGAAGGAAGCGTCGTCGTATAAGGGCAAGCAGTACGCCGCCCCGACCGTGTATTACTCGTGGGGTATGTTCTATCGCAAGGATCTGTTCCAGAAGGTCGGCATTGGCGGCGAACCGAAAACGTGGGACCAGTTTCTCGACGACTGCAAGAAGCTGAAAGCGGCAGGCATTACGCCGATTGCCGTGGCAGGCCGTGATTCATGGACGCTGGCCGGCTGGTTCGACTATCTCGACCTGCGCCTGAACGGCAACGCGTTCCATCAGAAACTGATGGCGGGCGACATCGCGTACACCGATCCGCGCGTGAAGAAGGTCTACACAACGTGGAAGCAACTGATCGACGCCGGCTATTTCATCGACAACTCGCTCTCCTACGATCTGGATGCCGTGCAGCCGTTCCTGTTCCAGGGCAAGGCCGCGATGATGCTGATGGGTACGTTCATCACCGGTGGTTTCCCGCCGAGCGTCAAGCCGGAAATGGGTTACTTCCAGTTCCCGATCATCGACGCGAACGTGCCGACTGCCGAAGAGGGCCCGGTCGAATCGCTGAATATTCCTTCGAAGGCTAAGAACAAGGCGGATGCGCGTACCTTCCTTGCGTTCGTCGAGACGCCGGAAAATGGCGCGAAGCTGGCGGCCGGGCTCGGTTCGCTGTCGGCGAACAGCAAGTCGCCTGAACCTGAGGATCCGATCTCGAAGATCGGCTTCCAGATTCTCGCGAACACGAAGGGCGGCATTGCGCAGTTCTACGATCGCGACATGACGAAGGAAATGGCCGATGAGGGGATGAAGGGGATGCAGCAGTTCATCTCCGATCCGTCGAAGCTCGACGACATCCTCGCGCAACTCGAGCAGACGCGTAAGCGGATTTACAAGAAGTGAGCGGTGGCGGCCCTGGCTTGGGCCGCTACTCGTTGTATCTGATTGGCAACTATCTTGCATGGGACCAGAGTACGTGCTAAAGCACCAACAGCTTTGCATGGGATCGGATTAGGCGCTGAAGCGCCAACTCCGATCGACATCTGGTCGACAGGAGAATGATTGTGTCGCACTCTGTCACCCGTCACACCGTCGGCGGTCCTGCCGAACCCGGCGGTGCTGGCTTGCCCGCATCGGGTGTACCGGCTTCGGGCGGGTCATCACGCGGTGGGCCGCCAGGCGTGGCACGCCGCCGCCGTCCATCGCCAACCGCGCGCCGGCAGCGGCGAGCCGCCTTTCTGTTTCTCGCGCCGGCCTGCGTGATGGTGGCGATCTACGTCGTGTGGCCGATCATCTCGACCATCCGCCTGAGCTTTTTCAACTGGGATGGGATGAGCGACCCGTCCTTCGTCGGCCTCGCAAACTACGTCGAGTTGTTCCATGCGCGGACGTTCTACACGGCGCTGAAGAACAACCTCATCTGGCTGCTGCTGTTCCTGCTTGCGCCGCCGATGGGGCTCGCCGTCGCGCTCTATCTGAACCAGGCGGTGGCGGGCATCCGCATCGTCAAATCGCTGTTCTTCGCACCGTTCGTCTTGTCGGGCGTGGTGGTCGGTTTGATCTTCTCGTGGTTCTACGACCCCACCTTTGGCCTGCTCGCGATGATTCTCGGGCATGGGGTGCCGGTACTCGGCGACCCGCGTTACGCGACCCTCGGCATCGTGTTCGCGGCGCTGTGGCCACAAACCGCGTATTGCATGATTCTATATCTGACCGGCCTGACGTCGCTCAACGCCGAGCAGATCGAGGCGGCGCGAATGGAGGGCGCGCGCGGCTGGTCGATGCTGTGGCACGTGATCCTGCCGCAGTTGCGGCCGACCACGTTCATGGCGATCGTCGTCACGGTGATCGGTGCGTTGCGCAGCTTCGATCTGATTTCGGTAATGACCGGTGGCGGACCGTTCGAAAGTTCGACCGTGCTCGCGTACTACATGTACGACCAGGCGATCAAGTACTACCGCATCGGCTATTCCGCGGCGGTGGCCGTCGTGCTGTTCGCGATCATGCTGGTGTACATCGTTTATCACTTGCGCCGCATGCTGCGCGCCGAACAATAGGGAGCCGCCCATGTTTCCGATCCCGATCGACAAATGGAAGCCGGTGACGCGCCGCGTGTACAAACTGACGTTGCCACT
This sequence comes from Paraburkholderia sediminicola, assembly GCF_046027825.1. Taxonomy (GTDB): domain Bacteria; phylum Pseudomonadota; class Gammaproteobacteria; order Burkholderiales; family Burkholderiaceae; genus Paraburkholderia; species Paraburkholderia sediminicola_D. The sequence goes on from NZ_JAQQDU010000003.1 coordinate 38,533, forward strand.
CGCGCTGCTGATCTGGCTGCTGCCGATGATCGCGGTTCTCGTGACTTCGGTGCGCTCAACGGAAGAACTGAGCGAGGGCAACTATTGGGGCTGGCCGAAGCACTTCGCGATGCTCGATAACTATCGCGAGGCGCTGACGACCTCGCCGATGCTGCATTACTTTTGGAACAGCGTGCTGATTACGGTGCCCGCTGTAGTGGGCTCGATTTCGCTTGCGGCGATGGCGGGGTTCGCGCTGGCTATCTATCGGTTTCGTGGGAATTCGGCGCTGTTTGCGACGTTCGTGGCGGGCAACTTTGTCCCGGTGCAGGTGTTGATGATTCCGGTGCGGGATCTCTCATTGCAACTCGGCTTGTTCAATACCGTGAGCGCGCTGATTCTGTTCCATGTGTCGTTCCAGACGGGATTCTGCGCGCTGTTCCTGCGGAATTTCATCAAGCAGCTGCCATTCGAACTGGTCGAGGCTGCACGGATCGAAGGCGCGAACGAATGGACGGTGTTCTTCAGGATTGTGTTGCCATTGATCCGTCCTGCGCTTGCGGCGCTGGCGATCCTCGTATTCACGTTCGTCTGGAATGACTACTTCTGGGCGCTATGTCTGACGCAAGGTGACGACGCCGCACCAATTACCGTGGGCGTCGCAGCGTTGAAGGGGCAGTGGACCACGGCGTGGAATCTGGTGTCCGCCGGGTCGATTCTGGCCGCCTTGCCTTCGGTCGCGATGTTCTTCGCGATGCAGAAGCATTTTGTGGCGGGGTTGACGTTTGGGGCGACGAAGGGGTGAGGGGGTGAGGGCGGCTCGCTACGCGAGGCAAGCTCGCGTAGTGCCACTCGGGAACGACCGGGATTGGGATTAGAACGTGTGCCGGATCGCCGCACGGAGAACAATCTGACTCGACGACGAAGACAGATCTTGCGCACCAGGCACGTATGCCTGATCCAAAGCGGACCCGGTTGCCTCGCCTGCAATCTTCTGAAAGGCACCCTGGACGTAGACGTCGGTGCGTTTTGACAGGTTGTAGTCCGCCATCAGGCCCACCGTGTGAATCTTCGGTCGTACGCTGCCTGTCGTTGCATCATAGTTCTCCAGCGTATAGACGTATTGCGCACCCACGAAGAACGCCGGCGTGAACTGATATTTTCCGTTCAGTTCGAAATTCTGATACTTCAGGCTGGTCAACGTGCCGCCTGCGAGCGCGCCGCGAGTCGGTTCGAGGCTCTCCTGTCCGCTGAGGTAGGCGAGGTTCGCAGTCGGATTACTCATGTTCGTGTTGGTGTAGACGAACCCGACTGTTGCCGGCCCGGCTGTATAGTTGATCCCTGCGCCAAAGATGCGCAAGCGCTCCGATTGAAAGTTTGCGTCTGCGGCGACCGTCGAACTTGAACCGGCAATCGCGCCGCCAGACGTGGCGCCAGGATTGTCCGCATTCAGATAGGACGCGGCGATCAACAATCCGCCGTTCGTGTACTGTGCGCCGACGCTCAACTGCCGGTTGTTGGCGAAGCCGGTGCTGTTGCTGAAGCTATACGTGCCGCCGAACTGGAAGCCCACGATATCCGGACTCGCATACTTGACCGTGTTGTTGACACGAAACGTGTTATCCGTGTTGTCGTTGTCGAATGGATGGGATAACAGATAGCCGCCCCAGTTACCGTTGGCTGTGGTTTGCGCGAGATAGTCGACCACCGAGTCGTATTGACGGCCGAACGTCACCGTCCCGTACTGCTCGCTCTCAAGACCGACATAGGCCTGGCGTCCGAACCCGAGTCCGCCTTGTGCGAGCTTGCCGGTGTTGACGTTGAAGCCGCTTTCGATCTGGAAGATCGTCTTGAGGCCACCGCCGAGATCTTCGGAGCCTTTCAGACCCCAGCGGCTGCCCTGTGCATAACCGCTTGTCATTTCGTACACGTGGCTTCCACCAACGTTGTTGGTGAAGTCGATCCCCTCGTCAATAACGCCATACAGCGTGACACTGCTCTGCGCAAAAGCCGACGTTGCACATGCGGACGTTATCGCAATGCAAATAATGGTTTTATTCAATTCGTCATCCTGAATATGTTGGATATTTTTCTATTCGATTGCTGTCGACCAAACCTGAGATTTACCGGAGCGGTAAATAGAGTGGCAAAGCGCTCAGGTCCGGCTCACTTTGCGCCGTAGATATCGAAGTCGAAGTACTTCCGGTTGATCTTTGCGTAAGTCCCGTTTGCCAGGATGGCAGCCAGTGCCTGATTGAATGCATCGCGCAGCGCGACGTCCTGCTTGCGAAGGCCAAGACCGTCGCCCAGACCGAAATACTTCGGATCGTCCAAAGCCGGGCCGGCAAACTTGTAGTCCTTGCCCTCAGGCTTCTTGAGAAAGCCGTCGTTTGCTTCGATCGATGCCTGAAATGCCGCATCGAGCCGTCCCGCTAACAGGTCCGTGTAGACCTGATCCTGATTCTGGTACGAGACGATCTGCACGCCCGCCGGTTGCCACTCCGCTTTGGCGTAATCTTCCTGGCTCGAACCCTGTTCGACACCGACACGTTTACCGTTTAGCGAAGCCGCCGTCGGCAGCAGATCGGAGTCGCGCTTGACGACCAGTCGTGCCGGCGCGTTGGAGATCTTGTTCGTGAACGCGATCTGCTGCATGCGCTTGGGTGTGATGGTCATCGAAGACGAAATCGCATCGAACTTTCTTGCGAGCAGGCCGGGGATCATGCCGTCGAAGCTGGTTTCGACCCATACGCAGCGCGCATGAAGTTCGGCACAGAGCGCGTTGGCGATGTCCACGCCGAAGCCGGTCAGCTTTCCGTCTGGCGTCTTGTACTCTAGCGGCGGATAAGTCGGATCGACCGCCAGCTTGATTTCCTTGCCGGACCAGTCGGCGGCATGGGCGGCGCCGGACAGCGCCATCAAAGCGAACGAGATTGCTGCAAGTTTTTTATTCATCTGTGTTTCTCCTCAACGACGTTGTTGAACTACTTGTGTTCCAAATGAACGGGTTTTGCCAGAAAGCGTTCGGTCAGCTTGACCCAATAGGTGGCGCCCACTGCCAGACAGTCATCATTAAAATCGTAGCCGGAGTGATGTAGCGCGCAACCGCGTTCGCCGTCGCCATTGCCGATTACGAAGTAGCTGCCCGGGCATTTTTCGAGCATGCATGCGAAGTCTTCGCTGGCCGTGAAGGGTTCGAGACCGTCGATGATGGATTGCGTGCCCAACCAGTCCGCAGCCACCTGGCGCGCGAAATCCGTTTCCGTACGGTGATTGATCAGCACCGGATGACACCGAACGTAGTCGATCTCAGCATGCGCGCCGAAACTTGCCGCCTGTCCGTGCACGAGTTCGCAAATCCTGCGTTCGAGCAGTTCGCGCACATCCGGCGCCAGCGCCCGGACGGTCAGCAGCATCTGCGCCGACGACGGGATCACATTCGACGCGACACCCGCATGAATCGAACCGACGCTGATAATGGCCAGGTCGCGCGGGCTCACGTTACGCGACACGATACTTTGCAACGCGGTCACGATCGACGCGCAAACGACAATCGGATCAATCGCCTTGTCCGGCACGGCACCGTGCCCGCCGCGACCCACCACGCGCACGGTGACGGTGTCGGCCGACGCCATGAATGCGCCGCTAAAGAAGCCCAGATGACCTGCCGGATAGCCAGGAACGTTGTGGAGCGCGAATACGGCATCGCACGGAAAGCGTTCGAAGAGGCCGTCTTCGATCATCTTTTGCGCGCCGCCGAGGCCTTCTTCAGCGGGTTGGAAAATCAGGTTCAGTGTGCCGGAGAACGCGCGTGTTTCGGCCAGGTACTTTGCAGCAGCCAGCAGCGTGGCCGTATGTCCATCGTGGCCGCATGCGTGCATGACGCCGTCGTTCCGGCTGGCATAGGGCAAGCCCGTAGTCTCGAGGATGGGAAGCGCGTCCATATCGGCGCGCAATCCGAGGGACGGCCCATGTCCGCTCTTTAGCGTGCCCACCACGCCCGTTTTACCGACAGCGCGCGTGACCTGATAGCCCCACTGGTTCAGGCATTCGGCAACCAGTTCGCTGGTTGCGACCTCCTGAAGGCCGAGTTCCGGATACGCGTGAATACGGCGACGCAGACCGATCATTTCCTCCTGGATGGCTGCGATGCCGGGCAAAACGAAGTCTTGAACCATCGATGAAGTCCTTTGAATAGCGGGCAGACCCGGTCGTCGCGCCCGGCCGTCTGGGCTTCGGGCGTCGCATCTGTCTGCACTGGTCGGAATGCTATTCAGCTAAATCTCGAGGGTGAAGCCGCAGTTTTGTTATGCTGACAACCATTTGTTGTCGGGGTGGTTTTGTGAAGATTCATCAGTTGCAGGCGTTGGTCGCGAGTGCGGAAACGGGCAGCATCAGAGCGGCCGCGCGGTCATTGGGAATTTCTCAGGCCGCAGTCACGCGCGCGTTGCGTGAACTCGAAGCCAACGAGCAACTGCCGCTGCTGATACGCGCGCCTGAAGGAATCAGCTTTACCGAATATGGCAAGGCGTTGCTCACGCACGCGCGTCTGGTCCTCAATCAGTTGGAACACGCGCAGAACGAGCTGGCAAGATTGCGCGGTCGGGCGGAGGGACGGCTTAGCGTCGGTGTGACACCGTGGGTCACGTTGACGTTTCTGGCCGAGACGGTATTGCTGTTTCGCAAGCGGATGCCCGATATTCAACTGGAGCTTTTCGAGAGTCTGATGGCCGTCGCGCAACCGCTTTTACGTGCCGGCGATATGGACTTTGTGATCGGTCAGTTGCATCCGTCTACTAGCACGCAGGAGTTTTCCTGCGAGCCGGTGTTGAACTACGAGACGGCCGTGATGGTTCGCCGGGGGCATCCGCTGCAGCATTGCCGTTCGATTCACGATCTACTGGATCAGGACTGGGCGCTAAATTTCGCGCCCGACGGCCAGGACGCGCTGATCGACTATCTGTTCACGCGCCATGGCGCGCAGATGGACGCGAACCGTATTGTGCGGGCACAGTCGCTAGGAACACTGCAGATGCTGGTTGAGCGCGCTGACATGTGTACGTGGTGCCCGACTGTCCTGCAGACGGCCCCCCTGTTTCAGGGCCGACTGGTGGCGCTAGCGCTGAAGGAAAAATTCGATTCGCGACAACTAAGCATTGTTACGCGTCGAAACAGCACGCTCGGCGGCGCGGCCCGTTGCTTTATTGAGTGTCTGTTGCAAGTGATCCGCAAGCATGCGCGATCGGCGACGAAAGAAGACCTTGCGCTGTTTGACACCTTGACCCTGCTTGTGTGAGCAGGTCCCCTAAGCGATGCCCAATGACTCAAGGGCGGCACTGATTAGCACCGGCTCGCAAGCGGTAAGCACTATCGGCAATGCGAGTCAGGCATGAAATGATGCCGTCGATGGATGAGTCATAGGAAAGGGCCGGCGATTGCCTTTCCAAACCCTTTCATTTTTATGCTGCGCGTGAGGTGAGACGCTCGCATTTCGCCCTGCTTATGCAGCTCGAATTTTCCTGGCACATCCAACTTGAGTTTCCACTCCCGGCACGTTAAATTGCGGCTCGCAGCGCTATGCGTTAGCCTCGGGGGCGAAGGCCGATTATTCGATTTGTAACTCATTCGTAGGGATTCCTGATGTCGGACCAGGTCGGGCGCGAGAAGGAAGCATCGGATGAGCGGCTGGCCGGACGTGACGAAGTTTTGCTGCTGGGATGGGCGGCTGCGGCACTGGCGGCCGTGCTTGGCGCGCTGAGTTTTTTCTCGAACAGCCTACCCGCTGATTCGCGCTGGTGCGCGGTACTGGCGAGTGCATGCCTGAATGTGCTTGCCGTCACACTCTGGAGTCCGTCGCCCGCGCATAGGTCGGCTGAGCGCGCGGCGGGACCGGGCTGGAAACACGCCTTCCTATTCCTCTGGCAGATCATCCGGCAGGATCCCGATGCAGAGGACTTGAAGCTGGAGGTCCGTGCCATCCGCTGGCAACCCTGGGCCGTGCTCATCTGCACCTGCCTGTCCGTGGCAATCGCCGTGAAGGCCTTGAAGCCGTTTCCGCCCGCCGCGCTCTTTCACGCGATGGTCTCACCGTCGCTGGTCATCGCATGCGGTGCAACGGCGCTGGTGCTTGCCTTCCTCACGCTCGTCGTCGAACGCTTCTATACACACGATGCACAGCGGACAGGTGCCGCACGGTCGGCGTCGCTGGCGGGGATGTTGCGCGTCGTGCTTCTGTGCGCGCTTGCCGCAGCGGTATCGGCGGCGTGGTTCGTCTACATGCATACGACGCTCGATCTGCTGGTCCATGCCGTGGCGATTTTCAGTGCGGCGATCGCGGTCGAGTTGATGTTGCGCGTGTTCATCCGGTGGTTTTTCCCGCCGCGTGCCGGCTCGAATGCGGCGCAGGTCCCGTCGAGCGTGCTCGCGGGGATGCTGAGTGTCGGCCAATCACCCCTGTCGACGCTGGGCGCCGAACTGCACGGCCGCTACGGAATCGATCTGCGGCAGAACTGGGTGTTACGCAGCTTCGTGCGACTGTTGCCTGCCACCGTTGCAACGATGATGGTCTGTGCCTGGCTTCTGACTTCCGTTGTCGTGCTCGGCCCGGACCAGCGCGCGGTCTATGAACGTTTCGGTGCGCCCGTCGCGGTCTGGCAACCCGGCCTGCATGTAGGCATCCCCTGGCCCTTCGGCCGGGCGCGTATCGTCGATAACGGCGCCGTGCATCAGTTCATCGTCTCGGGCGGGGCGGACGACAGTAGCGTCGCGGCGCCTTCCGCTCCCGCCGACGGGCCGACGCCAGAACAGTTGAATCGTCTGTGGGATGTGCAGCACCCATGGGAGACGACTCAGGTGATCGCCGGCGCGACTGGCGAACAGCAGAACTTTCAGATCGTCAACGCCGACGTGCGGCTCGATTATCGCGTGGGCCTGAGCGATGCGGCCGCGCGCGCCGCGCTATACCGGTCTGTCGATCCAGAAACCACGGTCCGGTCGATCGCCAACCGCGAGGTCGTGCATTACCTCGCATCGCATACGCTGCGATCCTTGCTGGAGACGAGCCAGAACGCGATGGCGGAGAGCGTGCGACGCGCCGTGCAGCAGCAACTCGACCGGCTGATGAGCGGCATCGACGTCGTCGCGGTCGTGATCGAGAGCGTGCATCCGCCCGCAGGGGCGGCAGCGGCCTATCACGATGTGCAGGCCGCGCAGATTCGGGCTCAGGCAAGCGTCGCGCTAGCGCATGGCTTCGCGGCAGAAATGTTGGGCAATGCGCAGCAGCAGGCGCAGACCAAGGTCGCCGAGGCAAGCGCGGACGCGGGCAACACGGTGGTGACGGCGCGCGTGCAGCAGATCGATTTCGAGGCCGACATGGTGGCTTACCGGCTCGGTGGACCTGCGTTTGCCTTCGAGTACTACTTGAGCCGCTTGCAACAGGGCTTGCAGAACGCGCGTATTACGGTGATCGACGATCGGCTGGTCGCCGACCGGCGCGCCACCATCGATCTGCGCGCATTGACTGCCGGCGATCTCGCCGGTATCCCGCACGGCAACTGACGCGCACAGCAGAGATAGGCGGGTGCGTGCGTCGAACGTCGCAGAGGCTGTTTTCAGGGTGGCTTTATGAGTTTGCTTCATTCGCATGCCGATGGCCACGGGCACCACCATCACCACCACGGTCACGGTGATGGGCAGGCCGGGCGCGGCGGTCCGTTTTTTCTGCGCGTGCTGCTTGCACTGCTGTGCGTGATCGTCGCGATCACCGTGGCGAGTTTCATTTCGGTGCGCGCGGGCGAAGCCGCAGTGATCACGCGCTTCGGGCAACCCGTGCGCGTGCTGCTCGAACCTGGCCTCGGCTGGCGTCTGCCCGCGCCGATCGAAGCGGCCGTGCCGGTCGACCTGCGTTTGCATACCACGTCGAGCGGATTGCAGGACGTGGGCACGCGCGACGGCTTGCGGATCATCGTGCAGGCCTATGTTGCGTGGCGCGTGGCGGCGGACCCGAACGACGTACGCCGTTTCGTGCGCGCCGTGGGCAACCAGCCGGACGAAGCCGCGCAGCAGATCCGCTCCCTGCTCGGTTCCTCGTTGCAAACCACATCTGCCGGTTTCGATCTGGCGTCGCTGGTGAACACGGATCCTTCCAAGGTCCGTATTTCCGCTTTCGAAGACGCATTGCTTAGCCAGATCGACGCCCAACTGTATTCGGCCTACGGCGTGCACGTCGTCCAGGTCGGTCTGGAGCGGTTGACGCTGCCGGCCGTGACGCTGGCGGCGACGGTTGGCCGGATGAGCGCCGAACGCGAGACCGTCGCCGCCCAGCGCACGGCCGACGGCAATCGGGAAGCGGCTCAGATTCGTTCTGATGCGGACCGCGACGCGCGACTTGCGGTCGCCGACGCGAACGTCAAGGCGGCGGAGATCGAAGCGCAGTCGCGCAAGGATGCCGCCGAGATCTACGGCAACACCTATGCGGGCAATCCGCATCTGTACACCATGCTGCGTTCGCTCGACACGCTCGACACGGTCGTCAGCGCCAACACGAATCTGATTCTGCGCACCGATGCCGCGCCGTTTCAGGCGCTGGTGCAGGGTCCGACGGACGTGAAGCCGGAACCGTCATCGCAGGCCGCGCCGGCGGCGAAAAAAACCAGGTCCACGCGATGAGCACGGACGCCGACTTGCCGCCGCTGGGGCCTGGCGCTCAGGCGGTGCGGCTCTCGTTCTGGTTCGTGGTCGTCGTCGCCGTGCTGGCCGCGTGTGCGTGGGCAGGGTCGAACATCCGGCGCATCCCTCCCGATAGCCGGGCGGTCGTGTTGCGCTTCGGCGCGTTCGTCCGCACTCAGGACGCGGGCTTGCTGATTGCCTGGCCGCGTCCATTCGAGTCGACGTTACTCGTGCCCGGCAGTGCGCGAGTCCTCGAGCAACGCATTCAGTCGCTCGAACGTGATCCGCGCGCGCGTGAAGCCGACGCTAACGTGTCGCAACTACCGCCTGTCGCGCAGGGGGCGGCGGATGCGGCGGCCGTGGCCAGTGGGACGCCGGATGTGCCGCCGGGTTCGCCGGCCGCGGCGAACGCCGACGCTGATGCCGCTGCACCGCCCGACGCGTTGCCGCAGGTTGCGTTGCTGCCCGATGCGCTGGCCGGTTCCGGTTACGTGCTCACGGGCGACAACGGCGTGTTGCAGTTGCGTGCAACGCTGTACTACCGCGTCGTCGACCCCTACGCCTATGTGCTGCAAAAGGACCGGCTCGATGCGGCGATCGAGCGGATCGTATCCGCGTCGGCGGTGGAGGTCGTGGCGAAACGTGATCTGGATGCGATTCTGGTCGCGCGCCCCGAACTGCTGTCTGCTGATCAGCAGGTCGCGATCAAGCGTGAGCGATTGCGCGGCGATCTCGCGCAGGAGATTGAGCGGCATTTGCGCCAGCTCGACGCGCAACATGCGGGACTCGGCATCGAAGTCGCACGCGTGGATGTCGAAGCGTCGTTCCCGGCACCCGCCGTCAATGCGTTCAACTCGGTGCTGACCTCGTTGCAGGTCGCCGAGCGCAGCATGGACGAGGCGCGCACGTCCGCTGAAAAAATACGCCAGGACGCGCAGCAGGATGCCGACCGGATCGTGCAGAACGCGCAGGCGAGCGCGGTGGAACGGGTGACGTCCGCGCAGGCTAAAACCCTGACCATCCAGCAACTGGGGGCGCCGTTGCGGACCAACAGCGATCCGGGTCTCCTCGCGCGCGTGTATCGGGAGCGTGTTCAGGCGATCCTGTCGAAAGCGGCCCGCGTGACGACCGTCGACCCGCACAACACGTCAAATCTTATTCTGCCGGGGAATGCCCGATGAGCGCGAGAGCCGGGCACACCCTGCATACAGACACCGTCGCCGCGCCGGCGGACGCAGTGGATCGTACGCCTCATAGTCCGGAGATTGCCTTGTCGGCATTGGAGCAGCGTGCGGTCACGCGACAGATCGCGCTCGCGCTGCTGGCCGGCGGCCTGCTCGTGCTGTCTACCGCATGGCACTACTTCGCTCCGGCCGATGAAGTGATCGCGCAAGTGCTGGCGGGACTCGCGTCGCTCGTCGTCGCCGGGTCGGTTTTCGCGAGCGCATGGCGAAGTCTGAAGTCGCCCAGTCTGCACGGCGTCACCGATCGTCTGATCGCGCTCGCGATGCTGGCGGCGTGGGCCGTGGGGGACATGGCGACGGCAGCGCTCCTGCCTATCGTCATGACGTTCGGCCATGCGCTCGAAGAGCGCAGCGTGCTCGGCTCGCAAGAGGCGATCCGGGCACTCGGCCGGCTGACCTCGGGCAAGGTGCGGCGGGTCAACGCCGACGGTTCGATCGAAGAAGTGCCGTATGACTCGGTGCGGGCCGCGGATCAAATCGAAGTCGTAGCGGGCGCGCGAATTCCCGCCGATGGCGTCGTGCTGCACGGGCAGTCCAGTGTCGACAACGGTCCGATTACCGGCGAGTCGGTGCCGCTCGACGTCGAAGCGGGCGCTGCCGTATTCGGTGGCGCGATGAACCTGGACGGTCCGTTGCGTATCGAGGTCACGCATGCGGGCAAGCAGTCGACGCTCGGCAAGATCATCGAGCTGATGCAACGCGCGGAGCAGGCCAAGCCGCCGATCACGCAGATACTCGAACGCTACATGGGCGGCTATCTCTGCCTCGTCCTGCTGATCGCCGCGATTGTGTGGTTCGTCTCGGCGAACGCATCGGCGATGCTGGCCGTGATCGTCGCGGCGTGTCCGTGCGCGCTCGTGCTCGCCGCACCGTCCACGGCCATTGCCGGCATCGCGGTGGCGGCGCGGCACGGCATCCTGTTCAGGAGCGCGGCGTTCCTCGACAAGTTCGCGCAGATCGATTCGCTGGTGATCGACAAGACCGGCACGCTGACTTATGGCGAGTTGCGCGTCGAGGACGTGTTGCTGGAGCCGGGCGTCGATATGGCAGTGGTGCTTGAACTCGCTTCCCGGCTCGGCGGCAGCAGTGCGCATCCGGTGAGCCGCGCGCTGGTGCGTTACGTGGCCGACGTCCAGCCGGCCGGATTCGAACGCGTGCCGTTCGAACATGCACGCGAACTGAGAGGCATGGGCATCGTCGCCGAGACGCCTGAAGGTGTGGCGGTGCTCGGCCGCGCGGGCCTGCTCGCGGAGCACATACCGGCGCTCCCGGAACCGCGTCGCGCGATCGACGGACCTTGCGTCGGTCTTGCGCTGAACGGCCGCTTCCTTGCATGGTTCGGGTTCGCCGATCCGATGCGCGTGGAGGCGCAGAGCGCGCTGGCGGAGTTACGCGAACTGGGGCTGACGCGCCAGACGCTGCTGACCGGCGATCGCGAACCGGTGGCGCGCAAGCTGGCAGCGCAAACCGGCATTGGCGTCGTGGTGGCGCAGGCTTTGCCGCACGACAAGCTCGACTACGTGGTGCGCGAAATGGCGGCCGGTTATCACCCGCTGGTGGTCGGCGACGGCTTGAACGATGTCCTCGCGATCAAGGCGGGTCCCACCAGCATTGCCATGGGCGAACGGGGCATCGACATCGCGGTCGCATCGGCGGATGTCGTGTTGCTCGGCGACGATCTCCGCCGCATCGCGACTTGCGTGAGGCTTGGGCGGCGGTGCCTGCATACCGCGACGGTCAACGCCGCGATCGGGTTGGCGTGGACCGTCGCCGTGATCGTGCTTGCTGCGACGGGCGTGCTTGGCGCAGTCTGGATCGCTCTCCTGCATAACCTCGGCACGTTTATCGTGATCGCCAACGCAGGGCGGTTGCTGCGGGTAGACGAAGAGACGCGCCTCGGTGAGCGCCTGCCGGTTGACGGCTGAGGGGCGATGAGGGACGGGCAGCGCGTTGGTGCGGTACGAGCGCTGCCCGGGTTGCCTTAGTTCACATTGAAGTGGACACGGATGTCCTGGCGGCTTTCTACCGGATGCCCGGCCTGCATCGCGGGAAAGAATCGCCATTTACGGAGCGATTCGAGCAGGATCTGGTTGAGCCTCGGGTTCGGTGTTGGCTTGATGAGTTCGACATCGACTGAGCCGTCGACGTGAATCATGAAGCGGGCGGTTGCAACGGTTTGATACGCCTGCTCGCGCAAGTCGTCGGGGAGTTCCGGCAGCGGCTGGGAAATGGAATGCGCCGCCGCGTCGCCGGATGCCGTGGCGGCTGATTTTTCTTCCGAAGGTGCAGCAGCATGCGCGGGCGGCTCAGCGGCCGGCTTCGCTTCTTCTGTTGTTTGCGCGGGCGGGGCAGGCGCTACGCTGTGCATCGATTGCATTTCAGGCTGGGATCGTGCGGGCGGTACGGCGCGTTGTGGCAAGGCGCGAGCGCGCTTGTCCGCCGGCTTCGTCGCCGGTGCCGGAGCAGGCGCAGTGTGCACCACCGGCGCAGGTGGGGGATCGAGTTCCACCATGCGCATTTCGAGCGGCTTAGCCGGTGGACGCGCTGTTGTTGCGCCGAGCCAGTGTCCAAATGCAGAAAGGAACACGATCCATACCATCAGCGCAACCAGCAACGCTAGCGTGATTCGAACCTTCTGAGACTCGTCCACAGCGACCGCGAATCGCATCCGGCTATTCACGATGTACTGCAATCAGAAACCGCTCAGCGCCTGCGCGGCGCGCGGCCAGCATCGCCTGAACGACCACGCCGTGATCCGCTGCGTCGTCAGCGGCGATCACCACATTGCCGTCCGGTTGCAGCAGGCGCTTGACGGTGGACTCGATCTGATCGAGATGAACGGATTGGTGATTCACGAATATCTCATTGCTTCGGTCCACCGAGATCGTCAGCGGTTCATGCGCCGCCATCGGCTGCGCGATGCCGGCCGGGAGGTTGACCTTGACGGTGTCGAGCCGCTGCATCGCAAGCGATGCGAGCATGAAGGTCGCCAGCAGAAAGAACATCACATCGATCATCGGAATGATTTCGATGCGACCGCGCTTTACCGCGCGTGAGCGCTTGAACTTCACGGCTGCGCTCCCACGGGCGGCTCGGTAAGACGGATTTCGCTGAGCCGCGCATTTGCGAACGATTCGAGTTCATCCATGAGTCGTTCAAGCCGGCGGGAAAAATAGTTGAACGCGAAGAGCGCGAACAAGGCGACCACGAGCCCAATCGCGGTGGCCACCAACGACTGCGCCACACCACCGGTCACGCCCCCCGGGTCGACGAGACCGTCGCCGCCGAACAACTGGAACGAATGCATCATGCCGACGATGGTGCCGAGCAGCCCCAGTAGCGGCGCTGCTGTCACGATGGTTTCCAGCACCCAGAACCCTTTACTCATCTCGCGTTCGATTTGCGAGGCTACCGATTGCGCCTTGGCCTCGCGCAGCCACAGCGGGACAGAGGGATCGGGCACCCAGGGCGCGCTCACCCGCGCGAACGCATTCTGACCGGCGGTATCGTTCAATCTGCCGGCCCAATCAAGGGCCGACCCCGGTGAACCGATTTCGTGTGTCGCACGCATCGCGCCTGGCAAACGGCCGAAACGCAGAAACACATAGGCGCGGTCGAGGGTGATGGCGACCGCCAGAATGGCGAGTATCGTCAGCGGATAGATGACCCATCCGCCTACGCGTACCGCCGCCAGAACACTTGCCCAATCTTGCATGACCGACCTCTTTGTAGCCTGATGGAATTAGAAATGCTTGGTGATTCCGGCGTAGACGGCGAAATGCGGGCCGTATTGCGGTGCGCCGACGCCGATCCCAGAACCGTCGCGCAACTCGTAGACGCGATTGAACGCGTTGATCACCACCAGGCGTGCATCGAATTTCCCGATGATCGGCTGGTTGAAGTGCTGTATCACACCGAGATTGACCTGCGCATAGAGCGGCAGCCGATCGGTGTTCGCAAAGCCGCTACGCAAACCGCTTCCCACCAGCCCATCGAACGTGAAGGTCGTTCTGCCGAAATCGTAGGTTCCGCCGAATGACGCGGTGACGCGCTGGTCATGATCGAGATAGACCCAGTGGCTGTTGATATAGGCGAGTTCCGCCGGGTCGAAATTGAACTGCGCTGAATCGATCTGCGTTCCCTGCGCGCGGCTCCACGCGAGATTCATATACGCCGATACGTTGTCCTGCTTGTAGTTGGCCGTGAACTCGACCCCATACACGCGTCCTTCCCGGTAGTTGAACGGCGTGAAGATGAGCGCGGAGCCGAACTGCCCTTCATCGAGCAGGTTCGTCGATTTCTTGTAGTAGGCGTCAAGCCCGACCGTCACGTTCGACCCGAGGCGTTGCGTCACGCCGAGATCGAAATAATGGCTGCGTTCCGGTTGCACCGGATCGTTCTGGCTCGACGGACTCTGATTGGTCGTGCCAGTGAAGCGGCTGATGGTCGAGCCGGACACCAGCTCGAACGCAGGCGGCGTGAAATAGCGCGCGTAACCGGCATGGAACGTCGTGGCCGGCGTCAGCGCATAGACGAGACCGATGCGAGGGCTGAGCTGGCTCGCACTGACATACTCATCCATCTTGTCGTAGCGAAGACCATAGTTCAGCGTGAGCTTGTCCGTGATTTTCCACTCGTCCTGCACATAGGCGCTGTACAGATAACCGGTCTTGCTGCTGGAGTCCTGAATATTAAAGGGCTGATCGGAAATCTGATTGCCATTGCTATCCGTCGCGAATACGTTGACGCTGTCGTCGAACACCGCGTGTTCCTGCTGGAAAAAGAGGCCCGCTCGAATCGTATGCTTGTCGTTCAGCCGCCAGGTCGTGTCCACCTGTGCGCCGTTGGCCGAGTTGCTGTGAAAGTCCTGTGACGCCACGCCGTTAAAGAGCAGATCGCCGACCGGATCGGGATTGAATTGCGTGCGCGTGTAGCGCGTAAAGAGGGCAACCTGATAGTCCAGTGCGGCGCCATTGGTGCCCTGGAGGGCCACCACGGCGAAGTTGTTCAACTCCGATTGCGTTTCGTTCAACTGGCTCGAATTGAACGTGTTGTTGCCGTTGAGCGTGAAATTGGTGGCCAGACCCGGCGTGTTGGGAATCTCGAACTGGTTGCTCGTCGTGCCGAACATCACACTCACGCGCGTGAGCGGATTGATGATGTACGACATGTAGCCGAACGCGTCGCCCTGGCGGGTGTGGTCATGGATCGCGTTGGCACTGGCGGTGGGATTCTCGATCCCGAGATTGTTCTTGCCCGCCGAACCGCTGAAGTAATAGCTGAACGGCCCCTGACTGCCGAATACATCCGCGCTGGTCTTGATCGTCTGATGGCTGCCGCCGAAAACGTCGATGGATCCACCGTTGCCTGCATCGCCCGTCTTCGTGCGGATGTCCACCACCCCCGCCGTGCGGTAGCCATACTGCGCCGGCAACGCGCCGGTGAGCAGGTTCACCTGGTCGATGATACGGGTGTCGAGCGACTGCCCGAAACCGCTGATCGGCTCGGGAATGATGATGCCGTTGATGCGGTATTGCAGGTTCGCGTGGTCGCCGCGCACGTGCAACTGTCCGTATGAGTCGCTTGCCACGCCGGGCGCCTGGAGCAGCACCTGGTTCAGCGGTGTGTCTTGCCCTGCGGGCAGCGCATTGATATCTGCCTGGCTGAAACGGTACACGCTGCTGCCGGTTTCCGGCAACAGTCCGTTGCGGGCCCGGTCTAGCCGCTTTGCGTTCACCTGCACGTCGAGTGTGTCGCTTTGAGCGAGTTTGACGCTCACCGCGCTTGCTGCGCCCGCAGTCGTCGTCGCAATGCTGTTGCCACTCGCGAACCCCGGTGCTGTGACGACAATCGCGTAGGTGCCCGGTGTCACGTGAGCGATCGCGAAATGGCCGTCTGCGTCCGTTTTCGCCTCGCTGATAGCGGCGCCGCTTGCGTTCTGAACGCTCACGGTGGCGTTTCGGACGGGCTTGCCCGCTGCGTCGGTAACGGCGCCGGTCACCGAACCTTCATCGGGTGCGGCATGGGCATGGGCAGCGATTGCGAACAGCAGCAGGGCTGCATGAGAGACACGCGTGCGATTTTTCATCGTTATTTATTTAGGGTTGACCACTGGGTGGATGTGTTTCCGTCTTGTTGACGTTTTTCTTGCGTGCGATGCGGACGAGCAGGCGTGCGTTTACCGGTCCCGTTCAAGCGGGAACCGTGCAGTCATCTGTCGTGAGGAATGTTATATCATTACATCGAAAATAAAAAATCACAACCCGATGGAAGGCGCTGCGAGCGATTTGAGGGGGCGTGAGGAGGGCGCTTGACGCGCGCGTGGCGGCCCGGATTCGGGCCGCCATAATCGTTTGGCACGGAGGCGTGCCTTGATCGTGCTTACTTGTGCTTCGGCATCGCCAACGAATGGTGTGCACCGACGCCCGCCGCTACGCCGGCAGCCGAGGCAAACGTCGCGTTGGTCATCTTGTTTGTCGCGTCTCCTGCTGCATAAACGCCTTCGACCGTCGTCTGCTTCAAGTCGTCGACCTTGATGACCGCGCCAAGCGGACCGTCATCGAATGCACACCCGAGTTGCTCCGCGAGCGGACTGCCCATGTGCGTCCTGGGCGCGACGAACAGCGCGTCGATCGCGACAACGCGGCCGTCGGCGAGCCTGAGCGCCTCGAGGTGCGGTGCTTGACCGAGTAGTTCCGTCACCGGTGAACGCTCGATCCGAACGCTGCGCGCGTCCAGTTGGGCGATCTGCTCCGCGTCGGGTTCGAAGATGCCCTGGGTGAAATACGTTGTCGGACCCCACTCAGGAATGAGAAGCGCCTGATGAACGGACAGCGCGTGATTACCCAGTACGCCGAGACGGCGATCCCGAACCTCGAAGCCGTGACAATAAGGGCAGTGCAGTGCCGTTGTGCCCCATCGTTCCTGCAAGCCCGGTATGGCTGGCAACTCGTCTCGCACGCCCGTTGCGAGAATGAGCCGGGAACCGAATTCAGTGTGGCCGTCCGCAAGCGCGACACAGAAAGCGTTGTCGGTCCGTCGGGCGGTCACAGCCTCGCCATTGACCCATTGAACCGTAGGGTAGGCCGCAAGCTGTAAAGCGGCCTCGCGAATGATCTCGGCGGGCGGTTTACCATCCTGGCCGAAAAAGCCGTGCGCGTGCGAGGCAAATCGATTGCGTGGAAATCCCGCGTCGACCACGAGAACTTTTCTTCTGGCGCGGGCAAGCTGCATGGCGGCCGACAAGCCAGCGAAACTACCGCCGACAACTATCACATCATGTTGGGTCTGCATGACCTCTCTCCTGTATCGTGCGGCGCCGATGCTGATAGGGCATCAGTCTGACTGACGCCGACCGTTTCATGAAACATCACGAGTTGCATGATACGGCGATGTTATACTTCACGCAACTTTAAGTGTTGCGTGAAGTGGATTCGCGCACCATGCTGCTTGAACAAGAGGCGATGAATGAGAACAGATAGCCGTCTGTCGCGGATGCTGCATGTCCTGATTCACATGGATCGACATGACGGTCCGATGACGTCTGAAACGATCGCGCAGATGCTGCGCACGAATCCCGTCGTGGTGCGGCGAATGTTGGCCGGGCTAAGAGATCAAGGCTACGTGCAGTCCGAAAAAGGGCACGGGGGCGGTTGGGTTGTGTCAATCAACCTGGACGAACTCACGTTACTGGACGTCTATCGGGCGGTCGGGGAGCCGCCGATTTTTTCCGAATTGCTGACTGAAGATCACCCGGAGTGTCTCGTTGAGCAAGCCGTCAACGCCGGTCTGTCAGAAACGGTTCGAGAGGCTGAAGCTGCGCTGCTCGCGCGATTCGGCGAAATTACAGTAGGGATGCTCGCCCGCGATTTCGACGAACGGTTTGCCCGTAGTCGCCGATGACCCGTCTGTCACGAAGTCATCGGCGAGCGTTCAGGCATTCCCATCAACCGGCCTGCGGACTCGATGTCGTAGTCTGTTCGTCGGCATTGGGCCGAAGACCCGCGCATGGGCGCGCTCACAACTGAGCATGCTTCGCCGCGTCCTCGATCACTGCGGCGACTTCCTTCGGGCGCGATTCGTAGACCGAATGGCTCGCGCCGGCGAGGACGGTCGTGTGACTATGCGCACGCGCGTAGTACCAGCGTTCGAGGTCGGGATTGATGATCTTGTCGTCGGCCGCGACGATGCCCCAACTCGGTTTGCTGGTCCATGCGGCGACCGTCATTGGCGTTGAGAAGACCTTCGCTGCCGTCAGGATTTGCGCGTGCGATTCGAACTGGGCTTCTTTAAGCGGCAGATCGGCGGCGAAATCGCTCGGGAAATCCGCGGGATTCAGGTACGTGTAGCCGTCGCCGGTCTTCTCGATGGCGCCCGGCTGCTTCGACGTGTAGCTCGGCGTACCTTTACCAAGCGTGCTTTCGTCTTCGCCGACGGCTGGCGCATGTGCGGCCACGTACACCAGACCGACGACATTCGGGTGCACACCGGCCTCCGTGATGACCGAGCCGCCGTAGCTATGGGCCACGAGGATCGTCGGGCCGTTCTGCTCGTCGAGGACGCGTTTGGTTGCGGCGACGTCGTCTTCGAGGGAGCTCAATGGTTCCTGCACAATGGTGACGTGGTAGCCATCTTTGGTCAGCCGGTCATAGACCGGCTTCCAGCCTGATCCGTCCACCCACGCGCCGTGCACGAGAACAATATTGTGGACCGGGGCATGCTGCGGCTGGACGTCCTGTGCCATCACACCGGTAGACGCGAAAAGACTAGCCGACAGTGACAAGGCCGAGGCGACGAGAGGCAAAACTTTCATGACACACTCCGTTATGGGTTGAGGTAGGTCAGGGTAGTGAGCGGAAATCGATTAATTTATGAAAAATGGTAGGAGTACTGTGCATGTTGTGTGTGGCATAGAACCCCTTGTCCCACTGTTCAGCTACCGAAGAAGGTATTGCAGAAGCTCACCGGACCCACACAGGAAGAGGGCATCGACACGCGCGCGCCGGACGACGAACTGCCGTACTGCGCTACGCCGCCGTAGCCCTGCTGCGTCATCGGCTGATCGCCCTGCGCGGCGATCGTCGCTTCAGCGGCCTGAATGTCGGCCGGATAATCGGCGTCGTTGCCGCGCGACGGGTTGTAGCCCGCCTGTTCGAGACGCACCAGATCGGCGCGGACTTCGGCACGTGTCACCGGCGCGTTCGATTGCGCGAAACTCAGAGCGGGAGCGGCCAATGTACCGACAGCGAGAGCGAAACAGACAAGAGCGTTCTTCATGATTGATATTCCTTCTGGAATGGATGAACTGAAAGAAAACGACTGCGCGAAAAGGGTGATTCCTTAGCTGCCGAAGTACGGTGTGCAGAATCCGGCCGGACCGACACACGCCGATATCGCCGCGCCTGCAGAATGGGCGGGTGCATTGGATGAGCGTTGACCCGCCGCCGTCGAACCTGACATCGCCGGACCTTCACCGCTCATGCTCACCTTCATGCGGGCAGCCTGTCGCGAGAAGATCGGGTTGATCTCGGGATACGACGTGTCGGTTACGAGGCGCGAGCCGTCAGCTTCTGCCTGAACCAGTTCCTGGCGCACTTCCGCGCGAGTTTTTTCCTGTGCCGATGCCTGGGTGACTGCGCCGGCCGATGCGAGGAGAATCATCGAAAGAGTAATAGCAAGGTTGTGTTTCATTTTGGATGCCTAATTGATGGTGATTGAATCTAACTATTTACGTGATTGAAAAACTGCGTCTTTACTTGTCCACCTGGGTGATCCACGTGCGGCTGGAACTGCGCAGTAGCGCTTCTGCTTTCGCTCGTGGACCGTCTGCTTGTTGTCGTCTATGTAGGGGCAAACACATCGCGCGGCTGCTTATTCCACTTTTTTCTGCAGCCTCGAAGAAGGGCGTGAGCCTTACATTCCCCTGAATAGATCTGCATACAAACGGCTAACAACCAGCCGGGCCAGTTTCCCTCGGCATCGAAGCTCTCGGGAAAGCGCTTGCGCAGCCAGTACACCCGGCCGTGACGTTCTGCGGCTACCAGGGCCTGGGTGAAAGACACGACAAAAAATGCATAAACGAGATCTTCAGCGAAGGACTCACGATAGATCGTGCTGTAGAGCCAGGCGCATCCGACCGTGGTCGGGATGGTGATGCGTAGTGTCCGTAGAAGCCATCGGGGCTGGGTCAGAAGTGTGTGCATGGGGTATTTCGCGTCCGGGACTTGCTGTCGTGAACCTGCTATGACGCTATCTTCGTCGGCGCGCCCGTCACACGCTATCGATTTGCGATGAATGGACGGATGGCGTCGCGAAATGACCCTGGCGGGCGCCGGCCTACCGGAAGATCTCGGCGATGAGGTTGGCAACGGTCCGGATGCGCTCGCTGTCGCGCAGGGCGGGATGCAGCACCATCCACACGTCCTGGTCGAGTGCCTTGATGTGCTTCTCGATGCAGACGAGATCGCTCGTCGTGTCGCCCGCGAGCTGGGCGAGCACGCCGAGCCCGGAACCGCCCAGCACGCCGTCGAATACGCCCATGCCATAGCTGCTTCGAAGCGAAGGGGCGGGTGCGCCGGGCAGGGTTTTCAGCCATTGCGTGGCCGGATGATCCGGCTGCCGGTCGTCATAACCAACGAACGACAGTTTGTCCCATTCCTTCCTCGTGATTGCCGCCTTGTGACGCAGATAGTAGTCGCGCGAACCAAACAGCCCAAAGCGGATCCTGCCGATGCGCCGGACATACAGATCGCCCTCGTCGGGGCATTCGGACCACAGCGCGATGTCCGCTTCGCGGCGGGCAAGGCTATACGGCCGTCGCGAAGTCAGCACTTCGATGGCGAGGCCGGGCAGCCGCTCCTGGAACGAGCCGAGCAGCTTAAGCAAAATGTAAGACGGCCATTCGACGGCGTTGATCCGCACCGTGCCGTGCGCGCCTGCGCCGCCCGTCACGTCCGCGGCGCGCTCGATCTGGTGGGCGAGATCTTCCATCTGCTCGGCCCAGGCCAGCACGCGCGCACCGAATGCCGTGACCGTACAGCCTGACGGCACCCGGTCGATCAGCGGTTCGCCCAGCCGCCGTTCAAGCTCGGTCAGGCGGCGCGACAGGGTCGGCGCGCTCAGATCGCAGGCCGCTGCGGCCGCGCGCATGGTCCCGCCGCGCGCGATCTCCACCAGAATCCGCAGGTCATCCCAGTCTACGTGTTCCATTTTTGAAACGCTAGATTTTGAAATTAGGCATAGCATAACGTGGATCGCGAGGATAGCATTGGACCTGGCCATACTCGTCCCAGCATCTGGCAAAGAAACCTGAGGGTTTCAAGGGCAGCCGGCGGCAGGTGTGGCGAACCAACCTATCCATCACACGACTCAACGGCTATCAGTATGTAGACCGAACGAGCGATACGGAGACATCAATGATTCGTCATTTCCAACCGGCGCGGCGTCGCGCCATCGTAGCCAGCGCAGCCTTCCTCGCAGTGTCGATTCTGCCGATGCCCGCCGCGTTCGCTCAGGCCGCACACAAGCCGAAAGTCGCCCTGGTGATGAAGTCGTTGGCGAACGAGTTTTTCCTGACCATGGAAACCGGCGCAAAAAACTATCAGAAGCAGAATCCCACGAAATTCGACCTCGTCACGAACGGCATCAAGGACGAAACCGATACGGCTAACCAGATTCGCATCGTCGAGCAGATGATCGTGTCGAAGGTCGACGCACTCGTGATCGCCCCGGCCGATTCCAAGGCGCTGGTGCCGGTTCTCAAGAAAGCGGTCGACGCCGGCATTATCGTGGTCAACATCGATAACCAGCTGGATCCGGACGTGCTCAAGTCGAAAGACCTGAACATCCCGTTCGTCGGCCCGGATAACGCGAAGGGCGCGTTGAAGGTCGGCGACTACCTGGCCAAGCACCTGAAGTCGGGCGACAACGTCGCCATTATCGAAGGCGTCTCGACGACCACCAACGCGCAGCAACGCACGGCCGGCTTCAAGCAGGCCATGGCGACGGGCGGCATGAAGGTCGTCTCGCTGCAATCGGGTGAATGGGAAATCGACAAGGGCAACGCCGTAGCAAGCCAGATTCTCAACGCCAACCCGGACGTCAAGGCGCTCCTGTGCGGCAATGACAACATGGCAATCGGTGCGGTTTCGGCCGTGCGCGCGGCAGGCAAGGCCGGCAAGGTGCAGGTGGTGGGCTACGACGACATCGATGCGATCAAGCCGATGCTCGCCGACGGCCGCGTTCTCGCTACAGCCAATCAGTACGCCGCCAAACAGGCCGTGTTCGGTATCGATACAGCGCTGAAGGCACTCGCCGAACACAAGAAGCAGTCGGAATTGTCGGGCGTCGTCGAAACGCCGGTCGATCTGGTCACCAAGTAAGACAGGCACACCGCGTGGCCCGTGTTGCATGACGGGTCACGCCGCCTGATCTTTATCCCGCTTTATCAATGTGATGTCTACTCCCATCCTATCCTTGCCCGTTGCCCCGCCCGTGCTGACTGTTCACGGCATCGGCAAGACCTACGCCGGGCCCGTGCTCGCCGATATTTCGCTGGACCTTTACGCAGGCGAGGTGCTGGCGCTGACCGGTGAAAACGGCGCGGGCAAGAGCACCTTGTCCAAGATCATCGGCGGTCTCGTCACGCCGACGACCGGTTCGATGACGCTGGGCGGCGCGGCCTACACGCCGGCCAGCCGCAAGGACGCCGAGGCGCTCGGCGTGCGCATGGTCATGCAGGAGTTGAATCTTCTGCCGACCCTCTCGGTGGCGGAGAACCTGTTCCTGAACCGCTTGCCGCAGCGCGGCATGTTCGGCTGGATCGATCGCGCCAAATTGCGCGAGGACGCCCGGCACGCCATGGCGCAAGTCGGGCTCGATGCGATCCACCCTGACACGCTGGTGGGCACGCTGGGCATCGGGCATCAGCAGATGGTCGAGATCGCGCGCAATCTGATCGGTGATTGCCGTGTGCTGATCCTGGACGAACCCACCGCGATGCTGACCGCCCGCGAGGTGGACCTGCTGTTCGAGCAGGTCGAACGGCTCAAGGCGCGTGGCGTGGCGCTGGTGTACATCTCGCACAGACTGGAAGAATTGAAGCGTATTGCGCGGCGCGCTGCCGTGCTGCGCGACGGGCGGCTTGTGCATGTCGACGAGATGGCGAATCTGTCGGCCGACCGCCTGGTCACACTGATGGTCGGGCGCGATATCGGCGAGCGGATCGATCTCGGCGAACGGCGCATCGGCGACGTGGCGCTCAAGGTGACGGGGATGACCCGCGAGCCGGTCGTGCGCGACGTGTCCTTCGAAGTGAAGGCGGGCGAGATTTTCGGCATCAGCGGGTTGATCGGCGCGGGCCGCACGGAACTGATGCGGCTCATCTACGGCGCCGATCGCGCGGATGCCGGCACGGTGTCGATCGCACAGGGCGGCGGGCCGCTCGTGCCCGTGAAGGTGTCATCGCCATCGGACGCTGTGAAGAACGGCATCGCGCTGATTACGGAGGATCGCAAGGGCGAGGGCCTCCTGCTGACGCAGCCCATTGCCGCCAATATCTCGCTCGGCCATTTGCGCGCGGTGTCGAGCAAGGGTGTGGTGGACGCCCGGCGCGAGGCGGCGCTGGCGCGCAAACAGATCGACGCGATGAGCATCCGCAGTTCGGGACCGTCGCAGCCGGTGTCCGAGCTCTCCGGCGGCAATCAGCAGAAGGTGGTGATCGGCCGCTGGCTCGCGCGCGATTGCACGGTGTTGCTGTTCGACGAGCCCACGCGCGGCATCGATGTCGGTGCGAAGTTCGATATCTATGCCTTGATGGGTGCGCTCGCGCGGGAAGGCCGCGCGTTGGTGGTGGTGTCGAGCGATCTGCGCGAGTTGATGTCGATATGCGACCGGATCGGGGTGATGTCGGCAGGACGGATGACAGGCATGTTCGAGCGCGGAAGCTGGACCCAGGACGCGCTGCTCGCGGCGGCGTTCGCGGGCTACACGAAACGCGACGCGCTGCTGCACGATCCGATCGAACCCGACGCAGGGGCGCCCCACGCGAAAGCGCCCGACGCCCCGGCGCCCGACACAAAATCAGTGGAGTATTGAAGCATGACCGCACCAACCAGCCTGCCCACGTTGCAGAACGAACCGCCCAAAGACGCGAAGCCGATCGGCACGCGCCTTGGATTCTCGAACTACCTTGGACTGCTCGGCGCGCTGCTCGGGATGATCGTCCTGTTCTCGCTGCTGAGCTCGCACTTCCTGAGCTACGACACGTTCAGCACGATCGCGAATCAGATTCCCGATCTTGTCGTGATGTCGATCGGCATGACCTTCGTGCTCATCATCGCCGGGATCGATCTGTCGGTCGGCTCCGTGCTGGCGCTCGGCGCGGCGCTCACGAGCGTCGCGGCCTTGCAGTGGCACTGGCCGGCGTTGCCCGCCGCCTTGCTCGGCATGGCGGGGGCGGCCCTGACGGGTTGCGTGACCGGCGCGATTACCGTGGCGTGGCGGATTCCGTCGTTCATCGTGTCGCTCGGCGTGCTCGAAGCGGCGCGCGGTCTCGCCTATCAGTTGACTAACTCCCGTACCGCCTATATCGGCGATGCGTTCGATTTCCTGTCCAATCCGATTGCGTTCGGCATTTCTCCCGCGTTCCTGATTGCCATCGTCGTGATGGTCGCGGCGCAACTGGTGCTGACCCGCACGGTCTTCGGGCGTTATCTGATCGGTATCGGCACGAACGAGGAAGCGGTGCGTCTCGCGGGCGTCAACCCGCGGCCGTACAAGATTGCCGTCTTCGCGATGATGGGCCTGCTGGCTGGTTTGGCTTCGCTGTTCCAGATCTCGCGCCTTGAGGCCGCGGATCCGAACGCCGGCCAGGGCATCGAATTGCAGGTGATCGCGGCCGTCGTCATCGGCGGAACGAGCTTGATGGGTGGGCGCGGCTCGGTGATCAGCACGTTCTTTGGCGTACTGATCATCTCGGTGCTGGCCGCGGGTCTCGCCCAGATTGGGGCGACCGAGCCGACCAAGCGCATTATCACGGGGGCTGTGATTGTCGTGGCCGTCGTGCTGGATACTTATAGAAGCCGGCGTCGCGCCGCATGAAATGACCATGAGCGACCATCCGTGGATGGTCAGCAGGAGAGTGAAAGTGTCGAAAGAAGCAAAGCAGGGCCGCGTGCTCGTGGTGGGCAGCATCAATACCGACCTGGTCGCCCGCGCGCCGCATTTGCCGCGGCCCGGTGAGACGATCGGCGGACAGGAGTTTTCGCAGGTTGCCGGCGGCAAGGGCGGCAACCAGGCGGTGGCGGCGGCCCGGATTGGTGCACGCGTGGCGATGATCGGACGCGTGGGGAAGGATGCGAACGGGGTTCAGCGGGTCAAGGATCTGGAGGCGGAAGGTATCGACTGCGCGGGTATCGAGGTGGACCCGGCCCAGCCCACCGGCGTGGCGATGGTGACCGTGTCGGACGACGGACAGAACACGATCGTGGTGGTCGCGGGCAGTAACGGTGAACTTACGCCTGAGAGCGTCGCGCGTCACGAAGCGGCGGTCAAGGCCAGCGACGTTGTGGTCTGCCAACTGGAAACGCCCTGGGCTTCCGTTCACGCAACACTCGCGCTCGCGCGGCGCCTGGGCAAGGTTACCGTGCTGAATCCGGCACCGGCAACCGGTCCGCTCCCCGCGGAATGGCTGCCGCTCGTCGACTACCTCGTGCCGAACGAGGTCGAAGCCGCGATACTCGCGGGCCTGCCGGTCGAATCGCAAAGCGGCGCGAGAAGGGCTGCGCTGGAGTTGCAACGCGGCGGCGCCCGCAACGTGATCGTTACGCTCGGTGCGCAAGGGGCTTATCTGTTGCCGGAAGGCGGCGAGGGCACGCATTTTCAAGCGCCGCAGGTACGGGCGGTGGATACGACCGCTGCTGGTGACACGTTTATTGGCGTCTTTGCCGCACAACTTGCAGCCCGGCAGCCGCTGGAAGGCGCGATCAGCCTCGCGCAACGTGCGGCTTCGATTTCCGTCACGCGCGCGGGGGCGCAGCCGTCGATCCCGACTCGCGCGGAAGTGGATAGCGCAGCCTGAGAAGGATCGAGGTCCCGCTCAGACCCGGCCCGGATCAAGCAGGTTCGAACTGAAATCACAACACTGCGCTGCGAGCCGTGCGATCTCAGCATTGAGCGAGTGCGGCTGTTCCGCCCGGTGCATCGCGACGTATGAGACCGGCGGCAGCGCCGGTCGCGTCTGAATCATACCGAGCGCGCCGCGTGTGATCATGTGGTTCAGGCACGCCTTCGGCAGATAGCTGACGCCGAGGCCCGACAGCGTCAGCCCGATCTGCGCGATCAGGCTGTTGCTCGCAAGAATTCTTTGCATGCTGACCCCGTGCTCCTGCAGAAATCGGCTATAGATAAAGCCGGTTCCAGACAGGCCGCCCTGCAGGATCAGCGGAAACTGCGCAATCTCGGCGAGCGAAATAGCAGCCTTCCTCGGCGCCAGTGCAGGCGCACACATCCACGCGTTATCCACTTCACCGACCTTCGTCATCGCGAAGGGCTCGGTGCTGTGGATTTGTGGAACGACGATGATGTCGATCGTGTCGTCGGCGAGCCGATCGCGCAGCGTCGCGTTCAGATCCACCTCGGCTTCGACGACAACCTTCGGATACGCCGCCTGGATCGCGCCGATCAGGCGAGGCAGCCACGTCAGCGCGGTCAGTTCAGTCACCCCAATGCGGACCTGCCGCACCAGCGCCTCCTTTGAACTGATCCGCTCGACGATCTGGTCGCGCCGTTCGAGCAATTCTTTCGCGTAGGCGAAGAACTCAGCGCCTTTCTGGGTCAGCCTTGCGCTGCGGTGAGCACGGTCGAATACCGTCAGGTCGAAGGCGCGCTCAAGCTCCTGAATTCGCTTCGATACGGCCGATTGCGTGGTGTTGAGTCGGCTTGACGCCGCTTCGAACGAGCCGAGCTGAACGATCCAGTACAGCGCTTCCATCTGCTTGAACGTCAGCATCGCGCCATCCTTCATATGAGATAAAGCGATAGTTTCTCATATAAAAAAATCGCTTTTTTTACTTATTTCGGCTGCTTAAGGTTCCTCCATCGCCCCCGTCCCCAATCTGGAGAGAGCATGGATACCGTCGTCGAAAACCCACCCGCCCGCCATATCGAGCGCAAACCGCGTGTCGGCCTCGCGTGGCAAATCCTGATCGGTCTCGTCATCGGCATCGTGATGGGACTCGTGTTGAACCACTTCCCGCAGATGCGGGACGCGACCATTTCTGGGCTGTTGCAGCCGGCCGGCGACATCTTCATCAAGCTGATCAAAATGATTGTCGTGCCGATCGTGTTCACCAGCATGGTGGTCGGGATCGCCGGCGTCGGAGACGGCAAATCGCTCGGGCGTATCGGCCTGAAGACGCTGGTGTACTTCGAGGTGATCACCACGATCGCGATCCTGCTCGGCCTCATTCTCGGCAACGTGCTGCAGCCGGGCGTGGGCACGGATATGTCGCAACTCGGGCATACCGACATTTCCCGCTATCAGCAGGTGACCCAGCAGGTGCAGGGGCATCACGGATTGATGACCCTCCTGCTCGGCGTGATTCCCGACAACATCCTCGCTTCGATGGCGAAGGGCGACCTGCTGCCGGTGATCTTCTTTTCCGTCCTGTTTGGCCTCGGCCTGCAGTCGGTCCCGGAAGAAGTCCGCAAACCGGTGATCGCCATGCTCAAGGGCGTCGCGGAAGCGATGTTCAAGGTGACGAACATGGTGATGCATTACGCGCCGATCGGTGTGTGCGCGCTAATCGCGGTCACGGTCGCGAGCTTCGGTTTCGGATCGCTGCTGCCGTTGCTCAAGCTGGTGGCCGTCACGTATCTCGCGATCGTGCTGTTTGTGCTCATCGTGCTCGGCATCACGGCCCGGTTGTTCGGTTTTCGGATCTTCACGCTGCTGCGCGTCATTAAGGACGAGCTGATCATCGCGTTCTCGACCTGCAGTTCGGCGACGGTACTGCCGCAACTGATGAAGAAGATGGAGGACTACGGCGTGCCGAAGAGCATCGCGACCTTCGTCGTGCCGACCGGCTACACCTTCAATCTCGACGGAGCGTCGATCTATCTCGGCATCGGCACGCTGTTCGTCGCACAGCTGTATGGCATTCATCTCGGCTGGCAGGAACAGATGGTCCTTGTATTGACGATGGTCGTGACATCCAAGGGCGCGGCCGGTGTGCCGGGCTTCATGTTCGTGATTCTTCTCGCGACGCTTGCAAGCGCGGGGCTGCCGCTCGAAGGGCTCGCTTTTATCGCCGGCGTGGACCGTGTGATGGACATGGGACGTACCGCCCTTAACGTGGTGGGCAACGCGCTTGCACCGCTCGTCATCGCGAAGTGGGAGCGCCAGTACGACGCAGAGAAGGGCAAAGCCTATCTCGCGTCGCTCGACGCTTGAGCCGACGCAGTTCGCAGCACGACAATCATTTATCAGAAAGATCAGGAGCATTCAGATGAGCAGTAGCCAAGGCGAGTTTTTTTCCGCGTCGTTGATTGAGGAGATCAAAGCACGGTTTCACCATGTCGACCGCGACCTCGATGGGCGCGAGCGACTCTTCTTCGACAACGCAGGCGGCTCGTTCCGCCTCAAGGCGGCCGTCGACGCGTTCGCGCGAGTCGACGCGCTGCCCGATTGCCCGGAGCGCATCCACGCGCGCGCACGCCATCTTCAGGACGTTCAGGCACGTGGCGAAGCGGATATCCGCACGATCCTCAACGCGCGCGACGGCAGCATTTACACGTCGTTGACCGCGTCGGGCGCAATGTTCGACATGGTGCGCGCGATCATGGAGAACGTGCCGGGCACCAATGCCGTCACGACGATCCTGGAACACCCGTCTTCATTCGACGCGATGACGTGCTACGCCCAACGCACGGGCAAGTCGTTGCGTGTTGCGCCCAGCAATCCGGAGACGGGCGGGGTGGACGTGGAGGCGATTCTGTCGTTGATCGACGCGGACACGGCGCTGCTCAGCGTGATGTTTGCATCGAACATTTCCGGCGCGAAGTTCGACATCGCGACGCTTGTCGAGCGCGCGAGAGAGAAGAAGCCCGGACTCTTCATCGTCGTAGATGCGGTCCAGCACGCGCCGCATGGTGTCATCGACCTGCAGAAGACGCCGGTCGACGGTATCAATTTCGCGCCCTATAAGTTTTTTGGCTGCCGCGGCTCCGGTATTTCCTGGCTGTCGCCGCGCGCGGCCGTTTTGCCGCATCACCGTCTCGACGCGAAACAGGAAGGCGCGTGGGAACTTGGCAGCCCGGCACCCGCGCAGTTTGCGGTCGTGACCGAGATTGTCGAGTACGTGACGTGGATCGGCGGTCAATTCAGCGATGCCGATACCCGCCGGGCGCTTTTCGTGGAAGGGATGAAACGCATCGAGTTGCATGAGCGTGCGCTGCTGGCGGCGCTGCTCGACGGTCACGACGGGCGGCGCGGTCTGCGGCGGCTCGACGGCGTCGACGTCTTCTGGGATCACGCCGATCTGACGAAGCGCGACCTGATCCTCGGTATCGGCTTCGCGAACCTGAGCCCCACCGACGCCGTGCGCGAATACGAAAAACGTGGCGTGATCGTCTACGAGCGGATCGCTTCGAGCCTGTACTCCGGACGGATGCTGAAGTCGTTCGATCTCGCGGGCGCGGTGCGGATTTCGCCGCTGCACTGTCATGCACCCAGCGACGTCGAGCGCTTTCTTTCGATTACTGAAGCGCTCACGACGCTGTGAGGCGACGGTCCGGGTTCTGCTGGGCCGCGGCGCTGAACGCTTAAGCGGACTTGTAAGGTTGCGTGACGGCATGACCGGCGACAGGCCCGACCAGCCCGTCCCGTGGCCGATACGCAGGCCCCAATTACGATGCGCGCGGAAAGTGTTGCGCCTCTTTACCTGCTCACGTCACGCACCACCTTTGCAGCAAGGCGCGGCAGCGGTTTGCCACCGACGCTTACAGCACTGCAGGTAATCCACGGAAACACAACCGTAGCCAAACTGTAGCGTCGCGAGTCTAGGATGCTTCCATCGCTCATGTATCGATCAATGGAGGTACCGGATGCTCAGCCACCACGAACTTGCGACACTCATGCTGCTTGGCGATACGGACAAGCGGCTGGAAGCTTTCGATCCGGATGTACAGGCCTTGCGTCATTACGAGCTCGTTGAAGTACGGCAGCGTGATCCGCAAGGATCGACGCTGCAACTCACCCGCCAGGGCCGTGAATTACTGGAACGGTTGCGCATGGGCGCAGGGGGCTGAGCGCAGCGCCGGGTCAAAGGCGGGCTCGCCTGACCTGCAGGACCGCGCACGAAGCGCGGGGTGTTCTAATGTGGCGGTGTGGAATCCGGTTTTGCTTCTTCGCCATCGACCGCCGCCTGCCGGCTTTCATCCCACTGCCAGCCGCCTCCCAGATTCTTGATCAGCGCGACGCTGCCTTGCGTCAACAGCGACTGACTATCCTTGAGCGATTGCTCAGCCTGCAACAAGGTGAGCTGCTGCGTCAGCATGTTTTCCTCGCTCGCCGTCCCGGCCAGCAACTGCGCGCGTTCGCTGGCAAACAACTGCTGGTTACGCTGGTAAATGTTTTCAAATGACTGCGTCTGCTGCTGGAGATGATTGATCGATGACAGACTGTCCTCGACATTCTGAAACGCCGTGAGCACAGCACCGCGATAGGTGGCCACGTCCTCGTCATAGGTCGCGCGTGCTTCGCGCACCGCCGCGCTGCGTGCGCCACCGTCGAAGATCGTCGCGGCTAGATCGGGACCCAACGTCCAGACGCGGCTCGGCAACGAGAACAGATGCGCGAACATGTTGTGCTCGAAACCCCCCTCCGCGGCGAGATCCAGCACCGGGAAGAAGGCGGCCTCGGCCACGCCGATTTTTGCGTTGGCCGACGCGGCGGTGCGTTCGGCGCTAACCACGTCGTAGCGCCGCTCGAGCAGTTGCGACGGCAAGGCGAGCGGTACCTGCGGATTGGCGAAGACGTAGTCGAGCTTCGGCGCCACGGAGAAGCCGGCCGGCGGCTGGCCGATCAACACCGCAATCGCATGTTCGTCCTGCTCGCGCGACGTTTCGGTACTCTGCAGATCGGCCACCACGACCTCTAACGTGTCCTGCGCGGTCAGCACATCGTCGTTCGACGCGGTGCCTTGCAGGAATGCGGCGCGGGTGATGTCCAGAATGCGTTCATCAATGCCTTGCTGCTGCTTGAGCGATGCGATGTCCAGATCGGCCTGGCGCAACGCAAAGTAATCGGTCGCGACGCTCGCGGTGATTGACAGGCGTTCGCCGGCCAACTGGGCGTCGCTGGCCTGCGCGCTCGCTTTGGCGGACTCGATCTCGCGGCGAATTTCGCCCCATAGGTCAGGCTCCCAGCTTGCCGTCGCGGTCACGCTGACCGAGTTGCGCACTCCGGCTATGGTGCCGGTGGTGTTGCTGATGCCTGCGCTTGCCGCTGCGGGGCCGGTGCCGCTGCGCGTGGCGGACAGACCCGCCGTGACGACCGGAAAGAGGCTCGCGCGATTGGCGTCGACGGTGGCTTGCGCGAGCCGGTAGGCGGCCTCTGCCGCGGCGATCGACTGATTCGCCTTGAGCGACTGCCCGATCAGTTGCGTGAGCGTATCGTCCTGATACATGCGCCACCAGGTGCTGGAGAGCGACGCTTGTGGATTGGCCTCTGCGCGTTGCCAGTTCACGCCTTCCTTGAAAGTCGCCGGGATCGCCACGGCCGGTTTGCTGTAATCCGGTCCGACGGCGCAGCCCGCGATGCACAGCGAGGCAAGCGCGACGCAGGCCCCGTGCCGGGCGCGCGACGTGAGGCGTGCCCGGCGCGAGTAGGGAACAGGAGACGTCACCGAAGA
Source organism: Paraburkholderia sediminicola (assembly GCF_046027825.1). GTDB lineage: Bacteria > Pseudomonadota > Gammaproteobacteria > Burkholderiales > Burkholderiaceae > Paraburkholderia > Paraburkholderia sediminicola_D. The sequence continues at coordinate 70,334 of NZ_JAQQDU010000003.1, forward strand.
CGTGAGCGGATGCGTAACGAAACACACAAGCTCAAACAATGGCTTCGTCTTCATGATCGTGCGTCCTTCTTGTGGCGCCGCATGCGCCGATGGACCCGGTCGAGCCACAGATAGATGACCGGCGTCGTATAGAGCGTGAGCATCTGGCTAAAGAGCAGGCCGCCGATAATCGAAATGCCGAGCGGCTTGCGGAATTCGGATCCGTAGCCGGAGCCGAATACGAGCGGTATTGCGCCGAGGATCGCCGCGCTGGTGGTCATCATGATCGGGCGGAAGCGGATCAGGCAGGCGCGCGTAATGGCCTGCTTCGCCGGCAAATTCGACTGGCGTTCCTCGGTGATGGCGAAGTCGATCATGATGATCGCGTTCTTCTTGACGATACCGATCAGCAGGATTACGCCGACCAGCGCGATGATCGATAACTCGGTATTCGTCACGAGTAGCGCGATCAACGCGCCGACCCCTGCAGAGGGCAGGGTGGAGAGAATCGTCAGCGGGTGGATCAGGTTCTCGTAGAGCATGCCGAGCACGATATACACCGTCATCAAGGCGGCAATGATCAGGATCGGTTCGTCCGACACCGATTGCTGAAACACCTGGGCGGTCCCCGCGAAACTGCCGACGATGCTGGCCGGCATGCGTAACTGGGCGACGGCTTCGTCGACCTGCTGGGTTGCCTGGCCGATCGACGCCCCCGGACCGAGGTTGAACGAGGCGGTGACGGCCGGGAAGGTACCCTGGTGATTGATGGAGATTGCGGTCCTGCCGATCGAGAAATGCGCGATCGCCGACAGCGGCACCAGCGCGTTGCCGTTCGACTGCACGGCGGTCGAGGGCGTGACCGTCTGGCTGCCGGGGCCGGCCACGGCCGCCGCGCTCGCTGCGGCAGCGGCCGCCGAGGCCGCGCTTGCCGACGTCGCGACACTCGCCGCGCTCGACGTGCCGCTGCCGGTCGATCCGCTGCTCGACGTCGCCGGCGCACCGGCCGGCACGTAGATGCCCTTTAACGCCACGGGATCGCTCCAGTATTCGGGTGCGAGTTCCATCACCACGTGATACTGGTTCGCCGCCTTATAGATGGTCGATACCTGGCGTTGACCGAAGGCGTCGTACAGGCCCTGGTCGATCGAATCGAAGTTCACGCCGACGCGTGCGGCTGCGTCGCGATTCACGTCGACGCTCGCCTGCATGCTGTTGTCCTGCTGGTCGGTGTTGATGTCCTGCAGCATCGGCAGCTTTTGCATCGCGGCGACCACCTCGGGCACCCACTTGTCGAGATCGGTCTGCTCGTCGGCGGTCATGGTGAACTGGTATTGCGCGCCGCTTTGCCGTCCGCCCACGGTGATGTCCTGGGCCGACTGCAAGTACAACCGCGCCCCGGGAATATCGCCCAGCGTGCGGCGCAACTGGGCGATCACCTGGTCGGCCGTCGCCTTGCGCGGGCCGAGCGGCTTGAGTGTCACGAACAGCAAGGCCGTATTGACCGGATTGGTGCCGCCCACGAAACCGCCCACCGCCTGGACGTTCGGGTTCTTCAGGACCAGTTGGTTGATCCTGAGGAATTTCTGCTGCATCGCGTGGTACGAAATGCTTTGCGAAGCCTGGATCTGGCCGATCAGCCGCCCGGTATCCTCCTGCGGGAAAAATCCCTTCGGTACGACGATATAGAGCAGTACGTTGAGCGCCAGCACGAGAATGGTGACGATGCCCATCAGGACCGGGTGGAGAATCACCCAGCCGAGCGTGCGGCCGTAGAAGCGGTGAAAGCGCGAGTCGGGGTACTCGTTCTCTTCATGGGCGGTACCGCTGCTGCGCAACGCGATGCTCGAGAGCATCGGCGTGACGGTGAGCGAGATTAGCATCGAGATGATGATCGCCACCGAAAGCGACACCGAGAACTCACGAAACAGCCGCCCGACGATGCCGCCCATTAGCAGCAGGGGGATGAACACCGCGATCAGCGAGACGCTGATCGTCAGCACCGTGAAGCCGACTTCGCGCGCGCCGTTCAAGGCGGCCAGCATTGGCGGCTCGCCGCGCTCCAGGTGACGCATGATGTTCTCGACTACGACGATCGCGTCGTCGACCACGAAGCCGGTCGAGATGGTCAGCGCCATCAGCGAGAGGTTGTTCAGGCTGAAGCCGAGAAAGTACATCACGCCGAAGGTGCCGAGCAGCGAAAGCGGCACGACAATCGCCGGCACGAGCGTGGTGCGCCAGTTGCGGAAAAACACGAACGTGACGGCCGTGACGAGCAGCACCGAGATCATCAGCGTGATTTCCACTTCCAGCAGTGACGCGCGGATCGTCGTGGTGCGGTCCATCAGGATGTTGAGCTCGATGGTCGGCAGGATCGAGGCTTCCAGAAACGGCAGGGCGGCCTTCACGTTGTTGACGGTGTCGATGACGTTCGCCCCCGGCTGCTTGTAGACGATCAGCAGCACTGCCGGCTTGCCATTCGACAAACCATAGTTCTCGAGATTTTCGACATCCTGGCGTACGTAGCCCAGATCAGAGATATGCACGACGTCGTTACCGCTCTGTTTGACGATCAGCGGCGCGTAGTCCGGCGCGTTGTACAACATGTCGTTGGCGCCGATGGTGTACTTGACGCCGCCCACCGCCGTCGAGCCCTTCGGCAGATCGACGTTGGCGTTCTCGATGGTGGTGCGGATCTGTTCGAGACTGATGCCATAGTGGTTCACCCGATCCGGGTTCAGCTCGATCCGCACCGCGGGCAGGGCGCCGCCGCCCACCGAGACATCGCCGACGCCGGGCGTCTCCAGCAGCTTCTGTTGCAGCACGGTGGAGGCTGCATCGTAGAGTTGGCCGCGGGTTGCCGAGTCGGACGTGAGGCTGACGATCAGGATCGGCGCATCGGCGGGATTCACCTTGCGATAGGTCGGATTGCCGTCGAGGTTGGCCGGCAGGTTGGTGCGTGCCGCGTTGATGGCGGCCTGCACGTCGCGCGCGGCGCCGTCGATATTGCGGTCCAGGTCGAACTGCATCGTGATGCGCGTCGCGCCGAGCGAGCTCACCGAGGTCATCTGCGTGATGCCGGAGATCTGCCCGAACTGGCGCTCCAGCGGCGTTGCGACGGAGGTGGCAACCGTGTTCGGATCGGCGCCGGGCAGCGTCGCCTGCACGCTGATGGTCGGGAAATCCACTTCGGGTAGCGGCGCGACCGGCAGCAGTTTGAACGCGAGCGCACCGAACAGCGCGATGCCGATTGCCAGCAGCGTGGTCGCGACGGGGCGCTGGATGAACGGTTCGGAGAGGTTCATCGCGCGTTACTCCGCAACGGCCGGTTTGCGCTTGCTGAAGTGGTCTTCGACGCGATGCATCGCAAGATACATCACAGGCGTGGAGAACAGCGTCAGCAATTGGCTGATGATCAGCCCGCCGATGATCGCGATACCGAGCGGATGCCGCAATTCCGAACCCATGCCGGTGCCGAACGCGAGCGGCACGGCGCCGAACAGTGAGGCCATGGTGGTCATCAGGATCGGCCGGAAACGCAGTTCGGCGGCGCGGCGAATCGCCTCGACGGCGGGCAGCTTGTCGTGACGCTCCAGTTCGAGCGCGAAGTCGATCATCATGATGGCGTTCTTCATCACGATGCCAATCAGCAGCACGATGCCGATCAGTCCGATGATGTCGAACTGGGTGCCCGTGATGACCAGCGCCAGCAACGCGCCGAGTGCCGCCGAGGGCAGTGTCGACAGGATCGTCACTGGATGGATGAAGCTTTCGTACAGCACGCCGAGCATCAGATACACGACGATGATGGCGGCGCCCACCAGAAACGCCTCATTGGACAACGACGACTGGAAGGTCGCCGCCGCGCCTTCCAGCGAGGCCTTCACGGTTATCGGCAAGCCGATCTGCTTCTTGATGTCGGTGAGCCGCGAGACCGCAGTGCCGAGCGTGTAGCCCGGTTGCAGATTGAACGAGACGTCGGCATACGGGAATTGACCCTGGCGGTTGATTGTCACCGGTGCATGGATCAACTTCATCGTCGCCATGCTGGCGAGGGGCGCCACCTCGCCCGAGGACGTGTCCACGTAGAGGCCCGAGAGCAGGTCGGACGGATCGCCGGAGGCCTTGTCCGCCACCAGCACGACGTGATACTGGTTGAGTTGCGTGTAGATGGTGGAGACCTGGCGCTGGCCGAAGGCGTCGTACAGCACGTCGTCGATGGCTTGCGGCGTGATGCCGAGACGTGAGGCGGTGGCGCGGTCGAAGGTCAGCTGAATCTGGTTGCCTTGCTGCAGCGCCTGGCTTTGCACATCGGCGAACGCCGGGTCTTGCCGGAGCGCGGCGATCAGCTTGCCGGTCCATTGATCGAGCACCGCCGGCTCGGTGGCCTGCAGGCCGACGCGGTAGCTGGTGGTCGAGATCGTGTCGTCGAGCGTCAGATCCTGCACGGGATGCAGGAACAGCCGCATGCCGGCGAGACTGCCGGTGGCGTCCGAGAGGCGCCGGATCACCGCGACGCTGCTATCGCGATCGCCTTTGTCCTTCAGATTGATCAGCACCGTGCCCTGGTTGAGCGTGGGGCTGGTCTGATTGATGCCGACAAACGAAGACAGGCTTTCCACCGCCGGGTCCTTCAGCAGATCGTTGACCAGTTGCTGCTGTTTCTGGACCATGTACGGAAACGAGATGGTCGGCGCGGCTTGCGAGATGCCCTCGATCAGACCGGTGTCCTGTTCCGGGAAGAAGCCCTTGGGCATCAGCAACAACACCAGAAAGGTCAGTGCCGCCGTGAGCGCTACAGACAACAGCGTCAGGCCGCGATGCTCCAGCACCCAGCCGAGGCTTTGCCCGTAGCGGCGATTCACACGGTCGAAGAAATCGACGCGGTGTTCCGCCTCATGTTCCTTGAACATGCGCGAGCTCATCATCGGCGTGAGGGTGAGCGATACGACAGCCGAGATCACGATCGCAATCGCGAGCGTCAGCGCGAATTCGCGGAACAACCGGCCCACCACATCGCCCATGAAGAGCAGCGGAATCATCACCGCGATCAGCGACACCGACAGCGAAATGATCGTAAAGCCGATCTGCTTTGAGCCTTTCAACGCGGCTTCGAGCGGCTTGTCGCCTGCCTCGATATAGCGCGTGATGTTCTCGATCATCACGATGGCGTCGTCAACCACGAAGCCTGTCGCGACGGTGAGCGACATCAGCGTCAGGTTGTTCAGCGAAAAGCCGAGACCATAGGCCACCGCGAGCGTGCCGATCAGCGACAGCGGCACGGTTACGGCGGGAATGATCGTCGCGGCCAGCTTGCGCAGGAAGATGAAAATCACCATCACGACCAGCGCGACGGCCACCGCGAGTTCGTATTCGACGTCGGTGACGGAGGCACGGATCGTTTGCGTGCGGTCGGTCAGCACGTCGACTTTGAGCGTGCCCGGCAAGCTCGCGCGCAACTGCGGCAGCAGTTTCTGCACGCGATCGACCACGGCGATCACGTTGGCGCCCGGTTGCCGCTGGATATTCAGCACGATCGACGGTGTGCTGTTCGTCCACGCCGCCTGCTGAACGTCTTCGGCCGCCTCGACCGAGGTGGCGACCTGGGCGAGCCGGATCGGCGCACCGTTCTTGTAGGCGAGAATGACGTCGGGGTACTGATCGGCAGTCTGCAACTGGTCGTTCGCACCGATCGAGTAGGCCTGGTATTTGCCGTCGAGATTGCCCTTCGCCTGATTGACGTTAGCGTTGCCAAGCGCGGTGCGCACATCGTCGAGCGAGAGCCCCAGCGAATTGAGCGCGCCCGAATTGGCTTCGATACGTACGGCCGGCCGCTGGCCGCCGCTGATCGTCACAAGGCCGACGCCGGAGATCTGCGAAATCTTCTGCGCGAGGCGCGTATCGGCAAGATCTTCGATCCGGGTGAGCGGCAGCACGTTCGAGGTGAGCGACAGCGTGAGTACGGGCGCGTCCGCCGGATTGACCTTGCTGTAGACCGGTGGGTAGGGCAGGTTGGTCGGCAGATAGCTGGCGGACGCGTTGATGGCCGCTTGCACTTCCTGTTCGGCAACGTCGAGGGAGAGCGCGAGATCGAATTCGAGCGTGATGACCGAGACGCCGTTCGAACTCGTCGAGTTCATGGTTTTCAGTCCCGCCATTTCGCCGAGCTGGACCTCGAGCGGCGCTGTGATCGACGAGCTGACCACATCGGGGCTTGCCCCGGGATACTGGGTGTAGACCTGGATCGTCGGGTAGTCGACCTCCGGCAACGCGGAGACCGGCAGCAGGTGATAACCGAGCAGGCCGGCAAGCAGCACGGCGACCATCAGCAGCGAAGTCGCGATCGGCCGCTCGATGAAAGGGCGGGAAATGTTCATGAAGGCCGCCCGTTAATTGGACGTCACCCTGGACGCTGCCGCAGCGGACGAGGCTGAGGAAGCCGAGGCGGCCGATGCCGAGGAAGCCGCGGACGCCCGCGCCGGCGTCGCCGACACCACGCGTACCAGCGAGCCGTTGTCGAGCTTGTCGGCGCCGTCGGTCACTACCCGCTCGCCGGCCTTGATGCCGCCGTCGAGAATCGCCGTGTTGTCGCCGCTGACCGGGCCGGACTTCACATTGCGCAGCGCAACCTTGCCGCCTGCGCCGACCACGAATACGAAGTCGCCATTGGAGCCGTGCTGGATCGCCGCCGTGGGGATCACGGGGATCTGATTTAACGTGTCCGCCTGCATGCGTGCGTTCACGAACTGATTCGGAAACAGCGCGTCGCCGGACTGCGGGAATTCAGCCTTGACCTTGATCGTGCCGGTGGCGGTGTCCACCTGGTTGTCGACGGCGAGCAAGCTGCCGTGGGCCAGCAGGGTCTTCTTGTCGCGGTCGTAGGCGAGCACCGCGACGGCGCCGCGCGACATCGCCTGACGGATCTGGCCGAGATAGTCTTCGGGCACCGCATACACCACGGTGGCCGGCTGCAACTGCGTGATGACCGCGACGCCGGTGGTGCTGGTCGTCGTCACGTAGTTGCCCGGATCGACGAGGCGCAAACCTACCACGCCGTCCACGGGCGACGTGATCGTGCAATAGCTCACCTGCACCTGCAGGTTCTTCACATTGCCGGTATCGGAGACGACCGTGCCCTGATCTTCGTTGACGGTCGCCACCTGGGTATCGAGAGTCTGCTGGGTGATCGAGCCGACCTTGATCAACTGGCGGTAGCGCTGCAAGTCGAGTTGCGCATTGGCGAGCGCGGCCTTGTCATGCGTTAGCGTGCCTTGCGCCTGGACGAGTTGCGCCTCCAGCGCGCGCGAATCGATGCGCGCGATCACCTGGCCTCGATGGACGAACTGGCCTTCCTTGAAGTCGACCGAATCGAGTATGCCGTTGACCTGGGTGATCACCGTCACGGTTCGCGTCGGTGTCACGGTGCCGAGTGAATCGATGTAAACGGGCACGTCGGCCAGTCTCGCGGCGACGGCCGAAACGGGCGTGCCGCGCGGTGTCGCCGGCGCTTTCTGCGCGGGATGCCGGAAGTGAAAAAACCAGACCGCCACGACAGCCAGCAACACGATCACGACGGCCGCGGTCCAGTTCAGATGGTGTCTTTTCATGCGCGCCTCGTTTGCGAAAGCGGGGGTGTGCCGCCATCGAGAGGCTGCTTGCCAGGATTTGCAACGACTATGCCAGGTGAGTGGCGCCGATGCAGCGGGGCTTGTGCGCGCGGGACAGGTCCGGCGTTGTCGTGATTTGTGACGGCTACTGTCGCAAATCACGACAACCCGGCACGACAATCCGGCGTCCGCTTTCATCGGGCCTGCGCCTGACGGCGGCGCGACGGCCACTGCGGCGCGGGCTGCCGGCCGGTGTCATGTCAGTCGGGTTCAGCCTGGCATACCATTCGCATCAGATCGTCTTGTCGATGTGCAACACCCGAACACCCCAGGACCCTCATGCTTCGATCGTTACGCGGCCGTCTGATCGTGCTGCTCGTGCTGCTGGTTGTGGCCGCAGGCGCGACGGCCACCTTGATGATCGGGCTGTTCCATCAGTCGGCTGCGGCGCGGGTCGGCCAGGCGGCGGCTGAGAACAGCCGCGCCTGCGAATCGATTGCCGCGGCGTACCGCCTGCATGGCGCCGAACTGGCCGGGCTCCCACCTTCGCCCGACAACGCCGCCGTGCGCGAACGCCTGACCTCGCTCGTGCAAGGCGCGCTGCGCAACCGGCCGGGCGTGCAAGGCGGCATCTGGGCGGGCGACATGGGCTCGGTGGCCTACGCCTTTCCGACCTACGACGGCGCCACCCCGCGCACCGATCCGCCCGGCGGTGAGCTGCCACGCATCCGCGCCACCAATGCCGCCGCATTGAGTGGCGACCGCGCGGCCAGCAACCGTTACGGCGTGCTCTCCCGAACCCTGCTGATCGCGGCGTGTCCGCTGCCGGGGCCGGTTCCGCGCCTGACCGCCTGGACCATGACATGGACCTTCACGTTTGCGGGCAGCAGCTACTATCAGATGATGGCGGGGCAAGCCGTGCTGCTCGTCACGGTGCTGGTTGCCGCTGCCTTGCTGACGCACCTGACGATGACATGGTCGCGCCATGTCTCGCAGATCGAGGCGGCGCTCAATACGTACGACGTCGCTGATATGCCGGTGCTGCCGGCCACGCGCGAACGCGAGCTGGATCGCATCGTGCTGGCGTTGAACGAGGCCGGGCGCCGGCTCTCCGCTGCGCGGCTGCGTGGCGACCAGCTCGCGCGGCAGATGGCGACCGCCGAGCGGCTGGCCGCGATTGGCCGGGTCGCGGCCGGTGTCGCGCATGAGATCCGCAACCCCATCGCGGCGATGCGTCTGAAAGCCGAGAGCGCGGTGGCCGGCGGAGCCGAGCGCCAGCCCCAGGCGTTGCGTGTGATCCTCGGCGAGATCGAACGGCTCGACGCCCTGGTGCGCCGGCTGCTGAGCATTACTGAACATGACGAACCCAAGCGCGAGCGGCTCGACGTCGGCGCGTTTCTCGACGGGTGTATTGCACAGCATACTGAGCGTGCCGCGGCGAAGCAGGTAACGATTGCCTGCACGGCCGAGCCAGGGGAGGCACGTTTCGATCCGGACCAGCTTCAGCGCGCGCTGGATAATCTGATTCTGAACGCGATCAATGCGGCGCCGGAAGGCAGCCGGATCGACGTCGCCGCGGTGCACCGCACGGATGCGCTAGTCTTATCCGTACATGATCGAGGCGTGGGCCCGCCTGAGGGCATTCGGGATCATCTGTTCGAGCCGTTCGTGACCGGGCGGCCGGATGGAACGGGTTTAGGCCTGTCGATCGTGCGTGAAGTGGCTGAAGCGCACGGCGGCTCGGCGCGTTTTATATTGACGGACAACGGAACCTCCTTCGAGATTATCTTGCCATGGCCCACATCCTGATCGTCGACGACGACGCGACCATGCGCGACGCACTCGCCGAAGTGGTCATCGACCTGGGCCACAGCGCGTGCCTGGCCGCTAACGGCATGCTTGCGCTCGAGTTGCTCGACAGTGAATCCGTCAACGCCATGATCCTCGACCTGCGCATGCCCGGCATCGACGGGCTCGAGGTGCTGCGCCGCATGCGCGAGCGCGCCGGTGCGCCTCCGGTGACCGTGTTGACGGCCCACGCGACGGCTTCCAATACGATCGAAGCCATGCGTCTGGGCGCTTTCGATCATCTGACCAAGCCGATCGGCCGCGCCGATCTCGCCCAGGTTCTGCAGCGCATGCTAGCCAGCGTCGTAGAGTCCAGCGGGGGCGTCCGCGCGATGGAATCCGAGGCGCTGATCGGTTCGAGCGAGGCGATGCGGACCGTACAGAAGACGATCGGCGTGCTCGCCGATAGCGACGCCACCGTGTTGATCACGGGGGATACGGGAACCGGAAAAGAGGTCGTCGCACGTGCGATTCACGAACACGGTCAGCGCAATCGCGGGCCATTCGTCGCGGTCAATTGCGCGGCGATTCCCGCCGATCTGCTGGAAAGCGAACTCTTCGGCCATGTTCGCGGCGCGTTCACCGGCGCGAGCGCCGATCGCGAAGGGGCGTTCCGCCAGGCCGAATGCGGCACGCTGTTTCTCGACGAGATCGGCGATATGAACATTGCGATGCAGGCGAAGATCCTGCGCGCGTTGCAGGAACGCGTCGTCGTGCCGGTGGGCGGCAGACCTGTTCCAGTCAAGGTGCGCGTGATCGCGGCGACCCATCGCGATCTCCTCCGCGCTGTGCGTGACGGCACGTTTCGCGAGGATCTCTTCTACCGGTTGCACGTGGTGCCCATTCACTTGCCGCCGCTGTCCGAAAGGATCGCTGACATCGTCCCGCTCGCCGAGTATTTTCTGAATCGCGCGACGGCGGGTAAGCGCCTGTCCGCCGACGCGGCGGCGCATCTGATCCGCTATGGCTGGCCCGGCAATGCGCGCGAACTGAAGAATGCGATGGAGCGGGCCGCGGTGATGGTGCGCGGCGAATACATTCACGCAACCGATCTGGCGTTCCTTGAAGACGCACGCTCGCGGCAGGATCACGTGGTCGACTGGCCGGATGAAGACCTGCCCTCGGCGCTGGCACGGCTGGAGGAAATGCTGATTCGCCGGGCGTTAAAACATAGCGGCAACAACCGCACCGACGCCGCACGTCGGCTCAATGTAAACCGCCAACTGCTTTACGCGAAGCTCAAGCGTTATGGGATCGAGGTGGCCGACGCTCCACACGAGGGCAAGGACGGTATTGAAGGCAGCGAGAGTGGTGAAGGCGAGCTGTAGTCACTGCGAAGGGCTCGCCAAACGTTTGCGCCGTTGCAGCTATTGGTCTGACGATTTGTCAGGTTAAAGATTTGCGTTTTGCATGTCGTTATCCAGTCAAATAAGTCGGGACCATCGCGCATACCTGTGCCTTACGAAGGCGCGGGATGCACGAGGCAATAGCTCTTCGGGGGAAATGAATCTTGAATCACCAACGATCGCCATGGTCGCGCGCAGCGGCCCCAGGTGAAGTCATCTATTCGGAAGGCTTCGCAGGCGACGCCGTCATCTACGTGATCGCAGACGGCAAAGTCGAAATCTCCACCCAATGCGACGAAAAGAAAGTCATCCTCGCAACGCTCGGCAAGGGCGAGTTTTTTGGCGAGGCGTCGTTGTTGCCGGCCGAACCGCGAGCGCACACCGCGAGGGCCCTTAGCTTCTGTCAATTGACGGTCATTGCAGCGAACGTCGTGGAAGAGGAGCTCGAGCGCGTATCGCCGCTGCTGCGTCATATCGTGCGCACCATGATTCGACGCGTGAAGAAGAAGGACGATGTTCTTGCCACCAATACGCATGCCGATTTTCTGCCCGGTGTGCTCTCGTACGCCCATGTTCTCTCGCTGATGGCGGGTATCGAGAACGTAGACCGGCTGGACGGACGCGGGCGCCGCGCTCAAGGGGAAGAGTGCTCGGTGCCCCTGCCTGACGTCATCAAGAAGTGCAATGCGATTGCCGGTCATTCCCGTCCGCATGTAATGGCGATGCTCAAGCGTATGGAAAAACTCAACCTCGTGACGCTCGAGCCGGGCCGCTCCGATCGCGTGAGCACGATGTCGGCGCGATACTCGGCGCAAGACGGCGCAGCCGGCCGGCAGCTCGTGACCTTCGATCCCGTGCGGATCACGGAACGGGCTCAGCAGGTGGCGGACCACGATCTCGACGTTTCGATCAACAGTGAACTGGAACTGATCGAGCTGGCCGACCTGGAGGCGCTGATCGGCGTCGAGAAGAATCTGATCCTCAACAAACTCTCGCATGCGGAAATCGCCGAAGACATCTTCGCGTTTCGCAAGACCAAGGTACTGAATTACGTCGAGGAAAAGGGCATCACGTATTTTTCGCGGCGCAATCCCCGTGGCACAAGCGAGCTGAAGTCGCTGGACGATCTGGAGTTCGTCGACCAGCGAACCTTGTTCGAAGCCGTGAGCGCTTTCGATACCTATGACCTCGCGAAACTGCTCGCCGCTGTGACAGGCGAGCCTGTCTGCGACCGGTTGTTCTCGGTGATGACCGAGGCGCGCAAGAAGGAGGTGTCGTGGGTCATGCGGCGTGAAATCAAGATCGATCCGCTCGAGGTTGCCGAGATCGAGGAGCGATTCATTGAGACCGTACGCGCGATCAAATCTCCGGTGGCCAATGGTGCGCTGCTTTCCAATGTGAATGCCTGACACCTGGTGGTCGGACGACGGGCCGCGTTCAGGCCTGGTCCGACGACCAGAGTGGCCGTTCGAGAGGATGTATGGATCTTTTGACGCTATTTGGCGCCCTGTTCGGCGTGACGGCCATCGTGGCCGGCTTCTCGCTCGAGGGTGGGCACTTCACCTCGCTGTTTCAACTGGAGGCACTCGTCATCGTAGTGGGCGGCACCTTCGGCGCGGTGATGATCCAGAACACGTGGGCCCGGTTTTACGACGGCTTGAAGCAGTTGCGCCTTGCTTTTGTGAAAGCGCGGCAGGTGGACCGGGAAAGCTTGTCGGTGCTGCTCGAGTGGGGCGATCAGGCGAAGGTGAACGGCATGCTCGTGTTCGAGTCGATCGAGGCGGGCGGCATCAATCCGTTTGCCAAACGCGGTTTGGAGTTGCTGGCCAACGGTGTGTCGACTGCCGTGCTCGAAGACGCTTTGCAACGCGAACTGGATGCCTATGAGCGCAATCACATGGCGGCCGCGCGGATATGGCAGCAGGCGGGGGGCTATGCGCCGACGTTCGGCATCCTGGGGGCGGTGCTCGGCCTGATTCAGGTCACCGGTCATATGCTCGAGCCGGCGCAACTCGGGCAAGGGATTGCCGTTGCGTTTGTGGCCACGCTGTACGGTCTCGCACTGGCGAACCTGGTGTTTCTGCCCTTGTACGGAAAGATCAGGGCGCAGGTGGATAGCGAATTGCGTTTCAGACGTTTATACCTCGATGGCCTGCTTGCGATATCGCGCAAGGAGTCGCCCCACACGATCGAAACCCGGCTCGCGGGCGACATCCGGGAAAGATCAGCTGAGTTGCTCGGTTAATCGCTCTCGAAGCCGACCTTCAACCCGGCTTCGAAGCCGGCCTTGATCGCTGGGCTAAAACTCGCTAGGCGCCCATTCAAACGCAATACGGAAGCAGACGTTTCGAGCATGAACACTTCTTCGGGTAACAGGCGCCTGGCCGCAAACAAAACCGGTTATCAGCACCACGCTGACGGCAGCGACGGCGATGACGAGGCACAGTCCGGGCGCTGGTTGATTTCCTATGCGGACCTCGTCACCACGCTGATGGTGTTGTTCCTGGCGCTCTATGCGCTGCAGTTGGCGAAAACCCGGGAGCTCGAAATAAAGATCCTCGAGCGTCGTGCGATGAAAACGGAGACGGCCGCCGGCAGCGCCCACGCACCGGTCGCCGTGCCTGGTGCGCCCGATGCCGCAAGGCGGCAGCTTCTTTCATTGCTTGCGCCGCTGCAGGACAGCCAGCAGATTACGATTTCGAATGCCGCGCAGGGTGTGGAAATCGCCATCAACGCGAAGGTGCTCTTCAACTCGGGTGACGCGCGTTTGCTGCCGGAATCGTTCGGGGTGCTGGAGCAGATCGCCGGAGTACTGCGCGACCGGTCAAAGAACAACATCCTCGTCGAGGGACACACGGACAGTGTGCCGATATCGACCGCGAAATATGAATCCAACTGGGAACTGTCGTCGGCGCGGGCCGGTGCCGTGGTTCGATTCTTTGCCGACAAAGGAATCGAACCTCACAGAATGGCCGCCATCGGCCGGGCGGACAATTTCCCCCTGATCATCGGCGACGATGCGGCCGCGCGCGCCGCGAATCGTCGCGTCACCATCCTCGTGGAATATTGAGTGACAAGACCGGTGAGCGCGTGGCGGATCGCACCATGTCGATTGCTACGTGTTTATACCGGGAACCTGCGCACCAAACGGTACTTGCGCACCGCCGAACAGGCTGCGAAGATCGCGTTAAAACCGCGCTTTCCTCTGATGTTTTTATTCTCCCGACGCCTCCGGCCGTGCTGATTGACCCATCGGCGATCCAGGCCGTGGGCTGACCGTTACCGGTCATGGCTGCCAGGTCGGGTGGTTGAGCGATTGAGCGCACCGTATTGACCAGGGAATTACATGTTTGCGTCGAGCCCGCTTACCGAACTGCTGGTCCATGCGAGTCGCTGGCTGTACGGTTACGCGCTCGCTCTGGTGATGATGGCCGTGGGCTCGGTGCTGGAGCGGCGCTGGCCGGCCGAGTTATTACAATCGCGGGCCGGAAAGCGCTTTAACGTCTTCTACGCCGCGCTGTATCTGGCGCTCGCGGAAGCCATGCGGCCGCTGATGGCGATGACCAGTGTCGCCATCGTCAATGCGCTCGGCGGCGGCTGGGTCGTGCTGGCTTCGCGGGGATGGGGCGCATTGGCCTCCATCGTGATCGTGCTATTGACGTTCGATCTGCTCGAATATGCGTTTCACCGCTTGCAGCATGCATGGCCCGTGCTGTGGAAGCTGCATTCGCTGCACCATAGTGCGGCCGAGTTCAACGTCACGGTGACGTTCCGGCATCACTGGTTCGAAGTGCTCATCAAGGGCTGCCTGCTTTATCCGATCGCGGGCGTACTGTTCAAGGTCGAGCCGTGGATCGTCGGCGTGACCACGATCATTTTCATGTTCGGCAATTACTTCGCGCATATGAACCTGCGCGTTGACCTGGGCCGCTTCACGACGTGGGTCAACAATCCGCAATACCACCGCCTGCACCACTCGAACCGCGCCGAGCATTTCGACCACAACTTCACGCAACTGCTGCCGCTGTGGGACCACCTGTTCGGCACGCTGTGGGTGCCGGCGAAGCACGAATGGCCGGCCACCGGTCTGGACGACGGCGCGCAACCGCGCTCGCTCCTAGGCGCCTTGAGCTGGCCGCTGCGCGCGCATGCCGGGCGTGATCTAGGCCAGCCTCGCGCTGCGCACCGCTTTGCCGCCCAGCAGGCAAACGATCAGGGTCGCCACGACGAGCACGCCTAACGCGAGGCGCAAGCCGAACAAGCCCGCGCCGAATCCGATCAGGGGCGGGCCGACCAGGAAACCGGCATAGCCCGCGGTGGCCGCCATCGACACGCCGACAGCCGGCGTGACGGTCGAGCGGCCCGCCGCACTGAAAATGACAGGAACGATATTCGCGAGGCCGACGCCGACCATCGCGAAGCCCGCGCAGGCCGTGAACACGGTCGGCAGGCTCAACACCAGCGTGAGCCCGGCGACCGCGAGCAGGCCGCCGAGGCCGATCACCTTGCTCGAGCCGAAGCGTCGCACGGAGACGTCGCCGACAAGGCGGCAAGCGGCCATTGAGAATGCAAACGCGGAATAGCCGACTGCGGCGACACTGGCCTCTTCGCTCAAGGCCGAGCGCAAGTACACCGCGCTCCAGTCGGCGACCGCGCCTTCCACCATCATGCACAGGAACGCGAGCATCGCCAGTTTCATCACACCGGCAGTGGGCCACGCAAATCCACTGGAGGCGGCCGCCGCCCGGGGGCCGAGATCGCGCAACGCGAGCGCCGCGGCAGCGACAATGAGGACGGCGATGAACACGTCCGGCAGAATGAGACCGCCCATCACGCCGACGCCGCCTTTCTGGAGCATGGCGCCGGTTGCCGCGCCAAGCAGGCCGCCCGCACTCCACGACGCATGAAAAGACGACATGATCGGCGACTTCCATTGCGTTTCGATCGTGCTGGCGTGGCCGTTCATCGACACGTCGAGCGCGCCGTTCGCCGCACCCAGTGCGAGAAGCGCGATGCACAACGTGGCCAGGTTCGGCGCGAAGGCGGGGAGCGGCAGCGCCACGACAAAGGCCGCGCCGAGCAGCGCGGTGGCCCGGCCGCTGCCGAAGCGCGGCGCCAACTGTCCCGCCAGCGGCATCGCGACGATGGCCCCCAGCGCAAAGGCGAATAACGCGATGCCTAACGAGGCGTCGCTAAGGGACAGGCTTTCCTTGATGCGCGGCACTTCGACCGCCCAGGCGCCGATCCCGAAGCCGTTGGCGAGAAACACGCCGAGGGTGGCCACACGCTCCTTGAGCGGTTTCATGGAGGGTGTGCTGACCGGTTGAGCGAGTGAAGTCATGAGCGCGCCACCATCACGTTGTCGCAGACCGCTTCGAACAGGGCGCGCCGTTCGGCTATCACATCCGCTTCGATGAACAGATAGTCCACGGCGTCAGTTGGTGCCACGAAAAACGGCGCGGCGGTCATCAGCTTTTCCGATGTCAGGGCAATCGCGATCTGGCTGCTGGCTTTCACCATCGCGCGCTTGAGTTCAGCGTCTTCGGCCTCGAAGGCGGCGACCCCTTCGTCTGGATCGAACGCGCAGGCGCCCAGGAAGCACAGGTCGGGCTTGATCTGCTGGATCTGCAGCAAGGCCGTGGCGCCGGTCGCGCCGGCCGCGTGCTGGGCGATGCGCCCGCCGATCATGATGATGTCGAACCCGGGCCGGTTCAGGAGCCGCGCGCACGCCTCAGGCGAGTTCGTCACGACGGTTAGATCCGCGTTGTCCGGCAACGCCGCGGCAATCGCGACGTTGGTCGAGCCGGCGTCCAGCAAAATGATCTGCTTCGGCCGGACGATTGACGCAGCGGTGGCGGCGAGACAGGCCTTCCGGTCCACGGCTTCGCCCATGCGCACCGCTGCGCTTTTGGCGGAAGGCGAGATCAGCAGGGCGCCGCCATAAACGCGCTTGCAATGGCCCTGATCGGCCAGTTCGCGCAGGTGACGGCGTATCGTGTGTTCGGATGTCTGGAGTTCAGCCGCGAGTTCGGACGCCAATACGCGGCCCTGCGCCCGCAGCCGTTCCAGAATCAGCTGTTCCCGCTCCTCGGGCAGAAGCCCGTCCATCGCATCCTGTCGCGTTCGTTGCATGACTTCACCTTGCCTGATTGCAAATCGATCATAATTAAGCATAATGTATCGTAAACGAGCGGGGTGTGCAATGGCGAGAAAGTGGTGAGGCGGTGAGGCGGTGAGGCGGAAAGGCGGAAAGGCGGAAAGGCGGAAAGGCGGTGAGGCGGAAAGGCGGAAAGGCGGAAAGGCGGTGACGCGGTCATTGCGTCACCGCGAGCCTTTGACGGTCCGGTCAGCACCGCCACGGTGGAATGTCACGCGCCCAGGCAGGTTGTCGAATGCAATCGAGAACCCGCTGAATGGATCGCATCGGCAGGTCGTTAAGGTCCTGGCGTAACCATAGGTTCAGCGGTCTGCGTGCCGCGCTGGAGCCCTGTAATCGCCGAGGCCGTGATCCACGCGCGCCATTGGGACGTGAAATCGAAGTCGGCATCGATTGCGAATGCCGAGTCGAGCGCTTCGTTGAGCGTCGCGCCGCGCTGCAACGCGTCGAAAGCCAAATGCGCGGCGGCGGATTGAACGAGTATGTACGGCCGCCATTGTGGTCGCACGACTAGCGCATGGGTCCGTGACTCGAGATCTGCCGGAACAGAGCCCGCCGGCTGATGCGCATTCCAGATCTCGGCGATGGCATAGCGCGACGAGACGAGCGCGCAGGCAGGGTGCACGGCTAGTTTCGCGTCGAGCAAGTCTTCGGGACGGATGGCGGCCCATTCCGATGGCGTAAGCACGTTAGCGTCCGTGGCAAAGTAGGCCAGATGCAGCGACCATTCGAGCCTCGCGAGGTCGGCGGCATAGCAGAAGCGGGGAGCCTGTTCGTATGTTTCGATGAAAGCCGGCAGCGCTGCGCCGAAGCGATTGAGGTCGCCGCTCTGCGACGGGTGCGCTTGCGCGTAAGCCATGGACAGCGCATCGAAGTGGGCTTCGCCGATCAGCGCCAGCAAGACGGGATAGGCGCTCGCGAGTGCAGCCCGCCGATTGGCCCGGATGCTGCTCCGATAGAGATCGACGCGTCGGCGCAGGTTGTCTGCGCGTTCGTTACTGTTGCCGTTGCCGTTGCCGTTGCCGCTGCCGCTGGAGCAGGGCGTTTGTCCTGTGGCACATGCCTCGTTATCGGCGCGAGCTTGCGCGTGCTCGGCTTCGCGCGGTGTGCATTGCAGTCGCTCAAGCACAGGCCGCTGTTCGCCCTCCAGCGATTCGGCAAACATGCGCTGCAGTGACTCAAGCGCTGTGAGCATCGCTGGCGTCATGTTGAGTCGAAGGAGGGAGGGCCGATTTCTGGGCGTGAACGCTTGCCTGAATATCACGGGCGCGGCCGGCTTCATCGAGCACGACGCTTAACGCAGGTATATCGGTATCCCACTCGATCAGCGCCGGTATTGTGCCGAACCGCTGTAGTGCGTATTCATAGAGCGCCCAGACTTCGTTGGCGACACGTGAGCCGTGATCGTCGATGACAGCGATGTCCGTCACGCGATGACCCGCAAGATGAATCTCGCCGATCGTGCCGATCGCCAGCGCGTTCATGGCCGCGATGGCGTCCTCTCCATGATTGCATTGGTTCACATACAGGTTGTTCACGTCGAGCAATACGCCGCAACCGGTGCGGGATGCGAGCTCGGCAAGGAATGCCGCCTCGCTGTACTGATCGTCGCGGAAGCGAACGTAGGTGGAGACGTTTTCCAGCAGAACTGGCCGGCCCAGCGCGTCCTGCAATTCGCTGACACGCGAAGAAAGCAGCGCGAGCGACGCTTCAGTCAAGGGCATCGGCAAAAGATCGTTCAGATGGCCGGCTGACGTCGCGCCCCAACAAAGATGTTCAGAGACGACAGCCGGCTCGATCCGCCTGATCAGACGTTTGAGCTTCGCAACGTGATCGAGGTCGAACGGGTTCGCTGAGCCAAGGCCGAGGCCGACGCCATGCAAACTGACGGGCAGGTCGCGTCGCACGGTGTCGAGCACGTGCAGGTCAAAGCCACCGTCACCGAAGTAGTTTTCACTGTGCACCTCGACCCAGTCGAGCGCCGGTGTAGCGCTGAGGAAGTCGCGGTAATGGGCATGGCGCAACCCGATACCGATGCCCGGCGGCGCGCCGGCAGAAGGGGCGAAGGGATGCATCAAAGGCCTCGAGCAGCACGGGAGCGCCGCGTTGCCATCAGGAATGCTGTTCGTCGATCTTGCCGCCCATCTTCGCGCAAGTTTCCTTCGGGACGGTTTTGAAGTCGCCTTTATCGTTGTCGACCTTGGCTTCCCCGGCGCAGTCATGGACACCGGTCTTGCTCGCGCAGTCGTTCTGACCGGCCTTGGCGATGCCAAAACACTGAACCTTCTCGTCAGCATGCGCTGCGCTGATGCCGGTGACCGTGAGTCCTGCGAGGGCCGCGGCGATCAAGGCCGGCCGGCTAAGTTTCGAGTTCATAGTGATTCTCCTGAGTAAGCGGCGGTGGATCGCCGCAGCACTTCAACTGTCGCTCCGCCATAGGTTGCCTTGGGGCGGATGCGTCGCGCCTGATGCGCCGCGCCAGGCACGTTTGTAAACCGATTTTAAGCTTGCGATATGGCCTGCCCAGTATCTTACTGGCTCATCGTACTCGCGCTTTTCACGGCGCAGGCGGCGGTGACCTTCTCGCCGTCGCTGAACGAGAACGTCAGCGGGATCGTCGTGCCGATCTTGAGCGGCTGTTTCGGATGCTCCAGCATCACGTGATAGTTGCCCGGCGCAAAGACGAGCGAGCCGTGCGCGGGCACCGCCACCTGATTGACCATCGCCATCGACGACGTGCTGCCCTGGCTTTGCGTCTGATGCAACATGGCCATGCTGAAAGCGTCGGCGCTGACCCCGACGAGATTGACTGGTTGGTCACCGTTATTGCTTGCCTTGAAATAGCCGCCCGATGGCAGATCGCCCGGCAAGGCGCGGATCCAGCAGTCGGATACGCTTGCCGCTGTTGAACCGTTTGCCGCGGCACCGGCGAACGCCTGAATGGATGATCCGCACAGCAAGGCGGCGAGTAGAAGCTTGCGTGATGTATTCATGATGTGGCTCCTTGGTTTTGACAGCGGGAATGAAGCGTTAAGTGGATTGCATAAGCAGGTTGCCTAAGCAGGCTGCCGCGTGGCGCGGCCAAAAATCGTGCGGTCGGCGAGCCACACCGCGAGCAGCGTGGCGCCCATCAATGGGAAGACGACGCCAAACAGAACGAGGCCGGTTTTCCAGCCACGCATCGGCGGCGCGGCGCGCTCGCGCGAGGGGGCGCCGAGCGAACGCTGCGGCCGCCGTTTCCACCACATCACGCAACCGGTCACGGCCATCCCCGCTAGCCCAAGCGAAATCGCGGCGCAGAGAATCTGATTGGCGACGCCGAAATAGCGGCCCATATGCAAGGACGTGCCGTACGAGACCGCCTTCGACACAGCGCCGTAGTCGCCGTAGCGAATGTCTTTCAGCACCGCGCCGCTGTATTGGTCGATGTACAGCGTGCGCTCGTCTTTCGGGTCGGCGGGAAAGTACGAAACGGTGTAGACGCCCGTAGCTGAGGTGGGCAGCACGATGTCGTAACCGCTTGAGACACCGAGCGAGGCGACGAGCGCAACGATGCGTCCGAGCGGCAGCGCTTGCGCCGCGTGTGCATCGGCGGATTGCGGTACCGGGGTGTTGCCGACGGCCCATGGCGTGAGCGGCAATGGCAGATCGTCCATGACCATGCCCGGCATCGAGTCCATGTTCGCTTCGTGCGCGCTGTGCCCGGCGTGTTCACCGCGCTCATCGTGGCTAGCGTGCGCTTCGTGCTTATCGTTTGATGCGTGGGTGCCGTGCTCCGATTGCGTCTCGGTGCCTGCATGCTCACCGGCACGCATGCCTGGCAGTACAGAGCGCAACGGCAAGCCGCCCCACGATCCCGGCGGCGCACCAAGATTGGCGGCGGTCGCGAGCGCCTTGAACTGCTTACCCCATGAACCTGTCCACGGCAGACCGCTCAGCACGAATACGAGTGCGCCGAGCGCGAGCCAGATGCCCATTACCACGTGTAGGTTCTTCCAAAGCGCGCGACCTTGTAGCGAAAACTGAGGCACCAGCGCTGCGCGTGCAGTGGTCTTCTCGCGCGGCCACCAGAGTGCGATGCCGGTGCCGATCATCACCAGTGTCCAGCACGCGGCGAGTTCCATCAGCAACTCGCCTGGTTTGCCGAGCAGCAGCTTGCGGTGAAGCATGCGGTCCACCTGCATGAAACGGTCTTCGACGCTCAGCGTGCCCAATACTTCGCCGCTGTACGGGTTCAGATAGACACTTTGCTTTTCGCCGTTGGCGAGACGGAAGATGAACTCGGTGCTGCGATCCGGTGCGCTCGCGATGGGGGCCGTCACCGCGCGCGCATCGGCTGGCATCGCTGCGCGGGCTTTAGCAAGCAAGGCGTCTTCAGTCAGCCTGGAGGTGGCTTGCGGTTCGACGACCAGGCGGTGCGGGTAAAGCAGCGGCTCGATTTGCGGCTGGAAGCAATACAGCGTGCCGGTGATCGCAAGCACCACCAGAAACGGCATGACAAAGAGTCCGGCGTAAAAGTGCCAGCGCCAGAGCGTCCGGTAGCCGGCGCTCGCAGCGCCCGTTGCCGGGGTCGTGCGTTGAGCGGTCGTGGTGGACATTTAATCCTCCTGAAGCAAAAAGTGGGTCGATCGGTGTGCGCAGCGATGGTCGTGTTGGTTTGCAACTCGCGAGTGCCTTGAGTGCGAGGCGCACACGAGGCGAGTGCAAACCACACATGACAATCACGTGTTCACATGCGCAGCTTCGCTTCGACGTAGAACGTGCGGCCCGGATAGGGGTGATAGACGAAATAGCGCTCGTCGAAGAGGTTATCCACGCCGATACCGATCTCGCTCAGCCTGGTCGGCTTGAAGGTAAACTTCGCATCGACCACCGTGTACGAACTGGTGCCGCCGAATACATCGGGATTCGTGTCGGTATTGGTGAGCGTGTTGTATTGGCGGCCGGAGTAGCGTGCGGCGAGCGTCAGCGCCGCGCGTTCGTCGATGTGATACGTCGCGGCGAGATTGACGCGCCACAGCGGAATCCGATAGAAGTACTTGCCGACGGTTGCCGGGTTCTGCGCATTCGCGAGGATCTTCGACTGGGTGTACGCCACGCTCCCCAGCAGGTCGAGACCGCGTACGAACACGTCCTGTCCCGAGTAGCTTGTTTCGACGCCGCGCGAACGCACCTTGCCGATGTTCTGGAAGTTCGTCACATTCGGAATCACGGTCGTATCGGTCTGACTGAAGATCGTGTTCTTCACATCGTCCTGAAACAGCGAGAAGCGAAACACGCCGTTCCAGTGCGCCCATTCGGCGGTCAGCTCTTTCGATAGATCGTCTTCAGGCTGCAGGTTCGGATTGTTGTTGATGATCGACGAGCCGTTGATTTGCCCTTGGAACAACTCGCCCACGGTCGGAAACCGATAGGCGCGGCCAATGGAGGCGCGCAGGATCAGGTCGTCGGTGACATCGAACGACAACGAGGCTTTCGGCGAGAAGTGTTGCTGGTTCGCGTCGCTGTACGGAATGGCTTTGCCGGGCAGCGCCTGCGAGCCGCCGTATGCTTGCCAGTCTTCATACCGCACGCCGTAGACCAACTTCCAGCGCGGCAGGAAGTGCCACGCATCCTGTGCGTACAGCGCCTGGGTCTGCGTCTTGCCCTTGAACGCATTGGCAAACGACGTGGCCGCGCCGTCGCGCCAGTTCAGCGTGTTGTAACTCTCGTTGTCGAGGAAGTAGTTGTCGTAGTGATAGCCGAAGCTCAGCGCGTGGCTCGTCAACCCTGCTTGCGGCGTGACGGGTGTGTACGTGGTGCGCAGATCGAGCGTTTTCCAGCCGGTGCCGTCGCCGAAAATCACTGTGCCGGGGCCGTTGCCTGGCGCACCTGAACTCGCCGTGCGCGCCACGCTATTGGCAATGTCATAGTACGAAGCGGTCGCTTCGCCGTTCCAGCCGATGGCGTTGCGGGTCTTGAGCGTGACGCCGTACAGCCAGTTCTCGCTATAGCCGAGACTCGGGGCGAGAGCAGCGGCCGGAATCGTATACTCGTAGCCGCCGATCGCGACCTTGCCGCTGTATACGGGGTTGCCGTTTGCGTCGCGCAGGAAGCTCGACGTCCCGCTGTTATAGGTCTGGTGCCAGTAGCCGAGCGTGAAGGCGGCCTGCAGTGTCGGCGTGAAGTCGTACTGCATCTTCAGCTTGAACTGGTCCTGTACCGTGTGTTCGATCCCTTCGCCGTTCACGCCGAGCACCGCGGTCGGTGTGTTGGTCTGGTTGTTGTAGAAGTACGCCCCGGTAACAGGCGTGTCACCGGCTTTCGCGGGCGTGCTGGATTTCACGAGTGTGGCGAATTGCAGCGGCTGGCTCGTGTTTTCCAGGTGATTCACACCGAGGAAATACGAGAATTTCCCGATCCGGTCGCCGATCGACGCGCTCGCTGCGCTGCCGTTGAAATTCTGATTCACACCGAACAGGCTGAAATGCTGGGTAAAGGCTTTGACATCCGCATCGGCTTCGAACTTGGTCGGCATGTGGGTGCTGATGAGTACCGTAGCGCCCAGCGAATTGCCCGGATAGAGCGCGGAGAACGGCCCGTAGATCACGTCGACCTGCTGGATCTCGTCGGCAAACACCATCGACCAGCGGGGCGGAAACGAATAGCTGTTGCCGAGCAGATTGCTGAGCAGCAGTCCGTCCGCGTAGACCAGACCGCGCGCGCTCTGCGTGTTGCTGGTGCCGCGTACGGCGATGATCGAATTCAGATCGCCGATAAAACGCTTGCGCACGGCAAGGTTCGGCATGGTCTTCAAGACGTCTTCGGTGTTGACGACGTTCCAGTTGTCGAACTGGTCGCGCGTCACGGTCTCGACTGAGGCCGGCAGGTTCGGCTCGACAGCGCGCGGGGCGGCGACGGCATTGGCATTGGCATTGGCGCTGACGCTGACAGCGGGCAGCGTGGCGTCGGCGGGCACACTCTGCGCGTGAGCCGGGGAGGCGATAAATGCCGGTACGAACGCCGGAATGAGCGCGGGAGCAAGCGCTTGAAATTGCGCGGGAAAAACCGACAGCGGTCGCCGAGCGGATGTGGATGTGATGCGCCGGGCGCCGCGGTGGGCGCAAACGGGCAGCCTTCGCAGAGCGAAGTTGAACATGAACGTTTCCTTGATGCATTGAACAGGCGATCGCGCGCTCCCTTAACGGGTGCGACAAGATGCGCGATCAGGAACAACGGCGATCAGGAAACGGCGGGCGGGTCTCGTGGGCGTCCGGACGGGAACGCGCCGAGCGGCGTGAAGCGGGTGGAGAGGGCGGGCGGCGCGGTGCCGGCCAACGCGAGCGCGGCCGGCGGTTCGACGGCCGCGACGCTAGGCATGGCGACGTGATGTTCAAGCAGGTGGCAGTAGCCGCATGCGCCGAAGGCGTCGTCGTGGCTGAGATGGACCGGTGCCGGGCTGGCAGGCGTGGACTGGCTCGCGAGGCTCTGGTTGGGCGGCTGTAGCGCCGAACAAAGCGCGGCGAAGGGTTCGTGCGCGCGGTTCGACACCAGCATCTGACTCACGACCGGCGCGAACACGACGAGCCACATGGCGATCAGGCCAAGCCATGCGGTCATGCGGTTGCGGGAGTGTTGAGTCATGTTGGGTGAATGTAAAGACGCGGGCGATTCTAGCATTGCCGCGCATTCTTTTCTCGTGTGATTCCGTTTATAGCGGTGGATTAGAAGCCCGAAATCCGCTCATTTCCAGGCGTTGCCGCGTGGCCGTTTCCCTTAAGCTGCGTGGTACATGTCCCGCTTTCCCTGTCGGCGCTTCGACCCACCTACGCAGACGCGCAGAGTCGTGAGGCACCGGACAGGGCGCGAAACACACGATTGCCCCGGCCTGAAAGCCGCCGACCCCAGCTACCACGACTCATGACATCCACGCCGACGCGCGCATCCTCGATAACCGACATCAATCAGCGGGCAGCGTCGCTCTGCTCAGCCGGGCAATTCGCCGAAGCCTGGTCGTTGGTGAAGCCGCTCCTCGAAGCGCACGCCGACGTAATGGACGACACGCGGGCCGACGCCCGGGCCGACACGTTGAATATTGCGGGGGCCTGTTCGTACGGCTTGCGCATTCTTCCGGACGCGGAAAACTATTGGCGCCAATGTCTGCGCGTCAAGCCCGGCTACGCCGGGGTGTACGGCAGTCTCGGCATGCTGCTCAAATCGGACGGGCGCCTGTCGGCGGCCAAGGCGGTCTTTCGGCAACTGGTCGCGCTGCGGCCCGGTCAGGCCGACGCACACCACAATCTGGGCACCGTGCTCCACGGCATGGGCTACAGGGACGAGGCGGAGGCGTCGTATCGTCAGGCGCTGGCGATCCGCCCCGACTACGCCCAAGCGCATTACAACCGGGCCATCGTGCTGCACGAACTGCGCCGGTTGCAAGAAGCCGAAGTGGCCTATCGCCAGGCGCTGATCGGACTGCCCCTCCATGCCGAGGCGCACAACAACCTGGGCAACGTGCTCATGGAACTCGGCCGTATTGCCGACGCGGACACCGCGTACCGGCATGCGCTGACCATCAAGCCGCAGTATCCCGAGGCGCTCAATAACCTCGGCGGCGCGCTGAAGGCCGCGCACCGCCTGCCTGAAGCCGAACTGGCCTGCCGGCTCGCGCTGGCCATTCGCCCGGACTACGCGGAGGCGCACCTCAACCTGGGTGCGGTGCTGGCCGATCTCAAGCGCCTGCCCGAGGCTGAGGCGGCTTACCGGGTGGCCATCACGCATCGCCCGGACTATGCAGAGGCGCACTACAACCTCGGCCTCGCGCTGTCCAACCTCGAACGTCTGCCCGAGGCCGAAATGGCTTACCGGAAGGCGATTCGCTTTCGCCCCGACATCGTCCAGGCACACAACAATCTTGGCGGTGTGCTTCGTCTGCTTGACCGTTTTCCCGAGGCCCTCGAGGCCTTCGCGCAAGCGCTCGCGCTCCGTCCCGACATGGCCGAGGCGCACTACAACCTCGGGACCGCGCTGGCTCAACTCATGCGGTTGCCTGAAGCCGAAGCCGCCTACCTTCGGGCGCTCGCGCTACGCCCCGATTACCACGATGCCAGATTCGGTCTGGCCGTGCTAATGCTCGGCACGGGCCGGTACGAAGAGGGCTGGCGCTTGTACGAGTGCCGTTACGAACAGCCGGGTTTCGTGCATAAGAAGACGCACGCCATGTTGATCTGTCCGCAGTGGCAAGGCGACACGCTCGCTGGCAAGTCCCTGCTGGTCTGGCAGGAGGACGGACTCGGCGATATGGTTCAATTCAGCCGCTATTTCGCCTTGCTCAAGGCGCAAGGGGCGGCGCATATCGCCTTTGCGTGCATGCCCGCTTTACACAGATTGATGGCTTTGGTGGACGGTGTCGATGCCGTGCTCGATCACAACACGGCATTGGCTCGCGTGGCCGCCTCCACCTACGACTGCTGGACGAGTCTGTTGAGCGCGCCAATGCACTTGCGTACGACGGTGGACACGATTCCGCGCGCGGTTCGCTTCGCCGCCGAGCCGTCGCTTGTCGAAAAGTGGCGGCCGATGCTTGAGACCCTGGCGCCTGGCCGCAAAATTGGGCTGGTCTGGAAGGGCAATGCGAAACACCATAACGACGCGAACAGGTCGATCCCGACGCTGGCCACGCTTGCGCCGCTCTGGAGCGTGCCGGGGCTGAGCTTTGTGAGTCTGCAAAAAGGCCAGGGCGAGGATGAGGCGCAAAACCCGCCCGCCGGTCAGCCGCTACTCGATCTCGGCTCGGCAGTGAGCGATTTCGCGGACAGTGCCGCAATCATCGAGCAACTCGATCTGGTGATTTGCGTGGATACGTCCATGGCGCATCTGGCCGCGTCGCTGGGCAAACCGTGCTGGGTGATGCTGCCGGAGAGAGACATCGACTGGCGCTGGATGCACGAGCGCAGCGATTCGCCGTGGTATCCGCACACGCTGCGGTTGTTCCGCCGCACCGCGGGAGAAGATTGGTCCGTGACAGTCGAGAGGGTGAGGCAGGCGTGTGTGGAGCGATTCGCAGCCGCCGATGCTACTGAATCCTGCAGCGCTAAAAAATGATCTTGTAACCCTCGTGACTCGCAACGAAGCCGAGTTTTTCATAGAACCGGTGCGCGTCCGGGCGGCCCTTGTCGGTTGTCAGTTGCACGATTGCGCAGCCGCGTGATTTGCACTCGGCGATTGCCCACTCGAACATGTGCTGACCGATGCCCGTGCTGCGGTACACCGCAGCGATCCGAACGGCTTCGATCTGCCCGCGCCATGCGCCTCGGCGAGCGATGCCGGGTATGAATGACAACTGCAGTGTGCCGATCACGGCCTCCCCGTCGACCGCAACAACGAGCCGCTGATTCGCGTCCGATTCGATGGCACTGAACGCAGCAACATATCGTTCATCCGGCGGGTTGCTGACGGTCTCGCGCTGGCTGCCGAGCTTGTCGTCCGCCAACAGGCCGATGATGGCGGGAAGATCGGCGAGTACCGCGGTCCTGAAGGTGGCGTGTTCCATGGTGGCGTCGTGGGTCGTGCTGCTATTGGGAAAGAAAAAGTATAGCGCCACGGCTCACTGCCGAGCCGAATTGAATGCCTTCTGATGCTTCATTTGACTCGCTGCCCACGCTTGCGACTCGCTTGCGCTGAAGCGTGGAACTGGCTCTCGGTCGCCTCAATCGCGTGGCCGAGGAACTGCAGGAACATGCTCATCGCGACGGTCGTGGTCAGGTCAGATCGTTGATAAAGACAACTGAACGACTTGGCGGCGGCATCGGCAAGCGGAGTCCACGCGAGCTTGCGTTGCGTCACGTCCTCCGCGACGTTTTCCGCAATCAGGAAGCCGATGCCGACACCGTCCGCAACGAGCCGGCGCACCATCGACACCGAACTCGTTTCCACCAGCGGACGTGCCTTGCGCTGCTCGCGGTGGTCGATCTGATCGACCATGGCCCGCAACTCCGTATCCGGTGTCATGAGGATGAGCGGGTAGTCGAGACAGTCACGCAGCCGGGGCCGCTTGCCGAGTTTCGTCAGCGGATGCCCGGGCGGCGTGACGAGCCCGAGGTGCTGCGAGAAGGCGCGCACTTCCACGACGCCAGGCGGCGGCTTGCGACGCAGGCCATAGCCGATGTCGGCTTCGCCGGTCTCCACCCATTTGAGGATGCTTTCGCCGTTGCCCGAGCGCACGCTGTAAGTCACCCCGGGATAGCTTTGCATGGCCGCCTGAATGGCGTCAGGCACCAACTGCTCGGCTGACGAAGGCGACACCGCGAGGTTGATATGTCCGCGCCGCAGCGAGCGCAAGTCTTCCACCTGGGTCATCGCATTATCGAAATCGCGCTGCCCACGCCGCACCGCAGCAATAATGATCTCGCCGGCCGTGGTGAGTTGCATGCCGCGCGGCAAACGGTCGAAGAGCGGCGAGCCGACTTGCTCTTCCAGGTTGAGGATTTGCTGGTGCACCGCGGCAGCGGTCAGGTGCAGCGATTCGGCCGCTTTGCGGATCGAGCCACGCCTGACCACTTCGTCGAAACAACGGAATGTCTGCGATATTGGACGCATAAATTGACCGTATAGTTTTTCCATACGGGCCGTAAAGAATAATCAGATTTTATTGACGGATCGAATAGCCTAGATTTCGCTTCATCATCTTAACGGAGCGAACCGTGACCACGACAGTCGACCAAATTACCCAACGGCGCCGCGGCGTCGGCCTCATCGCTCACGACCCCAAGGCTTCTGCCGGCGGGTATACGCTGATTGCACCGCAAACGGCGGGCGGCCACGTCTATCTCATCGATATCAACGGCGCAGTCGTTCACGAGTGGAAGATGCCGGTGCGGGCAGGACGCCACGCTGTGATTCTTCCCAACGGCAATCTCGGCTACAACGGCAACCACGCAAAATCGGAGAACCGTTACGCGCCGTGGTCGATGTGGCATGGCGGCGATTTCTCCGAAGTCACGCCTGAGGGCGAGGTGGTCTGGCACTACGAAGATCCGGCGCATCACCATGACGCGCAGTGGCTTGCCAACGGCAATCTGCTTTACGCCGCGTGCGCGCCGGTGCCGGCGGGGTTTGCCGAGCGCGTGCCGGGTGGCACGGCGCACGGGCCCGACGAAGTCATGTACGCCGATGTGATCCGCGAAGTGAATCGCGCGGGCGAGTTGGTGTGGGAATGGAAGGCTTGGGAACACCTCAAGCCCGAAGACTTTCCGATCGCACCCGGTTTCGGCCGGTATCACTGGCCGCTCGTGAACGGGCTCGGCGTGAATGCGAAGGGCGAGGTGCTGATGAGTCTGCGCACCACGTCAGGCATTATCGCCGTCGACCGCAAGACCGGCGGCGTCACCATGCACATTCCGCCGAGCGTGGTGTCGCATCAGCACGCACCCGTAGCGCTTGCCAACGGCAACATTCTCACGTTCGACAACGGCAATTTCCGCACCGGTGCGCACGTGGCTTTCTCACGCGTGCTCGAGATCGATCCCTCGAACAACGAGGTGGTGTGGTCGTACGCCGACGACATGGTGAATGCGTTCTACAGCGCCTTCATGGGTAACGCGCAGCGCCTGGCGAATGGAAACACGCACATCACCGAATCGGCGACCGGCCGCCTCTTCGAAGTGACGCCCGCGGGCGAGGTGGTGTGGGAATACGTGATTCCCTGGTTCGGTGAGTACCCGGACGAAGCGGCGCGCAAAACCGGCCCCGGCCAGTTGAACAGCGTCTTCCAGACCTTCCGCTACAGCCGCGAGCAATTGCCGTGGCTGCGTGCCTGAACGCCGCGTTTTCGATCCCCCGGGGGTAACGTGAATCCAGACCCAGCCACACATAGCGTCGATACGCGCTTGCCCGCGTGGCAACTCGTGCTGTTCGGCTTGCAACATGTTCTGTCGATGGCGGCTTCGCCCGTCACGGCGGTTTTTCTGGTGTCGAGGATGTTGTCGCTCTCATCGGACTTGACCGTGCAACTGATCGGCGCGACCTTCTTTGCCTGCGGCGCCGGCACATTGCTCCAATCGCTCGGGGTGGGGTCGATCGGGGCACGGCTGCCGTTCGTGATGGTGCCGGGCGGCGCGCCCGCCATGCTGTTCGCCGTCATCGCCACGCAGACGGATCTGCGCACTGCCGCGGGCGCGGCGATCCTCACCAGCCTGTTCTACTGGCTGGTACTGCCGGTATTCGCGCGCTGCCTGCGGTTTTTCCCGCGCGTGGTGGTGGGCACGATGCTGCTGCTCGTCTCGGTGAGTCTTATCAAGATCTATGCCGGCATCGTCGTCGGCCAGCCGGGAACACCAGGCTTTGCGCGGCCGCAGTCGCTGGGCCTCGCGCTGCTCACGATCGTGGCCACGCTGGCCGTCGCGCGTCTCTTCAAGGGCACGGCGGGGCGGCTTGCCGTGCTGATCGGCCTCGCGATCGGCACGTGTGCAGGCTGGGCAATCGGGCTGATGCCGGCAGGCGGCATGTGGGCCGGTCCGCTCATCACGCTGCCGACGTTGCTGCCTTTTGGCATGCCGCGCTTCGACGTGCTCGCCGCGCTGCCGATGCTGATCTTCAGTGTCATCTCGATGGCCGAGGCAACAGGGCAGACGGTTGCCGTCGGCGAGATCACCGGCAAGAAGGTCGACATGCGCCGCGATGTGCCGAGGACCATTCGCGGCGATGCGGTGGCGTCGCTGCTCGGCTCGTTGATGGGCACCTCGCTCATCATTACCAGCGCGGAGAACATTGGCGTCGTGCAGACCACTGGCGTGCGCTCGCGTTATGTGACCGCGACGGCCGGTGCGATGCTGATGGTCATCGCGCTGTTTGCGCCGCTCGGGCGCTTCGCTTACGCGATTCCCGCGCCGGTAGTGGGCGGCACGGCGCTGATCGTGTTCGCGATGATCGGTGTGATGGGCGTCAACCTGCTCGGCAAGGTCGATCTGCATGCACGCGGCAATCAGTACACGCTCGCCGCCGCGCTCGTGGTGGGGCTGATACCGATTCTGGTCCCCAATGTGTATGCCTCGTTCCCCAGCTATTTGCAGATCGTATTGGGCAACGGAATGGCGGCGGGGACACTCGCCGCAATCGTCGTCAATCTGGTTTTCGGCCCTTGGCGCCTCGCGCCTGCAGAGAAGATCCAGACAACCTGATCTCGGGCATTCACTTTTAACGCACGCCCTCGCAGTCCTCCCTCCAACGCTTCAACCCACACTCAATGAAAACCCATTTCGCTTTCCGCGCGACGGACGTCGCGTGCCTGGCTGCGCTCGTCGTTTGTACCGCGGCCAACGCTCAGAGCAGCGTCACACTTTATGGCAGCCTCGACGCAGGCCTTGGCTACGTGAGCAACCTGCACGGCGCCCACGCTTATATCGCTGAGCAGGGCACATTCCAAGCCGACCGTTTCGGCTTCCAGGGCGTCGAAGATATCGGCGCGGGCAGGTCGGTCGTGTTCAGGCTCGAAAGCGGCTTTGTCACGACGACCGGTGCGTCCGCCAGCAGCAGTACGTTCTTTAATCGTCAGGCATACGTAGGGATATCCGATCCGATGTTCGGCACCGTGACGCTCGGCCGCCAGACCGACTGGAATTTCGACTGGCTCGGTTCGGTGTCGACCGGTCAACTGCTTGGCGACTTCTCGGCGTTTCACCCCGGCAATCTCGACGGTCTCGGAAGTACGTTGCCGGTGCAGTTGTCTAGCACGGTGAAATGGAAGAGCGCGAATTACAGCGGACTGAGTTTCGGCGCGCTCTATGGATTTCCCGGCGCGGCTGCCAGCAATACGAATGGGCGGACCATCAGCTTCGGTGCTAACTACACGAATGGGCCGCTCAAGCTGGTGGCGGTGTATTCCGAGTACCACGACCGTTTGCTGCCACTGTCCAATGGACTCGGCCTGACTTCGTTCGAAGGACAGGCGCTCGCGCCCGGCGCAACTTTCAACGCGAACCAGGTGCGCGACATGGGGATCGGTGGTTCGTATCGCTTCGAACGCGTGACGCTGCATGCGCTCGCCACGGATGTGCGGATCCAGTCGGATGGCGGCAGCGAGCAATTTCGTACCGTCGACGGCGGCGTCAACGTGCGCTTGACACCTGCGGAGGAAATCGCGGCTGGGGCGTGGACCGCGACGCTGGCCGGGCATCGCTGGAGTCAGTTCACCGTGGCCAATGTGTACTCACTGTCGAAGGCGACGCAAGTCTACGCCGACCTGATGGTCGAGACCGCGGCTGGTGGGGTGGTGGCGAATACGCTTGGGATCGGGGCGGCGTCAGGTGGACGGCAGACTGTGTTTCTGAGTGGGATACACCACCTGTTCTGAGGCGGGCGCTGGTACGGATGGGTCGTGCAAGACAGCCACGTGCGATAAATATGTCAGAAGCCTTTTTTTTGTCCGGATCGAAATTATAACTATTGCGAAAAATAACGTGTGTATGTAATAAATGTTTCGCAAAGCCATAGTATGAGCGCGTGCGGTAAAGGGTCGCTCTGTAAATAATATATTCAAATATAAACAAGCGCGCTGAAATCAAATTGAATTGATTTTGTTAATTATGCAATCAATTCAGACGCGGGCGGGGTGGCCGGATTGACCTGTCGGCCATGCCGGGCGGGCATCTGCGGGGTTGATGAGGGGGGTGATGAGGGCGTTGTGGGGGCCGCCGCACGGCCATCCGACGCGCTAATATTCAGCAGACGAAACAGATTTAAGCAGACGAAACAGTGGCTTGAATAAAGCGCATCCAGCATATTGCAATCGAATATTTAACAGTTATGATGACGTCTCCGTGAGGTGATTTCTCGAATGATCACTCTACGGAGACGGCAGAAAAATTTGCCGGGCATTCACCCTAGAGGAAGTAATCAATACTTCCCGCGCAGATAGACTAAATCGAGGAGACGATATGTTGAGTCCCCATGAATTTGCTACCTTAATGCTCATCAAGAACGCGCCGGATCAGATTGAACTGGGCCGCGCCGAGCTCGACGCCCTGCTCGAACGGCAACTCATATCGCTGGAAAACCTCGCGTCAGGACACTCACGTCCCCGGATCACAAGCGAAGGAGATTCCATTCTCAAGGCGGTTGCCCGGATGCGCTAGGCGCCCGCGGCATCCACATCGATTTATCCACCAACGCGATCCGCCGCAACACACCCGTCCGATCGGGGCTTCGCGCGTCGGACCGAATTTTGAGGAATTCAACAATGACTCTTTTGAGTCCCGAGCATATTGCTGCCGCGAAGGCCAACGTCGACGCGTACTTTGGGGTGACCGGAAAGTTCTTTGAAGGCGTTGAAAAACTGGTCGCGCTGAATCTGCAGGTCGTCAAGGCCACGCTGGCCGAGGCGCAGGAGAACCTGACGAAGGCGTCCGGCACGACGGAGCCGCAGCAATGGTTCACGCAGCAAGCCGGTTTCACCGGGCCCTTTGCGGAAAAATCGCTGTCATACGGCCGGCAAGTGTTCGACATCGCATCGACCACTCAGGCTGAAGTCACGCAACTCACACAGACGTACTACGAACGGTATAACGATCGCGTGCAGGAACTCGTCGAGCAAGCGGCGAAGCATGCGCCCGGAGGTTCCGAAGCCGCGATCGCTGCGTGGAAATCCGCGATTGCCGCCACCTCGACCCTGTGCGAAACACTGCAGAGAACGGCGCAACAGGCTGTGCAGGCTGCCGAAAGCAATTTCGATGCAGTCACAGCCACTGCGTCAAAGGCCGTGCGAAGCAACGCCGAGCAGGCACCCGTAGCCGCAGGCACGAAGCGGTAGCACTGACGCGGGCAGCAATGCCCGTGGTCAGGTCTATGTAATATATGAAGGATTCCTTATAAGTACGAAATAAGGAATCCAGGATTCAAGCATCCAGTTCGTGGACTGAAAATCCAGCTTTTATGAGGACGATTCGATGGCAAAGCAGATCGCGGTGGTGACGGGTGGAACGGGCGGACTTGGCGAAGCGATTAGCATCAAGCTGCATGACGCCGGGTATGCGGTTGTGGTCACCTGTTCGCCGGGCAACACGGGCGCGAACGAGTGGCTAGGCCGGATGGAAGCGCAGGGACGGCAATTCCTCGCCTACACGGTCGACGTCGCCAACTACGACTCGTGCGAAAGATGCATGGCGCAAATCAGAACTGAAGTCGGACCGGTCGACATTCTGATCAACAACGCCGGCATCACGCGAGACGCCAGCTTCAAGAAGCTCGACAAGGTCAATTGGGACGCAGTGATCCGGACCAACCTCGATTCGGTGTTCAACATGACGAAGCCGGTGTGCGACAGCATGGTCGAGCGAGGCTGGGGCCGCATCATCAACGTATCGTCGATCATCGGCTCCAAGGGCGGGTTCGGCCAGAGCAATTATGCGGCGGCGAAGGCTGGCATGCATGGCTTCACGAAATCGCTGGCGCTTGAGGTGGCGAAGAAAGGTGTTACCGTCAACACGATCTCGCCCGGTTATATCGCGACGAAGATGGTGATGGCGGTGCCCGAGGAGATCCGCGAGACGAAGATCATTCCGCAGATTCCGGTCGGCCGGCTCGGACAACCTGACGAAGTCGCCGCACTCGTGCTGTATCTGTGCTCGCGCGACGCGGGTTTCGTGACCGGCGCCAACATTGCAATCAACGGGGGGCAGCACCTGCAGTGAGCCGATAGTTCTGCCATGGAGGTTGCGATGAGTGAAGCAGTGGGAATCGTAGTGGGTTCGTTCGTGCTGGCGATGGCACCCGTGTTCGTCGCCGCTCATTATTACCGGGAGCAGATGCGTCGAAAGCGGCTTGGACAACTGGATCACCGTCACTACTGGCCGCACTGGAGCAACGCGCTGTATTGCGATGCGTTGAGCGGTCCACGCACGCAGCGGCTATCTGGCGGTGAGACTGATGGTTCGCGTGGCATCGACAACTGACAGACGGATCGCATCGATCAACGCCCGCGCGGCAGGTGAGGGCGTACCGGCTGCCCGCATGGTCAGTCCTATGTCGCGCCGGGTGTTGTGCAACTGCACGTCGAGCACCGCTAATTGACCGGATTGAACCTCATAGTGCAACTGCTGCGCGGATAGCGCCGCAATCATGTCCGAGCCGACCAGCAGTCCGCGGATCACCGCAAGGTCGGCCGTCTCGACCGTGGGCATGGGCGGCTTCACTTTCATTCGCTTGAATTGCGCTTCGAACAATGCGCGCGCCGGCGCATTGCTGCGCGGCACGACCCACTGCGCGTCGCGCAAATCCATGATGCTCAGATCGCGCGCGTGAGTGAGCGGGTGATCGTGGCGCACCAGAACCACCATATCCTCCGACATCAGGCGCTCGTTCTTCAGGCCACTGCTGGCGTCGTTGTCGCGCAGCGCGCCGAGAATGAAGTCGATATCGCCCGCACGCAGGTTCGCGACCAGCGCCTCGTAGGCGCTTTCGTCCGTGACGACCCGCACGCCCGGATGCTCCGCGGTCATTCGCGCGATCGCCCTGGGAAGAAGCAACGTGCGCCCGAGTGGCAACGCGCCCACCGTCACCGCACCCTGAATTTTGCCGTGCAGCGCGGCGATATCGTCGGGTACGTGCCGCAATTCGTTTAGCACGCGACGCACGTGAAGCAGAAATGTTTCGCCCTCCGCTGTCAGCAGGATCCCGCGCGGGCTGCGGTGGAACAGGCTCAAACCGGAGCCGCTTTCCAGCGTCCGAATCGCGGTGCTCACTGCCGGCTGACTGATGCCGAAGGTCTTCGCCGTACTTGGCATATGCCGATGACGCGCCAATGCAGTGAATAGCTGAAGCCGCCGGGTGTTGAGCAGATAAGCCGGCAGCGCGCCTTCTGCTGCAGGCCGCCGACGCGCCTGTTTCGCCGAACACCACTGCGCGAGTTCCTCCAGTTCGGCGAAGATCCGCTCGCAACGCTGGAGCATCGCGCGGCCAACCGGTGTTGGGAGCATGCCTGAGGGGCCGCGATCGAAGAGCGGCTCGCCAAGTGCCGACTCCAGTTCCTGAACCGAACGCGTCACAGCCGACTGGGCGCGAAACAGCGCCGCCGCTGCACGCGTTGCGCTGCCCATATCGGCCACAAGTCGAATTGCGCGCAGTTGCGCCAGGTTGAGAAGTTCTTTGTTGCTCACGGATGGCGATGCGCTGGCTGGCGGATGTTGAACGCGCTCATGATCGTGTGCTGGGTGATCTCGTTCATGGGTCTCGACTCATTTGACGCCATTCAGTATAGCGACGCATCGAGTCTCGCACCACGCTTGACGGGCGGCTTGCGACTTCGTTTCGTGGCCATCTGTTTTATTTATCGCGTGCAGGCAGCCGGGAGGGTGGGCCGGGACGCGATACGCTCACCCGGCACACGCAAAACCCTATATCCAGTAAGGCTTGCAGCGCCTATCCGAGCTCCGGCCACAGGCGATGAGCGAGCTTGCGAGCAGTTTAATCGGTGCGGATGTGATTTACCCGTACTTTCCGCGAGTCTGCATGATCCCTATCGTCGTATCCGAGGATAGTTGCTATGGCGACCTATCCGATTGGCGCGCGCTTGGCGCACAGCACGAAGCAAGGGAAGGCAACGAGATATGGCAAGGATCATTGGTGGAATCGGCACGTCGCATGTGCCTACTATCGGCATGGCGTACGACAAGGGCAAGCAGAACGATCCCGCATGGGCGCCACTCTTCAAAGGCTACGAACCCGTGGCCAACTGGCTCGCGGAGCGTAAGCCGGATGTGATGGTCATGTTCTACAACGACCACGCCAATAGTTTCTTCTTCGATTGCTATCCGACGTTCGCGTTAGGGGTGTCGGCCAATCATGAGTTCGCGGACGAGGGAGCGGGCAAGCGCCCGCTGCCGGACATCGCCGGCCATCCCGATCTGGCTATTCATATCGCCGAACAGCTCGTCAACGACGAGTTCGACCTGACGATTTTCCAGGACCGTGCGCTCGATCACGGGTGCAATTCGCCGCTCTCGCTGATGTTGCCGCATGACGGTGGCTGGCCGATGTCGCTCGTACCGATGGAAGTCAACGTGCTGCAATATCCGCTGCCCACGGCGAACCGCTGCTACCGCCTCGGTCAGGCGCTGCGCCGCGCGATCGAGTCGTTCGATCAGGATCTGGATGTGGTGGTGGTCGGCACCGGCGGACTGTCTCACCAGGTCCACGGCGAGCGAAGCGGTTTCAACAATACCGATTGGGACATGGAGTTCCTCGATCTGATCGTCCATGACCCGCAGCGTCTTGCTGCGATGAAACATGTCGACTACGTGCGCCTTGGCGGTGCGGAGAGTGTGGAGACAATCATGTGGCTGGCGATGCGCGGTGCACTGGGGCCTAAGATTCGTGAGGTGCATCGCAACTATTATCTTGCGACGAGCACCGCGATGGCCGCGACCCTCTACGAAGATGAGGTGACGCAATGAACCCGCAACTGATCGGCGTCGAAGAATTGACGGGCACGTATCCGTTCGATATCCGCCAGAGTATGAAGGCGATGCGTCTGAACCGCTTCTTCTGGCAGATGCGCGAAGCACCGGCGCGCACGCTCTGGCTGGAGAACCGGAGCGCCGCCTACGACGCCGCGAGTCTGACGGCGGAGGAACGTGTGCTCGTCGACAACGCAGACTGGATCGGCCTGATCCGGTATGGCGTGTGTTTCTTCGTCCTCGAGAAATTCGCGCGCGTGGTGAAGATCACGAATCTCGGCATGTACGCCAGCATGCGGGGCGAAACACTCGAAGCGTTTCTGAAAACGCGCAAGGTGCCGGACGCCGTCTAGGACGACTCGCCCCAGCGTCGCACCCCCCTGGCGGCTTTTCATTTCGATAGCAGGAAGAGTCAAACCTATTACATCCGAGGTAATTGGCGAGCCTCTTCCTCACGCCTACTCTTCGGTCATCGCACAGCTCATCCCGAGCGGCGTTCATGATCGAGGACACACCATGTCGACGTTTCACATTCATACGATTGAATCCGCACCCGAACAGTCCAAGCCGGTGTTGCGGCAGCTCCAGCAAAACTTCGGCCTGATCCCCAACATCGCGGGAGCGATGGCTGAATCGCCCGTACTGATCGGCGGCTTCATCGGCATCTTCCAGAAAGTCCATGCGGGCACCTTCACGGAAGCGCAGATACAGACCCTGTTGCTGACTAATGCGGTGACCAACGCGTGTTCATGGGCGGTCGCATTCCACACCGCACTCGCGCTGAAAGAGGGACTTACACCTGCCGACGTCGAAGCGATTCGCGACGGCCGTGCGCCTGCCGATCGCAAGTATGCGGCACTCTCGACCTTGACGAAAACAGCCATCGAGAAGCGTGGACACCTGGATGACAAGGACGTAGATCAATTTCTCGAGGCCGGTTTCCGTCAGGATCAGGTGCTCGAGGTTCTCACGGCACTGGCCGCTTCGACGATAACGAACTACGCCGGCAACATCACTCAACCTCCTCTGGAAGCGCCGTTCCAGGAATACGTCTGGAACGCGTAGATCCCGCCTGGAAAGACCCGGTCAGCATGAGAGAGTATGCTGACCGGCACGGTTCGAACGACCGGTTGGCGTCAGACATCCGCGATGCGTCGGCGCCACCGGTCACCCAAGCTGCTCTGTACCAACTTGCGGACAAGGAGAGCGATGAATCCTGCGAATCCAGAAGGGAAGGCGCCGCCGAATGAACTCGGCGCGCTATTGCGTCACTGGAGAGACATGCGCGGCATCAGCCAGTTGGACTTGTCGTTCAACGCGGGCGTCTCCCAGCGGCACATCAGTTTTATCGAAAGCGGACGGAGCGTGCCGAGCCGTCAGATGCTGATCGATATCGCGCAAACGCTCGACATTCCTCTGCGCGAACGCAACACGCTGCTACTGGCAGCAGGCTATGCGCCGATGTATGCCGACACAGCCTGGGACGCTCAGGAAATGCAGAGTGTTACGAAAGCGCTCGGGCGAATGTTGCGTCAACACGAGCCGTTCCCCGCGCTCGTCATGGATCGCTACTGGAACGTGTTGCTGACCAACGAATCCGCACCGCGCTTTTTCAATTGCTTCATCGATATGGCTGCGCGCAAGGAGCCGCGCAATATGCTGCATCTGATTTTCGATCCGGATGGGATGCGTCCGTTCGTGGCCGATTGGCAAGCAGTGGCGAACAGCCTGATTCAGCGTGTCTATCGGGAGTCGGTCGGCCGCGTGGTCGACGATCAGACGCACGCGTTGCTTGCGGCGCTGCGTGCTTATCCGGATGTGCAGGCTGACCTGAAGTCTTCTCCGCGCACCTTGGGAGCCGGGTCCGCGACAGCGGCCATGCCGGTGATTCCCATCGGCTTCGTCAAGGACGGCAAGGTCCTGAACTACTTCTCAATGGTTGCAACCGTGGGCACGCCGCAAACCGTCGCGGCGCAGGAACTGCGTATCGAATGCATGTTCCCCGCGGACGACGAGACCGAAGCGCGTCATCTTGAGATGATCAACGCGGTCCCGCAACAACACTGAGCGTCAGTGGCAAGCCGATCGCGGCCGCTGCTTGCTCATCAGCGCCACGTGGCGAACTACTGGACCGGTTGAGCTCACAGGTAAGCTGAAAGCCTT
Organism: Paraburkholderia sediminicola; assembly: GCF_046027825.1. Classification (GTDB taxonomy): domain Bacteria; phylum Pseudomonadota; class Gammaproteobacteria; order Burkholderiales; family Burkholderiaceae; genus Paraburkholderia; species Paraburkholderia sediminicola_D. The sequence goes on from NZ_JAQQDU010000003.1 coordinate 109,860, forward strand.
GCTCGATCCGAAGGGGATATTCAACAACGCGCGGGTGATTGCGCGATGCGGCCACCAGGTTTTGCGCGCGGACGCCTGGCGGGTCTTGCTGAAATCGAAGCGGCGCCGGCCAACCGCGCCAGCGCCGCATAGCCTCATCAGAACCGGTGCCGCAAACCAATGCTGACGATCGCCTGCGACTGCGCGTCCGACGAGTGGCTGTTGCCCTTGTCGCTGACGGACGCCGTCGCCGCGACCGGATTGCCGAGCGCATCCAGGGTGACACCGGACGCGTGCTGATAGCCGCCCATCAGATAGACCGTTGAGCGCTTCGAGAAGTTGTACTGCGCGCCGAGCGACACGTTGTGATACTGCGCACGCTCATCCACACCTTCCACTTCGCCACCACGCGTATAGCTATAGCCCGCGAACAGTTGCACGGCCGGGCGGATCGTCCACTGTCCGAACACGCCCGCGATGTTGAACGTCGCATGCCCGTTGAACAACGAATCCGAGCCTGAGCGGTATTGCACGTTGCTGTAGTTCACGCCGACGATGGCCGGGCCGAAATCATACGTGGCGCCTGCTGCGATGATCTGTTGCGATTGCGCACTCGCGTAACCTTCATTGATCGACGAATTGAACAGGCCGTCATCCGTGCCGCTCCATTTGCCGTACGTGCTGTCCTGCGTCCCGCTCTTGCTGTTATCCGAACGCTCGTAGCCGACGCCCACCTGCAGCGGGCCGTTGCCGTACGCCGCGCCCACGCTCCATGTGTTCTGCTGCTTCAGGCTACCCGGTTGACCGCCGAAGCCATACAGCGCGCCGAACGTAAAGCCCGAGTAGTTCGCGCTCGTGTACTTGATCGAGTTGTTGACGCGCGCGGTCTGATCGAGATCGTCGATGTCGCCCGGATGCGCGCCGTAGCCGCCCACCATGGCGACCGGCGCAACGGGCGCGACGAAGTCGTTCAGCGACGTGTACTCACGGCCGAGCGTGACCGTGCCGTATTGCTGGCTGCCGATGCCGACGAATGCCTGACGGCCGAACAGGCCACCGTTCTGGCCAGTCTTGCCGTTCGTGATGTCAAAGCCGTCTTCAAGCAGGAACAGGGCCTTCCAGCCGCCGCCGAGCTCTTCCTGGCCATTGATGCCAAAGCGGCTGCCAGAGAGGTTGCCGCTCGTCATCGCAACGTTCGAATGTCCCGTGTAAGCACCGGTGGAGCCGGTGCGCTCGTTGCTGCGATACGTGATACCCGCATCGACGATGCCATACAGCATGACGGAGCTCTGCGCGGACGCAATGCCGGCGAAGGACAACAGCAGGGGTGCAGCAATCAGATGCTTTTTCATCGTAGATATAGCCCGGTTGGATCGTCTATCTCAAGTCGCCTGAATGGCGATCTCTCTTTTTTCCGCGCGCACGCAGTCCGCTCCTGAACAACGGAGCAGATTGCGTGAAGCGGGGGAAGTGGTTTGCGCGGCCCTTGTTACTCGCCCTGACTATGGACGCGCTTCAAGGGCGCGATGTTTGTGGCTAAGCTAGTGGCTGAGTGCGGCACCGGGCGGCATCTCGGGCGCACGCACCGTGACGGTCTTGCGGACCTTGGCGACATCCGACGCGCTGACCGTCGACCCGGTGTTGCCCCAACTGTTGCGCACGAAGTTCGTCACGTCGGCGACTTCCTGATCGTTCAGGCGCCAGCCGAAGCCCGGCATCGTGAACGAGGAGGGCGCGGTCTGCGTGCTTTCGAGCGTGCTGCCGGTCAGCAGCACGTGAATCAGCGAGGTCGCGTCCTTGCCTTGGACGACCGGATTGCCGCCCAGTGCCGGAAACACGCGCGTGTAGCCGCGGCCGTCGCTGCGGTGGCAGGCGGTGCAGTTGTCGCGGTACACGGCGGTGCCGGGTGCGGTGGCGTCACCGGTACGCAGGGCGTGAGCCGCCGTATCGTTGTACACGTACGCGGTTTCCTTCGGATCGGTCGACGGCAGTGTCTTCAGGTAGCGCGCGATCGCGGTCAGGTCGGCGTCGCTCATGTGCTGCATGCTGTGCTGCACGACGTCCGTCATGCCGCCGAATGCCGCGGTGTGCTGCGTGCGACCGGTCTTCAGAAATTGCACGAGGTCGGTTTCGCTCCATGCGCCGATGCCGGTGCGTTGATTGCCGCGCAGGCTCGATGGGGTCCAGCCGTCGATCGCTGCGCCGCCTGCGAGAAACTCGGTGCCGTCGAGATCGCTCAAAGCGCGTTCCTGCATCGTCACCGCACGTGGCGTGTGACAGGCACCGCAGTGGCCGAGGCCTTGCACGAGATACGCACCGCGTGCGACCACCGGATCGGCATAGTGCTTCGCGTCGAACGTGAGGGGATCAGGCGCGAACAGGTAACGCCAGATGCCGAGCGGCCAGCGCATCGACAGCGGCCAGACGATATCGACCGCACGGTTCGCCTGGCTTACCGGCGCGACCCCTTGCTTGAAGTACGCATACAGCGCGTGCATGTCGTCTTTGCTCAACCGCGCATACGACGGGTACGGCATCGCCGGATACAGCGTGTCGCCGTTTGGCCGTACGCCTGCGCGCACCGCGCGATCAAACTGCGCGAAGGTCCATGAGCCGATGCCTGTATTGCGATCGGGCGTGATGTTGGTCGAGTAGATCGCACCGATCGGTGTGTCGAACTTCAGGCCGCCCGCGAAGGGCTTGCCCGATGGCGTCGAGTGACAGGCGATGCAGTCGCCCGCACGCGCGAGGTATTCGCCGTGCGCGATCAGGGCCGCGTCGTTTTGCACCGGCGGTGTCGCCGCTTGCGCGGCAAGCGGAGCGGACAAGGCAGCCGCCACGCAGAAAGACGCTGCACCCACGCGTTTGAATGCCTGCCCCAGGCGTTGGATATCGATCTTCTTCTTCATACGCTCACCAGCGGCCCCGGGTTCTTCAGATACTGCGTGCGAATCGCCCGCGCCGACCAATAGGCAAGCGCGGCGACAAGGCCGGTCGGGTTGTAGCCGATGCCTTGCGGAAACGCTGACGCGCCCATGACGAACACGTTGTGCACGTCCCAGCTTTGCAGGTAACGGTTCAGTACGCTCGTCTTCGGATCGGTGCCCATAATCGCGCCACCGACCAGGTGAGTGGTCTGATAGCGGCGCGAGTCGAAGTGCGCGCCGAATTCGCGCGTATAGACGCCGATGGATTTCGGCCCCATCTGCTGCGCGATCTTGTGCATCTGCCCGGTCACGTATTGCGCCATCTTGATGTCGTTGTCCTTCCAGTCGAAGGTCATGCGCAACAGCGGCTGGCCGTATGAGTCGCGATAGGTCGGATCGAGGTCGAGAAAGACGTCGCGATACGACATGTTGGAACCGTGCGCATCCATCGAAATCGTGTGCGCGTAGTGGTCCTTGACCGATTTCTTCCAGTCCGTGCCCCAGTTCGGCGTGCCGGCCGGGGTCGCGATGCCGCTGATCGGTTTGGTGCCGGCCTGATTCACCCACAACGGCGAGCCGCCGACAAAGCCGAGCGGACCGTGATCGAAGTTGTCGGCATTGAAGTCGTCCACGGCGACGCCGTTGCCACCCGCACCGATGAACGGATTGGTGAAGGTGTCCTTGTCGAAGAACGCGGTGATCGTCGAGAGGTTCTGATACGCGAAATTGCGGCCGACCACGCCTTCGCCCGAGATCGGGTCATACGGCTTGCCGATGCCCGACAGCAGAAGCAGGTGGACGTTGTGATACTGGAACGCCGCGACGATCACGAGATCGGCGGGCTGAAACACTTCGTTGCCGGCCGGATCGACATACGTCACGCCTTTGGCGCGCTTTTTGGTGTCGTCGAGTTCGACGCGCAGCACGTGGCAACGCGAGCGCAGTTCGAAGTTCGGCAACTGCTTCAACGCCGGCAGGATGTTCAGATTCGGCGATGCCTTCGAGTACATGTAGCACGCGTAGCCGCTGCAGAATCCGCAGAAGTTGCACGGCCCCATCTGCACGCCGTACGGGTTCGTGTACGGACCCGACGTATTCGCCGAAGGCAAGCGGTAAGGGTGCAGTCCGAGTTCGCGCGCGGCCTTGCCGAAGCGCTCGGCTGAATACGTGTTCAACTGCGCGGCGAGCGGGAAGTTGTCGCTGCGCGGCGCTTCGAACACGTTGCCGTCGCCGACTACCTTGCCGTTGACCTTATAAGCCTGGCCAGAGGTGCCGAACACTTTCTCGGCGAAGTCGAAATGCGGTTCGAGTTCCTCGTAGCTGACGCCGTAATCCTGGATCGTCATGCCTTCGGGAATGAAGCGCTTGCCGTAGCGTTCTTCGTAGTGGCTCTTCAGGCGCAACTCTTCCGGCGTGATGCGGAAATGCACGCCTGACCAATGCAGCCCCGCGCCACCGACCCCTTCGCCCGGCAGAAACGCGGCAAGCTGCCGATAGGGCAGCGCCGTCTCGCCGACGTTATGACGGATCGACACGGTGGTCTTGGAGAGATCGAGAAACAGCTTCTTGCGGACGTTGTAGGTCAGTTCATCGATCGTGTTCGGATACGCGCCATCCGGATAGGTATCGCGATACTCGCCGCGTTCGAGCGCGGCCACTTTGAGGCCTGCCTCGGTGAGTTCCTTCGCGAGGATCGCGCCGGTCCAGCCGAAGCCGATGATCACCGCGTCGACGTGCGGTTTGGTTTGGGTAGTCATCAGGTGCGCTTTCCTTCGATCGACACGGGGCCATACGGATAGGCCTGGCCGTTCTGGTTGACGAAGTCCATGAAATCGGCGCGCGCGCCGGGGAAGCCAATCATTTTCCAGCCGCCCATGTCGCGATTGCCGCCGTGGATCGGGTCGCAGAAGTAGCCTTCGCGGGTGTTTTGCAGCAACTGGCCGAAGAAGACGCCAGCCGGAACGTCCGCGAGATCGATCTTTTCTTTCTCCAGCGCGGCGAGCACGGTGTCGCGCGTGGGCGCGTCGAGGGCGTCGAACGGATGCGAGTAGGTCTTCGTGCAGTAGGCGTTCACCGCGGCGATGCCGAGCCGGTACAGATCGCGCGGCACGAGCTTCAGCTGATAGCCGAGTTCCGGCGCGCCCTGCTGGAATGGGCCCTGCATGTACCAGAGCGCACCGTGCGCGTACGGCGTGTCCATCTGCCGGTCGATGAATTCAGGCACGCCGGCTTCGACCGCGCCCGGGCCTTCACTGTCCGACGGGATCAGACGGTCGACCGCCGCGTGGATGAATGCCCATTCCTTCGCGTCGAAGAAATGCGGCTTGTAGTCGACGCCGGAGGCCTGGCCCGCGGAGGCGGCGCCGTTCGAACCCTGAGCGGTCGTCGCGGATTCCTTGACTTCGCAGCCGGCGAGGGTTCCGGCGGGAACCAGCGCGATGGCCGTGCGTAAGAAGCCGCGGCGGGAGGTGAGAGGAGATTGAGCCATATTGTTCTTTGTCACGAGATGGGAGCGCGCCATGGCGGCCCACGGGCAGTCGTCTGATTTCGGCGCCATGGTAAATGGAACCGGTTCCAAAGTCTTTTTACTTTTTTACAATAAGCTGTTTCGTGAAGTGATTAAATGCCACCGTTTTTGAAAAATCGCTTTTAAATCATAGGTGGTTTTCAGGCTGTGTGGCCTGAGAGCGGATCGGCGGGGTCGACGTGAAACTGACGCAAAAAAGCGACGTTTTCGCGCAAGCGTGGCTGTTAGCGGCCTGTCGAGCGGACGTGGTTTACCCGCGCTTACAGCACGCTGACGATGGCGAGCGGTCGCCGGCAGGGGCCTGAGACGGCCATACGGGTCACGTGAATCCCACTATATCGGCCAGTCGTATTGCGCCGGGCCCGGCGCGGGAATACTTTTCGCCTGCTGCAAACGCGCGAAAACAGACGAACCCTACAAATTGCAAGCTAATTACGCGCTGAAAGGCTCTTTTCGACGCCAGTGCCACGCGCCGCCGGGGGCACACATCACGACGACCATCAAGGAGACAAGCTGTGCTTCCCGCAACCATGCCGATTAACGTTGGCAATACCGCTTTCATGCTGCTCTGTGCAAGCCTCGTCATGCTGATGACGCCGGGGCTCGCGTTTTTCTACGGCGGTCTCGTCGAACGCAAGAACGTGCTGGCGATCATGATGCAGAGCTTCATCTCGCTCGCATGGACAACCGTGCTGTGGTTCGCTTTCGGCTACTCGATGTGCTTCGGCCCAAGCTGGCACGGCATCATCGGCGACCCGACCTACTATGCGTTCCTGCGCGGCATTACGCTGCAAACCATGTACACGGGCAACGATGCAGGCATTCCGCTGGTGGTCCACGTCGCCTATCAGATGATGTTCGCGATCATCACGCCGGCGCTGATTACCGGTGCGTTCACCAACCGCGTGACGTTCAAGGCGTACTTCCTGTTTCTGACTGGCTGGCTGGTACTCGTGTATTTCCCGTTCGTGCACATGGTATGGAGTCCGGATGGACTGTTCGCGAAGTGGGGCGTACTCGATTATGCCGGTGGCATCGTGGTTCACAATACCGCCGGATTCGCCGCGCTGGCGTCGGTGTTGTATGTGGGGCGCCGTCAGACCGTCACGCACAAGCCGCACAACGTGCCGTTGATCGCGCTCGGCACGGGCCTGCTGTGGTTCGGCTGGTATGGCTTTAACGCCGGCTCCGAGTTGCGCGTCGACGCTATTACGGCTTCGTCTTTCCTGAACACCGACGTTGCCGCTTCGTTCGCTGCCATTACGTGGCTGCTGATCGAATGGGCCAACGCACGGCAGCCGAAATTCATCGGTTTGCTGACCGGTTCCGTCGCCGGCCTCGCGACGATTACGCCCGCAGCCGGCTATGTGTCGTTGAGCACAGCCGCGATAATCGGGATTTCTGCTGGTGTGATCTGCTATTACGCGGTTGCGCTGAAAAACCGGCTCGGCCTCGACGACGCGCTCGACGTGTGGGGCGTGCATGGCGTGGGAGGCCTCGTCGGTACTGTTCTGCTCGGTGTGTTCGCGTCGAAGGCGTGGAATCCGAATGGCACGGATGGCCTGCTGTTGGGTGGCGGCGCTTTCTTCGTCAAGCAATGCGTGGCGGTGGCCGTGTCCGGCGTCTGGGCATTCGTGTTCACGTGGGGCATGTTGTGGCTGATCAACCGCGTGACACCCGTTAAGGTTGGTGACGCCGCCGAGCAGCAGGGGCTCGATGCCGAGTTGCATGGCGAAGCGGCTTATCTGGACGCGTAAGCGTCGGTACCGGTAGAGAAGAAAGCGGGACGCTTGCGTCCCGCTTTCTCTTTTCCACGGCATGATTAACGACGAGCCGACGCATACAAGCATGTGCGTCCGCAAACCTGCCGCCCAGTTCAATCTTTCGCGCTCAAAGCTGATGACACTCCCGAGGAGATCTGCCAGGAGGCGGCGCGACAAAAGCGCGATATTGCCTGGCACGCTTTGCTTTTTTAGTTCGATGTTAAGCCTGCTGCTCAGCCGTGTCGGAGACATTGGCATACGGCTGGGCCGCGCCTCCGGGTGTTCAAAGCGCGGAATATTTTGCAGCATGATGGTCCGCGTCAGGGACTCAGCGATGGTACAAATCCCGATCGGTTGAAGCCCCCGAAATACTCTAGTCTGAAATAATCAGATCCGTCATATTGGGGAGGTGAAAGCAAAATGAAAAATCGCTCACCGCTCGCTATCTGTTTGCCGCTCGCGATATTTGTCGCCGCATGCGTTCTGTCGCTTCCGACACTCGTGATCGCAATTGTCTGGATGACGATTGGCGTGATGGCGCTTGGTCACCGCAGCTTCGAAAGCTTTCCTACGACCGGGATTCGCCGTGAGTGGCTCCGAGGGTACCGCGGCGCATGCCTGTGGTTTTGCCACTTGGCCTGGTGGCCCTGGTACATGCGCTCGTCTATCCAGGATATCGCCGGGCAGATCGGGATGTCGCTGCATCGAACGAAGAAAGCAGGGGATAAAGGGCTGAATAGCTCGGCGGACAGGCGATCAAATGGCGACCATGATTGAACGCGCGAGGGGAACGGAGGGAGCCGCCATCTTCTGACGGTAGGCGCAAACCGCGCCCAATTCTGACCGGTCACAACTGCTGTCCAGATCCGCGCGTGTCCAACTGTACCTGTTGAATTCGTGAGTCACTAACGCACAATAAGAATCCCAGCCGTCCGGTGACGCATTGCCAGACGACGCTCGAAACTCCGCGTATAGCGTACGAACTTACCGAATGACAGCATTGATATCTCTGGTCCTGTTCGATATGGACGATGTTCTTTCTCATTACGACCGCTCAGCACGAGTCGATCATCTCTCAGCGGTGTCGGGCCGAACCCCTGAAGCTGTCCGTCAGGCCATTTGGGGATCCGGCCTGGAAGATCGTGCAGACGCCGGCCTGATCACCGGTGATGAGTATCTGAGCGCATTGGGGGAAATCCTGGGCTGCCGTGTCACTCGCGATGATTGGTTGACTGGCCGCCGCGCGTCGATATCGCCCAACGTCGAAGTGCTTGCGCTTGCCAGATCGCTGTCCGAGCGACACCGCGTAGCCGTTCTGACCAACAATTGTCTGCTGGTGACCGAAAACATCCAGTATCTCAATCCTGAGGTGGCTGAACTCTTTGGCCCGCACGTTTACGCTTCGGCCTCATTCGGTGCGGCCAAGCCGGCACCTCACACCTATCTTCGTTGCCTTGATGGCCTCGGTGTCAGCGCGGCCGAAACCCTGTTTATTGACGACCTCGAGATAAACGTGACGGGGGCAATCAACGCAGGTCTTCACGGGCACGTGTTTACCGGCGCGGCGTCATTATCCGAGGAACTGGAGCGTCGCAGGTTGCTGTAGCCGGGGTGCAGATCGTGCCAGCAAGTGGCGTGTCATCCCGGTCAGGAGGTTGCCCCATGAAAACCATCGTCGTTACCGCATACGTGTCGATGTTTGCGCGGCGGTCTTGCTATGCAGCAATGCTGGTCGTCTGTCTGACAGGACCCGTCGTGGCTCAAGAGCCCGCAAGTACGCCAGGTACGCCCACGGCTGCTGCCCCGAGCTACAAGGTCGGTGATACGTGGACATTTATACAGCGACGAACCGACTCCGAGCCCGGTACCCCCTATGTTCTGACGGTAGCAGCCGTAACAGAGGAGCAGACGACGTTGTCGTCATCGTGGAACGGCGGCCCCGCAAAGGAAATCGACTTGGACAATCAGGGAAACATGACGCGAGATGCCCACGGAACAACGTATGAGCCAAGCACTGGAAGCCTTAATTTCCCAATGACTGTGGGAAAAGGCTGGGACTTTCATCATGTACAGCGTTTCACGGGCGGAACCCTTGACGTCAGCGGCCACGACGAGATTGTTTCATTCGAGCGGGTACAGGTAACCGCTGGTTCATTTGATGCCTACAAAATAGTGAGCCGTGGGGTAAATGCAAAGCAGCTTGAACGCTTGTACAGTGCGCCATTCATCCAAACCTATTGGTATGCGCCCAGTGTGAAAAAAATCATCAAGTCGGATTACGCGTTGTATCTCAATCACCAGACGTGGACTCAGACTAGCGAATTAAGTGCCTTCTCACTGGCGCCTTGATGGACCTGAACGCTCACGCAGGCGCCGTCCGATTACGGCAAACTGACAAACCTCTCCGACCTCGTGCCGCGGCCGGTCAACATACTGCGGACTGCCGGTCACCACACAGGCAGCGGGCTTGATCGTCAGTATTATTCTTTCTTCGTCTTCGGTTGTTCGGGTTGCGGGTCACGTCCGCGTTGCGTCGGCGCCCTCGTACACGCATCCGGAGGCGTCACATTGGTCACGTCGTCGCAGCAGCACGCATAGACCGGAAATCCGTAGGCATTCGTGCGGATGATTTTCGTTGGCCCGTGCAGCGGGCACACTGCGTTCATGTCGTCTCCTTGGACTCATGATCGACGGGCTCGACTCGTAGACGCGCACGTCGGTTCGGGACGGCCAGGCGACGGTTCGACTAATCGGGAAAGTTAACCGTTGCCGGTCCGGCGCTCGAGGAGGGCGCCGGAAAAGAATCCACAGCAATATTCTACGACTCTCTCCACGTTGTGAAGGCACGATTGATGGTGGCACGAATGGCGTCCGCTCACGTAGACCGCAATCAATCATTCACTGGCGAGGGCCTTTCGGGCGGCTTTCTGACCGTAAGGAATCAGAAGCAAGCTGACATGCCTGAATTTCCGCGCTGCTTTAACCGAAGTGGCTGATGCCACGAATCCCGGCGCGGGTGCACCCTATTGGGTCGCTTCGATCAACTCACGCCTAGTCGTGGTGCAAATCAGTTGCGCAAGTTTCGGCCTGCGATTCAGCTCGGTGTACAGAAGGCCCCCAACATCCAGTTTGGCACATCGATTTTCCGTTGCGCGCATGTCCGATGATCCCCGCTTGGAATGCCTTCGATTGCTGCCGCGCTCATGCGTATCTGATCTCTCTGCGTTTTCTCCCGATGAGTTTTCGCAAAAAACTGGCATGACAGTTGCTCTAGTTGCTCGGCTCTATCGACATAAGGCCGACGTACGAGTCGGCTCTCCGGTTGCGCAATCAAAGAGGGGATTTCATGAAACTCATTACCGCAATCATCAAGCCGTTCAAGCTCGATGAGGCGCGCGAAGCCTTGTCGGCCATCGGCGTCTCCGGCATCACGGTGACGGAAGTCAAAGGGTTCGGCCGTCAGAAGGGGCATACGGAGCTGTATCGTGGCGCCGAATACGTGGTCGATTTCCTGCCAAAGGTGAAGATCGAGGCAGCTGTCTCGGACGACATCGTCGATCAGGCGATCGAGGCGATCGAACGCGCGGCACGCACCGGGAAGATTGGCGACGGCAAGATCTTTGTCACGCCGATCGAACAGGTCATTCGGATTCGCACCGGGGAGACCGGCGCGGACGCTCTGTAAATGCAACGGTAGCGATAGGAGGAAACGAAGATGCGCAAATTATTGATGTCCATGCTGATGGCCGGTTCGCTGCTCACGGGCGGCGTCGGCGCCGCCCTCGCGGATGACGCTTCCGCTCCCGTAGCCACTGCAGCGTCGGCACCGGCCGCTGAGGCGTCCGCCGCGGCGGCGGCCAGCGCCGCAGCCGCGCCTGATGCATCGGCCGCAGCCGCTGCCGCCGCACCGGCAGCGCCGACCGCGCCGTTCTCGGTCGATTCGTCGAAGATCAATTCGGGCGACACTGCCTGGATGCTGACCTCCACCGCGCTCGTGCTGTTCATGACGATCCCGGGTCTGGCGCTGTTCTACGGTGGCATGGTCCGCAAGAAGAGCGTGCTCGCGATCCTCATGCAAAGCTTCGCGATCACCTGCCTCGTGTCGATCATCTGGGTCGTGGTGGGCTACAGCCTCGCCTTCACGCCGGGCAACTCGTTCATCGGCGGCTTCTCGCGCTTCTTCATGGCGGGCATGAACTACATCCACGGCGACAAGGCGACGACACTGACCGTCAGCCACCTCGCGCCGACGATCCCGGAAACGGTCTACGTCGTCTATCAGATGACGTTCGCGATCATCACCCCGGCGCTGATCACAGGTGCGTTTGCCGATCGCATGAAGTTCTCGGCAATGCTGGTGTTCATGACGCTGTGGTCGATCATCGTCTACTCGCCGATCGCGCACATGGTCTGGGAACCGACCGGCTGGCTGGCTGCCGCGGGCATCCTCGACTTCGCGGGCGGCACGGTGGTGCACATCAACGCCGGTATCGCGGCGCTGGTCTGCGCGCTGGTGCTCGGCAAGCGTGTCGGCTACGGCAAGGAAGCGATGGCGCCGCACAACCTGACGCTCACGCTGATCGGTGGCGCCATGCTGTGGGTGGGCTGGTTCGGCTTCAACGCGGGTTCGGCAGTGGCGGCAGACGGCCGTGCCGGTTTCGCCATGTTCGCAACGCAAGTGGCAACCGCCGCAGCAGCACTCGCATGGATGTTCGCCGAGTGGGCAAGCAAGGGTAAGCCGTCGGTACTCGGTATCGTGTCGGGTGCGGTTGCAGGTCTGGTGGCGATTACGCCGGCTTCGGGCTTCGTCGGTATGACGGGTTCGCTCGTGATCGGTATCGCGGCAGGCGTGATCTGCTACTGGTCGGCAACGTGGCTCAAGCACAAGCTCGGTTACGACGACTCGCTCGACGCGTTCGGCGTGCACTGCATCGGCGGTATCGTGGGTGCGCTCCTGACCGGCGTGTTCGCGGTCAAGGACATCGGCGGCGCGGACGGCAGCGTCATTCTGCAAGCCAAGGGCGTGCTGACGACACTGATCTACAGCGGTGTGGTGAGCTTCGTCCTGCTGAAGGTCATCGACGTGGTGATGGGCATCCGCGTGTCGGAAGAAGATGAACGCGTGGGTCTGGACGTGAGCCTGCACGGCGAAGCCGTCGAATAGGCGGCGTGCCGGGCAAGTATCGGAAATAGCCCAGGCAGGTACGATCGGCTATTCTCCGAAGTCGGGGGGGCGAAAGTGCATTTTCGCCCCCCTTTTTGCGCAGCGAATCGCGAGTCGCTACGCCGGTGTAGAACCAGCGATACCTGCTATCGCAGTGGCACCAGAAAGATCGTCGCCACCTCTCCCAGGGTGGCAATCGCAATCGCCGAATAGATCGGGTTGGCACTCAAAAACACGTGCAACTTGATCTCGTCTTTGAACTTGAGCCAGGTGCCGAAAAATCCTAGCGACAGGATCAGGCCGGCCAGCAGGCTGAATCCCAACAACACCTCTATCCACTTGTTGTGTGTGAGACCGTTTGTCTCCCATGCGAACGCTGCCAGACAAACGAGTTGACTGGAGAGGACTGCTAATACGCCCGGATGATACTGTTCGAGTTTGTACATGACTGAAAGTGCCCCGTGCAACCGCTCGTTCTGTGGTCATGAGCCCGTCCAGCAAGCGACGGTGGTTTTATAAGGTGCGGTTGCGGACGCTGGCGGCAATGCCGGGTCGGCAGGGACCGCAAAATTTCAAGCGTTGCAAGACCTGAGGCGTGGCAGCCTCCAGCTGTCACGTAGGGCGCTTCACGAACGAAGTTGTAGGCTCTGTGCTCTTACGTTATCGGCGGCACCCGACCCATTTTACAGGGATGACCACGGGTGTTGTCACACCAATGTACACCGGGCATGGAAACAGAGGTTCTCGTCGTGGATTGTGCCTATATGCTAGCGTTGGGTCTGGACCCAATGTGAAGTGCACCATCCATGGAAAACCTCCTCAAAAAACTCGACCTCACCTCGCTGCGCCTGTTCGTCGCCGTCTGCCAGGAGCAGAACATCGCGCGCGCGGCTGAGCGCGAGTTCATCGCGTCTTCCGCGGTGAGCCGGCGCATTGCAGAGATCGAGGCGTTGATCGGCTTACCGGTGATTCAGCGCCAGTCGCGCGGCATTACGGTGACGCCGGTCGGCGAGACCGTGCTGCGCTATGCGCAGGCGATCATCGGCAACATCGAACAGATGAGTGCGGAGCTGTCGCGATTTTCGTCGGGGGCGAAGGGGCGGGTGCGGGTGGTGGCGAATCTCTCGTCGATCGTGCAGTTTTTGCCGGAGGACGTAGCGGCGTTCGGGCGCGTGTTTCCGGAGGTGTCGATCGAGCTGGAAGAGGAGAACAGTGCGGACGTGCTGCGTATCGTCGATGAACACGGCGCAGACTTTGGCATCTGCAACCCGGTGGCGGGTAGCGAAGCGTTCGAGCAGGTACCTTATCGGGAAGACCGACTGGCGGTACTGGTGCCGGGTGGCCATCGTCTTGCTAACGTCTCGCGCGCGGCGTTCGAGGCGCTGCTCGACGAGAGCTTCGTCGGCTTACGCAGCGAGAGCGCGCTAACGAAGCTTCTCGTGCAGCAGGCGGCTAGCGTGGGGCGGCAGCTCGATGTCAAGATTCGCGTGAGCAGCCTTGATGCGTTATGCCGGATGGTGCACGCGGGCCTCGGGATAGCGATCGTGCCCGAGCAGGTGGCACTGCTCTATGTGAACACGCTCGATGTGCGCTTGCTGTCTTTGAGCGATGCCTGGGCAGTCAGGCACCTGGTGATGATCTTCAAAGCCAGCGATCAACTAACGGCGAGCGCCGCGGCGCTAATGGGGTTTCTCGGCAAGGGGGCTTAACGCGCATGCAGGCACGCAGGCAAGCAGGCACGCAGGCAAGCAAGCAAGCGAGTGGGCAAGTTGGAGCAAGCCGGTCGATCCCGCCTGTATGATCTGGCGATCAAGCCGGCACGGCAACCGGTGCGCTCCCATCCCCCGCATCCAGCATTCGCACGGCAAATCCAAAGCATCGTTCTATCAGCGCCGGTTGCATGATGTCGCGTGGCGTCCCTTGCGCGATGATCGAGCCTTCAGCCAGCAACGCGATCGTATCGGCATAGCGCGCGGCGAGGTTCGGATCGTGCACGATCGCCAGTGCGCCGATATGCCAACGGCGCGTCAAGGCTTTCACTGTCTCGAGCAAACGATGCTGATGCGCAAGATCGAGTGCGGCGGTCGGCTCGTCGAGCAGCAGATAGCGTGGCGCTTCAATCGGCGTGTGATCCGTGGTTCCTGGTTGGTCCCGCCGGTTCGTTCGATCCGCTGTGTTCGACGCGTTCTCTGCATCCGGATGCGGCCAGATCTGTGCAAGCACACGTGCAAACTGCACGCGTGCCAGTTCGCCGCCGGACAGCGTGGTGATCTCGCGACCCGCTAACGGCCCGGCGCCGGCGAGGGTCAGCGCCTCGGCGACGATCCTGCGATCGTCGCGCGACACGGCGCCGTTTGTCGCATGCGGATAGCGGCCGAGCAGCACGATTTCTTCGACAGTGAAAGGAAACACAGGCTGTGACGCCTGCGGCAACACAGCCCGCAAGCGCGCCAGCCGCTTCGGGCCGATATCCGTCAGTGATTCGCCGTTGAGTGTCGTCGAACCGCTCTGCTGCGGTGGGCGTGTCGCACCATGGCCATGAAATTCCCCCGCGAGGGTTTTCAGCAGGGTGCTTTTGCCGGCGCCGTTGCAGCCGAGAAGCGTGGTCAGGCGGCCCGGCTCGATCGTCAGCGAAAGATCGCGCAGGATGGGGCGGTTACCGCGTGTGATAGAGAGGTGGCGGGTGATGAGCATCTTAGGCTCTCCGTTATGAAGTCCGCATGATTCACAGACCGAGTTGACTGCGGCTTCGCCACAACAACGCGAGGAAGAAGGGCGCACCGATGAGTGCGGTCAGAATGCCGAGCGGCACTTCGGCGGGCGCGGCAACAGTCCGTGCAGCGAGATCCGCGAGGACGGTCAGCGTCGCGCCGAGCAGCATCGCACCGGGCATCACCACGCGCTGGTCGGGACCGCACGCGAGCCGCACGCAATGCGGCGCCACGAGGCCGATGAAGCCGATCGCGCCGGTACACGACACCAACGCGCCGACCCCCAGCGCCGACGCCACCAGCACGGTGCGCTTGACCGCCTGAGCCGGTACGCCGAGATGCTGCGCTTCGGTCTCGCCGAGTTGCAGCGCGTTCAGCGCGTGGCCGTTGCGTGCGATCAGCGCTGCGCCGAATAGTACGAACGGCGCGACCGCGGCGAGCACGCGCCATTGGGCGCCACCCAGACTGCCCAGGCTCCAGAAGGTGAGCGAGCGGAGTTGCGCATCGTCGGCGAGATAGGTGAGCAGGCCGATCGCCGCGCCCGCGAGCGCGTTGATCGCGATGCCGGCGAGCAGCAGCAGCGGCAAGGCGAGCCTGCCGCGCGCGGCGGCGAGGCGATACACCAGCGTCGCCACGACCAGCGCGCCGATGAACGCGGCGACGGGCAGCCAGCCGAGACTCAACGCGCCGATCATGGGTCCGAGCACGATCAGCGTCGCCGCGCCGAGCGCCGCGCCGCTGGAGATGCCGATCAACCCGGGATCGGCCAGTGGATTGCGAAACAGCGCCTGCAACGCACTACCTGCCGAGCCGAAGCCTGCGCCGACCAGCAACGCCAGCAGGACGCGCGGCAGACGAATATCGAAGAGGACCGCGCGGGCCTGCTGAAGCGAAGGGTCGCTCGCCAGGTCGGCGGGTTGCGCGAGCAAGGCGGACCAGACTAGCGCAGGGCTGATTCGATAAGCGCCAATGCAGATTGCAGCGAGTGTCGCCAATCCGAGCGCGATACCGAGCGCGCCGAGCATGAGACGGGCGGCGCGTCGCCGTCGTTCTGCGAGCGTGCCCGGCGAGGCGGGTGCGCTCGCCGCGATGTCCATATCCATCAAGCCTCCAGAAGCCGCTGGTTCAGCGCGCTCACGGCGGCCGGCAGGCGGGGGCCGAAACCGAGTAGGAACAGCGCGTCGAGCGCCACGAGGCGCTTGTTTTGTCCCGCGGGTGTCGCGGCGAATCCCGGACTCGCCAGCATGGCTGCCTTGCCGCCCACCGCGCTCAGGCCTTCATCGGTCGTCAGAACAAGATCGGG
The DNA here is from genome assembly GCF_046027825.1 of Paraburkholderia sediminicola. Lineage (GTDB taxonomy): Bacteria > Pseudomonadota > Gammaproteobacteria > Burkholderiales > Burkholderiaceae > Paraburkholderia > Paraburkholderia sediminicola_D. Next base: position 126,234 of record NZ_JAQQDU010000003.1, read on the forward strand.
CGCGGCGCTCACCAGCGCCTCGGCCGAGAGTGGCCGGTAACCGTTGAAGCCCTGCATCGCGTTGCGCGCGCCGGCATACGCGAGCATCGCATCGGCGGCGGTATGCTGGCCTGCGACCATCGCGGCATTGCCGGTGTGATTCAGCACGAACAGCACGCGAAGCGGTTGTGTGCGCTTCGTCAGTGGCGACGCCGCGACCGCGTCGCGGGCGCGCTGCCATTCGTCGTCGAACCGGGCGCGTAGCGCGTCGCCCTGCGGGTTCGCGTCGAGTGCCTTCGCAATGCCGCCAATCTTGTCGCGCACGCTGTCCGCATTGTGTTGCTCAGCGAACGATACGACGGTGACGCCCGCCTGTTTGACTTGCGCAAGGACATTGGGCGGCCCCGCTTCCGCGGAGGCCAGGATCAGATCGGGCCGCAAGGACAACAAACCTTCGGCCGACAACGCGCGCTGATAGCCGACCTTCGGCAATGCGCGCGCGGCGGCGGGGTAGCTGCAGGTCGTATCCGCACCGACCAGCAGGTTGCTCGCGCTGCCTTCTGCGCCAAGTGCGTAGACGACCTCGGCGAGCGCACCGCCGACCACGATCACGCGCCGCGGCGGCTGGGCGAACGCGCGTGGCTGGAGCGCGCCGAGCAACAGCGCGCCACCGCCGAGCATGAGGCGGCGCCGTTGCCCGCTGATACGGCCGCCGCTCACGTTGCCGCTCCGTCTTCGAGTGGTGCAATGCCGGCGATCAGTTCGCGCCACCCGTCGAGTTCAGGTGTGCCGGGTTTGCGCGCGCCGAACAGCATCGCGATGCTCTCGCCGCTGGCGTCGAACAGTTCGAGCGAGGTGACGATGCCGTCGCTGGTCGGCTTGCGCACGACCCATCCGCTCGCAATCAGGTCGCCGCGCAGATGCAGATTGAAGCCCGGGTCGAGCACGTTGACCCACGGTCCCATCAGGCGGATGTTTTTGACGGGGCCGGTATGGATCTGGATCATGCCGCGATTGCCGACGAACACCATGATCGGCAGTGCGCTGTCGGCGGCGCGTTCGAGCAGGCCGTGCAGCGCGTCGTTGGCGACCGGATACGCGTAGCGGCGTTCGGCGAGTCGCAGGGCCTGGGTGCGCGCGAGGCCGAACTTGCGAAGGAGGTCGAAAAATTGATGGGTGTCAGTCATCGCATGCCACTCCGCCTGAAAGGCGGGTACGTCGATATCGCCGTCCAGGTTTTGTGCGGGCGGCGTGAAGGGTTCGCCGAGCTTGAGCCCTGGCGTCTGATCGCGCATTTGCCAACGTTCCACGAACGCATCGAAGGCCGCGTGATTGCTATGTTCGCGCAGAAAAACCTTATGCACGGCATGACCTTGCGCGTCGAAGAATTGCAGGCTCTTCTGCACGCCGTGCGCGGTTTCTTCACGCAGGGCAAAGCCCGAGGCCCACGCGTGATAGAACACGCGCAGATCGATCGCGCTGCCGAGCACGAGACCGATCGTGCCGTCGTGGCTCATATCCTCGTAGGTGCCGTCTTTTTCATGCACGGCGGCCTCATTGCGCGTGAGGGCCATGACCGCGCCCAGTTGCGGCATCTGTTCGAACAGTTCGACAAAACGCGCCTCGAGACGCACAACGTGGGCCCCGACAAACGCAGCGAGCGCCTCGCCTTCGCTAATCCCGAGCGCATGCGCGGCTTCCCGGTTGCGCAGCTTCTGCGCGGTCTTGAGATTGAGAAAATCATGACGCAACTGATTCAATGAAGCTGCATCGTCACGAGCGGAATTCAGCATGATGGGGACCTCGCTTTGCCGGATGGCGGGTTGAAAGAGGAGAACGCGATACGGATGGGCGGCATCAGAAATCCATCTTCATGCTGACCGACACGTTGCGGCCGGGCGCGGTATAAGCGTCCTTGACCGGCGACGAATCGGCAATGCCGCGCACGTCCGACCAGTTCCAGTACTTGCGGTCGAACAGATTGAACACGCCGAGATAGGCGACTACATGTTTGTTGAAGCGATAGCCGCCGCGCAGATCGACCACGAACGACGAAGCCGGTGCGAAACAGGTTTGCGAAGAACAGCTCTTCGGCGTGATGTCGCTCGATTTCTTGGCTGCCTGGAACAGCAGATCGGCTTGCGCGAACCAGCGCTCGCTCGGTTCGTAGCGAATGCCGAACACCGCCGAGAACGGGGTGATCGAATCCAGCGGCTGGCTGGCGGCATTGTCGTTGTCGAGACTGCCCTTGGTGAAAGCCATCGCGGTCTTGAGCGAGAAGCCGTGCGGCAGCGCCCATTCCGCGCGTCCTTCGAGGCCGTGAATGTAGGCCTTTGCATAGTTGACGTACTGGAACACCAGCGGATCGTTGGGGCGTCCGCTGCCGCCCACGGTTTGCTGCGAGATGAAGTCGCGGTAGCGGCCGGCGAACACTGCCGCGCTGTAGCGCAGCGGTCCGAGTCCGGTGCCGAGCTTGCCGCGCAAACCGGCTTCGATGGTGTCGCTGGTTTCCGGTTTCAGGTTCGGATTGCCGATCGAGGTGTAGCCATAGAGCGGATTGGTAAAGCTGTTGTTCACCTGGTCCGGCGACGGTGCCCGGAAGCCATGCGCATATTGCGCGTACGGAATCAGCGCGGGCGACACTTCGTACAGCACCGCCAGACGCGGCGACAACGCGTTGTCGCTCGACGAAACCGGCTTGCCGAGATACTGCGGATCGCCGGTTTTCGCGCTCAGATCGTAGGTATCGAAGCGCAAGCCCGGTGTCACGGTCAAGGCGCCGTAGCTGATCTGATCCTGGATGAACGCGCCGAGCAGGCGGTAGTCGGTGTCGGGGAACGGTTTGTTCGGGAACGCAGCTTCACCTACGCCCGGCACGGTGCCGTCGCGCAGCGCCGTCACACGATCGAGACTGCCGTCACCGCCATACAGCAGCTTGTGCGCGAGAATCCCCGTGCGGAAGTTGCTCTCCGCAAACGCCGACCCGCCGAAGACACGCTCGCCATACGTGCTGAGGCGGGTGCGTGAAGCGGAGGAGCCGCGTGTTTCGTACGAGTTTTGATCCTGCCACGCATCCTGGTAGTACACCTGAACATGTGCGGTCTGGAAAAAGCGGGCAGCGTCGTTGTTGAAGTCGTAGTCGCCGCTATAACGGTTGCGTTCGAGTTTGTCCGCGCCGGTCAGTCCGAGTGTGGTGGGCGGATTGATGGCCGACAGCACGTTCGTATCGATCCGCTGGCGGACGGTTTCGGCGGTGAATTTGAAGGTGTCGTGCGCGGTCGGCTTGACGACGAGCTTGCCGAGCAGCGTTTCGGAGTAGGTGTCCTGCGGATTCGCCGTCGTGCGTTTTGTGCTGGCGGAGTTATTGGTCCCCTGGTTATCCACTTCATGCCCGCGCCGGCCATCGGCGATCAGCATGCCCTGGATCATGTCGTTGCCGCCGGCTGCCTGCACCGTCGCGCCGAAGCTGCGATCGGTCGAGTCGTAGCTTGGGCGCAACGAGAAATACATGGGCTTGTTGTAGATGTCGAGCAGATCCTGCGGGTCTTTAGTCAGGAAGTTCACCGCGCCGGTCAGCCCGTCGCTGCCGTAGAGCGCCGAGGCCGGCCCGCGCAGAATCTCGATGCGTTTGAGCGTGCCGATATCCGCGTAGTCGCCGCGACCCGCTTCGAGCGGGCCGAAGGTGAACGAATAGGGCAGGCGGATACCGTCTTCCATCATCAGAATCCGATTGCCTTCAAGGCCACGGATGTTGATGCTCGAATCGTTGTCGCGGCCGCCGCCCATGGCTGCCGAGGAAGGCCGGTAGGGCGCGCGGCGCACCGTAACACCCGGCTCGTAGCGCAGGGCGTCCTTGATGTTCTCGGCCTGCTGCTCTTCGAGGTCCTCGGCGGTGATGACTGAAACCGATGCGGCTGTGCGGCTCTGGGCCGAAGCCGTGCGTGTGGCGGTGACAGTGACCGGATCAAGCGATCGCGCCGACGCGAGTTGCAGCGGTGCCCGGGGCGATTGAGCCGATTGGGCGAGCGGTGAGGCTTGCGCCATCTGCGGCGCGGCGCCGTCCTGAGGCTGCGTGATATCTGCGGCGTGAGCGGGCTGCGCGGTCCATAGACCGACAACGCCAAAAACGCCGGACAGCATGGTGCACAGCGGACGTCGCGCTGTATTGAGGTGATGCACGTGTGGTTCTCCCGATCAGACAAGCCCGTTTAGCTGGCTGGGTGACGAGAAGCACCTGGCTGGCAGTTCGCATCGATGTGCGGACTGTGTATGTGAAATGGATAAATGAAGGTAACGAAAGCCTTACAAATTTATTGTAAATGAGAATCAATGTCAACTGAGCGGGTGCATAAATTTCTGTGGAATGCGGATGGTTGAATGCGGAATGCGGTGAGCGCCCGGCGCCAATCATCGCCAAACGAGACGTCTGCGTTGCTAGACCGGCACTTCGGCATCGCGAACGCGCGCCGTATAGTGAGTGCAAGGAGATTGCACATGAGCGACACGATTCGTTTGGGCGGCCGCGTGCTGTACCTGTCCCAGGACCCCGCGGTGATCGAGGCCCAACTTGCCGGCGAAAATTTCACGCGCGCCACCGCAGGTGCGCTGCGCGATAACGTCTCCACCGACGAGATCACACCGGTCACCGTCATGCTCACCTATGACGAGCGCCTCGGCCAGTATCCGTACGTCGGCTTCAAGGCGGGCGAGCGCATGCCGATCGGCCGCCATACGATCAAGGACGGCGGCTTCCAGGTGACCGTGGCGGGCAAGCGTTACGGCAAGGGTTCTTCGCGCGAATCGAGCCCGTTGGCGGAGTTGTCGGCGGGCATCCGTTTGATCGTCGCCGAGAGTTTCGAGCGTATCTACCAGCAGAATTGCGACAACATCGGCATCCTGACGACCACGGATTTCTCCGTACTCGATCGTTTGGTCGCGGGAGAGGCGGTGCCGATCGACGAGTTTCTCAGGGGGCGCGATACGCTCACCCAGCAGATCATTCGCAGCGGCGGATTGCTTGCGTACAGCAAGTTTGCGGACTGGCCCGCGCCGCGCGTGCGGGAGACGGCAAACACGGCGAACGTCGGCAACGCTGCAAACGCCGCAGACGCCACCGAGCCGAAGACGCTCGTCGAGAAGATCATCGCGCGTCATCTTCACCCGGGCGTTGAAAGCGCCCAGCGCGGCGACGGTGTGTTCATCGCCGCCGACTGGCGCTTCAGCCACGACTACTTCACCGGCATGTGCGCGCATCTGATACATCGCGCGTTCGGCAAACCCGCGCCGCTGCATGCGCCGGATCACATCATCGCGTTCCAGGACCACCTGGTGCTCGCCTCGCAAAGTATTCCGCATGTCCGCGACGGATTGCTGCCTGGTGTCGCCAATCTGATGGAAGGGCACACGTCGTTTTCGCGCGACTATCCGGTACGCTCGCACGGCGCCCTCGACAACTCGCCGGGTTCCGAAGGCATCTGTCATGCGCTGATGGCCGAGCAGTACGCGTTGCCGGGGCAGGTTGCGTGCGGCACCGATTCCCATACGCCGCAGTCGGGCGCGCTGGGCTGCCTCGCATTCGGTGCGGGCGCAACGGATATCGCCAATAGCTGGGTGACGGGCTACGTGCGCTGCAAAGTGCCGGAGACCTTGCGCGTCGAAATCGACGGCACCTTGCGCGACGGCGTAACGGCGAAGGACGTCGTGCTGCATCTGTTGCAGATGGACGCGATCCGTTCGGGCGGCGCGATCGGCCTCGTGTTCGAATACGGCGGCGCGGCCGTGCGCGCGATGTCGATCGACGAGCGCGCGACACTGACCAATATGGTTGCCGAGTTGGGCGGCTTCACGGGCATCGTGGAACCGGACGAACGCACAGTGGCCTTTCTGAAGGAGCGCCGCGGCGTCGATTTCACCCTTGAAAACTGGATGAAAAGCGATCCGGGCGCGACGTATCGCGACACGATCCGTATCGACGCTACCGCCATCGAACCGATGCTCGCGCGTCCAGGCGATCCGGGCAACGGTGTGCCGGCGCCGCAACTGGAACAGGACGTCGCGATCGATATCGCGTATGGCGGCTCATGTACGGCGGGCAAGCGCGAAGACTTCGATTTCTATCACGAGGTATTGCGCTGGGGCGTGGAGCAGGGCATGCATGTGCCGGAGGGCACGCGTCTCTTCCTGCAATTCGGCACCATGGCGGTCCGCGCGTATTGCGAGCGCCAGGGCTATCTGCCGGTTTTCGAACGCGCGGGCGTGACGCTCGTGATGCCCGGCTGCGGGTCGTGCGCGAATTGCGGACCGGGGCAGTCGGCCGATGCGAACGAGGTGACGATCAGCGCGATCAATCGCAACTTCCCCGGCCGTTCGGGCCCGGGCAATGTCTGGCTCGCCAGCCCGTACACCGTTGCAGCGAGTGCGCTGGCCGGAAAAATCACCACCTTCGAACAATTGAAGCGCGCACGCGGCTAGAATGCTGGCCGGACCTTGAGGTCCGGCATCGTGGTACGCGTGAGACGCGATAATACGAAAGACCGGCACAAGACCGGGCCCGGCGAGCATCATCGTGCATCGCCAGCATGATAAGTATCACCAGGAGACAAACAATATGGCATCCCCCGATCACGCCGGGTCCGTCGCGCGCAGCGCCGGCGGCGCAGCGTCTTCCGCAACCGCGACTGCCGCGGCGTCCACAGCGTCCGTTACTCTCGACGCGGGCAGTATCTCCGCGCGCCTCGACCGCCTGCCCGCCACGCGGTCCATCTGGAAGCTGGTAGTGCTGCTGAGCCTCGGCTTCTTCTTCGAACTCTACGACCTGCTGTACTCGGGCTATGTCGCGCCGGGCCTCGTCAAAAGTGGCCTGCTGACCGCGACGACGCACGGCCTGTTCGGCTCAACCGGTGTCGCGAGTTTCATCGCCGCGCTGTTCAGCGGGCTGTTCGTCGGCACGATCGCATGCGGCTTTCTGGCGGATCGCTTCGGCCGCCGCGCCGTGTTCACGTATTCGCTGCTGTGGTACACGGCGGCCAACGTCGTGATGGCCTTTCAGGACACGGCAACGGGTTTGAACTTCTGGCGCTTCGTGGCGGGGATCGGCATCGGCGTCGAGCTGGTGACGATCGGCACGTATATCTCCGAGCTGGTACCCAAGCAGATTCGCGGGCGCGCTTTTGCATGCGAACAGGCCGTCGGCTTTACGGCGGTGCCGGTGGTCGCGTTTCTCTCTTATCTGCTGGTGCCGCGCACGCTGCTTGGGCTCGACGGTTGGCGCTGGGTGGTGCTGATCGGCGCGCACGGTGCGCTGTTTGTCTGGTGGATCCGGCGCGCGTTGCCGGAAAGCCCGCGTTGGCTCGCGCAGCAAGGACGTCTCGTCGAAGCCGATCGCGTGATGAGCGAACTCGAGGCGAAAGTGCGCAGCGAATATGGCCGTGAGTTGCCGCCGCCCGCGCCACCGGTGCCGGTCGCGCCGCGCGGCAGCTTCCGCGATATGTGGATACCGCCGTACCGCAGCCGCACGGTGATGATGACGATCTTCAATATTTTCCAGACGGTCGGCTTCTATGGCTTTGCGAACTGGGTGCCGACGCTGCTGATCAAGCAGGGCATCACGATTACCACGAGCCTGATGTACTCGAGCGTGATCGCACTGGCCGCGCCAATCGGTCCGGTGATCGGCCTTTTTATCGGCGACCGCTTCGAGCGCAAGACGGTGATCGTGGTGATGGCGGCCGTGAATATCGTGTGCGGGCTGTGGTTCAGTCAGGCGGCGGGCGCGGTACTACTGGTGAGCCTCGGCGTGTGTTTGACGCTGGCGGGCAATATCATTTCCTATAGCTTCCACGCCTACCAGACCGAGCTTTTTCCGACCAGCATTCGTGCGCGCGCGGTGGGTTTTGTCTATTCGTGGAGCCGGTTTTCCGCGATCTTCACGGCGTTTCTGATTGCAGCGGTGTTGAAGCACTTCGGCACCACTGGCGTGTTTGTGTTCATCGCCGGCGCGATGTTGATCGTGATGCTCGCGATCGGTTTGATGGGGCCGCGAACCAAGGGTATCGAGCTGGAGAAGATCTCCCGCTAGCTAGGCAAAGCGCTCCCGTCGTGCGTGTTCGCGCTGGAGCAGTGGTGCGTACGCGTGCAAATCCCGTGGCGCGATGTCGAAGGCACGGCGGAATGCACGCGTAAAGGTCGACGCATCATTGAAACCCAACCCCGAGGCGATGTCCTGGACCTCCAGTTGCGGATAGCGCACCAGTTCGTCAGCCGCCATTCGCAGCCTGCGGTTGCGGATATAGGCGGCGAGGCCGCCTTCATGCTCGAATATGCGGTACACGCTGGCGCGCGAAAGATGCAGCGATGCCAGCACGCTGTCAGGCGACAAATCCGGATCGTGCAGATGGGCCTCGACATACCGGCGCACCTGTCCATAGACCGCCGCACGCACCGCTGCGCGACCGTTGCCGGAAAGCCCCGCATGACGGCCGAAAGCGGCGACCAGTAGCTCTACCGTGGCGAGAAAGGACTGACGCGCTTCCGGCTTGCCCAGCCCGACGATTTGTCGGTTGAGCGCCACCAGGTGCTCGATCAGTAAGCGTGTCAACGGGGTGGTGGCGTGAACCCAGCGGCCATGCAGCGAGGCGGCATCAGGGAACGACTTTTCCACCAGCACTCGCGGCACAAAAAGAAGCAGTATCCGGGAGTGAAAACTGCGGACTGTGCACGGCTGGTCCATGTCCAGCGCGAGGATACTGGGCACGTGCGGTATGGGCGGTGCGTCGGGCTTTGGCTTGCCGCCCAGGAACTGCCCCGGTGGCCCATCGAGGTACACGCTGAAGGTGAGGTCGCGAACGCTCTCGGTCGACACCCGCCCCAACGACCGTACGGCCAGGTTGGGCGCGGTGCGGAAGTCGAAGAGGCTCAGATTGTCGATCGTGTAACGGGACAGCGATGCGTCGAACGTATCGTCAGCCCGCTTTGACGGAGGCTGGATGTCGTAGACAGGACTCATGCGCTCCTGCCAGGCGAGGAAGCTTTGCCGGGCGTTGCCTTGCACGCTGAAACTGCTGTGCACGATGCCGGGTGCGAGCGCCGGTGGCTCCGGCGGCGACCACAAGCGGCTTGGCGGTGCGGCGGTGTGGTGCGAGTCTTCGTTCAATACGGTGCTCATTGCTGGTGGTCGTCCAGTTTTGATTTGCCCGGTGCGGCCGGACTTTATGTTGAGCCTCTAGCCCGCTCGGGGTGCGCTAGTGTGAAAACGATGACAAAAGCGGTCTGACTACCCGTTTGAAATACCCACGCTTTCAAAACGGGCATTGCGGCGCGACTGCGTCAGTTTCTCTTTTCGGCGTGACGAAGCTATGCCTGATTCGCTTATATACTGAGACCGGAATCCTGTCGATTGCTGCAGTAGACAAGGAGTGAAGTTTTGGACCTTACGCGATTCGCATTATCTCGCGTCATTCAGGCTTCTTCCTTGCTGGCGATACTTGTATCACGCGAAATGCACGGTGATCGGAGATGTGCATGCCCAGCTTGACCAACCGACGTAGCCTCACCGATCGCACGACGGTTGCGATTCGCGACGTATTGGCCGGCAAGCGGCCTGGGCTTCGCTCGGCGCTGCTGTTCGCGGGACCCGCTGTGATCGCCTCCATTGCCTACATGGACCCGGGCAATTTCGCGACCAATATCCAGGCGGGTTCACGGTTCGGCTATACGCTGCTGTGGGTCGTGCTGATGGCCAACCTGATCGCGATGCTGTTTCAGGCGCTTTCTGCCAAGCTCGGCATCATTACGGGCCGCAATCTGGCCGAAATGTGCCGGGAGCAGTTTCCGAAAAAAGCCGTCTACGTGATGTGGGGGGTGAGCGAAGTCGCCGCGATGGCGACTGACCTGGCAGAATTCCTGGGCGGGGCAATCGGCCTCGCGCTGCTTTTTAAAATGCCGTTGATGGCGGGCATGGCAGTGACCGCCGTGGTGACTTACGGCATTCTGGTCTTTGAAAAGGGCGGCTTCCGGCCCATCGAAATCATCATCGGCGCGCTCGTTGCCGTGATTGCCCTGTGTTATCTGGTCGAGATGTTCATCGCACCGGTTTCGTGGGGGCAGGCCGCGCTGCACTCGGTCCTGCCTGCAATACCGAATGGCGAAGCGCTGACGATCTCCGTGGGCATTGTGGGCGCCACCGTCATGCCCCACGCGATCTATCTGCATTCCGGCCTCACACAAGACCGGGCGCCGGCACGCGACGCGGGCGAGCACCGTGCCTTGCTGCGCTTCTCGAACCTGGAAGTCATCATTGCGCTGTCCATCGCCGGCCTCGTGAACATGGCGATGGTCATGATGGCGAGTGCCGCATTCCATGCCGGCCACAGCGATGTCGCCGAGATCGAGACGGCCTACCATATCCTGACGCCGCTGCTCGGCGCCGGCGCGGCGGCCGTCTTCCTCATCTCGTTGATCAGTTCGGGGATTTCCAGCTCGGTTGTCGGCACGATGGCCGGCCAGATGATCATGCAGGGCTTCGTCGGCTTCCGGATCCCGATCTGGGTGCGGCGCCTCGTGACCATGATCCCGGCCTTTGTGGTGGTCGGCCTCGGGGTGAATGCCACCCAGGCGCTGGTGCTCAGTCAGGTGGTGCTTTCCTTCGCCTTGCCGATCCCGATGGTGGCCCTGGTGCTGTTCACACGCCGCAGGGACATCATGGGTGAGTTCGCCAACGGCCGGTTGACGGACATCGCAGCGATCGCCGGGACGGTGATCATCCTTGTTCTCAATCTGGTTCTGCTGGTTCAGACCTTCGGCGTCAACATCCCGGGACTGCCGGCAGGCTAAGTCAGCGCGCCACACCGCCGTTCGGAGGTGTGGCTGCGTCCCTGAATGGGGTCAGGAACTGCGACGTGCGCGGTTGGATGATTGCCGGAACTCGGAGAGGAAGTACTGCAAGCCGCCCAGTTGTTGGGCGACGTAACCGCCGCTTGCCATCGATTCCGGCGCGCGCCGGTCGCCGGTGGCCGGATACTCGTCGGAGAAGTCCGCGGTACGGAACAGAATGTCCCAGATAGGGAAGACGGCGCCGTAGTTGCAGGAATTGCGGCCCGCCGCGCGCAGACCGTGATGCAGCCGGTGAAAGCGCGGCGAAACGATCAATCTGTCACCGAGCCAGCCGAAGGACATTTTAATGTTGGCGTGGCTCAGGCTTTCGATAAAGCGCATGACGAGGAACAGCAGCGGAAACTGCAGCGGCGGAATACCGATCGCGAGGCCGACGACGCCGAACCAGAGCGCGGCAATCAGATCGTCCAGCAGATGGTTCCGGTCGTCAGACCAGAAGCTCATCTGCCGTTGCGCGTGATGCAGCGCATGCAACGCGTACCAGCTCCGGAATGCATGCGACAGACGATGACGCCAGTAGTCCGCGCAATCCAGAATCAGCGCGTACGCGACGAAAGTGATGAAGGGGTGCCCGAGCAGCGGCGGCACGAGCGTTTCCAGCGTCGGCGGGATATAGCCGTGGCTGACCACAAAACCGTTCACGATCACCTGCGCCTGGTAGAACAGCAGGAAACTGACGATCGGCAACACGCCGACGCGGTTAAGAATCGTATAGAACGCGTCGACCACCACCGCCTTGCGATCTCCCCACTTTTCGATCGGAAAGAATGCCTCCAGCGGCCAGCAGATCGCGTAGGTGACGATGACCGCGAAGAACCCGTAGACGCAAATCAGCATCCAGTCGAAAGAAAGTTCTTCCCACTGCATCCAGCCGAAATGGTAGAGCACCGGCAAGACGAGATACTGATCGATTTCGCCGGCGAGCGCGTTAAACAGCCTGTCGAGGAATATAAGCATGACGTGCTTTACAAGGTTTCTGCGGTGATCAGGCCGTGCCGGGTCAGCTCGGTGCTCAGGAAGATGCCATGCGGAGAACGGCCTACGTTAATAGTTTCGTAGTTGCCGCTGGCCGGATCCAGCACCGCGACCTGCTCGCGAAAGCGCAGCGTGATCCATAGCTTGCCATCCGGCGCGACGTTGATGTCGTCGGGGCCGGCAGCATGGAACGGATAGGTACGGCGCAGCGCAAAGGTGACAGGATCGAGCGCCACCAATGAGCCGCCGATGCGGTTGGTCACGTAGAGCGTCGAGCCATCGGGTGTGAGAAACACGTTGTGCGGTCCGACGCCGGTTTTAATCCGCCGCAGTACCTCGCCGGTAACCGGGTCGACTTCGGCCACATGATCGCTACCCATCACACACACGAGCACTTTGCCGTTGTGCCAAAGCACACCGGCGGGGGTGGCGCCCACTTTCGACTTCCAGCGTACCGTCATGTTGGACAAGTCGAACGATACGAGGGTGCCCGATCCCTGCATGGAGTTGAAGCTCCAGCGCGAATCCGGCGAAAAGTCGAGGTGGCTCGGCATGGAGCCGGGCGAGAAGCGCTTCGCCAGGCTCAGGTCGTCGGCGCGATAGACGTCGACATAGTCGAGCCGGAGGGCGTTGACGACGAGGTATTTGTGATCCGGCGTAAAGCCGAGTTGATACGGATCGGCAATGACCTTTTGGCCGAGCGCGGTACCCGTGCGCGGATCGACAATGAACAGCGCGTTGCCACTGGCGTCCGCGATATAGAGCTTGCTGCGGTCCGGCGACAGTGCCCAGTGACTGGGTTCCCGCAGCGTGGGCAACGTACGGACGACCTGGTGCGTCGCCATGTCGATAACCGAGACGCTGGCCTCACCGGAATTCATCACGATGGCCAGAGAAGGTGCCGCGGCAGCGGCGAGCGCAGAGCGAGGCGAAATAAAGGGAGACAGACTGATGCTCAACGGAATGGCGAGGCTACGGCCAAGCAATGCGCGACGTGAAAGCTTCATGTGAGCGTGTATTTCGGAGCGGAGGGTCGCCTGTGGCGACGAGGCGGATAGTGCATAGCTTACGCCGCTCAATATATCGCGCCATCCTTTCAAATCCGCTATCGCACCGCATCGCCGAAACGCTGATGCCGATGCGGGCGAGGGCGGTTGTTATATGGCATTCAGCGTGTTTCGGATCAGACGGCAGTCTTATTGTCTGGACTTTCAGCGGTGACATATCGGCCTGGCGTCGTCCCCATGACTCGTCGAAACATGTCGATAAACGCGCTGACGTTGTCGTACCCGAGTTCAAGCGCAATCGTCGTCACAGGTACGCCGTCCGCGACCAGCTCGAGCGCGCGCAGCAGGCGGGCCTGCTGACGCCATTGCGCGAACGTCAAGCCGGTCTCCGCCACAAAACGGCGGCTCAGCGTACGTGGCGAAACACCGGCCCACGCGGCCCATTGCTCGAAGCGGCGGTGATCCGAAAGATCACTGGCCAACGCGTCCGTGATCCGGACGAGTCTTGGATCTTCGGGGCGCGGCAGACCCAGCGATTCCGCTTTCGCCGCGGCTAGTTCATCGACGATAACGCCTGCAATGCGCGTCTGCGCTTCGTCGAGTTCGATACCCGGCCAGGTCGCGGCGCGTCGCACGGCTTCGCGCAACAAGGGGGTCGTCCTGATTGCACGAGGCTCCCGAGGTAGCGACGCGCACTTTTCTTCGGCGATAAAAACGCTCCACCCTGAAAACGGGCCATACGAACGCACGGAATGGACACAATGCGGCGGAATCCACATCGCATGTATCGCAGGCACGACCCAATGCTGCTTGTCGAGTCCGATCGAGACGAGGCCGCTCAGCGCCCCCATGAGCTGCCCGCGCGCATGGCTGTGTGACGCCGTCTCGCGCGCTTCGCTTTGTGTCAGTTCCGCCGCGGCGAGGTACGGGCCTTCCTGCGAGGTCACGAGATCGGGACGAATGATGTAAGAAGGCATGGCCGAAACTCCGTATGGTATGGCCTTTATACCGGAGACGGGCCGCTCCTGCACGACTACACTGAATCCGTTCTTATCACGACCGGAGTGCAGTGCAATGCGAGCAGACCAGATTCTTCCCGATCACGTCGATCAAATTGACCTCAACGGTACGATGGTTCGCAAGGGCACCGTCGCGGCCTTTCTCGCCAATGCGCGTATCTGGACCGATGAAAGCGCGAGCGATGAGGCGCGCGCGCATGCCGAGGCCGACATCGTCGAGGGATTGTCGGCACTACGCGCCATCGGCTTCTTCGATGTGGTCGAGATCCGCGATGTTTCGCTGCGCAAGTGGCTCGACACGCATTGATTTCGCGCCCCGGTTCGGTTTTATTCTCAAGGAATTTTCATGAAAGCCGCAGTCGTCAAAGGCGCGGGCCAGCCCCCCGTTTACGAAGACTTCGATCGCCCCGATGCCCTGACTGGCCATCATCTGATCGACGTCACCGCTTCGGCGTTAAGTCGGGTCACTCGCTCGAGAGCAGCGGGCTCCCATTACTCCTCGTCGCACGTCTTCCCATTCATTGCGGGCGTCGATGGGGCGGGACGTCTCGAAGATGGCCAGCGTGTCTATTTCTTCGCACCGCACGCGCCGTTCGGCGCGATGGCGGAACGCAGCCTCGTGCCCGAGACCCACTGCGTACCGCTGCCCGATGCGCTCGACGACGTCACGGCCGCCGCGATTGCGATTCCGGGCATGTCGTCCTGGGCGGCACTCACCGAGCGCGCTAGGTTCGTGCCGGGCGAGACGGTGCTGGTCAACGGTGCAACGGGCGCCTCCGGACGACTTGCTGTCCAGATCGCGAAGTATCTCGGCGCGGGCAAAGTCATCGCAACCGGTCGCAATCCGGCCAGCCTTGAATCGCTCAAGCGTGCCGGTGCCGATTTCACGATTTCGCTGGAACAGGACGAAAGCAGTCTAAGACGCGCTTTCGAATCGCATTTTCGCGAAGGGGTGGACGTCGTGCTGGATTACTTGTGGGGACCCAGCGCACAGTCGTTGTTGATCGCTGCGGCAAAAGCATCGCCCGAGGCGTATCCCGTCCGCTTTGTCCAGATCGGCTCGGTCAGCGGCGCCGATATCGTGTTGCCGGGGGCCGTGCTGCGCGCGACCGCGATAATCCTGCTGGGCAGTGGAATCGGCAGCGTCAGGTTGTCTCGACTCCTGCACGCGGTAAAAGAAGTGCTCAATGCGTCCATACCCGCCGGACTTCAGATTGCGACAGAGGCCGTGCCGCTCGCGGATCTGAACCTGCATTGGGGAAACGCCGAAAGCCCGGTTCGCACCGTTTTCACGCTCCCTTCGCGCCGGTAAGTGTCGGCAACCAAACTCGATAGTCCGCACGAGATGGCGCGCCGACCCTTCCGCGTCCAGACTCCCGAAGCAGACTACACTTGCGTTGACAAGACAGGCTGCCGGCCACGGTGCCCGAGGGAGACACGATGGACCTATTCATGTCGATGGAAGCGTTCGTGCGGGCGGCGGAAGCGCAAAGCTTCGCCGGTGCCGCGCGCCAACTGGGCGTCGCCAAATCGGTGGTGACCTCGCGCGTCAAGCAACTCGAAGACCATTTCGGCGTGCCGCTCTTTCATCGTTCGACGCGGGCGGTGCGCCTGTCGGAACTCGGCGAGGCGTACTACCGTGAGTGCGCCGAACTGGTCAACAAGGTCCACGATCTGTCCGGCCGCTCGCGAGGCGATCCGCAGGCGCTTGCCGGGACGCTCAATATCCATGTGCTGCCGGGCTTCGCGCTCGGCCATTTTTCGCAAACACTGATCGAATTCCGCGCCGCGTATCCGCGCGTCGAGTTCGTCGTGACTGTCAACGACCGGGTGATCGATCCGGTTCAGGAAGGCTTCGATCTGGCGTTGCAGATCTATCCGCCGGCGTCGAATCTGCTGGTGGAGCGGCGGCTGTTTCCCGTGCGCGGCGTGCTGTGCGCCGCGCCGGGTTATCTGAAGGAAGAGCCGGTGATCGACACGCCGCTCGACCTGCTGCGGCACGATTTCGCTCGTTACTCGTACTATCCATGGGGCGACAAGTGGCCGCTAATGCGCGGCAACGAGTGCTTCGAAATCGCACTGAATCCGGTGCTGAAAACCAATAGCGTGCACCTGCTGCTCGAGTTCGCGCGGGCCGGTGCGGGGGTCGTCTATCTGCCGACCATGGTCGCTGCCGCCGATCTGCTGGAGCACCGCCTTGAACGCGTGCTGCCGGAGTACGCAGCCCCGCCGCTGTGGCTGTCGGCGGTCTATCCCGCCTCGCACCGCTCGACCACCAAGGTCAAGGCTTTCGTCGACTTCCTGCGCGCCCGCTATCTGCGCGAACCGCAGTGGGACAGGGCGCTGGGCATTGCCCCGCCGGACGACGAGACGAAGAGCGTCGGCGAGGAATTAGCCGAAGACTGAGCGCCACCGGAGGCCGCTCCGGGTTCTCCACCAGGTAGTTCCCCTGGCGCGATTTTGCAGCACCCATGGTTCGCGTTTCCCGACCCTCAGATCATTGCTGTTGCGTCTGCCGCCACTTAATCTTCGATCCATGCAACGCATTCGTGGATTCGTAGATCAACTGGAGGAAGACATGCAACAGACCTGGTTCGGCAGCCTGGACAACTTTCGGAAAGGCTCCATCGAAATCATCAAGGGCAAACCGGAGCATTACGCGATGTCGAACGTGTTCGACGTAGCGAGCCGCGCTGCGCCCTACGAGAAAATCGTCGTCGGCAAGAATCTCAAGTACGTGATCGAAACGCTGCGCGCGGAAGGTTCGTCGCCGTGGTTTGCTGCGTCGCACGATGAATTCGCGGTCGTACTCGACGGCGAGATCGACGTCTATTTCATCAAACCGTCGGACGGACCGCTGGTCGACGTGCAGACCGAAGGCAGCGTGCGGCTTGAAGGCCAACCGTCGGGCCAGTCGATGGGTTATGTGCGGCTGCGCCGCGGCCACCAGGCGCTGTTGCCCGCGGGCGCGGCTTACCGCTTCGAAGCGGTGAAGAAGGGCGTGGTGCTCGTGCAGACGATCCTCGGACGCAATTCGGTCGAGAAGTGGGCCGACATCTGCATCCACTGATTCTCTCTACACGAACGATCCTCTCCTGGAGCCCATCATGGACAAAACCAGCACACTGCAAAGCGTCACCGCGAGCGAGGCCGATACGGTTACCGGCTATCGCGTGTTCCGTCTCGGCGACTTCGAATTCAGCCGCGATGCCTATTTCGCCACCGTCAGATGGCCCGCCAAAGGCCAGACCCGCTCACACCAGATGCACGCCGACGACTTCCTGCGCGCCATGATGCGCGATGTTGCGTGGGGCTTCTTCTACGGCTGGGTCAATTTCGATGAAGTGATCGGCACGCGCAATCACTACGGCAAGGTCGACATGTATGCCGGCGCCTATAACGCGAGTTTCAAGGAAGCGGGCGTCGACCATATGCAGCAGTTCGATACGCCGCTCATCATGGCGACCTTCAAGGCGATCCTGAAGGATTGGGTCAACGAAGGCTTCGATCCGTTCGCCGCGCCCGAAGAAACCGGCTCCGCGTTCGGTACGAAACATGGCGACAACATCGCGGCCATCGAGCGCACGCGTATTGCCACCAAGCGCATGCCGGGCCTCGAAGGCGATTCGCCGCTGCGCGACGACTTGCCGATCAACCGCCAGTTCGCCGACGTCGACCAGGACGAACCGGAGATTCACGCCGAGCCAGGCTTTGAGAACACCTTGCATGCGTTCAGCCTCTTCAAGTACCTGTCGCGCTCAGACGTGACGTGGAATCCCTCGGTCACCTCCGTGTGCCAGCAAAGCCTGTTCTGTCCGACCACCGAAGAGTTCGTGCTGCCGGTGTTCCATGGCAACGACCGCGTCGAGTGGTTCCTGCAACTGTCCGACCAGATCATCTGGGACGTCGGTGACAAGGACAGCGGCGAGCCGCGTGCCCGCATCACGATGAACGCGGGCGATATCGCCGCGATGCCGGCCGACATCCGTCACAAGGGCTACTCGCAGAAACGTTCGATGCTGCTGGTGTGGGAAAACGCCACGCCCGATCTGCCCAAGCGCTACGAAAGCGGTGAACTGCCGCCGTACCCGATCCAGATCTAACACCCAGACATTCCCTCCGATCGTCGATCGAACGGCGCCAGACCGCTGGCGCCGCAGGGAATGTCACGTCCAAAGTTTTACTTGCATAGGACTGTCATGCAAACGCAACTCTTCATCGGCGGCCGCTTCGTGCCGGCTGCAAACGGCGAAACGCTCGCCTCCCTCAATCCGCACGACAACTCGGTGATTGCCGAAGTCGCGATGGCCGGACCCGCCGATGTCGACCGCGCCGTGGCGGCGGCGAAAGCAGCGTTTCCGAAGTGGAGCAATCTCGCCGCGATGGAGCGGGGGCGCTTGCTGCTCAAACTCGCTGACGCGATCGAAGCGAACGCCGATGCGCTCGCGCGCCTCGAATCGCTCGATACCGGTCACCCGATTCGCGACACACGCAATCTCGATGTGCCGCGCACCGCGGCCACGTTTCGCTATTTCGGCGGCATGGCCGACAAGTTCGAAGGTTCGGTGATTCCGGTGGAACAGGGCTTTCTCAACTACATGACACGCGAGCCGGTCGGCATCGTCGGGCAGGTGGTGCCGTGGAATTTTCCGCTGATGTTCACGAGCTGGAAGATGGCACCCGCGCTTGCCGCAGGTAACTGCGTAATCATGAAGCCCGCGGAACTCACACCGCTCTCGAGTCTCGCCATTGCAGAACTGATGGCCGAAGTGGGTTTCCCGGACGGTGTCGTCAATATTCTGCCGGGCCTGGGTCATGTGGCCGGCCAGTACATTGCCGAGCATCCGGAGATCAGCAAGGTCGCCTTCACGGGTTCCACGGCAGTGGGCCGCAAAATCGTGCAGGCGTCGAGCGGCAATCTGAAGAAGGTGCAGCTCGAACTCGGCGGCAAGGGCGCGAACATCGTGTTCGGTGACGCGAATATCGATGCAGTTGTGCAAGGCTCCGCGTTCGCGATTTTTCACAACCAGGGGCAGGCGTGTATCGCCGGCTCGCGGATGATCGTGCATGAATCGATCGCCGATGAAGTGCTCGAAAAGTTCGTCGCGCTTAGCCGCACGATCAAGATCGGCAATCCACTCGATCCACTCACCGAAATGGGGCCGCTCACCTCACGCCAGCATCGCGACCGCGTGCTCTCGTTTGTCGACGTTGCGCGTGAGCAGGGCGGTCGTGTGCTGTCAGGCGGCAAGGCGCCGGACGATGCCGCGCTGGCGAATGGTTGCTACGTCGAACCGACCATTGTCGAAGCGAAGCTGGAGGATCGGGTGTCGCAGGAGGAGGTGTTCGGCCCGTTCATGACAGTCACGACATTCCGCACCGATGAAGACGCGCTCGCCATCGCTAACGGCACTGAGTACGGCCTCGGCGCGGGCCTCTGGACACGCGACCTGCAGCGCGCACACCTGGTGGCTCGTGAGATTCGCGCCGGCATGGTGTGGATCAACTGCTACAAGCGCGTGAGTCCCGCATCGCCGTTCGGTGGTGTCGGCGCGAGCGGCTATGGCCGCGAAATGGGTTTTGAAGCGATGCGCGAATACACGCAGCCCAAGTCGGTCTGGGTCAACGTGGATGCGCAGATTCCGCCTTACTACCCGCGCTGACCCGCCATGGAACCGTTCATCTACAACGGCCTGCCGTCGCGTGTGATTTTCGGCGTGGGCAGTCTCGACCAGCTCGATCGTGAGATCGGTTTGCTCGGCGCCACCCGGGCGATCGTGCTGTCTACGCCGCAACAGCGTGCGCAAGCCGAAGCGTTGGCCGCAAGCCTCGGCGCGCGGGCGGCGGGTGTCTACGCCGAAGCGGTGATGCACGTGCCGGTCGAAACCGCGCGCGCGGCCCGTGACTTTGCTGCGAGCGTCGGCGCCGATTGCGCGATTGCAATAGGCGGTGGCTCGACCACGGGTCTCGGCAAGGCGATCGCGCTCGAAACCTCGCTGCCGATCGTCGCGATTCCGACCACTTATGCGGGCTCCGAAATGACGCCGATTTACGGCCTCACCGAGGGCGGCGTGAAGAAGACCGGTCGTGATCTGCGCGTGCTGCCGAAGACGGTGATTTACGACCCGTCGTTGACCACATCGCTGCCTGCCGCGTTGTCGCTCACGAGCGGCATCAACGCGATTGCGCATGCGGCCGAAGGGCTCTACGCGCAGGACACGAATCCGATCGTCGCGCTGATGGCGGAAGAGGGCATCCGTGCGTTAGGTCAAGGTCTGCCTCGCGTCATGCAACAGCCTGGCGATCTCGCCGCACGTGGCGACTGTCTCTACGGCGCCTGGCTCTGCGGCGCGGTGCTCGGTAGCGTCGGCATGGCGTTGCATCACAAGCTGTGTCACACGCTTGGCGGCACGTTCAATCTGCCGCACGCGGAGACGCACACGATCGTGTTGCCACACGTGCTCGCCTATAACCGCGAAGCCGCACCTGACGCGATGAAGCGCATCGCTCGCGCATTAGACGCCGGCGATGCCGCCCAGGGTGTTTTCGACCTGGCTCGCGATCACGGCGCCCCCACCGCATTGAAGGACATTGGTGTGAGCGCAACCGATCTCGACGTCGCGCTCGATCTCGCGTTGAAGAACCCGTACTGGAATCCGCGGCCGGTCGAGCGAACGCCGCTACGTGCGCTGCTGGAAGCTGCTTTCGAAGGCAGACGACCGGATTAGCGCGAACGCCCCCACTCATACAAAAAACTCAGGAGACAAGCATGGACAGCCATTCCTTCGACGCGAAGCGCCGCCGCTTCGTCACACTCGCCGCAGGCGGCGCGCTCGCCGCGTCAACGTCGGCGTTCTCGCCGCTCGTCTTTGCCGCCAGCCCACGCACGCTGAAAATCGGCTATGTATCACCGCAAACCGGACCGCTCGCGCCGTTCGGTGAAGCTGACCGCTTCACGATCCAGCAGATGCAGACGGTGCTGAAAAACGGCATCGTGACTGGCGGCAAAACGTACCCGGTGACGATTGTCGTCAAGGACAGCCAGTCGAACCCGAATCGCGCCGGCGAAGTCGCCAACGATCTGATCCTGAAGGACAAGGTCGACATCATGCTCGTCTCCGGCACGCCCGAGACCGCGAATCCAGTCAGTGATGCGTGCGAGTTGAACGAGATGCCTTGCGTGTCGACGGTGGTGCCGTGGCAGCCGTGGTTCTTCGGCAGAAAGGGCGATCCGAAGAAAGGCTTCCGCTTTACCTATCACTTCTTCTGGGGCTTGGAGGACGTGATCGCCGTCTACACAGGCATGTGGCAATCGGTGCAGACCAATCACAGTGTCGGCGGACTGTTCCCGAACGATGGCGACGGCAACGCATGGGGCGACGCAAAACTCGGCTTTCCGCCCGTGCTCGCCCAAAAGGGTTTCACGCTGAAGGACCCGGGTCGTTTCCAGAGCATGACGCAGGACTTCTCCGCGCAGATCTCGTCGTTCAAGCAGGCGAACGCGCAGATCGTCACTGGCGTCGTGATTCCGCCCGACGCCAAGAACTTCCTCGTTCAGGCACGTCAGCAAGGCCTGAAGCCCAAAGTCATTTCGATCGGTAAGGCATTGCTGTTTCCCACTTCGATCGAAGCGCTCGGCGATCTCGGCGATGGACTCTCCACCGAGGTGTGGTGGTCGCCGTCGCATCCGTTCAAGTCGTCGTTGACGGGACAAAGCGCGCGGCAAGTTGCGGACGACTACGAGCGCGTCACGTCGAAGCAATGGACGCAGCCGATCGGCTTCGCGCATGCGCTGTTCGAAATCGCCGTCGACTCGTTAAAGCGCGCGAAAGATGTCGACTCGAACGAAGCGATCCGCGACGCCGTGGCCTCGACGAAGCTCGATACGCTGGTCGGCCATGTCGCATGGGGCAGCGGGCCGGTGAAGAACGTTGCGAAAACACCGCTCGTAGGCGGGCAATGGGTGAAAGGGCAGAAGCATCGCTTCGATCTCGCGATCGTCAACAACCAGCTCGCGCCGAGCGTGCCGCTGTCCGGCCCGCTCAAGCTGATCTCGTGAATGCCTGACGGAGAGCGGCGATGAACCCAGTTCTCAGACTCACCAGCGTGTCGAAGCGTTATGGCGCGCTGCAGGTGACCGACGACATCAGCTTCGCGGTCGAACGCGGTGAAACCTACGGCATCCTCGGCCCGAACGGTGCCGGCAAAACTACGCTATTCAACCTCGTCAGCGGCGACGTACGGCCCGATCAGGGCAGCGTCGAATTCGACGGCGCGGATGTGAACCACTTGCCGCCGCATCGCCGGTGCGCGGCGGGAATCGGCCGCTCGTATCAGGTGCCGCGGCCGTTCGGCGGCATGACGGTGTTCGAGAATCTGCTGGTCGGCGCGACCTTCGGCGGTGAACTGGCCGAGCACGCCGCGTACGACGTCTGTATCGATGTGCTCGAACGCACCGGTCTCAAAGCGCGCGCCAACCAGTTGGCCGGCACGCTGGGGCTGCTCGACCGCAAGCGCCTCGAACTGGCGCGGGCGTTGGCCACGCAGCCGAAACTGCTGCTGCTCGACGAGATCGCGGGCGGCCTGACCGAACCTGAAACACACGAACTCGTCGACGAGATTCGACGCGTCAAGGAGCGCGGCGTGACGATCGTGTGGATCGAACACGTCGTGCATGCGCTGCTCGCGGTGGCCGACCGGCTGCTCGTCATCAACTTCGGCAAACGGCTCGCTGAGGGCCTGCCGGCCGCCGTGATGGACGACCTGGAAGTGCGGCGCGTGTACCTCGGACTGGAGGCATGACCATGTCGACATTACTGGAGACACACGCGCTCAGCGCGTTCTACGGCGACTTCCAGGCGCTGTTCGGCATCGACGTGACGGTCGCGCCCGGTGAGGTGATCGCACTGATCGGCTCGAATGGCGCAGGCAAGTCGACCTTCCTGAAATCGGTGGCGGCCCTGCTGCGTCCGCGTGCCGCCGGGCAGATTGTGTATCGCGGCGAGCCGATCGGCGGCTCGGCGGCGGCCAGCATCGTCGGCAAGGGCATTGCGCTGGTGCCGGAAGGGCGGCGTCTGTTCGCGAGCTTGTCCGTCGAAGAAAACCTGCTGCTCGGCGCATTTTGCAAACGGCCGGGGCGCTGGAATCTGCAAAGCGTCTACAAGCTGTTTCCGGCGTTGCAGGAGCGGCGTCATCAAGCGGCGACTGCGTTATCCGGCGGGCAGCAGCAGATGGTGGCAATCGGCCGCGCGCTGATGAGCAACCCCGATCTGCTGATGTGCGACGAACTCTCGCTCGGCCTCGCGCCAGTCATCGTGCGCGAGATCTATGCGGCGTTGCCCGAGATTGTCGCGGACGGCATGAGCGCAATCGTTGTCGAGCAGGACGTGCAACTGGCGCGCCGTGTGTCGTCGCGTTTCTATTGCTTCCAGGAAGGGCGCGTCTCGCTGGCGGGTGTCTCGGCCGACGTGTCGGACGAAGCGATCACGCAAGCCTATTTTGGAGCGGTCGCATGAACACGTTCATCAATATCGTCGTGCAGGGCGTTCTGCTCGGCGCACTGTATGGGCTCTTCGCGATGGGCCAGTCGCTGGTGTTCGGCGTGATGCGACTCACCAACACCGCGCACGGCGACTTCATCGTGTTGCTGGCGTTCGTGCTGTTCGCCCTGACGACCTACGCGCATGTGCCGCTCGCCATATCGCTGGTGCTGCTGCTCGTGATCGCATTCGGCGCGGGTTATGCGGTGCAGTACGCGATCCTCAACCGGGTTAGTAGCCGCGATCCGTTGCCGTCGCTGATCGTCACGTTCGGCTTGTCGATTGTGATCCAGAACGTGCTGCAACAGGTGTTTTCCGCCGATCCCCGTTCGGTCGCAACGGGCAGCTTCGAGTCGCAGAGCATCACGCTCGCGGGCGGCGTGACGTTGGGCTATCTGCCGCTCGTCACGCTGGCGGCGACCGTTGCGCTCGCCTTCGCCATGCAGTGGCTGTTCGGCCGCACGCCGCTGGGCCGCGCGTTTCGCGCCACCTCCGACGACCGCGAGATCGTGCAACTGATGGGTGTCTCTTATCGCCGTACCTATGCGCTCGCAATGGGTATCGCGTTCGTGCTGATCGCGGTCGCCGCCGCGCTGTATTCAATGCGCACCGCGGTGTCGCCGACCGATGGCCCGGCGTTGCTGCTGTACGCGTTCGAAGCAGTGATCATCGGCGGGATGGGCTCGTTCTGGGGCACTTTCGTCGGCGGCATGGTGCTCGGGATTGCGCAGCAGGTGGGCTTTTACTTCGATCCCGGCTGGGGTATCTGGCTCGGCCACGTGGTGTTTCTCGGCGTGCTGGTGGCCCGGCCGCAGGGTTTGCTGCCCAAAACCGCATAGAGGCGCGATATGACGATGCATATGAACCGGCCCAGAGAGGGCTTCGAAGTACGGCGCGCGACCCGTGCGAGCCGCGTGGCGGTGATCGTGCTGCTGATCCTCGCGCTGGCGGTGGCGAGCGCGCCTTGGTGGGCCGGGCGCGATGCGATGCGCGACTTCGTGCAGCTCGCGTCGTACCTGGTGTTCGCGTTGATGTGGAATCTGCTGGCGGGCTATGGCGGCATGGTGTCGATCGGCCAGCAAGCGTTCTTCGGCATCGGCGGCTACGGGATGCTGATTCTCGCGAACTACTGCGGTATTTCGCCGTTTGTTGCGGTGCCGATCGCGGCGATGATCGCAACGGTCGTGGCAATTCCGGTATCGCTGGTGGCGTTCCGGCTGGAAGGCGGTTACTTCGCCATCGGCACATGGGTGATCGCGGAAGTGTTCCGGCTGACGTTCGCGAACGTGTCGGCGCTTGGCGGCGGCTCCGGCACCAGCCTCACCGCATTGCAGGACGTGCCACGTGCGCTGCGCGAATCGCTGACGTTATGGCTTGCTTTGGCCATCGTCGCGGCGGCGATCGGGCTGCTGTATCTGTTCCTGCGCTCCAAAGCCGGTCTCGCCTTGACCGCGATGCGCGACAACGCGGTGGCAGCCAGCAGCCAGGGCGTTGATGTGAAGCGTGCGCGGCTGCTCGTCTACCTGGTGTCCGCGTGCGGCACGGCGTTGGCCGGTGGCCTCTATTTCGTCGGCAACCTGCGTATTTCACCGGACGCGGCCTTCTCGGTGAACTGGACCGCGTTCGGTATTTTTATTGTGATGATCGGCGGTCTCGGCACGCTTGAAGGGCCGATTGTCGGCGCGCTGATCTTCTTCTTGCTGAACCAGTTCCTGTCGGACTTCGGCACCTGGTATCTGATCGGACTCGGTGCGCTGGCGATCGTCGTGACGATGTTCTTTCCGCAGGGGCTGTGGGGCTTCGTGTCACGTCGCTACGGTCTGCAATTATTCCCCGTGGGGCGGCGCGTCGTGTTTGCGGACGCAGGAGCTTCACAGCAAGATTCACCGCACGATGCA
This sequence comes from Paraburkholderia sediminicola, assembly GCF_046027825.1. Classification (GTDB taxonomy): domain Bacteria; phylum Pseudomonadota; class Gammaproteobacteria; order Burkholderiales; family Burkholderiaceae; genus Paraburkholderia; species Paraburkholderia sediminicola_D. Next base: position 151,541 of record NZ_JAQQDU010000003.1, read on the forward strand.
TCGACCGATTCCGTCGATGCGCCGTCGGCTCCCCACCGCGCATGAGGTCGACCATGAACGACGCAACTATCCATCCGCTGACGCAGACCGTACTCAAGACCTTCGCCGGCTGCACCGATCCCCGTCTGAAGCAGATCATGACCGCGCTGGTCAAACATCTGCATGCCTTTGCCAACGAGATCGAACTGACCGGTGACGAATGGCGTCGCGGCATCGAGTTCCTGACCGCGACCGGCAACAAGTGCAGCGGTATCCGCCAGGAGTTCATTCTGCTGTCGGACACCCTTGGCCTGTCGATCATGGTCGATGCGATCAACCACGGGCGCGGAGGCGATACCACCGAGAGCAGCCTGCTTGGCCCGTTCTATCGCGAAGGCGCAAAGGACGAAGCGTTCGGCGCCAACATCGCGCGCACCGAAGGCGAGCCGGCGCTGATTCACGGCCGCCTCGTCGACGAGCGTGGTGCGCCGGTGGCCGGCGCGCTGATCGAGGTGTGGGAAACGGCGAATAACGGCATGTACGAAGGCCAGGACCCCGATCAGCCCGAGAGCAATCTGCGCGGCAAATTCCGGTCGGGGCCGAACGGCGAATATGCGTTCAGAACCATCAAGCCCACCAGCTATCCGATTCCGACCGATGGTCCGGTCGGACAGATGCTGCTGGCGACCGGACGTCATCCGATGCGGCCCGCTCATGTTCACTTCCTGATCGAGGCGCCTGGCTACGAAACGCTCACGACCGCGCTGTATTCCGCCGGTGACCCCTATGTCGAATCTGACGCGGTGTTCGGCGCGAAACCGTCGCTCGTCATTGACTACGTGCCGAACGACAGCGAGGCTACGGCGAAGGAGTGGGACCTGCCGAGCCCGTTCTTCGAAGTTCAGCGCGACTTCGTGCTGAGTCAACGACACGCGTGAGGAGGCCACGTCATGAACGCGGCAAGTCCCGAACCTCGAGCAGGTTTTTTGTGCACGCTCGACGACATTCCCGATGGCGGCGCGCTGGAAATCGCCGCAGAGCAAACCGGCGCACCAGGCATCGTCGTATTACGCCGGGGCGAGGACGCCTGGGCCTATCGCAACGTCTGCCCGCACTTTTCGATTCCGCTGAACTACGAGCCGAACACGTTCTGGGCTTACGACGCCGAATTGCTGATGTGCGCACATCACAGCGCGATGTTCCGTTTCGAAGACGGCTTGTGCATCGACGGCCCATGCCAGGGTGCCGCACTTACGCGTATTGCCATTCGTATTGAACAGCGAAACATATTCAACAACGACGGAAGGGGACAGGCATGAAGAAGACGAAATCGAAGCGCATTTCGATAGCAGGCTGCACGGTCGCGTTGATGGCGCCGGGTTTTGCGAGCGCCCAAAGCAGCGTGACACTGCAAGGCGTGATCGACGCGGGCGTGACGTATGTGAACAACCAGCATGGAGGCGCCGCGACGCTGTTCGACAGCGGCGTGCTATCGCCGGATCTGCTGACCTTCAAAGGCAGCGAAGACCTGGGAGGCGGCAACAAGGCGATCTTCGAACTCACGTCGCAGTTCGATCTGGGCAGCGGCGCGACGATTCCGGGCGCGGGGCAGCTTTTCAACCGCACAGCGCTCGTCGGACTCACCAACGAGCGCGTCGGTTCGCTGACATTCGGCAACCAGTACGACTTCATGTTCGAGACGCTGACGCTCGGCCTGTATGACGGCGCGTTCCTGTTCGGCGGGATCTACGATTTTCGCCAGGGGCCGTTTGCCGCGTTGGGCGTGCCGAACAATCCGACCGGCTCGTTCGATTTCGACCGGATGGCGGGCGCGACGCGCGTGGCGAACTCGGTCAAGTATCGCAGCCCGGATATCTCAGGATTCACTTTCGGCGCGCTCTATGGGTTTGGCGGTGTGCCCGGTTCGTTCTCCGAAGACTCGACGATGAGCTTCGGTGCGAACTACGCGAATGGTCCTTTCGGCGTGGGGGCGGCGTACGTCGAAGTGAAATATCCGCAACTGGGCAACGGTCACGACGGCATCCGCAACTTCGGCGCAGGCACGCACTATAACTTCGGCAGTGTGCTGGCGATGCTGCTGTACACGAATACGAAAAATACCGCGAGCGGCGCGACGATCAATGTCTACAAGGGCGGCGCGGCGTGGACGATCTCCGGGGCCTGGACCCTTGGTCTCGACTATACGTACATGAAAGGCAACGACGTGCTGCTGGACAACAAGGCACAGCAAATCACCACGGCGCTGCAATACAACTTCTCGAAACGCACCACCGGTTACGTTGAAGCGATTTATCAGCGTGCGGGCGGCGACGCGGCAGTGACGCAGGCGTGGATCAACGGTTTGGTACAACCGGACGGCGCGGCGAGCAACCGGTCGCAAACGCTTGCGCGCATTGGTTTGCGCACCAGCTTCTGAGGCCGGGAAAGCCGTCTTCCGGTCGATACCGACGGTTGTCCGAAATTCGAAAGTGGTTGTCGCCCGTGCCTTCTCATGGCCGACTACATTGACTCCTTCGCGTAAAACAGTTGGTCTCAGCGCCGGTGGCCGGTTGTGGCAGCGGCCGACATTCCATTCTTGAACAGGGTTAGGCATGCAGGCCGTCGGCAGGACGGTCTGCGTCATCATCGGCGCAACGGGCGACATCGGCAGGGCAACAGCGTTGCATCTTGCCGATACCGCTGCTGGTGCACGATCGTCGTGACTCGCCATGCGGATTTGCAGGTTAAAAAATCGGAGCATCCGGTAAACCATAGGACGAGGCGCGCACCAGGTTCGGTCCCGATGGACTGATACTGCATCAGCTTTTGTCGTAGAGGTCATTCCTCTGTCCAGGTTATTCGGGAGATGCCGTCCATGATTCAACTTCGCTTCGCGTCCCGGAAGGTGATCGCGACCTTCTGTTTTACTTTTGCGCTGCTTGATACGGCCACTGTGTTCGCTCAGTCGTCCGATGCGCTCACCGCGCCAGCGTCCGGCGCCGCCGCTGCGTCCACGCCGAAGCAGATTCGCAAGGCGCAGCGCAAGGCCGCCCGCGCCAGGAAAAATGCCGATCTCAAAGTGCTTGAGAAAAATGGCTATCAGCCAGGTGGTGATCTGACCAGCTATCCACAGAACTTGCAGGACGCGGAGCGCAAGACGGCACCTAAGCCAGTCAATGCAACGCCCGCTTCCGGGCAATGAAGCGATTGACACGATTAAAGCAATGAACACGACGACAGGATTCCTTGTGCTGCCCAGCAGGCGCATACCAATCCTGTCTGACTTCGATAGGAACTGTACATCATGCATTGGATCGTTTACTGCACCGATAAACCGGGTGCCTTAGCCCTTCGCGAAGCCAACACGCCGCAGCATCGCGCGTATCTGGAGAGTGGGCCGATCACACTGGTCACATCCGGTCCCCTGGTGGACGACATAGGTGAGAACAAGATTGGCAGCTTCTTTCTGGTGGAAGCGCAAACGCGCGGCGAAGTCGAGGCATTCAATCGCAACGACCCGCTTTTTGCCGCTGAGGTGTGGGACGAAATCAGAATTCACCGCTTTCATCGCCGGGTTGGGTGAACGATTCACGACCGGCGTGTGCCGAAGCGCCGCGAGATGCGGCGCTTCTTGTTTGACGATGTCCGTCCGATCCTGAAACGGAGCCTCGCGGCCTGGTGCAGCGCCTGGTTCGAGTCATCTCCACCTGGTTAGAGCCCCGGCAGTTGATACGGCAGATCCGTTTCGAGAGGGACGGCGCGCGCCTGGTCAGGGTGCCAGTTTGTATGTCAGTTAGCGTGCCAATCGCTCAGAGCGCGCCACACGCACGGTGCGCGTGACTTCTACAAACACGCTGGGATTAATCGGACTCGTCGGTAAGTGCGCGGGCTTTTCGGTTATGGCGTGCGAACTATCGAGACGTACGCTTCAGGTTGAAACGAGTCGCGCAGTCATGCCGCTCGGTAACAAAGAGGAGACGAGTGTGAAGTTCAATAGTCCGTTTCGGTTGATGAGGGCGGCAGCGGTCGTGTCGCTTTGCTCGCTGTGTGTCGTCGGCGCACAGCGAGCCGTCGCGGCCGATCAGGCACCCACGCAGGAAGAGGGCGCGGTGGTCAGAGCCTATTCGCTGAGCTTGACTCAGGCGATGAAGCTGATTGATACCGGCATCGCCGAGGCTCGTGCACATCATGTCGCGCTGAGCTTCGCCGTGGTGGATCCGGGTGGTCATCTGATCGCCGCGGCGCGCATGGACGGGGCGCCTTTTGCGAGCCTCGACTTCGCGCGCGGCAAGGCTTTCGCCTCTGTCGCGCTCGGCGGACAGTCAGGGGCGACGCTGGAACAACGCTTCAGGGATGATCCCTCGGAGTACAGCAATGTTTCCAGCGCCGGCTATTACGCGCCATTTCTGCCCGGGCGAGGCGTGCTGCCGATTTTTTCCGAAGGACATCTGCTCGGCGCACTGGGTGCGAGCGGGGCGCCCTCTGACATAGATGAACAGATGGTCAAGGGCGCGATTGAATCGATCGGCGCATCGACCGCACGGTGATTCAGGCCGATGCATCGATAACAAATCAGGAAACCCTATGAAAAGCGAGACACAGACACAGCATGATGCCCAATCCGTCGTCACGGAGAGCGCATCGCAGGCGGGTAGCGCGACGACGCTGGATGCAACCGCCCATTGCCGTCGCACGATGCTTAAGCTCGGTTTCGGCGTGCTGGCTGCCGGCGCGTTCGGGTTGCCGCGCGCGGTCCGTGCGCAAAGCACGGCAACGGCTGGGCAAACCAGTGGACTGACTTCTCCGGACGGCGCACTCGTCAGGCTCGTGCCTTCGGAAGAGACCGTCCGTGTAGGTCAGATGGAGCCGGACACGCCGGTCGCCGCTGCCGTCAAATCGGGCGACACGGTGTGGTACGACGGTACGTGGACCAACTGGGGGAATGAAGCGAAGTACGGCATGACGTTCAAGGAGCGCGAGCCGATCCGCAAGAAGTATCCGAACGGCGCGTTCTCGCTGATTGGCCCGGTCGTGGTGGAGGGCGCCGAGGCGGGCGATCTGATCGAGTGCCGGATGCTGAGTATGCGCCCGATCGATTGGGGCTGGAATTCGGCGCCTCCGGGCGTCGGCGCGCTGCCGCATGATTTCAAGCCCTACCTGCGCTATCTGAAGTTCGACAAGGAGCGCACCGCGGCCGCGTATGTGCCCGGCGTCAACATTCCATTGAACCCATTTCAGGCGTATATCGGCACGCAGCCGCCAGGCGATAAGCCGGTTAGCGCGAACCTTGCCGGCAATTACGGCGGCAATCTGGATTGCGCCGTACTCGGTATCGGCACATCGATCATGCTGCCGGTTCATGTGGCGGGCGGCCGCGTCTGGACGGGCGGCTCGATGGGTGCGTCAGGCGAAGGCAACGTCGACCAGACCTCGATCGAGACGGCCTTCGAAGAAATGCGCATTCAATACGTGCTGCACAAGCGTGCGGCACTGAACGTGCCGATGGCGGAGGCACCGGACCACTGGATCGGCTTCGGTTTTGCCGACTCGCTCGACAACTCGCTGGTGGCATGTCTGCGGCAGATGATCGGCTGGCTCTCCGCCGCGACCGGCATTGCGCCTGAGGACTGCTACGGCATCTTCAGCGTGGCGGGCAGTTTTCGCGTCACGCAGTACGCGAACCAGACCGCCACGGTGTACGCGACGATTCCGCCGAAGGGCATCCACTGCATGCTGCCCAAGAACATCTTTTCGGCGGCCCTGCAGCAGCGTATCTCGACGTTTACACGAACCTGACAGGTTTATTCCGGACTCGGGGCGGTTGATTCTGGCGCGCCGCCGCCGGTCCCGCGCGGCTCGCGTGCGCTGCGCGCGAGTTGCAAGGAGATGATTTGATGGATGCGAAAGACAAGCAGGTAGCGACGCCCGGCGACCCAGGGCAGAAGCAGGGTTCTGGCTGGTTGTGGGCCCTGCTGGTGTGTTTTCTGGTGATTGTGCTCGACGGCTTCAACACCACGTCGATTTCGTTTGTCGTGCCGAAGCTGGCGAATGATTGGAGCCTCGCGCCCGCGCGTTTTACGCCGGTATTCGTGGCGACGAATATCGGCGCGGCAATCGGTTTCATGATCAGCGGGCCGCTTGCACAGCGGTTCGGCAACCGGCTCATCGGTCTCGCGAGTGTCGTGCTGTTCGGCGGGAGCACGCTCGTGACGATGTTCACGGCTGACGTCGTCAGTCTGTCGGTCCTCCGCCTGATCGCGGCCATTGGGCTGGGCGGCGCATTGCCGATCGCCATTACCGCGTCGGCCAGCATTATTGGGTCGAAACACAAAGTGGCGGCGTCGCTGCTGGTGACGACCGGCATGTCGGTGGGCGCGGTGATCGGCGGGGTGACGGGCGGCCCGCTGATGAGCGCGTTCGGCTGGCAGTCGATCTTCGTGGTTGGCGGTGTGCTGCCGTTCTGCCTCGTGCCCGTGTTCTTCAGGATTCTGCCGGCCGAGGGCAAGGCGAGCGCGAGCAGCGCAGCCGTGCGGACGTCCAACCCGTTCAAGGTGCTGTTCAAGGAGGGACTCGGCCTCTATACCTGCTTGCTGTGGGCATTCTCCTTTCTGATCTTCACGGACGTTTATGCGTTGCTGTTCTGGCTGCCCACGCTGCTGCCCAACTTCGGTTTTGCGCCGGATCATGCATCGGTCGGCATGGCCGCCTTCAGCATTGGCGGATTGGGCGGCAACATCCTCATGACAGTGGCCGTCGCGATGATGACGATCGGCGGCCAGCTCCGCTTGAAGTCGGCGCTGACGCTCGGGGGCGTGCTCATGATCCTGAGCATCGTCGTGCTGAGCCAGATTGCCGTCGCACCTGGCATCGCGCTGCTGCTCATCGCCGTGATCGGGGCCGGTCTCGTCAACGGCATCATGGGGCAGACCGCACTCGCGGTTTCGTTCTACCCCGCTCAAATACGCGCGACCGGTGTGGGTTGGGGCCATGCGGTCGGGCGAGTCGGTTCCTTCGTCGGCCCGGCGATTGGCGGTGCCCTGCTGTCGATAGGCTGGCCCGCACGCGAGATCGTCCTGACGGCTGTGCTGCCCGCGGTGGCTGCGATTCTTGTGCTCGGCGCGCTGGCGTTGGCCGGTCGCAGAAGCGCATGCGATTTCGGCAGTAACGCGGTGGCAGAGCACTAAGCATCCACTAAATATCTGCTGCGATTCAACGCCCGCCGGCTTGCTGCCAGCGGGGTAGGGGCGCGCGCTCTGCGGGGCCTTCGGGGCGCCCGTCAGTACGCAGGCTCGCCAATCCAGATTTCAATTTCCTGCTTTTTCTTTACGGATAGACCACGATCATGAAAATTATCGCTTACGCAGATGGCGACCAGATCGCGCTGGGTGTCGTCACCAGCCCGACGCATTTCCTGGCCATTGCCGACATCGCGCCGGATTTGCCGACCACCCTGATTGCGATTCTCGAGCAGGAGGACGGTCTGGCACGGCTCCGGCAAGCCGCGCTAGGCCGGAACGGAGCCCACTTGCTCGCCAACGTCACGCTCAAGCCGTTTCTCGAGCGGCCGAATGCAATCTGGGCATTGGCGCTGAACTTCAAGAGCCATATTGCCGAGACCGGTCTGCAGACCTCGCTGGAGTTCCCCCACCTGTTCATGCGTACGGCCGCCTCCTACGTGGGCGGTAACGAACCGATCATCGCGCCGCCTGAAGCGATTGCACGCGCTTTCGACTATGAAGGCGAACTGGGCGTCGTGATCGGCAAGCCTGGCCGCTTCATTCCGGTGGAGCGGGCCATGGAACACGTGGCGGGTTACACGTGTATCAATGAAGGATCCGTGCGCGAATATCAAATGCACAATCGCCAGTTCGGTCTCGGCAAAAATTTCGAGGCGTCCGGTTCGTACGGGCCATGGCTGATGACGGGCGATGAGTTCGGCGACCCCGCGACGCACTCGGTCCTGACGCGCGTCAACGGTGTCGTGCGGCAACGTGCGCCGCTGGACGACATGCTGCTGGATGTGGCGAAAGTGGTTAGCTACCTGAGCCAGGGGTACCGCTTGCGGCCGGGCGATTTCATTGCAATGGGCACGCCCGGCGCGCTGAAGCCGCAAGCCGATGACAAAGAAGGTCAGGATCTGAGCCGTCAATACGGGCCGTTTCCGACGCCTGGTCTCGTTCACATGCGGCCTGGCGACTGCGTCGAGGTCGAGATCGACGGACTCGGCGTGCTACGCAATCCGGTGGTGGCCGACACGTCTTACGCGGGATAAACGTGGTAGCCACGCGACCCCGTGATCGTTGCGTTCAGGGCCACGCCGCCTTTCGCGGTGGCGTGGCACACCGTCTCGCGATTGCGTGATTGGGTGATTGGGTGATTGGGTGATTGGGTGATCGGTGGACTTGGGGCGTAGACGAGGCGCCCCTCCATGTATGAAGAATCGCGCTGTCGTGACGACGTTATGGTGTTTCGGTACGCAGGCTGACGGAGTGCCGGCGAAACTCACTGGGCGGAACACCCATGTGCTGAGCGAAAAAGCGCGTGAAATGGCTATGTTCTTCGAACCCCAGTTCGGTGGCGACATCGGAAAGCGGTTTGTTGCTGGCGCCGAGCAGGTGAATGGCATGAGACATGCGCACCCAATCGATGTAGTGCTGGGGCGAAATACCCATGCAGCGACGGAACTGCTCGAAGAACCGTGAGCGCGACAGCCCGACCTGAGCCGCAACCTGCGCGACCGTGGGATTGGCGACCGGTGCGTGCTTGATGAAGTCGAGTGCCTTGCGAATACGGAAATCGACGGGCCTGCCGGACGGCGTCATGCCCGCGGTCAGTACCGGATCCGCGAAATCGCGGCCCAGCGCGGTTATCAGGTCTTCAAGAATATGCATGCAGCGATCGTCCTCGGCCACCAGATGATTCGTGATGGCCGCTGCGATCCGGTCTACATGGTGGCGCACGTCCGGCGTGACGACCACGGCGGGCTGCGGAAAGATGCTCGCGGTTCCGCCGTCAGCCAACTGCAGTCGCGTTCGCAACCATGGTGCTTCGATGACGAGCGAAAGAATCAACGACGGTGCGTCGTTGCTGCTGCTTTTCGCGTGCTCAACCCATGGATTCATACAGATTGCGCGCTCATCAGTGAGCATGCAGTCTTCGCCTTCGATGCGGAAATGGCAATCGCTGCCCCCGAGTTTGAACAGAAACTGGTATTGCGAATGGGCATGCGCGACAAGCGGGCGGCTGATGAGATTCACCGTCGCGCGGCCGAAGTGGCCTTGCAGGATCCAGACGGGTTTGTCCGCGTCGTGCGGTACGGTCGTGATGCTCAACATGTCTCCTTGCGGAAACGCCACCTCAGTCCTGCCGCAGCGCTTCCAACCAACAAAAACCAGACTCAACGGTAAGCAGCGGGATTCTGCTGCAAGGACGCAAACCGTTGATTCGAATAGGCTTCACTAAACCAAATGCGAGGAGACACGTCAATGGGTAGAAACGCTTTCAAACGAGGCATGACGCGCCGTGCGGCGCGCGCGGCGCTGGTCGCCGGCATGCTGCTGGGCGCCGCGGGCGTCGCACGTGCCGACAATCTTCAGATACGTATCGGAGAACTGACGACCCAGCGCTGCGCGGCCTGTCACGGCGTCGACGGAAACAGTACGGTCGGTACCTATCCGCGCCTGGCTGGCCAGTATCAGGAGTATTTGTATAAACAGCTCACGCAGTTCAAGGGTGGCCCGGGTGTGCCGCCGTTGCGGCACAACGCAATCATGCAATCGATGGTGCAAGACCTGACGCCAGACGAGATGAAAGCGCTCGCGGCTTTCTACTCGGCCCAGAAGCCTGCGCAGGGTGCGGCTTCAAATCCCGCCCTCGTCGATGCCGGAAAACTGATCTATACCCATGGCGGCAAGGACGGCGCGCCCGCGTGCATTTCATGTCACCGGGCGGCGGGAGCCGGTATCGAACCGGATTTTCCGCGCATCACCGGCCAGCACGAAGAGTACGTCGAAACGCAACTCCACGCATGGAAGAGCGGTGCGCGCGGAGGCAAGGGAAAGCTGATGAGCCTGATCGTGCCGCTCCTGAGCGATGACGAAATAGCTGCCGTTTCCGCGTATGTTGCAGCGCTCAAGCAATAAAAATTCGGACGATCCGGCAAGTCGGCATTCGTTTCGGTCAGGTCTGTTGGTGGCAGTGGCCATATAGTGAGTACCACGATGAGTGCAGGAAAACGCTGAGATCAGGAGGAGACACATGCGATATTTCGAACGCGAAGGGATCAGGTTCGGCTACAACGAAACCGGTCCAACTGACGCACCGATTGTGGTGTTCAGTCACGGATTTCTGATGGATGGTGAGATGTTCCGGCCGAACGTCGCCGAACTCAGCAACGCGTTCCGGTGCGTCGTGTGGGATCAACGGGGATTCGGCGCGACCGGCCCAACGGACAAGCCGTTTAGCTACTGGGACTCGGCGAGAGACCTGATAGCGCTGCTCGATCATCTGGAGGCGGCGTCGGCGTCGCTCGTTGGCATGTCGCAAGGCGGCTTTCTCTCGATGCGGGCCGCGCTGCTCGAACCCGATCGCTTTCGGGCGCTCGCACTGATATCGACACGAAGCGATGTCGATTCCGAGGCAGTTCAACAATCGTTCGAAACGCTCAAGCGGGAGTGGGCCAGAAATGGTGCCGCACACGTGGCTGCGGACCTGTCGGCGTTCCTGCTCGGCGTCGACTTTGAAGCCTCGCCTGTGTGGATCCGGAAATGGATGGCGCTGGCTGCCGAGCATTTCGAGCATCCTGTGGATGCGCTGATTTCAAGGGACGACATCACACCCCGGCTTCACGAGATCACCCATTCGTCGATTGTCTTCCATGGCAGCGACGACATTGCCATCAGCCCGCGTTGCGGCGAATCGCTCGCTTCCGGATTGCCGAACTGCAAAGGTTTTGTACTTGTGGACGAAGCGGGCCATACCCCCAACCTGACTCACGCTGAACGGGTCAATCCCGCGCTGCGGGACTTCCTGATGCGCTACGCGCGTTAGTCAGGTTCGCGGCCGGTGCAAGATCTATCAGCGGCCGCGAAACAAACCATAACAATTAGTATCACTAATTTAATGCGCGAGCGAATTTACATTTAACAGAGTGATGGAGACCAGGGATGTACAGGAAAATAATTGCCGTTTTGGCCGCTTCTCTCGTGATGGTCGAAGCTCATGCGCAATCGAGTGTGACCTTGAGCGGAATCATCGACGGCGGCGTCAGTTTCACGAATGGCGTAGGCGCCGCTGACAAGAACCAGTGGGCGTACGGCCAGGCGAATCTGGTCGTTAGCCGGCTGATCTTCTCAGGCGTGGAGGATCTCGGGGGCGGGACGGCCGCGCTGTTCAAACTCGAGTCGGGTTTTCTGTCGGGTTCCGGGAAGAGCACCAACTCGGGCCAGCCGACCACGGCGGGCAACTTCCTGTTCGATCGCGGCGCATGGGTGGGATTGAGAAAAGACGATCTCGGGACGCTTTCGTTCGGCCGCCATTACACCCCATTCATCGAAGTGCTCTATCGCACGGACGCCAGCGGTTTTGAGAATTTCGGCTCGGTGGCAAACACGGTCTTTCAGACGCGCACGGGTTTCAACGGCTTTCAATACACGTGGGCCAACAACTCGGTCAAGTATCAGACGCCGACGATCTATGGCCTGAGCGCCAGCGTATTGAACAGCTTTGGCGGGACTGCAGGTGATTTCCAGAACCAACGGGAGGTGTCGGCCGCGTTGTACTACGCGCTGGGACCCGTATCCATGAGCGCTGGCTATATCTCGGGCAACGACCCGACCGGCCTGACCGATCAGACGGTAGCGAGAGCCTACACCGTATTCCTTGCCTATACGGGTAGCGTGTTCAAGGCGAGTTTGAATTTCCAGAACTTTAAGGACCCGGCAACCGGAAGCAGTCAAGACTACTATTCTGTCGGCGGCCGGTACGACATCACCCCCGCGTTCAGACTTGTTTCCGACTATACGTATCTGGCTGACAGGGTGAACAGCGAACGCAATGGGGCCTTCTTCAAACTTGGCGTTCACTACCTGCTGTCCAAATCGACGGATCTGTACACGGAGGTGGGGCTGTCCAGGAACAATGCTCAAGGCACGCTCGGGATCTCAAGCACTTCACCAGCTAGCGCCGGGATCAACCAGCGCTCGGTCGTGACGGGCATGATCCACTATTTCTGAGCAAAATTGCGGTTAGAACAACTGTTTCTGCCCCGACGTCAAGGTCGTAAAGTCATCTTGCAACAGGGGCAGAATCGCGTCGGCAACCGGCTGCAACTGCCGCGTCAGATAGTGTTCGTAGTCGATCGCCGAGCGCAAGGTTTCGAGCGGTTCCGGTCCGGCGGTCGTCATCACGTAGCTGATCCAGCCGCCGTTCTGGTATTGCAATGGCCGTCCCTGTTGCCGGTTGAACTCGTCGGCCACACGCGCCGCGCGCACGTGCGGCGGCACGTTGCGCTCGTATTCGCCAAGCGGCCTGCGCAGCCGCTTGCGGTACACGAGCTGGTCGTCCAGCTTTCCGTCAAGCGTATCGCGCACGTAGTCGCGCACGTAATCCTGATACGGCTGTTGCTTGAAAATTCGCCGGTAGAGTTCCTGCTGAAACTGTTGTGCGAGCGGCGTCCAGTCAGTCCGCACTGTTTCGAGCCCCTTGTAGACGATGTCCTCGCTGCCGTCCGGCAGAACGGTCAGGCCCGCGTAGCGTTTCTTGCTGCCTTCCTCGGCACCGCGAATCGTCGGCATGAAAAAACGCGTGTAATGCCGCTCGAATTGAAGTTCGAGCGCACTCTCGAGCCCGAAACGCGCCTGCAGATTCTCCTTCCACCACGCGTTGATATGCTCGACAAGCGCGCGGCCAATCCGGCTCGCTTCCTCCTCGCTATGCGCATGCTTCAGCCACACGAAAGTCGAATCCGTGTCGCCGTAAATGACCTCGTAACCTTGCGCCACTATCAGCTCACGCGTGGTATGCATGATTTCATGGCCGCGCATGGTGATCGACGACGCGAGACGCGGGTCGAAGAACCGGCAGCCTGTGGATCCGAGCACGCCGTAAAAGGCGTTCATGATGATCTTCAACGCCTGCGAAAGCGGCTTGTTGTGCTCGCGTTTGGCTGTCTCGCGCGCCTGCCACACCTGGCCGACGATCGACGGCAAGCAATGGCGGGTGCGCGAGAAGCGTGCACCGAGAAAACCCGGCGCCGATTGATCGTCGCCGGGATTCCGCATGCCATCCACCAGACCCACCGGGTCGATCAGAAACGTGCGGATGATCGACGGGTACAGGCTCTTGTAGTCGAGCACCAGTACGGAATCGTAGAGGCCGGGCCGTGAGTCCATCACGAAACCACCGGGGCTCGCGGCACCGGCTACGTCACCGAGATTCGGCGCGACGTAGCCTTGCCGATGCATGCGCGGCATATACAGATGCGTGAACGCCGCGACCGATCCGCCACTTCGATCCGCAGGCAGGCCGGTGACCGTTGCGCGCTCCAGCAGAAAATGCAGCAACTCGGTCTTCGCAAAGATGCGTGTGACCAGCTCGCAATCCTTCAGGTTGTAGTGCGCGAGAGCCGGCTTATCCTCATCGAAGCGACGCTGGATTTCATCCATGCGCTGGTAGGGATTGTCAATCGACTTGCCCTCGCCCAACACCGAGCGCGATACATATTCGAGGCTGAACGAGGGGAAACTCCACGTTGCGGAGCGCAACGCTTCGATACCGTCGATGATCAATCGCCCTGCGGCGCCCGCGAAGAAATGGTTCTGTTTGTGGCTGTGCTCACGCCATTCCATCACGGCGCCGCCGCGACCCAGTCGCAGCGGCACGCGATATTGTTCAGCGTGCTGCTGCAGCACACGTAAATCGAACTGCACGAGGTTCCAGCCGATGATCGCGTCGGGGTCGTGCCGCTCCAGCCACGTGTTCAGTTTTTCGAGCAACTGTGCGCGGGTTTCGCAGTATTCGAGGTCGAAGTCGACTCCGCTGGCGTCGCCGTTCGGCGGTCCGAGCATATAAACCTGACGCTGCCCACAACCTTCGAGCGCGATGGAATAGAGCTCAGCGTGCGCGCTGGTTTCGATATCAAGCGATACCAGCTTTAACTGCGGACGGTAATTCGTCGCCGGCTTCAATTCGCCGTTCAGCAGCGGGCCGCCATACTGTGCAGCGCCGCCGAACCACACCGGCGCGGTGATGAAGCGCTCCATCATGTAGCGCTCGGGCGGGAAAATGTCGGCCTCGTAGACATCGACGCCGCCTTGCTTCAGACGTTTCTCGAAGCCCGTCAATTGCCGGTACTGCTGGCAGTAAAGCCCCATCACCGGCCGATGGTGGAAGTCGCACAGGTCGAGCGGGCGCAGATCGAGCGGCGCTTCACGACGCAGGATCGTTTCGGCGCGCTCCCGGTGTTCGGCCGGAATGAACGCCACTGAAGGCTGAGGGCGCAGGCGGATGTGGCGGGGCCCGCCGTCTGTTGCCAGCCAGAAATCCACTTCCGTGCCGGCGGGTGTATCCCGCCAGTGTCGGGTCAAAATGAAACCCTGTTCAAGCTCAGTCAAACTTCCACCTCTAATCGGGCGTCATCGCCTGGCCTGATTTTACCGTTATGCGCTTTGGGCCGTGCCCCTCACCTTTTTTGCGGCCGTGATGCGGGTTGGGTTCGTTCGCATGGCCGGGCTGGATGCAGCCGCGCCGCGTAGTCTGTATGATCGTTTTGCAGCGATTCCTTCGGCGCAGACTCTGCGCCGGTCAAGTCCACCAGGAACGGAGTGAAAAATATGAGGTTGAGCAAACTTGTTGTTGTGGTCGCGGTAGCTGCAAGCAGTTTTGGTGCGCAGGCACAAGTCGCCGGTACGCAACCCTTGAGCGTCACCGTCGAGCAGTCGAACGCGCTGCTGAGCGGCTGGAGTGTGAAGAAGAGCATTCTCGGCAAGGCCGTGTACAACGACCAGAACGAGAAAATCGGTACGATCCGCGATCTGGTGGTGGCGCCCGATGGCTCGCTGTCCGCTGCCATCGTCGCTGCCGGCGGATTCCTGGGCGTGGCGTCGCATGACGTAGCGGTGCCTGTCGCTGCGCTCGATATTCGTTCGGGGAATTTCTATCTGGCCGGTGCGACCAAAGATGCCTTGAAGGCGACGCCCGAGTTCCAATACAACAAGGTTCAGACGCCGCCGAAGCCTAAAAAGCTGATCGGCCAGTAATACGCGAAGCCGGCGCAGTCTCGGACTCTGCCGGCTGAATCACGCTCACGCTTCCAGCGCGAGCGTGGCGAACGTGCCCAGCCAGTGTTCGCCCATATAGTCACCGGCCACGTGCTGCAGGGCGCTCTGGAGATGACGCTCGGCCGAATCGAACAATATGGTCCGGCATACGTCGCCGGCGGGCAGCGCGCGCGCCAGCGACCGCTGACACCATGCGCGGCTCAGATTCAGGCCATCCAGGTGGGCGATCTTGCCGTCCGTGCGATCGGTCACCGTAACAGGTTCGAACAGCGTGGCGGGCTTCTTCGCGCCAATATCCGGCAGAAAGCGCCTGAACCATTCAACGAATTGCGCGGGCGGCAAGATGCGCCGCATCAACTCCGCTTCCATCAGTGAAGGCGACAAAAACTCATCGCCGGCGGGTTCCCATGCCTGGCAAGCGACATCGTTCAGAAACCAGCGCTCGGCCGTGTTCACCACTAGCGCCTCAAGCGATTCACGCGACGTTTGCCGCGCGAAATCGAGCGTGAGCGCAAGCGCGAATGCCATGTTGAAGTGTGTGCCGACACGCAGCGGGTAGGTCGCTTTCGGCAAAAACTCCTCGAAGCGGTCGACAAAGGTCTCGGTCAGCGGCGCAAAGACCTTGGACCAGCGCGCGGCTTCCGATAGTTTCAGCGAATGGAGTTGCGCGCTCAGCGCAAGCAGCCATGCCCATCCATACGGGCGCTCGAAACCGCGATTGTGCGGCAGGTCGAGATACGCAAGCTCACCGGCCACATTCGCTTCGGTGAAGTGCTCGTCGACCACCGCGACGATGCGCGCGGCTTCCGGCAGATCGGGAAAGCGGTCGAGCAGATGCAGGATCAGCCAGTAGCCATGCACGCATGAATGCCAGTCGTAGCTGCCGTAAAAAATCGGATGCAAGGCGCGCGGGCCCTGCACATCTTGCGGACCGGCGAGCGAGTGGGTCAGCTTGTTCGGATACTCGCGCGTGAGGTGGGCGAGGGCGAGATTGGCGAATCTGGACGCGAATTCGGGCGTGAGTTGGACAGTCATCGGCGACTCCTCAGAAACGGAATACGAACAGGTACAACAGTATGGTATTGACGATCAACAATAGTAAAGCGGTCGGCCACTGCGCCTTGATCACGCCGTTCTGGTCTTTCAGCTCCAGCAGCGCAGCCGGCACGATATTGAAGTTGGCGGCCATTGGCGTCATCAAGGTGCCGCAGAAGCCGCACAACATGCCGATCGCGCCGAGAATGGCCGGGTTGCCATGGAATTGATGCACGATCAATGGCAAACCAATGCCTGCTGTCATCACCGGAAAAGCGGCGAAGGCGTTACCCATGATCATCGTGAAGATCGCCATGCCGAATGTATAAGCCGCGACCACGGCAAACGCGGAGTCGACGGGAATCCAGGTTTTCACGAGGTCTGACACCACATGGCCCACGCCGGCGATTGCAAACAGCGCGCCGAGGGCGGCCAGCATCTGCGGCAAAATGGCTGCCCATCCCACGGTATCCATGGTGTGCCGCGCATCTTTCAACGCGTGCACCGGCGAGTCGCGCAACATGAAGAGCGCCGCGCCGAAAGCGACCAGCGTGCCTAGTACCAGCGAAATCAGCGTGACATTGTTCGGTTCAACGAACGGTACGTATTTCAGCGTCAAGGTGCCGAGCAAGGTAATGACCGGAATCAGCAGCGCCGGTATGAACAGTGTGTTGCCGAAGCGCTTTGCGTTAGCTTCGCGGCGCGCGGCGGCTGCTTCACCATTGCTATCTGTTTTGCCTTTGCCGAGCTTGCCGGACCCGGCGATCAAGGCGAGCGCGATAGCGAGGCAACCGGTCACGAAATGCGGCAGTTCTCCGCCGAACATGAACGTGATCGCATAGATGCCCCAGAACAGGAAGTTGACGAGACGGCGCGGATTCGAGCGGTCTTGCAGATTGAAGAGCGCGAACGCGGCAAACATCAAACCGGCCAGCACGTAGAGAGATTCGAGTTTGATCATCATTGTGCGATACCTCGTCCCTGTCCCCGTTCCAGTCCCAGCGTGTTCATCTTGTGCGACAGATTGCGATCGAGCAGCATCAGGCGCACGGCGTGAATCAAGAGTGCGGCGATCGCGGTGGGAATGGCCCACACCGACACATGCAAGGGCTCGACCATGATGCCGTTCTGTTCAAGGAAGCCTTTGATCAGCAGGATCGACTGGATCGCAATGAAAATGTCTTCGCCGAAGAACACGGCAATGTTGTCGACCGCCGACGCGTTCGCACGAATCTGCTGGCGCACCGCATCGGGTAATTCGCCGTAGCGGTTTGCGGCGGCTGCCTCGGCCATCGGCGCGATGAGCGGGCGCACCATCTGCGCATGACCGCCGAGCGAGGTGAGCCCAAGCGCGGCAGTGATCTGGCGGATCACGAAATACAGCATCAACACGCGACCCGTGGTGGCGGCGTGCAAACGTGAAATCAGGTGCTTGGCCTGTTCCTTCAGGCCGTTGCGCTCGAGCAGCGCGATCACCGGCAACGTCAGCCAGATCAGGCCCATGTAGCGGTTATCCGCGAACGCTTTGCCGAATGCGCTGACGATCTCCACCGGTTGCAAGCCGCCGGCAACGCCGGTGGCGATCCCCGCGATCGTCACCACCAGCAGCGCGTTGAAACGCAATGCAAAGCCGAGTACGACGATCGGCACGCCAATCAAAACCCACATTCTGTTCTCCTGTGTCGCTGCTATGTCGTTGTTTTGCCGCTGCACGCGCCGCTTCGGACGCTTGGCGAGAGCCGGTTGCACTCGGGTGCTGGCAAGTTGCACCTGGTTGCAATCGCGCTCAGGCGACGAAATCTACCACGATAATTTATCGATAAATAGTCGACAAAATGAGGTTTTCGGGTAAACGCCAGGAATGACGAATGGTTGCGCCGGGGAGCGGGTGCGCCAAAGGGGGAGGTGCCAGATCGCGCAGCCGTTGCTGAATGGTGTTCGCGCTGATCTATCCAGAAAATGAATACAGGCCATTCCAACATTTAATTTGTGGATACAGCGGCTGTCCGATATGGTGCAACGATCGATCCCACATAGGACCATGCAGCGCGACGAACGCAACCCGATCAGGGCGCGTTGGATGCGTCCTGACTCGCAGAGGCAGAATCATGTTCGACCGCGTATTCGTCAATGCCATAGACGCCGACGGCAGCCCGCTCAACCTCGCCGTACATGAGGGTCGCTTGGTCGGCATCGGTGCGGAACGCCCCGAGATCGACAGCGCGGAGGTCGTCGATCTGGAAGGGTGTCTGGTGTTGCCCGGGTTCGTCGATGGACATATTCACCTCGATAAAAGCTTCGTTGGCGATGGTTGGCGTCCTCATCGCGATGTCGCGAGCCTGCGTGAGCGTCTCGCCATCGAAAAGCAGGAACTGGCCAGTGCCGCGCCTATCGTCGAGCGCGCCGATGCGCTGATCCGCCAGGCCGCGTCGTTCGGCACCATTGCGATGCGCAGCCATGTCGACGTCGATGCGACGACGGGTCTGGCGAACCTGCATGCCGTCATGGAAGCGCGCGAGAAATGGCGCGGCATCGTGGATATCGAACTCGTCGCGTTCCCGCAGGCAGGCGTCGTGTCGTGTCCCGGCACGGCGGAGATTCTCGATGCTGCAGCCCGCGAAGGTGCGCAGGTTGTGGGCGGTATCGATCCGACTACGCTGGATGGCGACGCCGAAGGCCAGCTCGACATTGTCTTTGGCATTGCTGAAAAGCGTGGCGTGAAAATCGATATTCACCTCCATGAGGCGGGGCAGCAAGGTATTGATCAACTGCATCGTATTGCCGCGCGTACCCGGGCATCGGGGTTGAACGACCGGGTATCGGTGAGCCACGCCTATGGGCTCGGCGACGTCGCTTCCGAGGTGGTCGATCGCGTAGCCGTCGCGCTCGCGCAAGCCGGTGTATCGATCATGACGAACGCGCCGGGCGACCGCGCGTTCCCGCCGATCCTGCAACTGCGCGCGGCAGGTGTTCGCGTGTTCACCGGTAACGACAACATTCAGGACGCGTGGTGGCCGTATGGCAACGGCGACATGTTGCAACGTGCCATGCTGGTCGGCTACCGCTCTGGTTTCTATACTGACGAAGCGTTGCGCGTTGCCCTGCACATGGCGACGGAAGCGGGCGCTGCCGTTCTGGAGAAAAACGACTACGGACTCAAGGTCGGCAATGAGGCGACGTTCGTCGTCGTGAAAGCGCCGAATGCGGCTGCCGCCGTCGCCGCCGTACCGGCCGATCGGGTCATTGTCCGAAGAGGCCAAATCTGGGGCGATTTGTCCCGTTTGCATTTCAAGGTCACGACGGCGGGACTTACCCCCGTCCACTGAAGCTGCTATCCGGCAAGAAGCCAGTGCATGGCCTGCCGCCATCGGAACCTTAACGTGAATTATCAAGGAGAGTGTCGAATGTCACGGACAACTTACTATGCCCCTCACGGCGGTCATCCCGCCCAGACCGAACTGCTGACAGACCGCGCCATGTTCACCGAAGCGTATGCGGTCATTCCCAAAGGCGTGATGCGGGATATCGTCACCAGCCATCTTCCGTTCTGGGAGAAGACGCGCCTATGGGTACTGGCGCGCCCGCTATCGGGATTCGCTGAGACGTTTGCGCAGTACATCATGGAAGTCGGTGCCGGCGGCGGCAGCGAGCGTCCCGAACAGGACAAGAATGCCGAAGGCGTGCTCTTTGTTGTCGAAGGCGAAATCGAAGTCACGCTGCACGGCGCCGCGCATGTTCTCAAGTCCGGTGGCTACGCGTTTATTCCGCCCGGCACGGACTGGTCGTTGCGCAATCGCAGCGGCGACACGGCCCGTTTTCACTGGATTCGCAAGCACTATGAGCGTGTGGATGGCGTGCCGCTACCCGAGGCCTTCGTGACGAACGAGCAGGACATCGAGCCGATCCCGATGCCCGGCACCGAAGGCCGCTGGGTGACGACGCGCTTCGTCGACATGAACGACATGCGCCACGATATGCACGTCAACATCGTCACGTTCCAGCCTGGCGGCGTGATTCCGTTCGCCGAGACCCACGTGATGGAACACGGCCTGTATGTGCTCGAAGGTAAAGCGGTCTATCGGTTGAACCAGGACTGGGTCGAAGTCGAGGCCGGTGACTTCATGTGGTTGCGGGCCTTTTGTCCGCAAGCCTGCTACGCAGGCGGACCGGACCGTTTCCGCTACCTCCTGTACAAGGACGTCAACCGGCATATGAAGTTGACGCTCAACGCACCACGATAAAACCGTTCCGGCCTCAATAATGGCTGCGTCGCCACAGCGTTGGCGGCGTTTCCAGCAGATGACGCAGACCGGCGCGGTCGAACGCGCGATCCGCGGCCGCCGATACGCGCTCGAGTATGTCCCCTTCGTCCACCGATAGCACCCGGTAGTTCTCCATCAGGATTTTGCCGCCGACCATCGTCATGCACACGTCGCCGGCATTCGCGAAGCAGGTGACGCGATGGACGGGCATATTCATCGGCATGAGGTGCGGCTTGTACAGATCGACCAGAATGATGTCGGCTTGCTTGCCCACTTCGAGCGAACCGAGTTGGTCGTCGAGCGACAACGCTTTGGCGGCGTCGATGGTGACCATTTCGAGCACCTTGCCGTGAGGCAGAACATCCGGGTCACGAAAATGACGGCGGTGGTAGTGCATGCATTGCCACATGTGGCGGAACATGTCGTAGCCCCGGTCGGGGGCCGCGCCATCCGAGGCAATCGCCACCGTGACGCCGGCATCGATGAGTTCCGGCACAGGGCAACGTCCAATGATCGACATGATCGCGCTTGGGTTGTGCACGATCGAGGCGCCTGTCTCGACGCACGCCGCAATGTCCGCAGCGGTGAGATCGATGGCATGCGACATGAACGACTTCGCGTTCAGCAGTCCCAGCTCGCGATGCGCGAAATCCAGGGAACCCGCGCGATGGCCATCCTGCGTGAAGCTTAGGCCGCGTTCTCCGGCCAACGCCATGTAGCGCTCGGCCTGAAGCCGGAAGACGTGTTCGTACGCCGCGTGCTCGGGATAGTGCTGCGGTGCATAGACGGGCAGCGTCAGCGCAATCTGGATGCAGCCGTTGGCGTCGCCATGACATGCGTCGATGATCTCTTTGCAAACCTCATACATCTGCGCGAAATCGACCTCGCACGTCACGCTGCCGTTCTCGCTGTGCCGCGTGTAGGCCCGCGGTTCGGGTGGCCGCGAGGGACCGACCGCGACGATCGATCGGGTACCCGTTCTGACCACCGCGTCGCAGTGACGCCGCGCATACACGGGGTCGTCGACGCGTATGATCGAGTCCCCGCCACCGAGCAGCGATACGCCTGTCGTCACGCCCGCCTTGAGGCGCTCCAGTGCCGCGAGATGCGATTCCATTTCCCAGAACGTTTCGTCCGAGGCGCGCGTATAGATCGCCTCGCACGCCGCCGACCACGCATCGCCGTTCGCGCCGCCAATCGTCCTGAGCATCGCGTGACCGGCGTGGGCATGCGCGTCGATCAGGCCTGGCAGCACCGCTTTGCGGCGTGCGTCGACCACGCGATCCGCCTGGTATTGCTGCGAAAGCTCGCTTGTCTTGCCGACGGCGACGATGCGATCGCCCTTGATGGCTACTGCGCCATCGTCAATGACGCGGCGCGCGGGATCGATTGTGATCACGCAGCCATGCTCGATCAGGACGCCGACCTGTTGCTTATCGTTCATATACGGACTCTTCCTGAGAGGTGCTCACGCACGGTTACACAGCGTCGATCAACTTGCCGTCGCGCACGACGATGCGTCCATTCGCCACGACGAGCTTGCGCCTTGGCCGGGCAACCACGGCATGCGCGACGCAGTCTGCATCGACCAGCACGAGGTCCGCGCGTGCGCCGACGTGCAGGCCATAGTCGGCGAAACCGCAACCGCGAGCGGCAGCGTCGCTCACGCAGTCGAAGGCAATCGCGATGTCGTCGTCGCGCCGCAAGTCGTAGCGCATGCCGATCAGCATCGCGCGCTCGAGCATGTCGGGTACGCCATACGGTGACCAGGTGTCGCGAATGCCATCGTTGCCGCCGAAGATCGTGATGCCTTTGTCCCGGCAAATCTTGAGCGGCGGAACGGGGCGAGACGGCGGCGCGCTGGTCAGAAGGGCCACGTGCAGATGCGCGATACGCTCGAGCAGCGCGTCGCGTTCACGTTCCGGCAGTGCGCCGAGGCAGAACGCGTGGCTGACCACCACCTGGCCCTGCATGCCCGTCGCCTCGACGCGATCGAGCAACAGTTTTAGCGTGAATGCGCCGACTTCGCCGGGTTCGTGCAGATGGATGTCGATCGGCTTGCCGTAGCGTTGCGCCAGCCCAAAGGTCTCGTTCAGCGACGCGACGGGATCGCCGTCGATCAAAGCGGGATCGAGCGCGCCGAGTACGTCGGCGCCTGCTGCGAGCGCGCTGCCGAGCAGTTCGACCGTGCCGGGACGGATCAACATCCCCGACTGGGGAAACGCGACGATCTGCATGTCCAGCACATCGCTCATCGTCTGCCGCGTATTGAGCGCGCCTTCGACGTAACGCAATTGCGCGTCGGTATCGACGTCGACGTGGGTGCGCAGGCGCGTTGTGCCTGCCTGCACGAATGCTCGCGCCAGCGCGAGCGACTGGCTGGCCGCATCGTGTCCCGACGTCTTGCGCCATTCGCGTTCGTTGTTGATCCGGTCAGTTAACGCGGGTCCAACCTCGTTGCGATACCACGACTGACCCCAGTTGCTTTTGTCGATGTGCGTGTGCCCTTCGACGAAACCCGGCAGCAGCAACGCGCCGCCGCCGTCTTCTGCCTGAGCGCCAGGTTGCGCTTCGACATGCGGCCCGAGCGCCGCGATGCGACCGTCGGCGATGGAAACGGAAACCGGTTGGCCGTCAGCCAGCCGGACGTTGGAAAGATGAAGAGAGCGAGTCATATTGGTCAAGCCGATTCGATGGGCGGGGCGATACGGGCGCGCTGCGCGGCGCTGATTGCGATGAACACCACTGCATTGGCGAACAACGCGACGAGACCCGTGTTGATGGAGGTGAAGGCGAGGGGCGCGGCCGGGAAAACAGTGGCCAGCGTCATGCCGCGCCAGTTCGCCAGCGCCAGCACGATCCCGCCTGCAAAGATACCGCCGAATGCCGCTTCCCGGGTGCCGAATGGGCGCTTCAGGAAACTCGAGGCGAGCATGGGGATCAGTTGCGTCAGCAGGCTCGACGAGAAGATCGCGAGGGCGACGAAGTTCGAACCGCCACGCAGCACGAAGTAGACGACAACCAGCGTGGACAGGGGCAGCGCGATTCGCGCGACGAGCCCGACCTGCCGGTCGCTCGCCTGCGGCGCGAAGCCTTCGCGGTAAATGTTGCGGGCAATCATCGTCGAGGCATTGAGCATGATTAGCGAGCCTGGCACCAGGGCGGTGAGCAGCCCGGCGCCGCCGACGATCCCGACGAACCACGCCGGGAAAGTCTGCTTGACGAGCCTCAGCAGCGCGAGGTCGGTTTGCGCGCCTTCGAGCCCGTGCACGGTCAGTACTGCGGCGAAGCCGACGAGGAACAGAAACGCGATCAACACCTGGTAGATCGGCATCAGCATGGTGTTCTTGCGCAGCGCCGACGCGTCGCGTGCCACGTAGACGGCAGTGAAACCATGAGGATACAAGTAGTAGCCAAGCGACGTCAGCAGGAGTGTCGAGTTGTACCAGCTCAGATTGAAGCCGTGCTCCGGCATGCGCAGTAGTTCCGGATGCGCGGCGTCGATGCGCGCGAACATTTCGCCAAAACCACCAAAGTAGTGCAGCGGCAAATAGGTGCCGAGAAAAATCGCAAGACCGAGGATCAGCACATCCTTGAAGATCGCAATGCTTGCCGAACCGTGGATGCCTGAGACGCTCATGTACAGGACCATCAGGGTCGCACTGATCCAGATGGCCGTGTCTTGCGAGATCTGACCGTATGACATCTCGGAGACGATAATGCCGAGGCCGCGTAACTGGATGATCAGCAACGACACCATCGCGAAGACCGCCACCACCGAGACCAGCACGCCGATGGCGCGGCTGTCGTATTTCGACGCAAAATAATCGGCGAACGACACGAGGCCGCGTTCCTTCGCATAGCGCCAGATGACAGGCAGCATCCAGTAGCCGAGTACGTACGCGAGGCAGCCATACGACAGGATGTAGAACGCCGGTACCCCCTTGCTGTAGGTCCAGCCGCTCGCGCCGAGAAACGAGAAGGTCGAGAAAGCCTCACCTGCCATTAGCAGGAAGGTCAGCAGCGACCCGAAGCCGCGTCCGCCGACGGCCCATTGTTCCAGGCTGAACGTCATGCCGCGACGCGCGTACAGGCCGACCGCCAGCGCGAAGAGGGCGAACAGAACGATGATGACGAGGGCCGGGTTCATTGTCCGCCTCCCGTGTGCTCGCTCGCGCGTGCCGCTTCGTCGCGGCTGTCGAGGTAATAGATGATGGCGAGGATGGCGGCCGTTGCAGCCATCCAGAACAGATTCCACACAAGCAGAAACGGCAGGCCGAACAGGAGCGGCGTACTAGCGGCGAGGGTGCCACCTGAGTAGATGCCGATGAACGGCAGGGTGGCCAGCAGAAATCGAAGTTTCATAGGATCTTTCCGGGGGGGGCTCGCGTGTCTCGTCAGAACTTCTGACGCAGACCGGCGACGAACGCCAGTTGTGAAGTCGTCGACGATGGCGCCGCGATGCCGTCGATCCATGCATGTCCGATGCGCGACGAGGCGTTCTGGTAGAGGCCGTTCACATAGATGTCGGTGCGTTTGGACAACAGATACTGGAGACCGGCCGAGGCCTGGTGATAGTGCCCGTTCGCGTCGCCTTGCGACACCTGTGTGTATGTGTAACCGGTAGCCGCGATCAACGCGGGCGTTAGCGCGTAGCGCAGGCTTGCCTCGTAGTTGCTAAAGCGCAGGGCGCCACCTGCCGCCATGTTGAAGTCCGTGCCCGTGTAGAGCAGCCCCAGCGTCGCTGGCCCGATTGCGTACGTCCCACCGGCGCCCCAGATCTGCTGGCGCGTTGCGGCGGCAAGGTGCGTGCCGAATACGGCGGCTGACGGCGCATAGTAGTTGTCGGATGCGACCGCACCTGTTGCGCTGCTGGCCGGCTGATCCATACGCGCGTACGCCGCACCGGCATTGAGCGGCCCATGCGTGTACGACACACCCGCGCTCCAGCTATTGTTCGCAGCGAACCCGGTTGCGTTCGAGAAGCCGTACACCAGGTTTGTTTGCAAGCCGGCTATGCTCGGCGAGACGTACTTGACCGCATTGTTGGTGCGGAACGTATTGTTGATGTCGTCGTTGTCGAACGGGTGGGTCGAGTACTGGACCAGCGTATTGCTGATCTGAATTGAGCCGAGAATATCCTGGACGGTGTTGTACTGGCGGCCTAATGTCAGCGCACCCAGCTTGTCGCTGCTCATGCCGACCCATGCCTGCCTCCCGAACATCCGGCCGCCCTGGCCAGCCGTGCCGTTTTCGAGGTTGAAACCGTTTTCCAGCCGGAAGTTCGCTTTCAGGCCGCCACCCAGATCTTCCGTTCCGAGCATCCCCCAGCGCGGGCCGGACTCGTTGCCGGCCGTTGCTTGCCAAGCCGAATGGCCTTGCTGGTGGTTTGTGTAAGTCACGCCCGAATCGACGATTCCGTACAGCGTGACGCTGGACTGCGCGCCTGCCGTACCCGCCAGCATCATGCCTGCGCCGATGCCCACGAGTGGTTTCTTCCAACTATGGTTCAACTGCGGTTTCTTCATGCCTGTCTCCGGGTATTTGTCTCGTGGTGGGGCTTTCTTCTGTTGGCACGGCGGCGTCGCGCCGCGTTTTGCCCGCATTCGAGTATTTTTGTTTGATGTCGAAGCGGAGAGGCCGGCCACTGTGAGGCCACCGAAATCACCGTATCGACAGCGCTTGATGTTATCCATCTCACCCGGCATTCAAAAATTAAATGTTCAAATGCCTATCAGTTGAAAATCGAATACTATTGGTTAGACATATGCGTTGTCAGGGCGCCGCTTTGCCTGACTGGAGATTCGATGAAACCCAACGCCAAAGCACGTACACCGCTGTTCGATCTGGATCTGCTGAAGGCCATCGTCATGGTGGCCGATTGCGGCACCTTTACGGCGGCCTCCGCACGGCTTCATTCCACGCAATCCACCGTGAGCCAGAAGGTGCGGCGCCTGGAGGACATGGCAGGACATAAGCTTCTCGAGCGAGGCAGTCGTGACGTGAGTCCGACCGATGCCGGAGAAACGCTGCTCGCGTACGCGCGCCGGATGCTTGCCCTGAACGATGAAATGATCGAGGCGTTGTCGGGCGCGACAGTGGGCATGACTGTCCGGCTGGGCGTACCGGAAGATTTCGTCGGTGGGCCGACAACCCATATGCTCGCCGCGTTCAACCGCAAACATCCGCAGGTGAAGCTGGAAGTGACGAGCGGATTGAGCCGCGACGTGGCGAACAGCTACGATCGTGGCGACCTCGATCTGATCCTCGTGAAGCAGCGGCGCAACAGCCGCGAGGCAGTCGCGTGCTGGCCGGAGCAATTGAGGTGGATCGACAGCGCGAAGAACCCTTCGTTCCAGCTTGATCCGATTCCTATCGTCGCGTTTCCGCCGCGGGGGCTTTACCGCGACGACATGACCAACGCGATCGAAGGACTCGGACGCCGCTGGCGGATGAGCTTCATCAGTTCGAGTTTGAGCGGCATTCAGGCGGCCGTTGCCGATGGTCTCGGCATTAGTCTTCTTCCCGCGCGCGCGGTGACGGCGGATCACGCCGTGCTGACACCTAAAAGTGGGCTGCCGGCGATTGAAACCATGGATATCGCACTGCTTCACCGCCCGACGGCCGATGCCGTCGTCAAGGAACTTGGGCGCGCGTTGGGGCGGATGTTTGGGCCGCAGCGGCGGTGAATAACAACGGCCAGTAAAGTTTGTACCAGCTAGCCGCTTGCTCGCGATGTCCTTGAGCTATCTTGCGGCTCTACTACAATCTGGATAGCACGCCGCACGCCATGGCTCTCTCTCCGTTGCCTCCACTCGCATGTCTTCAAGCATTCGAAGCTAGCGCCCGTTATCTGAGCTTCACTCGCGCGGGGCAGGAACTGCACCTGTCCACCAGTGCCGTGAGCCGTCAGATATCTCAACTCGAAGAATTCCTCGGGCGCCGGCTATTCGTGCGGGAGCACAATCAAGATCATGGCATCGGGCGGTGTCGCTTCGCCCAACGACCCCATCACCAACACGCAGTATTCGGAGGATGAAATCCGGGCCGCGGTTCAGGAAGCGGAGGCTGCCGGCACTTACGTGATGGCGCACGCCTATACCGCTCGCGCCGTCCGGCGTGCCGTCGAGTGCGGGGTGAAATGTATCGAGCAAGGCAACCTCATCGACGAGGAGACCGCCCGTCTGCTGGCGGAGCGCGGCGTCGCGGTTGTGCCCACCATCGCTACGCTCGACCGTCTGGTTGAACAAGGTCCCGCACTTGGTTTCCCCGCTGAGTCGCTCGCCAAGATTGAGGGCGCACGCTCCGTCGGCCGGCAGGCGCTTGCGCTGATGGCGCGCGAAGGCGTGAAGGTCGGGTTCGGCTCGGACATGCTGGGTGAACTGCACCCCTTCCAGTCCGACGAGTTTGCGGTCCGGGCAGAAATCGTCGGCAACGTTGAGGCCATCCGGTCGGCAACGTGCGTTGCCGCCGAACTCACGGGTGAAAGAGGCGTGCGGGGAACGGTCGCTGTCGGCGCTGTGGCTGACCTCATTGTGGTCGACGGTGACCCGATTGAGGACATTTCCCTTCTGCTTGGGCAGGGCGAACACATTCCCGTGGTCATCAAGGCTGGCGTGTGTATGAAGGAAGCCGGCCGACTGTTCGAGCGGGTCGCAGAGTGAACTGCTGGCGCGCGGCATCGGTCGCGCGCACCGTTTGCACTCAATATCCTCCCAGCATCATTCGCGGCGGACTGTGTTTAGATTGTGTATGCCCCAGATTTCCAATAATCTGGCTTCTCTTTCAGCCAATTGGAGTCAGGAATGCGCCGCATTGCAACAATAATGGCCACCTTGCTGGCCGCTGGTTTTACCTTGTCCTCAAGTGCCCAGGTCGTGGTCACTATCGGTCATTCGGCACCTCTCACGGGGCCTCAGGCACCAAATGGCAAAGACAACGAGAACGGCGCTCGCCTCGCCGTTGATGAACTGAACAAGGACGGCGTCACAGTTGCGGGACAGAAGGTCACCTTCAAACTGGATTCGGAAGACGACCAGGCAGACCCGAAAATCGGTGTGCAGGTTGCACAGAAGCTCGTTGACAGCGGCGTCGTCGCCGTCGTCGGACCATACAACTCGGGTGTAGCCATTCCCGCATCGCGAGTCTTCAATGCTGGCGGTGTGCCGATGTTGCCGGTCGCGTCTAACCCGGCTCTGACGAAGCAAGGCTTCAAGAACATTTTCCGTATTGGCGCGAGCGACGAACAACTCGGCGGCACGATGGGGCAGTTCGCTGCGAAGACGTTGAAGGCCAGGACTGCAGCAGTCATTGATGACCGCACCGCTTATGGTCAGGGCGTCGCGGAACAGTTCATCAAGACGGCGAAGGCCAACGGTATCCAGATTGTCGACCAGGAGTTCACCAATTCGACAGCCACCGACTTTCTTGGGATTTTGACCACCATCAAGGCCAAGAACCCGGACGTGATTTTCTTTGGTGGTTATGCAGCGCAGGGGGCCCCGATGGCAAAGCAGATGCGTCAACGTGGACTGCGTGCGAAGCTGCTCGGTGGCGATGGCATTTGCTCCGCTGATATGGGCAAGGTCGCCGGCGATGCTGCGTCTATCGTCTACTGTGCACAAGGCGGTGTCGCACTTGAGAAGACGGCGGCAGGTCGCGAGTTCCTGCAGAAGTACAAGGCTGCCTACAACATTGATACGCAGGTCTACGCCGTCAGCTACTACGACGGTGTGAAGTTGCTTGCCGACGCTATGATGAAGGCGGGGACGACGACCGACAAGGCGAAGCTGACCGCTCAACTCGCGAAGGAAAACTACAAGGGAGTCGCCGGGACATATTCGTTTGACGAGTATGGTGACCTCAAGGGCGCTCCGACCACCGTGTACGTCATCAAAAATGGTTTGCCGGTTCCGTACGGCGAGTAAAAGCAACACCGCACACCTACCGACTTCATGAAGCAAACATGAAAATCACGCGCACCATCTCGACTGTTGAAGTCCACACCGGCGGTGAAGCATTCCGCATCGTTACCAGCGGTCTGCCGCGTCTTCCTGGCGATACTATCGTCAAACGACGCGCGTGGCTGAAGGAGAACGCCGACGAAATTCGCAAGGCGCTGATGTTCGAGCCTCGCGGTCATGCCGATATGTACGGGGGTTACCTGACGGAACCGGTGAGTCCGAACGCGGATTTCGGGATCATCTTCCTGCACAACGAGGGTTACAGCGACCACTGCGGGCATGGCGTCATTGCGCTGTCCACAGCAGCGGTCGAGCTGGGCTGGGTGCAGCGTCAGATACCGGAGACGCGCATTGGTATCGATGCACCGTGTGGCTTCATCGAAGCGTTCGTTCAATGGGACGGCGAACACGCGGGTAATGTCCGCTTCGTGAACGTGCCGTCGTTTGTCTGGAAGAAGGACGTCACGGTTGAGACGCCGTCGTTCGGGCCGGTGACCGGCGATATCGCTTTCGGCGGCGCGTTTTATTTCTACACGGACGGGCAGCCACACGGTCTCGAAGTGCGTGAGTCCTCGGTGGAAGAGCTTGTCCGTTTCGGTACGGAGGTGAAAGCGGCCGCCAATGAGGCGTTTCCGGTCGAGCATCCGGAGATCCCTGAAATCAACCACATCTATGGGACCATCATTGCTAACGCGCCCCGTCATGCGGGCTCCACGCAAGCCAACTGTTGCATCTTTGCAGACCGTGAGGTTGACCGTTCGCCCACGGGCTCTGGAACCGGCGGACGTGTTGCGCAGCTCTATCTGCGCGGAGAGCTCGGGAAAGACGATACGCTGGTGAACGAGTCCATTATCGGTACCGTTTTCAAAGGACGTGTCCTGAGCGAAACCACCGTGGGTGATTTCAAGGCCGTCATCCCGGAAGTCGAAGGCAAAGCTTTCGTATACGGTTTTGCCAATTGGATAGTGGATGAACGAGACCCGTTGACATACGGGTTCCTCGTTCGATAGAGCAATTGCGGTAGGGGTACCAGGTTGGCGCGTGTCGCTGAGCAATCAGTCTCGCGCCTTTTTTCGTGGCAACGCCAACCTGACTGCACACGCTGTGCATGAGGCACCCGAACACCGCCTAAAACAACTCCAGAATCCGGTGATACATCATCCCAAGCTCTAGCGCCGGTCCACGCAACGCTGGCCCACCAGGAAAGCGCGCATGCCGCAACTGTGCGAACAGATCGAAGGCGGCCGTCTCACCGGCCATGGCTTTGGCAATCACGCGCCCGGCAATCCCGGTCAACGCCACACCGTGCCCCGAAAAGCCCTGCACGTAGAAGTAGTTCGGATCGATCGAACCGAAATCGGGCGCGCGATTGCGCGTCACGTCGACGAAACCGCCCCACGCATAGTCGATTCGCACATCGCCGAGTTGCGGAAACACGCCGATCATGCGCCTGCGAATCTCTTCGCCCAGCTGCACGGGCGATGCACCGGTCGAACTTGCGCGCCCGCCGAACAGCACGCGGTGATCAGCCGACAGGCGGAAATAATCGAGGAAGAAGTTGTTGTCGCAAATCGCCTCGCGCCCTTTAATCAGCGCATCGGCGCGCGCTTTACCGAGCGGCTCCGTGGCGACGATATACGAGGCAATCGGCGCGATGCGCGCGGCCACCGGTGCGGGCAACACATCGCCGATCGTCGCATTGCCGCACGCCGCGACGAAACGGCAGCGCACTTCGCCGCTAGCGGTCCGCACAATAGGGCGCGCACCACGCACGACTTCGATCACCGGCGAATGCACGAACAGTTGCGCACCTTCACGACGTGCTGCATCGGCGAGACCAAGGCAGTATTTGAGCGGATGCAGATGACCGGAAAACGGATCGTAGACGCCCGCCAGATAGCGTTGCGAAGCGACGCGTGAACGCACTTCATCGGTATCGAGCCACGAGAGCTTCGTATAGCCCCAGCGTTGCGACGCCGATTCCATCCACGAACGCAAATCCGGCACGCGTTTTGGCTTGGTCGCCACCGTCAGATAGCCGGCGGTGAAATCGCAATCGATGCCGTAGCGTTCGATACGCTCGCGCACCAGGCCCACGCCTTCTACCGACATGGCCCACGCCGCGCGTGCACCGTCGAGCCCAAGTTGCCGTTCGATGATCTCGTCTTTCGCGAAACCGACCAGCGTCTGTCCGCCGTTGCGGCCCGATGCGCCCCAACCGGGACGATGCGCATCGAGTACCACCACCGACAAGCCGCGCGCCCGGCATTCCAGCGCCACCGACAAACCGGAGAAGCCCGCGCCGATCACGCAGACGTCGGCCTCCAGCGTGCCGTCGAGGGTTGGGTCGTCGGTAAGCGGACGGGCCGCGCTCGCTTCGTAGTAGGAGTTGGCGATCAGCGCATCGGCGCGGCGGTCGAGGGTGTTAAAGCCAGGAGTCGGAGCATTCATCAAAGCAGGTCCTTCATTCGATACCAGGCCATCGCAAGCACGAGGGCAGGGGTGCGCAGTGTAGCGCCGCCCGGGAAGTCGCGGTGCCGAATCTTGCCGAACAGATCGAAGCGCGATGCCTGGCCGTCGATCGCTTCCGCAATCAGTTTGCCCGCAAGCCCGGTGGTGTTCACACCGTGCCCCGAGAAGCCCTGCGCGAAATACACCGTAGGCGAGAGCCGACCGAAATGCGGCGCGCGATTCATCGTGATGTCGACAAAACCGCCCCATGCATAGTCGATTTTGACATCGTCGAGTTGCGGGAAGGTCCTCAGCATATCGCGGCGCATCGCTTCACCGAGATTGCGCGGCGCGAACGTCGAATAGCTGACTTTACCGCCCCACAGCAGGCGATTGTCCGGCGCAGGCCGGAAATAGTCCAGTACGAAGCGGCTGTCGCACACCGCAGCTTTCGCCGGCATCAGCGCTTCGGCGCGATCGGGGTCGAGCGGTTCGGTGGCGATCACATAGGTGCCGACCGGCATGATCTTGCTGGCGAGATCCGGCGCGAGTTGGCCGAGATAGGTATTGCAGGCGAGCACGACGAATTGCGCATTAACTTTGCCGCGCGCGGTTTCGGCCACATGCCGGCCGTTCTCCACACGCAACGCGGTGACGCAACTGTCTTCGAAAATCTGTACGCCGGCCTCGCGTGCCGCGCGGGCCAGACCGAGCGTGTAATTCAGAGGGTGCAAATGGCCGCTGTCGGCGTCGAATAATCCGCCGAGGTAGCGCTGCGATTGCACATACTCGCCGACGCCATCGGCGTCGACATAACTGAAGTGGTCATAGCCGAAGCGTTGTTGCGCTTCGTCACGCCATTTTTGCAGCGCATCCGTATCGCGCGGCTTGTTCGCCGCGGTCAGATAACCGATGGTCAGATCGCAATCGATCTGATGCTTCGCGACGCGCTCCTTGACGATATCCAGGGTTTCGAGCCCCATGTCCCAAACACGCTTCACGTCATCCGCGGGCATGAACTTGGCGAATGTATCGATATCGCAGGCGAAACCGCCGATCAACTGGCCACCGTTGCGGCCGCTCGCGGCCCATCCGACTTTCGATGCTTCGAGCACCGCCACCGAGTGACCGCGTTCGGCGAGATTCAAGGCAGTCGAAATGCCGGTGAGTCCTGCGCCAATCACACAGACGTCGACATTGAGCGTCTCTTCGAGCGGGGGATGGCGTGTGGTGTCGTTAGCGGTTGCTGCGTAATACGAGGCGACGTGAGGCTGGTTTGAGAATCGGAGCATAGGCAGAGCATGCAGAAGAGGCCTTGGCGCGTGGCCCGCGGTCAAGCCGGGCCACGCGATGAGGCGGGTCGTTTTAGAACGAGTAGATGAGTTGCGTCCCGAGCAGATCGTTGGACTTGCCATACGAACCGTCGTTCTTCAGGAACACCTGCTTGTTGGCCCAGTCGTGGCGATATTCCACCTTGACCGTGATCTGCTGGGTCGGATAGAACAACAGATCGAGCGAGACGTCCTGATGGGTTGCGCCCTTGCACTCGAAGCCGAGACCGCCGCTCGCCTTCGAATTGGCGAGACAGTCCGCGCCGATACCGAAGCCGTCCGCCGTGTCCATGCCGTTCGAATTCAACGCAACGCCACCGCCGCCGCCGCCGTTCTTGCTGTCAACCAGCACGTCGTAGCGTGCAGTCGCGCCCATGCGGCCCACAACCGGCAAGGTGAACTTACGGTGTGCGAGCAACGACAGACCGTACCACTGCGCCTGGCCGCCGTTGAACGCGGCGTTCTGCTGCTGGCCGTAGTCGACTTCGGCGTTGTACGTCACGTCCGCCAGCGTGTAGGCCATGTCCGCTTCGCCGAAGAAGAACGTGCCGAAGGCGCTAGGTGCCTGACCGCCCACACCGTACACCGGAATGGTGTTGCCGTTCACGTTCTGCGTGGCGGCGGAGAGCGTCTGACGACCGATATTGAACGAACCGCCAATATCCAGCGCGCTCGACCACGTGTAGTCGAGACGAGCCGTGAAGGTCGGGATCTTGTTGCTGCTGGTGATCGGGTCGCCCAGCGCATTGGTGCCGGTCTGCACCACCGAGCCATACGTGCGGTACTGTTCGTTGCCCAGCATGAACTTCCATGCCCAGTTGCTGTTGTCACCCGTGTAGTTCACGCCGACGCCGATATAGCTACCCGGATCGGAGAAGTCATACAGCAGGTTATGCGTGAGCGTCACCATCTGGTTCGACTGCTGCACTTCATAGCCGCCGAAGCTCGGCATCAAACCGGCTACGAAGGTCGTGGTTGCCGTCACCGGCACGGTCACGACCGCCGTATTCAGAATGTTGTTGCCGATGTTGCCGTGTTCGTTCTGCAGCAGCGTAATACCGTTGCCGCGGTTCGGCATCAACGTGATTTCGGCCGACGGCGCCATCGGGCCGACACCGAAGGTCTTCTTGATGTCGAGGTACAGATCGCCGAACGTACTGTTGAAGTAGTTGTAGCTGCTTTCGTGGTTCGCGAACAGGAACGACGAGCTGCTTGCCGCGCGGTTATAGATGTAAGTCGGATCGATATAGCCCGTTACCGACAGACCCGCGATCGGACCGGTATTCTGCGCGTCCACCAGCGAATCGACCTTCAACTGCTGGTTGGCGATCTGCTGCTTCATCGAGTCGACCTGATCGTTGGTCAGCGTCGCCTGTGCCTTGCCGTAATCCGGCGACGAGATGTCGACCGGCGCAGCAGCCACTGCCGGGGCAGGGGCCACCACCGCCGCGGCCGCTTTCGGCTTGGTCGCCACCTCGGAGCGCAACTGCTTCACCTCCTTTTGCAGCGCGTTGAGCTGGGCCTGTAGCGCCTTGATCTGGTCGCTGGTGGCGTCTGCCATGGCCATGCCAGGCAGACTCCCCGCCACCAACAGACAGATGAGCTTCTTTCTCATGCAAATTCTCCTTATTGGTCGTATTGCAAAAGGACTTCTTATGCGCTTGCCGTATCGAGCGATTTCCGTACGGCGGCTTGTTGTGGTGCTAACGGCAACGGGTCGGCGTCGGCGAGTGCGAAAGCCATCTGCATGTCGCGGTTGCGCTTGCGTTCGCGTATCTGCATCCAGCGGTTGACGGCGATCACGCCGATCGTCACCGTGGTGATGAAGATCGTGGCGAGCGCATTCATTTCCGGATTCAAACCGAGGCGCACACGCGAGAACACGACGAGCGGCAGCGTGGTCGAACCGGGGCCCGAGAGGAACGCGGACAGCACGAGGTCGTCGAAAGACAGCGTGAACGACAGCAGCCAGCCGGACATCAACGCCTGCGAGATCAACGGCAGCGTGATCAGGAAGAACACCTTGAAGGGTGTGGCGCCGAGATCGAGCGCGGCTTCTTCGAGCGACTTGTTGAGCTCCTTCACCCGCGATTGCACGATGATCGCCACGTACGAAACGCACAGCATCACGTGACCGATCCAGATCGTGAAGAGGCCGCGGCCCTTCGGCCAGCCGAGCATCTGTTCGAGCGCGACGAACAGCAGCAGCAGCGAGATGCCCTGAATCACCTCAGGAATCACGAGCGGTGCGTTGATCATCCCGGCGAACAGGGTGAAGCCGCGAAAGCGTCCGAAGCGGGCCAGCACGAACCCGGCCCACGTACCGATGACGACGGATGCAAACGCGGTCAGCAGACCGATCTTCAACGACAGCCACGCCGCATTGAGCAGTTCGTCGTCCTGCAGCAGGGCGCCGTACCACTTGAGCGAGAAGCCGGACCAGACCGTCACGAGCTTCGACTCGTTGAACGAGTACACCACCAGACTGATGATCGGGATATACAGAAACAGAAACCCGAACGTCAGCACGCTATTGGAAAGCGTTCTATTAGGCTTGATCATTTTGCGCCCTCCAGTTCCTTGACCTGGTAGTACTGGAACACGGCCATCGGCACGAGCAGCAGCAGAACCATGGCGACGGTGACAGCGGATGCCATCGGCCAGTCCATATCGTTGAAGAATTCATCCCACATCACGCGGCCGATCATCAGTGTGTCGGCGCCGCCGAGCAGCTCAGGAATCACGTACTCGCCGACCGCCGGAATGAACACCAGCAGACTGCCGGCGATGATGCCGTTCTTCGACAGCGGCAAGGTGATGCGCGTGAATGCGGTCCACGGTTTGCAACCGAGGTCGTAGGCCGCTTCGAGCAGCGTCAGATCCATCTTCACCAGGTGCGCATACAGCGGCATCACCATGAACGGCAGGTAGGAATAGACCATGCCGATATAGACGCCAATATCCGTGTGGTAGAGGCGCAACGGTGAATGAATCATGCCGATGGCCATCAGCGTGTGATTGAGCAGGCCGTCATCCTTCAGGATGCCGATCCATGCATAGACGCGGATCAGGAACGATGTCCAGAACGGCAGCATTACACCCATCATCAGCAGGTTGCGTTTCGCCGGCTCCGAGCGCGCGATGTAGTACGCAATCGGATAGCCGATGATCAGGCAGAAGAAGGTCGAGATCGCCGCCATCTTCAGCGAGCTGATGTACGTGGCGACGTACAGATCGTCCTGAAGCAGGAACGCATAGTGGCCGAGCTGCATTGCCAAATGCACCATGCCGTCCTTGACCGTCACCAGATCCGTGTACGGCGGAATGCCCAGGCGCAGATCGGCGAAGCTGATCTTCAACACCAGCACGAACGGCAACGCGAAGAACACGAAGAGCCACAGGAAGGGCACGCCGATCACGGTCGTGCGTCCCGATGGCACCAGTGCCGAGAGGCGTTTTTTCAGGGAGCCGAGCAGCCGGCTGCCGGACGGCGCGCCGAGCGCCGCAGGGGAGGTAGTGGGATTACTCATTGCGTCAGCACCACGCCGCTTGCCGGCGACCAGTAGACGAACACGTCGTCGTTATAGGACGGCGCACCTTCGCTCATCAGGTGCGAGCTGGAGAGATTCGACACGACCGTCTTGCCGCTCGGCAGACGCACGTGATACAGCGAATAGCTGCCCATGTACGCGACATTGGAGACCACGCCGCGCGCCCAGTTGTGCGGCGTCGAGGGCTTGTCGAGCGAGACTTTAATGCGTTCCGGACGCACCGAGATGCCCACCGGCATGCCGAGCGGGCCGGTAATGCCATGGCTCACGTAGATGTTCGATTCGAGGTCTTCGCTTTCGACGAAGATGTGGTCCGGTTCGTCCGCGACCACGGTGCCTTCGAACAGGTTGGTCGAGCCGATGAACCCTGCCGAGAAGCGGCTGTTCGGAAACTCGTACACCTGGTTGGGCGAGCCCACCTGCACGATGCGGCCTTCGCTCATCACCGCGAGGCGCCCGGCCATCGTCATGGCTTCTTCCTGATCGTGCGTCACCATCACGCAGGTCACGTCGACTTTCTCGATGATGTTCACCAGTTCGAGCTGGGTTTTCTGGCGGATCTGTTTATCGAGCGCCGACATCGGCTCGTCGAGCAGCAGCAGCTTGGGGCGCTTGACGAGCGAGCGGGCCAGCGCCACACGCTGCTGCTGTCCACCGGACAACTGATGCGGCTTGCGTTGCGCGTATTTGCTCATCTGCACGAGATTGAGCGCGTCGGCAACACGTTCCTTGATCTCGTTCTTCGGCGTGCCTTCCTGCTTGAGACCGAAGGCGATGTTGGCTTCGACGCTCATGTGCGGGAACAGCGCATACGACTGGAACATCATGTTGACCGGCCGCTTGTACGGCGGCATCGCGGCGAGGTCTTCACCATCGACGAAAATGCGCCCGGAGGTCACCGTCTCGAGCCCTGCGAGCATGCGCAGGAGCGTGGACTTGCCGCAGCCTGAGCTGCCGAGCAGCGCGAACAATTCGTTCTTCGCAATGCTCAGGTTGACGTTATCGACAGCGGTGCTGTCGCCGAATTTTTTCACGACATTTTCGATGCGAACGAATTCGTCCGATTTCGATTTTGTCGTCGGTGCGGGGCGGGCCGTCTGGGCGGCGCCGGCCGTGCTTTTTAGGGTCGTCGAGTTCATGATGTAACCATTCCTTGCGGATCGCGGGCGCAAGTGTCTCCATACGAGGCGCGGGAAGCGGCTCGCAAGATGCGCTGCGACCAGAAAACAGGGGACTGCGCGCGGGTGGGACGCTAAAAGCGCGCAGGCTGACTACCGTTACTGCCATTCATGCGCTCAGGGTTCGAGCGATCCCTGAGCGCGGGATCGATTCTTTCTAGTCGGGTTTATTAATGACCGGTTTTAAGCTGCGCCCAAAGACGGTTTTCAAGGCGCAGAATATCGGTCGGCACTGGCTTCATCAGCGTCATCTTGCTCAGCACTTCGTCGCCCGGATAAACGGTCTTGTCCTGGCTGACAGCGGGCGTGACGAACTGGCGCGCGGCCTTGTTCGCGGTCGGGTAGAACACTTCGTTGGTGATGGCAGCGTTGACCTTCGGATCTTCGATGTAGTTGATCCACTTCAGTGCGGCTTCAGGATGCGGTGCGTCCTTCGGGATCACCATCACGTCGAACCACAGCAGGCCGCCTTCCTTGACGTTCGAGAATTTCACTTCGTATGAACGCTTGGCTTCGGCGGTGCGGCGGGCGGCAATGCCGACGTCGCCCGACCATGCCACCGCGACGCAGATGTCGTTGTTGGCGAGGTCGTTGATGTAGCCAGACGAGTTGAACTGGGTGATATACGGGCGGACTTTCTTCAGCATTTCGAACGCTGCCTGATAGTCAGCCGGGTTTGTGCTGTTCGGATCCTTATGCAGGTATTGCAGCGCGGCAGCGAAGACATCGACGGGCTGATCGAGGAACGACACGCCGCAACCCTTCAGCTTCGACAGATTGGCCGGTTCGAACACCAGTGCCCAGCTATCCACCGGGGCATTGGCGCCGAGCGCCTTCTGCACGGCTTGCACGTTGTAGCCGACACCGTCAGTGCCGTAAGCCCAGGGCACACCGTACTGGTTGCCCGGATCGGCATCGGTAATCATCTTCATCAACACGGGGTCGAGGTTCGCTAGGTTCGGCAGTTTCGACTTGTCGAGCTTCATGTACACACCGGCCTGAATCTGCTTGGCCATGTAGTTCGACGTCGGCACCACGATGTCGTAACCGGAGCTGCCCGCGAGCAGTTTGGCTTGCAACGTATCGTCGCTATCGTAGTTGTCGTATTTAACGTGAATGCCGTCCTGCTTCTCGAAGTTCGGAATCGTGTCCTTCGCGATGTAGTCCGACCAGTTGTAGACATTCAGTTCCGTGTCGGCCGCAAGGGCCGGCGTAACCGACAACGCCGCAAAACCTGCGAAGGCGAGAAGCGCGGCCCCCGCGACCGCATGACGAAGATGACAAACGCTCATGGTTTTTTCCCTTGATGTGAAGAACCGGCATGAGCGCTAATCGTGGGTGTGCCCATGCCGGAACGAACTGCCGTTACGAAATTCCGAGTTGTTGTGCGGTCGCGTCGATGGCGTACTTGGCCTTCGCAACGATCTCGTCGATTTCCAGCTTGTTGATCACGAGCGGCGGCGACAGCAGCATCCGGTCGCCGGTGGCGCGCATGATCAGGTTGCCGTTGAAGCAGAAGTCGCGGCAGATCGTGCCGACTTCGCCGCCATTGGCGAAACGCTTGCGCGCTTTCGGGTCTTCTGCGAGTTGCAGACCGGCGACCAGACCCGCGCCGGAGATTTCACCGATGATCGGGTGATTGGCGAAGGTGTCACGCAGCTTCTTCTGGAAGTACGGACCCGTGTCGGTCTTGACGCGCTCGACGATCTTCTCGTCGCGCAGCAGTTTCAGATTGGCCACCGCTACGGCTGCCGCCACCGGGTGACCGGAGTAGGTGAGGCCGTGATTGAAGTCTCCGTTCTCGATGATCGCTTTGGCCACACGATCATGCAGGCCGACCGCGCCCATCGGCACATAGCCGCTCGTCAGACCCTTGGCCAGCGTGATCAGATCCGGTTCGAAACCGAAGTGCTGATGCGCGAACCATTCGCCGGTCCGGCCGAAGCCGCCGATCACTTCGTCGGCGACCAGCAGGATGTCGTACTTGCGGCAGATGCGTTGGATTTCCGGCCAATACGTCGAGGCCGGGAAGATCACGCCGCCGGCGCCCTGGAAAGGCTCACCGATAAACGCGGCCACGTTGTCCGCACCGATTTCGAGAATCTTCGCTTCGAGTTGCTGCGCACGGGCGAGAGCGAATTCTTCCGGCGTCAGATTGCCTTCTGCTTCGCCGAAGAAATACGGCTGGTCGATATGCACGATGTTCTCGACCTTCGAGGGCATCTGTTCGTGCATGTAGCCCATGCCGCCCAGCGTGCCGCCTGCGATCGTCGAACCGTGATAGCCGTTCTTGCGCGAGATCACGAACTTCTTCGAATGCTTGCCTTGCGTCGCCCAGTATTGGTGGACGATGCGCAGCACGGTGTCGTTGCCTTCCGAGCCGCTGTTGCAATAGAAGAAGTGGTTGAACGGTTCTGGCGCGAGCTCCGCGAGCAAGGCCGACAGTTCGATGACCGGCGGGTGCGTCGTTTTGAAGAAGGTGTTGTAGAAGGGCAGTTCCTGCATCTGGCGGTACGCTGCGTCGGCCAGTTCCTTGCGGCCATAACCGACGTTCACGCACCACAGACCGGCCATGCCGTCGATGATCTTGTTGTCTTCCGAATCCCACAGGTACACGCCCTGTGCCTTGACGATCACGCGGCTGCCGGCGCGATTGAGCGAGCCCATATCCGAAAACGGATGGATGTGGTGCGCGGCGTCGAGCGCGCGGTACTCGGCGGTGCTGCGTTTTGCGGCCGGCGCTTGGGCGGCGGGTAGGACCGCCGGTTGCACGTAAGCGACTTCTTCTGTTCTGTAGCTCATACTGCCTCCAGTTTTTCTGCCATTGCGGGTGACGTCTTTGGGGCGAGGGTTTGAAACC